>NZ_JAZHOF010000009.1:0-249577 GCF_037855135.1 Microbaculum marinum
AGATCCATGCGCTCGTCGATGCCGATGGCCTGCCGGTGAAGCTGAAACTCTCCGCCGGCCAGGCCCATGACGGGCGCTGCGCAGCCGACATGCTGGACGGGATCGGCCGGGGCCAGGCGCTTCTGGCCGATGCCGCCTATGACAGCGATGCGCTGCGCCAGCAGATGACGGCACAGGGTGGCTGGCTCTGTGCCAAGCCGGTCTCCTACCGGCGTCGAAAGCCACCCTTCAGCCGATGGCTCTACCGCTTCCGCAATGTGGTCGAGCGCTTCTTCTGCCGACTGAAGCACTACCGTGCCATCGCCACGCGCTATGAGAAACATGACGAGAACTACCTCGCCATCGTCAAACTCGCTTCAATCCGAATGTGGATCAAATCTTATGAGTCTACGTCCTAGCGGGACCAGGCTGACCTGCGGGCTCGGCGCCCGGCGAAAATCAGCGTTCCGACCGCACAATTTAGAGAAGCCGGTCGGCCGTCCCCCCGGACGTCACCCCAGGATGACGGCCGCGCGGTCGAGGGTCAGCCGCCGGTCGTGCTGGAGGCTGGCGAGGTGCTGTTCGTCCCGGCCGGCGCGTTCCATTCCGCACGCAACGTCGGCGACACGCGGGAAAGCGAACTGGCCACATACGTGGTAGAAAGGGCAAGGTGCTCACTGAATTCGCCAAATGAGCGCAGCAGCGAAGGACCCGGCGATGAAGCAGACTAATACGCATCACTTCGACTTGGCTCCGCCGACCGAGGAGGAGTTCGTCCGGCTGGCTGCCGACCTCGACGAGGAGGAACGCCGCGTGCTGCTCGAACACGGCACTGAATCGCCGTTCTGTGGCGTGTTCCTCACCGAGAAGCGCCCCGGCGTCTACACCTGCCGACTCTGCGGGTTACCGCTCTTCCACGGCGGTGCCAAGTTCGAAAGCGGCACCGGCTGGCCGAGCTTCACGCAACCGTTCGCCGACGGTCATCTCAAGTATATCCAGGACACCAGCTACGGGATGACCCGAACCGAGATCGTCTGCGCCCGTTGCGGCGCGCACCAGGGTCACGTCTTTCCCGACGGCCCGCCGCCAACCGGCGAGCGCTACTGCATCAATTCGGTGAGCCTGGCGTTCACGCCCGATGGCGAGCCGCTGCCCGACAAGCTCGACCGCGGCGCGCCGGAAGGCGAAGTGTTGCGTCGTGGTCGCGCTGTCGGCGAGGCGGAGCCGACGTCGACAATCGCCTCGCAAGCTGCCGGATCTCCGCAACCCGATTGAAAGGGCGGTTGTCCGCCCTTGTCGTCCGAAACGTGTCCCTCAACTCCCGGTCCCGGAGCGGAAGCCGCTCGATACGGTAGCCCGTTGGTGTGGACCGCTACGCCACTGGCAGCCATCCGGCCGGCATTGCCACCGGATATGGGTCGGCCGGAAGCTGCCGAAGGCCCCGGCCGCGTCGTCGCGGTCAGGTGACGCCAGACCGCCGTCCCCCGGACGTCACCCCCGGTAATCGGCCGCGGGGACCTCTGCGGGATCCGGCAGCTCCGCCCAGAAGGTCGTCAGGGCCGCGGCAACCGGCGCGGGCGTCTCCTCCGGCCACCAGTGGCCGACGCCGGCCAGACGGGCCACTTTCGCGCCAGATCGCTGCGCTGCCCACTCATGCTGCTCCACCGTCCCGCTGGCGCGTCCGAAATCGTCGAGCGCGATGAGGGCGAGACCCGGGCGCTCGGCGGCACCCGGCAGGAGCCGTCCCGCCTCGGCCATCGCCGGCTGGCGTGCCGACCGCAACAGCTTGAGGACGGCGCCGCCCATCTCCGGGTCCATCCCGGCCGCGACCCGCTCCGCCATGCGCCCGGTCATCCCCAGCGAGGACGCGACGGAGAGCCGCTGTTCCAGGTCGCCTCCCCATATCTCCCGCACCGAAGCCTCGCCCGCACCTTCCTGCTGCCACCGCTGGGCCCGCGCATGCCAGGCGTAGTCGGGCGCGAACACGCCGAGTGCGTCGGAGGCCCAGCTGCGGATCAGGTCCGGACGGCTCATCGCCAGCACCGCGACGTGGATTCCGCCCCAGTCATGCCCGACCAGGTCGACCGGCGCGCCGAACAGCTCCAGCTGCGCCGCCAGCCAGTCCCGGTAGGCCGTCATCGACGGTTCGAAACCGCGAGGCGCGGGCACGCCGAAGCCGGGCGGGGACAGCGCGAACGCGTCGGCCCGGTCGAGTTCGCCGATGAGCGGCCCCCAGATGACTGCCGACTCCGGATTGCCATGGACGAGGACGAGTGGCGTGCGCGACATGAAACCATCTCCGCGATACTTGTTACCTTACACACAAGTATCATATCCCGATACAACCGCAAGTGTCCCGGCAGATCCTCCCTCCCGGCTGCTTGCCCGCGCTGGGGGGCCCGTGGTATCGACGGGACGAGCGCAAGCATCGCGGCGCCACTGGCGTCGTCGATCCGAAATCGAACAGTCCCGATGCCCGAACACCCTGCAGTTCGCCCCACGCAGCAACAGCGTCGCGAGCGGACCGAACGCAAGGTGATAGCCGCCGCGACGGCGCTGATCGCGGAACGCGGGTCGCGCGCACTCACCCTGGCGGCGGTCGGCGAAGCCGCCGGCTACAGCCGGGGCATCGTCACCCATCATTTCGGCAATCGGGAGAACCTGCTCCGGGCGGTGATGCGCGATGCGCAGACCTTCGAGCTTCCGGCGTCGGCGGAACATGCCGGAGACTGGCTGGCGAAGACGGTTCGCGCCTACCTGAAGAACATCACCGACAAACGACCTGCCGCCCGCGCGTTCCTGCAGATGTGGGGAGAGGCGATCGCCGCCGATCCCGTCCTGGCGCCGCTCTACGCGGAACAGGACGCCCGCTTCCGGCGCCTGCTCGCCGACAAGGTCCGCGACGGCATTCGCGACGGCTCGGTGCGCGCGGATGCCGACCCCGAGGCGCTGGCCGTCTCGCTCCTCGGCCTCCTGCGCGGCATCGCGCTGCAGCTGATCTCCACCCCGCCGCCGCCGCGGGTCGAGGCGATCATCGAGGAGGCCGAACGCGCCACAAGGCGGGCGCTGAGACCGTGAACGACAGGCCCGCGGTGCAGGGACACGCGGGCCCGGATGCGCCCCCGCCCCGCCGGGCGGTCACATCCCCTTGACGATCTCCTCGGCCATCTTCTTGGCGTCGCCCAGCAGCATCATCGTGTTGTCGTTGTAGAACAGCGGGTTGTCGATGCCGGCGTAGCCGGACGCCAGCGAGCGCTTGACGAACATCACGGTGCCGGCCTTCCAGACCTGCAGCACCGGCATGCCGTAGATCGGCGAGGACGGATCGTCCTCGGCGGCCGGGTTGGTGACGTCGTTGGCGCCGATCACGAAGGCGACGTCGGACTGGGCGAACTCCGAGTTGATGTCCTCCAGCTCGAACACCTCGTCGTAGGGCACGTTGGCCTCGGCCAGCAGTACGTTCATGTGGCCCGGCATGCGGCCGGCGACCGGGTGGATCGCATACTTCACCTCGACGCCGTTCTCCTTCAGCACGTCGGCCATCTCCCGGAGGGCATGCTGGGCCTGGGCAACCGCCATGCCGTAGCCCGGCACGATGATCACCTTGCCGGAGTTCTTCATCAGGAAGGCTGCGTCCTCGGCCGAGCCGAGCTTGACCGGCTTCTGCTCGCCGTCGCCGCCGGCAGGTCCCGCCGTCTCGCCGCCGAAGCCGCCGAGGATGACGGAGATGAACGAGCGGTTCATGCCCTTGCACATGATGTAGGACAGGATCGCGCCCGAGGCGCCGACCAGCGCGCCGGTGATGATCAGCGCGGTGTTGCCGAGCGTGAAGCCGATGCCGGCGGCAGCCCACCCCGAGTAGGAGTTCAGCATCGAGATGACGACGGGCATGTCGGCGCCGCCGATCGGGATGATGATCAGCACGCCGATCAGCAGCGACAAGAGCGTGATCGTCCAGAACAGCCCGTGGCTCTCGCTCGTCACGAAGGCGATCACCAGGATCACGATCAGCGCGGCGATGGCGATGTTGATCAGGTGCCGGGCCGGCAGCATGATCGGCTTGCCGCTCATCCGCCCGTCGAGCTTCAGGAAGGCGATGATCGAGCCGGTGAAGGTGATCGCCCCGATGACGACGCCGATCGACATTTCGACGAGGCTCGCGCCGTGGATCGCCCCCGGCGCGCCGATGCCGAAGGCGGCCGGCGCGTAGAGCGCCGCGGCCGCCACCATGACGGCGGCCAGGCCGACCAGCGAGTGGAAGCCCGCGACCAGCTGCGGCATCGCCGTCATCGGGATGCGCCGGGCGATGGTGGCGCCGATCGCGCCGCCGATGCCGATGCCGGCGATGATCAGGATCCAGGCGGTGGCCGACGACGGCGCGGCCAGCGCCAGCGTCGTCAGCACGGCGATGGTCATGCCGGCCATGCCGAAGAAGTTGCCCTGGCGCGAGGTCACCGGGCTCGACAGGCCGCGCAGCGCCAGGACGAACAGGACGGCGGAAACGAGGTAGAGAAGGGCTGTGACGTCGGCGCTCATGATCCAGCCCTCACTTCTGCTTCTTCTTGTACATGGCCAGCATGCGCTGGGTGACGAGGAACCCGCCGAAGATGTTCACCGAGGCCAGCACCAGCGCCACGAAGCCGAAGCCGCGCGCCCAGACGGGACCGTCGCCGAGCACCCCGGTCGCGTCGACCCCGACCGCCAGCAGCGCGCCGACGACGATCACCGAGGAGATCGCGTTGGTCACCGACATCAGCGGCGTGTGCAGCGCCGGCGTCACCGACCACACCACGTAGTAGCCGACGAACACCGCCATCACGAAGATCGACAGCTGGAACACGAACGGGTCGATCGCCCCGCCGGTCGCCGCGTGGGCGCCCATCCCCATCGCCTCGCCGGCCATGTCGCCAACCTGGCCGGCAACCTCGCGGGCGTGCTCGGCCGCCGCCTCGGCAGCCTGCCGGGCGATATCGGCGAGCCGGTTGGCTTTGTCGACCGCCTGGTCGGGTGTCATGCTGGCCATGGCTCAGGCTCCCTTGCCGGAGGATGCTGCGGGCGACGGTGTCTCGGCAGGTGTCTCGGCGGCCGTCTCTGCGGCCGGGGCCGCGCCGCCGAAGTTCGGATGCACCACCTTGCCCTCGCGGGTCAGCACGGTGGCGGCGACCAGCTGGTCGTCCCAGTCGATCGCCAGCGCCTTCTTGTCCTTGTCGATCAGCGTCTCGACGAAGGCGTAGAGGTTGCGCGCGTAGAGCCCCGAGGCCGAGGCGGCGACGCGGCCGGGCACGTTGTCGTGGCCGATGATCTTCACGTCCTTGTGGACCACCACCTCGCCGGCCTTCGAGCCCTCGACGTTGCCGCCGCGCTCCACCGCGAGATCCACCACGATCGAGCCGGGCTTCATCGATTCGACCATCTTCCTGGTCACCAGCTTCGGCGCCGGGCGGCCCGGGATCAGCGCGGTGGTGATGACGATGTCCTGCTTGGCGATGTGGTCGGCGACCAGTTCGGCCTGCTTGGCCTGGTACTCCTTCGACATCTCCTTGGCGTAGCCGCCGGCGGTCTCGGCGGCCTTGAACTCGTCGTCCTCGACCGCGATGAACTTCGCCCCCAGCGAGGCGACCTGCTCCTTTGCCGCCGGACGAACGTCCGTCGCCGTCACCACGGCGCCGAGCCGGCGGGCGGTGGCGATCGCCTGCAGGCCGGCGACGCCGGCGCCCATCACGAACACCCGCGCCGCGGTCACCGTGCCGGCCGCCGTCATCATCATCGGCATGGCGCGGTCGTATTCGGCGGCCGCATCGATGACGGCGCGGTAGCCGGCGAGGTTCGCCTGGCTCGACAGCACGTCCATCGACTGGGCCCGGGTAATGCGCGGCATCAGTTCCATGGCGAACGCCGTGACGCCCGCGTCGGCCAGGCCTTTGAGCGCCGCCTCGTTGCCGTAGGGGTCCATCACCGCCACCACCACGGCGCCGGCCTTCATCTTCTTGGCGTCCGCCGCCGAAGGACGGCGCACCCGGAGCACCACGTCGGCGTCCTTGAGCGTCGCGTCGGCGGTCTTGGCGACGGTCGCGCCGGCGTCGGCATAGTCGGAATCGCGGATCCGCGAGGCCTCGCCCGCGCCGGCCTGCACGGCAACCTGAGCGCCGAGCCCGACGAACTTCTTCACCGTCTCCGGCGTCGCCGCGACGCGCGGCTCGGTCTTGTCGGTCTCGCTCGCAACGGCGATCTTCATTGACCGTATCCCCTTGTTCGGCCCCATGGTCGGCCATTTGCCCGACCAGGTGTCGGGCCGGTATCAGGCGCTATAGGGCGGCGGCAGCGCGCCCACACGGCCCATCTTCAGGAAAACCCCGCCGGCTGGCCAGACCCGGCGCGGTCGATCGGGACGTCTATCGCTGGAACCGGTTAACCGGAACGGAACCGGTCATGCCGGGCGGCAGGCCGTTCCCGGCGCCGCCCAGGCGAGGCGGGAGGTGCTAGCCGAACAGCACGAACAGGGCGAGCACCACCAGCGTGCCGATCGCGATCGGCCAGGGCGAGCCCTTCATCATGACGCCGACGGCGGTGCCGATCACCGCCAGGAACACGCCGAGCCCGGCCAGCCCCCACGCCCCGGCATTGCCGATCGCCAGCATGATGACGACGGCGATGCAGAAGGCGACGGTGAGGACGGTGAGCTGTATGAAGCCCGCGTAGGTCCTCTGGTGGGCGTCGTAGTCCATCGGCGGATGCGAGTGTTCGGCCATCAGGCTCCCCCTGTATCGGTGATACGCGGCATCGGTGATACGCGTCCATGGCTCCGCGCGGAGACCCCAAGGCATCCGTGCACGCCAGCGTGTGTCGGGCGGACTTATAGCAGAGCGCGGTTGGGGGGCAATATGGTCTGATGGTGCCCTCCACTGGACCAAGCGCATTCAGGACAAGAAAGCCATCAACTCATCTGCTACCTTGTCAAACGAAGAATGACCGAGGGGAACGAACTGATCGTCATCATTGTTGCTCCACAATTTTCCTATACCTATTGAGGGGTCCTGTCGATTCGAGGCCGCCAGCAAGGCTCGCATCTTAAACTTGCCCACTGAGTTGGCAGAGTCCCAGTGGAGCGCTCCGGTTGCGGCAGCAAAATTCATCATGGCCTCAGAATGCTCGCTTCTTTCCATCGCTGATTCACAGCAAATGCATTCGAGATTTCCACGAACGTCTATCCACGGTATAGACATAATTTTGACAGATGGAGCCGTTTGCGTGGGATACAAATATCCCTCTGGAATTCCAAAAATATCTGGCGGCATAGTTTTGGTATTTGCACGACTTATTTGTTCGCAAATACTATTAAAATTGCCTTCTGGATCATCGTCGCTGTCACAAACAACTAATATATCGGTTACATTTTCGAACCCCCTAAATGTAGTGATCGCGAGAAACAAGTCTCCAAACCTGCTTATACCACCCACCTTTGTTTGGTCCGGATCACTAGTATTTCTTATTGAAACGTCCCCAAGGTTTCTTTTTCTTATTATAGCTCTAAGAAACGCTTCGTCTGCGTTTCCTTCACACAATATCAGCTTACCTTTTTCGATTACATTTCGCTCCGGCCACCGTGCCATCACCGAATATCTCCACCGAAGCCCAGATTCGCTTTCAGCGCCTCTCCGGAGAACTGCTTCAATACACGATTTCCTCCAGTGTCTTGCTCAAGCCTCCAAATAGAAACGTCGTCAAGAATATCATCACCCGAGGATACAATTGCCTTCAGCCACTCCTCATCATGCGTTGTTATAAACATCTGTGAATCGTTTTCCCGAGCGAGATCCGCCATAGCACGCCAAACGGGCACCTTATGACTGTGATAAATTCCGTTTTCGACTTCATCGACTAAAACTATTGATTGACGCTGCGTGGCCAATGTCAGCATTATTGCAAGAGACCGGTTAATACCGCCTGAAATTGAATTAATAGGCCGCTTCCTCTTCGATCCAGCCATCGTAGCATGAACAACAGGAAGACCGCCCAAAACCTCGACACTTAGACCGCTTATTATCGGAAACTCCTTAGCAAATATCTCTACGAATGGCCCCTCCTCACCCTCTCTGCTCAAATGAGAAAATTTGCTGGCGGTTTCGGTTGCTGATATAGACTGATTAGCCGGAAATAAATGGGCATCCACTCGAGACTCAACACTGCTAGTTATCTCAACACCTTTCTGCGTAATTTTTGGCTGAACATCAGTTGTTTTGCCGAAAGAATCCGTCCAAGAAAAAACTATAGGAGATTGCGCCGCTTCATCTTTAAAATCACTATTGCCAGATGTTGATATAAATACACTCTCTTCACCTCTATGTATGTTTAAGCTTCTATTTTCCGTACCTAAGCCTTCTAATTTTATATTTACCGGCCGGTCCCAATCATTCTGAAAAAAATAATCTCTCCAAAGAGCTTCTTCTATGACTTTAAATGAGCCACCTAACGTGGCATCGTACCCGCGATGAGCCCTTAGTCTAATACTAATTTCTACATTACCACTAAGAGTCAAAAATAGCGCTTCCAACAATGCTGTCTTCCCAGCCGCATTATCTCCAACAATCAAATTGAATCGGCTGCAATGCGAAATTGATAGATGTCTGTAGCACCGGAAATTGTTAATAATTATGGAACGCAGCATAGATTGCTCCCAAGTTCTGGCTAGAAAAGTCATACCTTATCGTGAGAATCCCGCCAAGTAATTTAGGTAACCCAATCTAGGAATAAATTCCTTGACATTCCCCTCCCCCTGTGGCAGCCTTGCTGCATCCTTACCCGTTCGGGGGGCGTGACCGGTACCGACGTCGGCCCACGCGGGAAAGGAGCGGCGCCTCCAGTCGCTGCGCGGTCGGCGCAGGGCTCGGGGAGGTTCCCGGATCGCCCGTCCGTACTAAGGCGGGCCGCCCCATCGGGCCTTAAGGCGGGATCCCGTCCGGCCGCCCGGGGGCACCCACGACGCGGGCCCACGACCGTGGGTTCGCCAGGGAATTGTGGCGCAGGAGGCCCAGCCTCCTGGCAGCGCACCCCCGGCGATCCAGGCGCGGACCCCGGGCGTGGACCACGCGAGAGCGGCGCACGTCGTGCCGTCCGCCGCGTGTCAGCCCCGCGGGCGCGAGCCGTTCGGCCCCGCCGGAGCGCGATCCGGATTGGCCTTAACCGCCGCGGCGGGCGCTCGGAAGAGCGCCACCACTAGAACTACCCGTGAGGCTCTCCTTCGAGCGCCCGCGCCCCCAGGCAGTCGCCTGGACCGTCATCGGGGGCATACGAGAGGCATTCCGGGGCCTTGATCCCGGACCCGCACAACCCGAAACGCCCCGATCCGGCCGAATCCGCGGCTGGCAACGCAGGAGCCTGCCCGATGGTCAGAGCCAGACGCCCCCGGCCCGAATACGTCCTCCTCGAGTTCTCCCGCCGCCTGCAGGCCCGGCTCGCGCGGGCCGCTCCCGACCCGGCGCCCGCGGAGACGGCCGGGGCCGGACGCAGGGGCGCCCGGAGCAAGCCCCTCCGCATCCCGGAGGTGGTGCGGAAGCTGGCGCGCAAGGATCCCGACCGCCGCTACATGGCGGAGACCTTCTACAGGCTGCCGCCGGTCTGCCGGATCGGCGCCTGCCGTCGCGCCGGGCGCTGCACGGTCGAGAACGCCCCCTGCCTCGACCGGCACGGCTGCTGGTACGACGACGAGATCGGCGAGCTCTACCGCACGCTCCACGAGGGGCCGCAGGACGATTTTTGGTGACGGCGGCCGGAAACGGCAACTGCGGGTGTGGGCTCAGGTGCGGGTGAACACGTCGATGCGCGAGAAGTCGGGGATGTGGCCGCCCTTGTCGTCGGGCACCAGCGCTGCGGCGAAGGCCGCCTCGAAGGCCGGCCGGTCGGCATCGGCCAGGCTGCGGCCGTTGTCGACGGTGATCAGGTCGGCCAGCATCGCCTCGGCGTCGCGCGCCCGGCATTTCGTCGCAAAGCGCAGCGAGGCCGCGCGCGTAAGGTCGCCGGCGGCGACCGCCGCGTCGAGCGCGGCCTGCGCCTGCGCATAGACCGGGGCCTCGTCGTCGACGAAGGCCATCACCGGATGAAACGGCCCCGCCGCCTCCGGCTCCAGCACCGCGATGCGCCCGCCCGGCCGCACGATGCGGCGCGCCTCGGCGAGCGCGGCTGCCATGTCTCCCGCGTGGTGCAGGCTGCGCGAGAACAGCGCCAGGTCGAAGGACTCAGGCTCGAGCCCGGTCGCCTCCGCCGGCGCCACCACGTAGCGCGGACGACTGCCCTTTTCTTCGGCGCCCTTCTCCTCGGCAACCGCGACCTGCGCCGCGTTCGGTTCGACGCCGGTGACCTCGGCCCCGAGCCGGGCGAGCCGGCGGGTCACCGCGCCCGAGCCGCAGCCGATGTCGGCAACGGCAAGGCCCGCCAGGTCGCCGAGCGCGCGGGCGAGCACGGTGTCGAAGGGCAGGAACTCGCGGTCGTTCGGATCGGTGGCGGTCATGTCGGTCATCTCGGATCAGGCCCGCTCGCCGACGCCGGCGCGCGACAGCGCGTCGGCCTGGCGGTCGCCGAGACGGTCGAGGTCGAATTCGGCTATTGTCTCGTTGAACAGCCGGTGGAAGTTCAGTTCGGCGCGCAGGTGGATGAACACCGCGCCGAGCCCGATCGCGGCGCGGTCCATGAACACGAACTCGCGCGGCACCCTCACCGGGCCCTTCTCCTTCAGCGCCTTGTGCACCATGAAGGCCTGCTGGCGCCCGTACTCGGCCGCCGCCACGCCGTCGGCGATGGCGCGCACCTTGTCCTCGATCAGCGGCCCGTAGATGAAGCGCGCCCAGATGTTCAGGATGTCGATCAGCTCCCTGGTCAGCCCCCTGAAGCCCCAGGTCTCGTAGGCGTGCACGATCAGCGCCTCGTCGTCGGTGCGCAGCCCGTTGTAGAGGTCGATGACGCCGCCGACGAACTTCGGCGGGAAGACGCGGATGCAGCCGTAGTCGAGCAGGTTGATGCCCGCCGGCTCGCCCTCATCGTCCTCGTAGACCGTGTAGTTGCCGAGATGCGGATCGCCGTGGATCACCCCGTAGCGCGAGAAGGGATACCACCAGGCGCGGAACATCGCGGTGGCCAGCCGGTTGCGGACCTCCTGGGGGGCGTCTTTGTGGGTCAGGATCGGCCGGCCCTCGAGCCAGCTCATGGTCAGCAGCCGCCGGGTCGACAGGTCCTCGAACACCGCCGGCACCCGGATGTCGGGCTGCTCGCGCAGGATCTCGCCGTAGAGCCGCATGTGGGCGGCCTCGCGGACGTAGTCGAGCTCCTCGCGGACGCGAGCGGCGATCTCCGCGCCCATCTCCGAGGTGTCGATCGCCGGGTCCATGCGCCGGTGGATCGCAAACAGCACGTCGAGCTGGGAGAGGTCGGCCTCCACCGCCGACTGCATGTCGGGATACTGCAGCTTGCAGGCCAGTTCGGCGCCGTCGAGCGAGACCGCCCGGTGCACCTGGCCGAGCGAGGCGGAGGCCGCCGCCTCGCGGTCGAACGAGCGGAACCGGGCCTGCCAGTCCGGGCCGAGCTCGGCCGCCATGCGGCGCTTGACGAACACCCGGCCCATCGGCGGGGCGTTCGACTGCAGCTTCGCGAGTTCCATCGCGTATTCGGCCGGCAGCGCCTCGGGGATGGTGGCCAGCAGTTGCGCCACCTTCATGATCGGCCCCTTCAGGCCGCCGAGCGCCGCGGCCAGTTCCAGCGCGCCCTTCTCCCGGTCACCGTCGCGGCGCAACAGCCTGCGGCCGGCAGCCCGGGCGGCGACCGAGCCGACGTTGGTGCCAACCCGGGCATAGCGGCGGGCGCGCTTGTGGAAGCGGTTGCGTTCCTCGTCGCGCTCGCTCATCGGATCTCCCGGCTAGAACTGCCGCCGCGCCCGGCGTGCGATCAGCGCGCCGATCACCGCCAGCGCGGCGACGGCCAGCACCACCAGGATCACGATCATCGCGATCGCTCCCAGGATCCCGCCCAGCGTGTTCCAGAAGCCGACCTGGGCGATGATCAGCGCCAGCAGCAGTATCAGGATAATCGGCATCGGCTACATCCTCTCCTCGGTGGTCGGCACTCAGGCTTCCATCGCCTCGATCTCGTCGATCAGCCGCTCGATCACGGTCAGGCCCATGCGCCAGAACTCGGGGTCGCGGGCATCGAGCCCGAACGGCGCCAGCAGCTCGGAATGGTGCTTGGTGCCGCCGGCCCTGAGCATGTCGAAATACTTCTCGGCGAACCCGTCCGCCGCCTTCTCGTAGATCGCGTAGAGCGAGTTCACCAGGCAGTCGCCGAAGGCGTAGGCGTAGACGTAGAACGGCGAGTGGATGAAGTGCGGCACGTAGCACCAGAACGACTGGTAGCCCTCGCCGAGGCGCACCGCCGGGCCGAGGCTTTCGGCCTGCACCTCCATCCAGATCGCATTGATGTCCTCCAGCGTCAGCTCGCCCTCGCGCCGGGCGGTATGGACCCGCCGCTCGAAGACGTAGAAGGCGATCTGGCGGACCACCGTGTTGATCATGTCCTCGACCTTGGAGGCCAGCAGCGCCTTGCGCGCCTGCGGCTCGGTGGTCTTGGCCAGCAGCGTCTTGAAGGTCAGCATCTCGCCGAACACGCTCGCGGTCTCCGCCAGCGTCAGCGGCGTCGGCGCCATCAGTGGGCCCTGCGGCGCGGCGAGCACCTGGTGGACGCCGTGGCCGAGCTCGTGGGCGAGCGTCATGACGTCGCGCGGCCGGCCGAGATAGTTGAGCAGCACGTAGGGGTGCGCGCTCGGCACGGTCGGGTGGGAGAAGGCGCCAGGCGCCTTGCCGGGCCTGACCGGCGCATCGATCCAGCCCTTGTCGAAGAAGGGCTCGGCGATCCGCGCCATTTCCGGCGAGAAGGCCGAGTAGGCCGACAGCACGGTGTCGCGCGCCTCCGGCCAGGCGTAGGTCTTTTGGCGGATCTTCGGCAGCGGCGCGTTGCGGTCCCAGAACTCCAGCTGCTCCTTGCCGAACCACTTCGCCTTCAAGGCGTAATAGCGGTGCGACAGCTGCGGATAGGCGCCGCGGACGCTTTCCACCAGCGCATCGACCACCTCGCGCTCGACCCGGTTGGCCAGGTGGCGCGCGTCGGCGACGTCCTCGAAGCCGCGCCAGCGGTCGGAGATCTCCTTGTCCTTCGACAGCGTGTTGGTGATCAGCGAGAATGTCGGCAGGTGGTCCTGGAACGTCTCGACCAGCGCCTGCGCCCCCTTCCTGCGCACCGCCTCGTCGGCGTCCTGCAGCAGGTTCAGGGTCGGCTCCAGAGTCAGTTCCTCGCCGTCCACATCGAACCGCAGCGCCGCCATCGTCTCGTCGAACAGCCGGTTCCAGGCGCCGCGCCCGGTGATCGATTTCTCGTGGAAGAGCTGTTCCAGGCGGTCGTCGAGCTGGTACGGCCGCTCCTTGCGCTCGTCCTCGATCCAGGGCCGGTAGGGCCCGAGCGCCGGTTCGGCCTCCATCGCCGCCTCGATCCTGGCATCGTCGACACGGTTCAGTTCGAGCGGAAAGAACAGCAGGTGCACGCCGGCGTTGGTCACCTTCTCGCGGACGTCGCCGAAGAACTTGGCGCGCTTGGGATCGCTGACGTCGAGCGCGTGTTCGAGGCCTGCGAACGACACCAGCCGCCCGATCAGGTCGCTCAGCGCCTCATACTCCGAAATCGCCTCGGCCAGCTTTGCCGCGCCGCCTTCCGCGTCCAGAAGACCCGCGAGCGTGCCCTTCCACTTCGTCTCGAAGGCTTCGGAATCTGCTTTCATCCGTTCGAGGTCGGCGCGTACCTCCGGCGAGTCCTTGGAGGGATAGAGGTCGCGCAGGTCCCACACCGGCAGGTCGCCGAGATCGGGCTTCGCTGCGGTGCCGGCGCCGGCCGTCGCGGCAGATTTCGAAACGGTGGGAACCTGCATGCTCGGTATGCTCCGTCAGTCTGGGGAAATCAGTCACGCCGGCCCGCTACGGGACGTCGGCCGGCCCTCGGATGGCGACCGCCATTAGTGACCGGGGATATTGGATTTGCAATGCCGCCCTTCAAGGTGAGTCCACGGCCTCCGCCTGCGGGCAACCGCGCGACGCGGCACACAAGGCCACCGCATCGGCCCGTTCTGCTTTCGTTCGAATTAAGGCGGCCTTTACCAAACCTGCGCAAATTGCCCGTTCGATTTGACCGACGCCGCCGGCCCGTTCGCCGCGGCGTCCGCGGGGAGGGGCAATGGCCGAACGGATACTGATCGTCGACGACGATCCAGTGCAGCGCCGTGATCTGTGTCGCATTCTGGAACCCGTGGCAGCGGCCCTCGGATTCGCGATCGTCGCGGCGGGAACCGCCGATGAAGCGCTCGCCGTCCTGGCAGGACCGGACGGCGAGGGAATCGCGGCCGTCATTGTCGACCCCGGCGCGGCGGGTCCCGGCAGCATGGACACGATCGGCGCGATCGGCGCGGCGGCTGCCTTGAGGCCGGTGATCGTGCAAACGGAACAGGACAGCGCGCACGCGGCGCTGCGCGCCGGGGGGACGGATTTGGTCGTCAAGCCGGCCAGTGCCGGGCAGTTCGAAGCTGCGATCCGCAACGCGCTGAAGGTCAATGCGCTTGAAAGCGAGATCTACCGCATCGGCCGGCGGCCTCCCGGCAGCTTCGGCTTGCCGGACATCGTTGCCCGTTCCGCCGCGATGCAGCGCGTCGTCGCGCTCGGCGAGCGGGCGGCAGGTTCGAACATCCCGATCGTCATCGAGGGCGAACCGGGCGCCGGCAAGGAACTGGTGGCCCGGGCGATCCACGGCTCCAGCGCCCGCTCCGCCGGGCCGTTCGTGCCGGTGAACTGCGGCGCGATCCCCGAAAGCCTGGTCGAACCGACGCTGTTTGGAGACGCGGGAAGTTCCCCCGCCGGTGCAGCCGCAGGCAATCCGGGCAGTATCCACGACGCCCAGGGCGGAACACTCTTCCTCGATGATGTCGGTGCGCTGTCGCCGCAGGCCCAGCTGGCGCTGCTCCGGACGCTGCAGGCCGGCGACCTCGAAGTGGCGGGATCGCGGCGGCCCGCAGGCGCCGGGATACGACTCATTTCGGCGACGAGCCGTTCGATGATCGACCTCGTGCGGCAAGGCCGGTTTCGCGAGGACCTCTATTACCGGCTGAATGTCTTTCCCGTGCCCGTCCCGCCGCTGCGCGAGCGGACGGACGACATTCCTTTGCTGGTGGACTACTTCCTGTTGCGGTTCAGCGGCGAGGAGAATGCGAGCATCGACGGCGTGACCCCGGCGGCGATGGCCCTGCTGTCGGCATACGACTGGCCCGGAAATGTGCGCGAGTTCGAAAGGGCGATGTTCCGGGCCGTCCTGCAGTGCGGGTCCGGCGACCTCGATGTCGATCACTTTCCGCAGATCACGGCACAGTCGGGACTCGCGGTTTCCCCACTGCGTCCCGCCGAGCCGCGCCGGCTGCGACGCGCGCAGGAGGCGACCGGGCGCGTTGCCGCCCCCGGCTCCGCGTCGGTTTCCCTCTTCGAGCCGATGCCGGCGCGATTGCCCGACGCCATTCCCGTCCTGTCGGAAAATGGCGACGTGCGGCCGCTCGAGGAGGTCGAGGCCGACCTCATCCGATTTGCACTCGAACACTACCGCGGCCGCATGAGCGAGGTCGCCCGGCGCCTTAAAATTGGCCGATCGACGCTCTACAGGCGGATGAAGGAACTCCAACTCGCCGCCGCGGAATAGACGTGCGGTCCGGCAAGAGAAATTGATCGGCGAACCGGTGGTGCCGATTCGCGAATGACGGTAGCCTCGGGAACATGATCAGATCGCTTCGAATCACCCTCGCGTCGACCACCGGCCTGGTCGCATTCGGCCTGTCTGCATCCGCCGGGCTGGCCATGCCCGTCACCGTCCAGGGTGGCATGCCGACATATGTCGGTTCGCCCTCGAGCGATGGTGCGGCCCCCGTCGAATCGATGCCTGCCCCACCCCGGCGGCCGGCCGTACAGGGAGCGCCGGCCGGCACCGGCGGCATCATCGTTGTTCAGTCGCCTGCGCCTCGTGCGGCCGCAGCGACCGTAACCCGCGACACCGTCGTCACGATGCCCCTGCCGGCGCCGGAGACATCAGGGCCGGAGACATCTGGGCCGGAAACCGCGGCTACGGAGACCGAGGCACCCGGCGCGGAAACGGCGGTCGCCGAGGACCTATCAAGCGCCCCTGGCACCACAGCCCTGACGGAGATCGTCGAGGACGCCCTCGCCGCCCCCGAACAGGAGACGCAGGCCGGCACTGCGTCCGCACCTGCGGACGAGGCCGCTCAGGCGGCGCAGGCGGAGCCCGAAGACGTATCGCCCGAGGCTTCCGATGCCGCGGCCGGCGACACTCGCTCCGAAACCGATGTTGCCGAGGAGGCACCCCCTGCTCCCGATGCGGAGGAACTGGCCGAAACCATCGAGGACGTCGTCGAAGAGGCGCCGCCGCCTCCGGCGATGTCGACGGAGGTCGCCGAACCGGATCTCCCGGCCGAACCGGAACTCTCGAACCCGTCGTCCGAGACCGCGGAGGCCGCTCCTGTCGCGGAGCCCGACGCCCCTGTCGCCGAGCCCCGGGAGCCGGCCTCCACCGGCATGGCCGACAACACCGATTCCCCGCCGGCCGCCGAAGCGCCCGTGGCGACTGTCGAGGAGGCCATCGAGGAACCCGCGGCCGAGACGGCCGTCGAGACCGCAGAGGTCTCCCCCTCTCCGGCCGATGAGGACATCGCCGCCGCGCTGGAGGAAGCGATTTCGGACGGCGCCGCCATCGGCAAGTCCAACTCCGCTGCGCTGACGAAGTTCTATGCCGGCCGGCAGTTCTCGCCGCTGTGGGTCTCCGGCGGACGGCTCGACGGCCAGGCGCGTGCGGTCGTCCATCGTCTCAGGTCGGCGGAGGCCTACGGCCTCGACCCGGCCCGCTATCCGACGCCGGAGCTCGATATCGGCCTCGACGGGCAGTCGACGGCAGTCGATCTCGCGGCCGCCGAAATCGGACTGACCGTTGCCGCGGTGCGCTTCGCCCAGGATGCCCAGACCGGAACGTTCGATCCCGCCGCGCTGGGCGACCTGATGACCGCCCGGCCGGTGCGGCCGGAAACGGCCGATGTCCTGAAAGGCCTTGCCGGGGCCTCCGACCGGGTCGCCTACCTGGAAGGCTTCAATCCGCCCCAGCCGCAGTTCAAGGCGCTGCAGGACCTGCTGGCCCGGCTGCGCGAACGCACCCCCGAGGACGTGCCGCCGCAGATCGGCGACGGACCGTCGCTGAAGCCCGGGATGACGGACGAGCGCATTCCCTTGCTGCGCGCCCGCCTGGAACTGCCGCCGGTCGAGGGAATCGACGCGCACCTTTACGACGACGCGACGGTCGAGGCGGTCGAGGCCTTCCAGGAGAAGGCAAGCCTAGAGGTCGACGGGGTGATCGGCCCGCAGACCCGCGCCGCGCTGAACGGCGGCGCGGAGATCACCATCGCCGACGTGCTGGTCAACATGGAGCGCTGGCGCTGGGTGCCGCGCGAGATGGGCGACCTCCATGTGTGGGTCAACATTCCGGAGTACTGGCTGCGCGTGATGAGCGGCGGCGCGCCCATGTTCGAGACGCGCGTCATCGTCGGCAAGCCCGAGAACCAGACCCCGGTCTTCAGCGACGAGATCGAGTATGTCGACGTCAATCCGTTCTGGAACGTCCCGCGCTCGATCGCGGTCAAGGAGATGCTGCCGCATATCCGGCAGGATCCCGGCTTCCTCGAACGCCAGGGGCTGCAGGTGCTCTACACGACCGGCGGTCAGGAGTACCTGGTCAATCCCTATTCCGTCGACTGGAGCCGCTTCAACGAGGACAATCTGCCGTTCCGGTTCCGGCAGCCGCCGGGCAACGCCAATGCGCTCGGCCGGGTGAAGTTCATGTTTCCCAACAAGCATGCGGTCTACCTGCACGACACGCCGTCCCGGAACCTGTTTGCGAAATCGGTGCGCGCCTTCAGCCACGGCTGCGTCCGCGTCGACAATCCGGTGGGGTTCGCGGACGCCCTGCTGTCGCGCGAGGATCACCTCAACGGCCAGCGTATCAAGAACCTGATCGGCGGCGGCGCCAACGGCGAACTGCCCATGAAGCGCCACGTGCCGGTGCACCTGACATACTTCACCGTCTGGGTGGATTCCGCCGGCCAGACCCAGAAGCGCCCGGACATCTACGATTACGACACACGAATGAAATCGGCGATGGGGCTTGGAAGTTGACGCCGCATCGCGTTATCACTGCTGCGGGCAGCGGCTAAATGACGCCATGATTGCGCGATAAGCCTATTCTGCGCGCGGTCCTAATGATGGCTTAACCATTCGAGTTCAATGATCGCCCGGTCAGTCGCGGGGGCGATAGGACTGAACGAAAAGACGGGGCCCGGGACGGATATAATTGGTGGGACACATTAACACGGGGGCGGGACGTCTGCGCGAGCTGGTAAACGGGTTTTGCGCGCTTTCCGCAATATGCCTTGCGTTCCTTGCGATCGACGGCGCACGCCACGACGCGGACGCCCAGACCCGCACGCTGGACTTCAAGCAGCTCCACACCGGCGAGACTCTGAGCGTCACCTACATGCGCAACGGCCGGTACGATTCCGAGGCGCTGAAGAAGATCAACTACATCATGCGCGACTGGCGGCGCAACGAATCCACCAACATGGATCCGAAGCTGATCGACCTCATCTGGGACGTCCGCCAGAAGGTCGGCGCCAAGGCGCCGATCTACGTTCTGTCCGGCTATCGCTCGCCGGTCACCAACGCGATGCTCCGTTCCCGCTCGAGCGGCGTTGCCCAGTACAGCCAGCACATGGCCGGCAAGGCTCTCGATTTCTACATTCCCGGCGTACCGCTATCGGCGCTCCGCGAAACCGGTCTGAAAATGCAGATCGGAGGCGTCGGCTACTACCCGACGTCCGGTTCCCCGTTCGTCCACATGGACACCGGCAGCGTCCGGCACTGGCCGCGCATGACCCGTTCGCAGCTGGTCAAGCTGTTCCCGGACGGCAAGACGATCCACATCCCGTCCGACGGCAAGCCCCTGCCCGGCTACGAGCAGGCGGTCGCCGAGCACGAACGCGCCACCACCGCCCCGAAGACGCAGACGGCCTCGCTGTTCGGCGGGCGGTCGCTGTTCGGGGGCGGTGCTTCGAGAGGCGACGACGCGTCGGCTCCGGTCACTTCCGCCTCGACCGGCGGCGGTGGCGGCGGGCGCAACTTCATTGCGGCGCTGTTCAACGGCGGCGAGGACGGCGACGAGGAAGGTGCCTCCGGCCGGGTCACTCCGGCCACCGAAGTCCGCTCGGCTCCCTCCAGACCCTCGGCTCCGGCTCAGCCGACCGCCGTTGCAGCGGTCGAGAGCCGCACCATACTGGCGGATGCTCCGATACCCCGGCTGAAGCCCGCCGGAGAGGCGCCCGCAGAGGTGCCGGCGGAGGCCGCGACAATCGTTGCGGTCGCCGACGGCTTGCCGCTGCCGACGCCGCGACCGACCCTCGTCGCCGCGCTGACCTCGCCTGAGGCACAGGCCGAAGTCCCGGTGATGGCGATCGCGGAAGCGCCGGTCCCCGACGAAAAGCCGATCATCACGGCGAGCCTGCAGCCGGCGGAACAGCCTGAACTTCAGCCTGAACTGGTGCTGGCCGCGCTGCCCCGCGAACGTCCGATGATTTCCACTGCCGACGCGATCGCCGGCCTGATCGCCGAGAATGGCGAGGCCGACGATCCGACCGCGACATCGGCGACCGCGCTTGCCAGCCAGGCCGGCATCGCCGCCCTGGCGCCGTTCGCGGCGACCTTCACGGGCCAGCAGATCCCGCTCAGGGACGGCCCGGTCCTGGTCGCCATCGACTACCGGCCCGAGGCGCTCACCCCGTACCTGGCGACCGGCACGTGTCTGCGCGATGCGACATTCGTGGAACTGCGCCACCCGGACCAGACCGATATCGGGTCGCTGACCGCGCTGACCGGTCCGGTGGTGGTCAATCGCTTCGACGAGGGCCCGCAGCTCATCTATCCGATGCGCCGCTTCACCGGCCCGGCCGTCGCCCCGGTGCCGACGAAGACCTACGAGATCGCCTTCGTGACTTCCGACGAGGCGCCGTCCACCGCGTTCGAGCGCATGACGTCGCTCAGGTAGCCGTCCGGGCTTCCGGCCCCCCTTACTCCTCGGTGACCATTCCCAGCGCCACCATGTAGGTCGCCAGGATCGCCTCGTGCTCCTGCCGCTCGGCGACGTCCTGCTTGCGCAGCTTGATGATCGTCCGCAGCGCCTTGACGTCGAAGCCGTTGGCCTTGGCCTCGGCGTAGACGTCGCGGATGTCGTCTGCCAGCGCCTTCTTCTCCTCCTCCAGCCGCTCGATGCGCTGGACGATGGAATGCAGCTGGGTGCGGGCGGCGCTGGAGGTCTCGTTCATGTTGGTCTCCGTCATGGGTCTCTCTGCCGTCCTGGCGTTCAGTGGTCTTTGTGGGAGTTTGCAAGCGCGGCCTTCTGATCTGCCGTCGCCTCCGTCTGGTACCTGCTTTTCCATTCGTCGTACGGCATGCCGTAGACGATCTCGCGGCTCTGCTCCTTGTCCATTTCCAGCCCGCGTTCCTCGGCGGCGTCGCGGTACCAGTTGGACAGGCAGTTGCGGCAGAATCCGGCGAGATTCATCAGGTCGATATTCTGCACGTCGGTGCGCTCGCGCAGGTGATCGACGAGCCGCCGGAATGCGGCCGCCTCGAGTTCGGTGCGCGTCTTCTGGTCGAGTTCGCTCATGGTGAGCCTCGCTGCTTGACTGATTGGCGTCACGGCTGGCCGGTGCCGGCCGAACCGTAGTGCCGTATCTCGTTGCGCCCCTCGATGCCGGCAAGGGCACCGAGCACGTCTGCGAGCCGTCCGGCCCATTCCGCCTGCCCGGGCTCGTCGGCGATCAGGTCCTGGCGCAGTTCGACGAGCGAATGCGCCAGCCCGCGGAGCGTGCCATGCCGGTACATCGTGTCGCCTTTGAGGCGGCCGGAATACGGCTCGTTGTCGCCGACGGTCAACAGTGGATCCGCGCGGAACATCTCGATCATCGGCACCGCCAGGCGCGGATCGGTATCCCACAGCATGCCGATCTCCCACGGCCGCCGGATGCCGCGCCACAACGGCGTGAAGCTGTGGATCGACACCAGCGCCGGCGGATGGCCGGCGGCGATCGCCGTGTCGATCGCTGCCTCCACCGCGCCGTGATAGGGTTCGTGGTACCGTTGCAGGCGCCGTGCCTTTTCGGCTTCGTCCGCCCGCGCATTGCCCGGCACCACCGCCCCGTCCGACAGGCGCATCAGCAGCGTCGGGTCGTCGGCGCCGCGATTGGGGTCGATCAGCAGTCGCGAGAATCGCGACATAACGGCCGGTGCACCAAGCTGCCTGGCGAGGCGCCGCGTCACCGCCGCCGCGCCGATGTCGTAGGCGATGTGCCGTTCGAACTCCTCGGGCGGCAGGCCGAGGTCGCCATACTCGGCAGGCAGCGCATTGGACGCGTGGTCGCAGAGGATAAGCCAGCCGGTCTCCACCGATCCGGGGATCGATTCGAACGGCACGAACTCGTCGATACTCTCGTGCGCGGCCCCCGCTGCGGGTTGGCGCTCGGCAAGCGTCATCATGGGGCGATTCTGCGTGACGGGCAGTTCGGCCTGCCCTAGGAATGGCTTTTTCTTAGGCGATCCGGCCAGCGGCGGCAATGCATGGCGGGACGGTTCGTATGCCGATGCACAGGCGATTCTGATGACACCTACGCTGGAAACGGAACTGGACGGCCGGGAGGCGCGGACCGCGGGCCTTGCCTTCCTCGCGCTCGTGCTCGGCGCCGTGGCGATGGGCGCATCGCCGATCTTCGTCCGGCTGGCAGAGGTCGGGCCGTATGCGAGCGCGTTCTGGCGCGTCGCCCTCGCCCTGCCCGCGCTCTACGCCTGGGCGGCGCTGGAGGCACGCAGGAAAAGCGTAGCTCCCACGACGGGACTGCGCTTCGACCGCTACGTGCTGATGGCCGGCGTGCTCTTCGCGGGCGACCTGTTCTTCTGGCATCTGGCCATCGTCAACACGACCGTCGCCAACGCCACGTTCCTGGCAGCCCTTGCTCCCGTCTTCGTGGTCAGCCTGTCCTGGCTGATCCTGAAGGAGCGGATCGGTCCGGAGATCGTGCTGGGCCTTGGCGCGGGCCTGGTCGGTGCTGCGCTGCTGCTGGGCTCGAGCTACAGCTTCGCGCCGTCAAACCTGCTCGGCGACATGTTCGGTCTGATCACCGCCTGCTTCTTCGGCGCCTACATCCTATCGGTCCGTCCGGCCCGCCGCCGGCACCCCGCCGGCCGGCTGCTGTTCCTTTCGTCGCTGGTCACCGCTGCGATCCTGCTGGTCATCGCGCTGGCGCTCGAGCCGCGCCTGCTGCCGGCGTCCCGCGACGGGCTGATCATGCTGATCTGCCTGGCGCTCGTCAGCCACGCCGGCGGCCAGGGCCTTCTGGCGATCGCGCTCGGCCACCTGCCGGCCGGATTTTCGTCTCTGGTGATCTTCCTTGAAGGGATTGCGGCCGCCGCGCTGGGCTGGATGGTGCTTGGCGAGGACATGACGTGGCTGCAGCTCGTCGGCAGCGCGGCGATCTTCGCCGGCATCTGGATCGCCCGTCCGAGGCGGCCCGGCCCGAAACCGGCCCCGATATAGTATCCTCCCTCCAGGCCGAATCAGTGACATCGGACGGCGCATGAAAACCGATCACCGCGACTTTCTCCGCGCGCTGTACGACGCCGCCGTCGATGCGGCGCACCCCGACCATTGCCTGCCTCCCCACCTGCCCGAACCTCCGGAGGGCAGACTGATCGTGCTCGCCGCGGGCAAGGCGGCCGGCAGCATGGCCGCGGCGGCCGAACGGCATTACGTCGACGAGCTCGGCCTGCCGCCGGACCGCCTGACCGGCCTGGCCGTGACGCGTTACGGATATGCGCGCCCCACCCGGGTCATCCGTATGGTGGAGGCCGGTCACCCCGTCCCCGACCAGGCAGGCGTCCAGGCGACCGCGGAAGCGCTGGAACTCGCCGCGGCCGCCGGTCAAGACGATATCGTTCTGGTGCTGCTGTCCGGCGGCGGGTCGGCTTTGTGGATCGCCCCGGCGGAGGGCGTGACGCTGGCCGCCAAGCAGGATCTGACGCGCGAACTCCTGAAGTCCGGGGCCAGGATCGGCGAGATCAATACGGTGCGCCGCCACCTGTCGCGGATCAAGGGAGGTCGGCTGGCGGCGGCCGCCTATCCAGCACGCCTGCTGACGCTCGCAATATCGGACGTTGCCGGCGACGATCCCGCGGCGATCGCATCCGGGCCGACGGTGCCCGATCCCTCGAGCCTGGCCGATGCCCGGGCGATACTGTCGCGGTTCGGCATCACACCGGCCCCGGAGATCGCGGCGGCCCTGGACGACGAAGCGAACGAAACCCCGAAGCCGGGCGACGAGCGATTGTCCATGGCGGAATATCGGCTCGTCGCCACGCCCGACCAGTCGCTGGCCGCCGCCGAGGCAATAGCGCGCAAGTCCGGCTTCGAGGTCGAGCGGATGGGGGCGGACCTCGAAGACGAGGCGCGCGACATGGCCGGCGAACAGGCCGAAACGGCCCGCGCACTGGCCGATGCCGGCAGCAGGGTCGTGCTGCTGTCGGGCGGCGAGGCGACCGTGACGATCCGGGGACGCGGCCGCGGCGGTCCCAATCAGGAATTTGCGCTGGCATTGGCGATCGCGCTACACGGCCATCCGGGGATCTGGGCGCTGGCAGGCGACACCGACGGAACCGACGGCGGCGCAGGCTCGCAGTCCGACCCGGCCGGCGCGATCGTCACACCCGATACACTGGACAGAGCCGGGAGAATCGGCCTCGACGCCGACGCATTTCTGGAAGACAACGACTCGACCGGATTCTTCGAGCGTCTCGGCGATCTGCTCGTTCCGGGACCGACCTTCACGAACGTCAACGATCTGCGAGCCATCGTCGTTGACACGCGCGCCGACTGATATCAATTTCTCGTCGGAGTTAAGCGCTTTGCTGAAAAAAGGCGCCATGAAAGAAACGACAGCCAGTCCACGATACCCGAAGCAACATTCCAGAATTCTGCTCGCCCTCCTTCTTGGCGGAGGGGCGGTGATGCTGTCTGCAGGAGAGGCAGCGGCCGATTTCCGGATCTGTAATTCCACGCAGGGCCGGGTCGGCGTCTCCGTCGGTTACAAGGACGACAACGGCTGGGCAACCGAGGGCTGGTGGAACATCGGGCCGAACAGCTGCGAAACGATCCTGCGCGGTGAACTGGCGGCGCGATACTACTACGTCTATGCAATCGACTACGACCACGGCGGCGAGTGGTCGGGCCAGGCCTTCATGTGCACCCAGGACCAGATGTTCACCATTCGCGGCATCAACCAATGCGAAGATCGCGGTTACCAGCGAACCGGGTTCTTCGAAATCGATACCCACGAACAGACCACCTGGACCGTGCAGCTTCAGGATCCGGCACTCGGCGGGGACGGCACTGGCGGCGAGTAGCCCGCCGGCCGGCGACGCAGCGAACACCTTCCGCACGGAACGCACGGTGTTTTTCCCGCCCGGGCCGTGACCGCGCGGCCGGTTTCGTCATACAAACGAATCGACAAGCCCTTAGCCGAAAGAGCCACAGGGCCAGACACACCGGGGACGGCGAGGCATGCGGCGAAAACGCTCGATCAAGATACTGGCGACGCTCGGTCCGGCCACTTCGGAGGAAGACCGGATAGCCGAACTGTTCGAGGCGGGCGCCGACGTCTTCCGCATCAACATGAGCCATACGCCGCACAAGCTGCTGAAGTCGCTGCACGGCCGGCTTCGCGCCGTCGAGGCGAGGTTCGGCCGTCCGATCGGCATCCTGTGCGACCTGCAGGGCCCGAAACTCAGGATCGGCACATTCTCCGGCGACGGAGCGGATCTGGTGGAAGGCGACACGTTCGTCCTCGACACACGCGATACGCCCGGTGACGGCAAGCGCGTCTATCTGCCTCATCCCCCGGTGTTCGAGGCCGCCGAGGAGGGCCACCGGCTGCTGCTGGACGACGGCCGCATCCGGCTGCGGGTGGTGACCGCGGCAAGGAACCGCCTCGAATGCGTGGTCGAGGTCGGCGGCAAGCTCACCGCGCGCAAGGGCGTCAGCCTGCCCGATACCCTGCTGCCCTTCGGCGCTATGACCGACAAGGACCGCGCCGACCTGGACGCTGCCCTCAATCTCGGCGTGGACTGGGTTGCGCTGTCGTTCGTACAGCGGCCCGACGACCTGGCCGAAGCGCGCAAGATGACGCGCGGCCGCGCCGCGATCATGGCGAAGATCGAGAAGCCGCAAGCGGTGCAGCGGCTCGACGAGATCATCGAGATGGCCGATGGGCTGATGGTCGCTCGCGGCGACCTTGGGGTCGAGATGCCGCTGGAGGCGGTGCCCGGCGTGCAGAAGCGGATCACGCGCGCCGGCCGCCGCGCCGGCAAGCCGGTGGTGGTCGCGACCCAGATGCTCGAATCGATGATTTCGGCGCCGGTGCCGACCCGCGCGGAGGTGTCGGACGTGGCGACGGCGGTGTTCGAGGGTGCAGACGCGATCATGCTGTCGGCCGAATCGGCGGTCGGCGATTTTCCGGTCGAGGCCGTCGCCACCATGAACCGGATCGCCGAGCGGGTCGAAACGGACGCCAACTTCGCCTCGATCATCAACGCCCAGCGCGCCGACCCGGAGGCGACGGGGCCGGATGCTATCAGTGCTGCCGCCCGTACCGTCTCCGACACCCTGAAGCTTCCAGCGATCGTCTGCTACACGTCGTCGGGCGCCACCGGGCTGCGGGCAGCCCGCGAACGTCCCGACCGGCCGATCATCGCGCTCAGTCCCAATCCCGCCACCAGCCGCCGCCTGGCGCTTGTCTGGGGTCTGCACTGCGTGTTGACGGAAGACGCGCACGACGAAAACGACATGGTGGACCGCGCCTGCCGCATTGCCCAGCAGGAGGGCTTCGCCAAGCCGGGTCAACGCATCATCGTCACCGCCGGGGTACCGTTCGGAACGCCGGGCGCGACGAACATGTTGCGCATAGCCTTCGTCGGCGACGCCGGAACGTACTGATCCGGCCGACCGGCCGCGTGTGATTCAACGCTTCAGGGAACGCACCGATTCCACGGCAACCGAGGAGTCCGCCTGCGCCGCAGGCTCTCTCGTTTCCGCAGCCAGCCGCTCGATTTCGGCAACCACCGTATCGGCGGCGACATAGTGGGGCATGTGCCCCACACCATCGAGTTCCACCAGCCGGGCGTTGGGAATGTCGCCGGCGAGGCGATGCGCGTTGAGTCGCGGGGCCACCGTCTTGTCTGCATCGCCGGTGATGACCACCGTAGGGACGGCGATCTCCGGGTATCTCGGCGCCTGATCGATCAGGAAGCCCACGAGTTCGGCCACGTCCTGCGCATTCGCGCGGAACTCGGCCGGCCGCAGGACGAGGGCCGACCCGGCCTTGGAGACGTAGTCGTCCGGAGGAGTCTGGGGTGCAAAGGACGATCGCACCGCCGGCTTCACAACCATTTCCCCGAATGGCAGCACGAGCGCATCGGTGAACAGCCGTCCGAATCCCGGCAGTGTCGCAAGCGTGTAGTACCAGTTGATGCCGCCGGCCCATGGATATGCCGCAGGCGCCAGCAGCACCAGCCCGGCTACTCGGTGGGGATACTCGAGCGCCAGGTTGAGAGCCAGCGCGCCGCCCCAGGAATGACCGACGATGACAGCCTTGGCGACCTTCAGATCGTCAAGCACGCCGATGACATAGCGCGCCTGGTCGCTGGGAAGAGCGGCCTCCGGACCCGCCGCGCGCTGGCTCCAGCCGTGTCCCGGCCGGTCGATCGCAATGACGCGAAGCCTTTCGGAAAGGGGATCGCCGAGCGCCAGCATCGGATCGTTGAGGTTGCCCGAGGCGCCATGAAGGAGGACCACGGCCGGCGCATCGGCCGGACCGTCCTCGACATAGTGCATCCGCAGGCCGTCGACGCGTGTGAATGAGCCGGCAGGGGGATGCAGGTCGCCGAGGCGCTGCGAGCGGGCGAGCGTGTAGCCCACCAGGCCGCCGAGTACGACCAGAACCGTGGCTGCGACTGCAACGAGCATGCGCACTTTCTGAATGCCCCTGATCGAACCCCCGCGCCCGTCCCGACGGCGCGGCGCAGACCAATTCCGCGAAGTGCTCAGATTTCGCGGCCTTCGACCTCCGGTTCAAGTTTCTCCGCGGATTCCCGGACGTTGCCGAAATATGGATGGACCGCCAGTGCCTGCCGGAAGGCATCCAGCGCCTGGGCCGGCTGATCGAGATCCCGGAAGATCATTCCCAGGCCGCTCAGGGCACCGAAATGACGAGGTTGCAGGGTGAGGACATGCTGGATGTCGGCGATCGAGAGTTCGTACTCGTCGAGCAGGTAGTAAACGGTCGCCCGCATGTTCCAGGCTTCGGGGAAATCCGGTCGGGTCTCGACGATGGCATCGAGATACTGCAGCGCCAGCCCGTAGTCTTCCTGCTTGATGGCGGCCCCGGCCCGCGACAGCAGCAGGTCTACCGTATCGCTGCCCGACCGATTCCAGGCCAGCACGATCTCGCGCTCGAGCGCCTTTGCCTCGCGTTCGCTGCCCGCCTGCGACAGACGATCGAGCAGGACCTCCACAGGCTCCGCGGCTTCGGATTCAGCGTCTTGTCGGGAGGGGTCGGGATCGGCCGCGGCGGGACCGTCCTGCGGTGCGCCCGAAGGCTCGGCGGCCGCCGCCGGCCAGATTGCGGCGCCATTCGCTGCCAAGAGCGCGAATGCCGCAGTCAGAACCAGGCCACGAATACGTTTCATGGCCGAAAGGATGGGGCAGCAGCGCTCCCGGGTCAACGGGCATCAGCCCGTTGGCGTGTCAGCCCTGGCGGGCCTTGAAGCGTCGGTTCGTCTTGTTGATGACGTAGATGCGGCCCTTGCGGCGCACGACCCGATTGTTGCGATGGCGCTTTACCAGCGACTTGATCGAATTTCTGACTTTCATTGCTCTGGACCGCCGTCGTTGCCCGCCCTTGGCGGCACGATTTTCACGATTAGGTGTTCGGATTGAAAAGGGCCGGCACACGGCCGACCCGCAATTCGAGGCGGAACATAATGGCGGGTGCCGGGCCTGTCAACGCAGGCGGGTACTTCGCCCGCCCCGGCCCGGTCCGACATTCACTATTCCGACCAGTGCGCGCACAGGTCGCCGAACAGCTTCTTGCAGGTGGCAACCTCGTCGGAAAAGTGCGCCTGCAGGAATTGTTCGGCCTCGCTGCTCATCGGTATCTTGCGGTCGTCCTGCTTGATGTTGTCGATGTCGTCGACGCCGCCCGCATACCGTGGCGTCACCCCGAGGAAGTCCGCCAGGGTCACGCTCGCGGACGCGGTGTCCCCGGTCAGCACTTCGAAGGGAAGGACCCGGATCCGGTCCTCCGGGAACACCGATGCCCACCGCTTGTAGATCCTGCTCGGGTAGCTGCGCCGCACCGTGCCCGGCCTTTCGAGGAACGCCCGCACGTTGTCGAGGCTCCCCGAATCGTCGGCAAGCACGTCACTGTCGCCGTCGTAGCGGCGCAGGGCCTGGTTGAAGCTCGACCAGAACCGGTCGACGGGGTGGCGAATGAGCAGGATGATCGAGACATCCGGCAGAAGCGAGCGGATTTCGCCGATCGCCTTCCTGTTGAGGACGGAATAGGCGGGCGTGACGTCGCCGCTGATCTGCTCACCCTTCATCTCGAAGCAGCTGCAATAGTTGGCGAACGTCTTGTCGTTGGCGAGGACGATCGCCCGTCGCAGGAACTCCTTGTCGCGTGCATCGAGCCGGTTCTTCTCGAGCTTGCCCGTGATGGCCGATTCGATTTCCCGCATGTTCGGCGGTTCGCCGTCGCCGGCACCGTCGTCGCGGGTAAACAGCGGCTTGGTGTGCCTGGAGAAGAAGTGCAGTTCCTTGACTGGGGGCATCCAGATTTCGGCGTGGCGCTGGAGCAGCGCGTGCAGGAAGGCGGTCCCCGCCTTCTGCTGACCGATGCAGATGAAGTCCGGTCCGGGAGATCGTCTGGTCATGTTCCGATGCCGACCGCCGGTCGCTCGCCGGGCTCGCGCCCGTTCTGCGGCGATGTTGGACCGGATACGGCGAGTCTCCGATGGATTTGGATGGTGGGCGCGGCTGGGATTGAACCAGCGACCCCTACGATGTCAACGTAGTGCTCTCCCGCTGAGCTACGCGCCCATCCACGCTATGGCACCCGGGTGATCCGTGGATAACCTCTGGTCGCCAGCGGCAAGGTCTGGCATATAGCCGGACGCGGCCGCCTGTGCAAGCACGTGTCGTGAGACCGTTGCACTTGTCGCGCACCTCGTTTAGATCGTGCTCACCCTGGACGTCCGGCGGCGCCGTGCGAAGGCGAAGGTTGTCGTCCACTCCAAGCCGCCCCTGATCGGGGACAAACATCCCGGGCGGACTTCCCGCCATTATTTTGGAGAAACGAAATGTCGTCCACCTTCGATACGGTCGCCGACATCATTTCGGAAACGTGCGACATCCCGCGTGAGGACATCACGCCGGAAAGCCACGTCATCGACGACCTGGGCATCGACAGCCTGGACTTCCTCGACATCGCGTTCGCGATCGACAAGGCGTTCGGCATCAAGATGCCGTTCGAACAGTGGACCCAGGAAGTCAACGAAGGAAAGGCGTCTGCGGAGCAGTACTTCGTGCTGCACAACCTGTGCGACCGCATCGACGAACTCATCGCCGCCAAGGCGGAGTGACCCCCGACACCGCGCTGCCCAGGCCGCCGCACCAGACAATGCGTATCGAGTACTTCCAACTCATCGACGAGATCGCGGAAATAAGGCCGGAGGACGGCCTGATCCGGACGCGCGCGACCATCCCGCAGGAAAGCACCATTTTCGAGGGCCACTTTCCCGGCCATCCGCTGATGCCCGGTGTCCTCCTGGTGGAATCCATGGCGCAGACGTCCGGCTACCTGGTCCTGACGGTCAACAAGTTCGATCGCATGCCGTTTCTTGCCGGTGTCCGCGATGCAAAGTTCCGGACCTTCGTGGTGCCGGGCGACGTCCTCGATCTCGAGGCGCGCATGGAACATGACGGGTCCGGCTATGCGATGACCGAGGCCAGCGTGAAGCGCGACGGCAAGGCAATCTGCGACGCGCGCCTGACCTTTCGCGTCATGCCGTTCCCGACACCGGATTTCCGCACCCTGATGACCGAGAACGCCCTCCGGCTCGGCTATCCCGAAGAGCTCGTCACATGAGCGAAGCGCCGCATCGCGAGGTGTTGGTCACGGGAATCGGGCTCGTCTCCTCGCTGGGCGAGGGGCTCGACCAGCACTGGTCGGCACTGACCGCCGAGGGCGGGCCCAGGCCGGTGGTTGATACGGAGCGATTCGCGCCCTACCCCGTGCATCCGATCGTCGAGCTCGACTTCAACCAGCAGATCCCAAAGCGGGGCGACCAGCGCCAGATGGAGCCGTGGCAGCGCATCGGCACCTACGCGGCCGGCCTCGCGCTCGACAATGCGGGTATCAAGGACATGCCCGCCGTCCTGGAACGCACGGACATGATCGTGGCGGCCGGCGGCGGAGAACGCGATGTCGAGGTCGACAGTGCCGTCCTCACCGACCTGCTCTCCACCAACGATGCCGGGCGCCTGCTCAACGAGCGCCTGTCGAGCGATCTCCGGCCGACCCTGTTCCTGGCGCAACTGCCCAACCTGCTGGCCGGCAACATCTCGATCGTCCACAAGGTGACCGGGTCTTCGCGCACGTTCATGGGCGAGGAGGCCGCCGGGATCGACGCCGTGCGGACCGCCCATGCACGCGTCGCTTCGGGGCAAAGCGAGATCTGCCTGGTCGGCGGCTCCTACAACGCCGAACGTCTCGACATGCTGCTCCTCTTCGAGCTTGGCAGGTACCTTTGGCGCGATGACTGGCTGCCGGTGTGGGATCGGCTGGCCAGGGGCAGCGGCATGATCACCGGCTCGATGGGGGCCTTTCTGGTGCTGGAATCGCCCGGCCACGCCGAGGCCCGCGGCGCAACTGCGGTAGCGCGGCTGGACGCGGTTGTGTCCGACCGCTGCACGCGCGGGCCCGGCGCCGCCGCCGATACGGCGCGGCGTCAGCTCGAAATGATGCGATCGCGCCTAGGCGCCGGGCGTACGGCGGTTTTCTCGGGCGCCACCGGGGCGGAACCCGCCACCAGCGAAGAGCGGAGCTACCTGACCGATGTCCTGGCCGGCGACGGCGGGATGCTGGTTCGTGCCCCCGCCTCACTGATCGGCCACGGCCTGGAAGCCCAGTTTCCCGCCCTCGTCTCGCTTGCAGCGCTTACGGCATCGCGCGGCAAACTCTATCCGGCGACGGATTCCACTGGCCTCGAGACCGGCTCGGACGAGAGCGTCGACCAGATCCTCGTCAACCTGTGGGGCCACTGGCGCGGCGAAGGCATGGCGCTGGTCAGCCGCGCCGGCTGATATAGATACTCCGCGTCAGCAAGCGGGAGGTAGCGAATGTCTTCATCGAGCGGATACCGGGACAGCAAGGGCCGTCCCATCGTCGTGGTGACGGGGATGGGTATCGTCACCTCGCTCGGCCGCGGGCGCGATGACAACTGGAAGGCGCTGACGGCCGGCCGCTCCGGCATCCATGCCATCACGCGTTTTCCGACCGAGGGATTGCGCACCACGATCGGCGGCACGGTGGACTTCGTCGATGCCGAGCCGTTCTGCGCGCCGGCCCTCTCCGAAAACCTCGCCGATATCGCCGTGTCCGAAGCGATCGAGCAATCGGTGATCGGATCCAAGGGCGATTTTCCCGGCCCCCTGTTCATCGCCGTAGCGCCCGTCGAGATGGAGTGGCCGCAGCGCGAGGAACTCGCCCGCTCGATGAACCCGGACGGGCCGGTCGACTACCACACGCTGCTCCAGGCCGCCCGCAAGGGCCGTCAGGACCTGCACGACCGCTTCGTGTTCGGCGGCGTCGCCGAAACGCTTGCCGGCCGCTACGGGACCAAGGGATCGCCGATTTCTCTTTCCACGGCATGCGCCTCCGGCGCAACGGCTATCCAGCTCGGCGTCGAGGCGATCCGGCGCGGCGAGACCGATGCGGCGCTGACGGTGGGTACCGACGGGTCGGTTCATGCGGAAGCGCTGATTCGCTTCTCGCTGCTCTCGGCGCTGTCCACTCACAACGAGCCGCCGGAAGGCGCTTCCAGGCCGTTCTCGAAAAATCGCGACGGCTTCGTCATGGCCGAAGGCGCCGCCGCCCTGGTGCTGGAGAGCATGGAACACGCGCGGGCCCGTGGCGCCCGCATTCTCGGCGTCATGGAAGGTGCCGGCGAGCGAGCCGACAGCTTCCACCGCACCCGCTCCAATCCCGATGGTCACGCAACCATCGCCTGCCTCGAAGCGGCACTGGACGATGCCGGCGTGACACCGGACGACGTCGACTACATCAATGCGCACGGCACCGGCACACCGGAAAACGACAAGATGGAATATCTGAGCGTGCACACGGTGTTCGGCGACCGCGCGGCAAGCCTGCCGATCAGTTCCAACAAGTCGATGATCGGCCACACCCTGACTGCCGCCGGCGCCGTCGAAGCGGTCTTCTCGCTGATGACGATCGCCGAGGGCCGTATCCCGCCGACGATCAACTACGACGTGCCCGATCCGGCGATACCGCTCGATGTCGTCCCCAATACGGCACGTGACGCGAGCGTCCGCCGGGTCATTTCCAATTCTTTCGGGTTCGGCGGCCAGAACGTGTCGCTCGTTATGGCCGCGGAGCCTGCCTGATGGCGGCTGCCGGACGCAGCCACGCTGACGATATGGCTTCGCCCAGAAGGATTCTGGTGACTGGCGGCGCGCGCGGGCTCGGACGCGCCGTCGTGTCGGCCCTGGCGGCATCGGGCCACAGCATCGTCTTCACCTACAATTCCTCCACCGAAGCCGCCGAGACGCTGGCAGAGGAGCTGAGGGGCAGCTATCCCGGCCGCGAATTCGAGACGCGCCGGCTCGACCTGTCGGACCGGGCATCGGTGGACGCGTTCGTCGAGGCCCTGGCCGACGAGGAACCGTTCTACGGCTTCGTCCACAATGCCGGCCAATCCTACGACAGCCTTGCCGCCGTGATGGACCAGGATCGGGCCGAAGCGGTCATGCAGGTCAATTTCTGGTCGTTGACACGGCTCGCCGGCGCCATCGTCAGACGCATGACGCGCGCCCGCGTCGGCCGTATCGTCATGATCGGCTCCGTCACCGCTCTGCGCGGCAGCGTCGGAAATGCCGCCTATGCCGCCTCCAAATCGGCGCTGCTCGGCTACATGCGGACGCTCACCCTGGAAACGGCAAAGCGCGGCGTTACCGTCAATTACATCGCTCCCGGCTTCATCGACACCGAGATGATGGCGCCCTACGCCGACTACCGGGAAAAGATGGAAAGCCAGATCCCGGTCGGACGGTTTGCCGCCCCGGAGGAAATTGCTGCCGTGGCGGACTTCCTCATGTCCCCTGCCTCTTGCTATATGACCGGCGCGGTGCTGCCGGTCGACGGCGGCCTGACCGCGGCAATTCCCGTTCACCGCTGACGCGATCGCCTCCGACTTCGCAGGCCCGATCCGCACCGGACGCAAGAGAGAGACCATCCGATGCGCGCCTTAACGCTCGTCTCCGACCGCAATCTTCAATTGATCGAGACGGACGATCCTCCGCCTCCCGGTCCCGGCGAGGTGCAGGTCCGCATCCGCGCGATGGCGCTCAACCACATCGATGTATGGGGCTGGCGGGGCATGGCGTTCGCCAAGCGCAAGCTGCCGCTGGTCGTCGGCGCCGAGGCTGCCGGCGAGATCGTCGCGGTCGGCGAAGGGGTGACGAATCGGAAGGTCGGCGACGGCGTGGCGCTGTACGGCGCTCTGACCTGCGGAACCTGCCGGGCGTGCCGCGAGGGCCGCGACAATCTCTGCGAGAACGTTGCCGGCATCATGGGCTTCCACGTCGACGGCTTTGCCCGCGAACTGGTCAATACCCAGGCCCGGCTGACCGTCCCGGTTCCCGACGGTGTCTCCTGGACCGATGCGGCCTGCGCCCCCATCACCTTCGGCACGGTCCAGCACATGCTGTTCGACAACGCCAGGCTGGAAGGCGACGAGACGGTCCTGGTCCACGCCGGCGGCAGCGGCATCGGCACTGCCGCCATCCGCATGGCCAAGGCCATCGGCGCGACCGTCATCACCACCGTCGGCGACGACGAGAAGGGGGAGAAGGCCGCGGCGCTTGGCGCCGACCACGTGATCAACTACCGCACCGACCGCTTCGAGCACCTGGTGCGCAAGATCACCGGCAAGAAGGGCGTCGACGTGGTCTTCGAGCACGTCGGCCCCGACACATGGTCGGGCAGCATGCTGTCGCTGAAGCGCGGCGGACGGCTGGTGACCTGCGGTTCGACCTCCGGCGTCTCCACCCAGATGAACCTGATGCAGCTGTTCCAGCAGCAGCTCAAGATCTTCGGATCCTTCGGCTGCTCGATGCGCAACATGGCCGAGGGCCTGGCGCAGATGGCCGATGGCGTCCGCCCCGTCGTCGACACCGAGATCGACATCGCCGATTTCGAGGTCGGCCTCGACAGGCTCGAAAGCCGCAAGGTCTTCGGCAAGATCGTCGCGCGGCTCTGAGGATCGGGCCGGCCCGGTAGCACAGGCGAGCGAGACCGCATGACGCCCCTCCAGAGACGCCTGTTCCTGCTGAAATGGCGTATCGGCCGGGTCGTGAGGCCGGTCGTCGACTGGTTCGTGGCGACTGCCGCTGTCACCGTGTTCCGGCTCGTCCGGATGCTCGACATAGATAAGGCCAGCAATCTTGGTGGCTCCATCGCCCGCACCTTCGGACCGCTGCTGCCGGTCAATCGGCTCGGCATGGACAACCTGCGCCACGCCTTTCCCGGGAAGAGCGACGCCGAGCTCAAGAGCATGTTGCGCGAGGTCTGGGACAATCTCGGCCGCACGGCGGCCGAGTATCCGCATCTGGAAGCTATCTGGGACTGGGACGACGACAATCCCGGCGCGGGCCGCGTCGATGCGACCGGCCTCGACCACTTCCGCCGGCTGCGCGACGACGGCAAGCCGGCCATCATATTCACCGCCCACCTGGCGAACTGGGAGCTGCCCGCCGTCTGCGCCGCCCGCCACGGACTGCCGGTCACGGCGGTCTACCGGACGCCCAACAACGCATATGTCGCGCAGCGCCTGCTGAAGATACGCCGCGGCTCCATGGGTGAATTGCTGGCGGCAGGATCCGGCCAGGCGGTCGCGTTCGCCATGGCCTCCGTGCTGGAGCGGGACGCCCATCTCGGGATCCTTGTCGACCAGCGCCTGACCAAGGGCTTCCGCAACACCTTCTTCGGCCGCACGGCACTGACCAACCCGATCCTCGGCCGGCTGGCCCGCCAGTTCGACTGTCCGGTTCACGGCGTCCGGGTGGTTCGCCTGCCCGACAACCGGTTCAGGCTGGACCTGACCGAGGAGATCCAGTTGCCGCGCGACGAAAGCGGCAGGATCGACCCCGAGAAGGCCATGCAGACGATCAACGACGTCGTCGAGGGCTGGGTGCGCGAACATCCCGGCCAGTGGCTGTGGCTGCACAACCGCTGGCGGACCTAGCGGGAGTATCAGGCGGCGAGCATCCGCTCGACCTGGGTGACCAGGTCGCGCAGGTGGAACGGCTTCGACAGCACCTTGGCGTTCTTTGGCGCCTGCGAGTCCGGGTTGAGCGCCACCGCGGCAAATCCGGTGATGAACATCACTTTCAGTTCGGGATCGAGTTCCGTCGCCTTGCGCGCCAGTTCGATCCCGTCCATTTCCGGCATCACGATGTCGGTCAGCAGCAGGGTGAAGGGTTCCTCGCACAGCCGGTTGTATGCGCTCAGGCCGTTGTCGAACGAGACGACGTCGTAGCCGGCGTTCTCCAGCGCCCGCACGAGGAAGCGGCGCATGTCGTTGTCGTCTTCGGCCAGGAGAATCTTCACCATAAGGAGGGTCCCGAAACCCGCATCTGTCGCCACGCTGTTGTCATAGCGAAATGAACCGCAGCTGTGTAAAGATTTCACGAATTCCGGTCTTTTCAAGTCCGGTTGTCCGAGCCGTGAATGGACAGGCATCGGCGTTGTTGGCACATTTGCCGACCAGTCAGGGGCTTCCCACCGGGCGTGATGCAGACTTCAGGCGACACCGAACTCGAACCACCCTACGACGTCCTCCTCCCACAGGACGGCATCACGTCGCCGTTCGTGTTCAATTCGCCCCATAGCGGTCGCACCTACCCGAAGGCCTTCGTGGCCGCGTCGCGGCTCGACACGATGACCCTGCGGCGCTCCGAGGACACTTTCGTCGAGGAGCTGTTTTCCGGCGTGGTCGGCCTCGGCGCGCCGCTGATGCACGCCCGTTTTCCCCGCGCCTATGTCGACGTCAACCGCGAGGCCTACGAACTCGACCCGACCATGTTCGACGGGCGCCTGCCGAGCTTCGCCAACACCCGCTCGATGCGGGTCGCCGGCGGCCTGGGCACGATCGCGCGGATCGTCGCCGACGGCGCGGAGATCTATTCCGTGCCGATCAGCGTCGCTGAAGGCCTCGACCGGATCGAGCGCTACTACAAGCCCTACCATCGGGATCTGCGTGCGCTGATCCGCCAGGCCTATGCCAGCTTCGGCACGGCCATCGTGGTGGACTGCCATTCGATGCCGTCGGCCCGGGTCACCCAGGAGAACAGGCGCCGGCCCGATTTCGTGCTCGGCGATCGATACGGGACCAGTTGCGTCTCGATCCTGACCGACATCGCGCAGGAAACGCTGCAGCGGCTCGGGTATTCGGTGGCGCGCAACAAGCCCTACGCGGGCGGCTACATCACCGAGACCTACGGGAGCCCCCGCGACGGCCTGCACGCGCTGCAGATCGAAGTGAACCGCTCCCTCTACATGGACGAGTTGCGCTACGTCCGCGCCGGCGGCTTCGCCTGGCTCGTGGCCGACATCACCCAGCTCTGCCGGCGGCTGACCAGCGTCTCGGTGGAAGCGCTCAGGCCGGTGCGCGCCGCGGCCGAATAGCGCCTGCGGCCAATTCCGGACCCCGAAAGAAAAAAGGGCCGTCCGATCAGGACGGCCCAAGTCTAGGGAGGAAACGCCCAAGGAGGGCTGCGGTACCGCAAAACGGCAGGGCGATACCGCACTGCAAAATATGCCGCTGCACCGCACAAAAGTCAACACGTCTCTTCGGCTTTTCCGCATGGCTGCCATGTGGCGGCCCGCAGGAGCTCAGTTTACGTCAGCGTAACGACCCCTGTCCGCGCCCCTTGGTTATTCGGCGCCGACGCGGGGATCCGGGGCAGTCCGGTAGATGAACCAGGCCGCGACGATCGCAATGGCCAGGAACGCGAAGGCGGCCTGATAGGCGACGAAGGGGCGGACAAGGTCCCCGGCCGGCCCCGGTTCCGGCGAGAACGCACCGATGATCACCCCGGTCACCGCCTGCATCACGAACACCCCACCCATGGTCGCAAGATTGAGCAGGGTGATTCCCCGGCCGACGAGGCGCCTGTCGAACAGGGCCCGCCCGTGGGCGGTCTGAACCGGCACGTAGGCGGCCCCGAAGCCGAGCACGATGAAGATCGCATAGGTGACCGCGCCGCCACGGTCCCCGAACAGGCACAGCACGACCATCATCGTGGCGGTCCACATCGCGCCGATGGTGACAGGGACGAACCGTCCGCCGAACAGACGGTCGGTCGGGCCCCAACAGAACAGGCCGACGATATGGGCCGCGGCCATGACCAGCATGATGTTGCCGCGTTCGACCAGGTCGAAGCCGAGCACGTCGGTGACGAACGGACCGCCCCACAGCCCCAGTATCGCGACGAAGGTCGAATACCCGACGAACTGGATGGAAAAGAGTTGCCAGAAGCCGGGCACCCGTATGACCTCGCCCAGTCCTGCAAAGCTCTCGCGCAGCGACCCCGGCCGATGCGATTCGTCGACATGCCCGGGCGGGTTGTCCCGCACGATGACGGCCACCAGCAGCCCCACGATTGCCGCCCCGACGCCGACGAACAGGAATGTCGCGCGCCACCCGTACAGCTCGGTCGACAGCGCCAGGGGTGCGGTCGCAAACAGCGTGCCCATCGTGCCGATCCCGAGCTGGATGCCGGCAAGGGTGGAGAAGCGGTCGGCACGGAACCAGCGCGTGTAGATCGTCAGCGGTCCCATGAAGAAACTCGAGCAGCCGATGCCCATCAGCACACGCCCGACAGTCAGCGCGGCAAGCGACTGCGACCAGGCGAAGACCGCGCAGCCGAGCACGGCCAGGCCAACGGATGCCATCATGCAGCGCTTCGGCCCGTAGCGGTCGATCGTCGCGCCAAGCGGTATCTGGGCGGCCGCAAAGCCGAGGAAGAACGCGCTCGAGAGGATCCCCAGCGCTTGCGGTGCCAGGTCGAGCTCGCGGGCGATGTCCGGCGCGATGACGCCGACCGAGTTGCGCAGGAACTGGCTGACGACGTAGATCGCGCACAGCACCGCAAACAGCAGCACGACGGTGGTCGTGGCCGGCGATGGCGTCGCAGGATCGTACGCGGTCGCGGTTCCCGGCTGCGCGGGCTTGGACATCGGCGTTTCTCCCGGCGCCTGCGCGCGGGCTTGTTTGTGCCCGTCTGGCGATTGCGAAGGCGCGTATGACCTCCTATAGCCAACGTACAAACCCTCACAACCCCGATTTCTGCATATGACCCGCGACGAAACCGAAGCCTTCGCGCACCGCCTCGCAGACGCTGCGGCTGCGGCAACGCTGCCGCACTTCCGCTCCGCGCTGTCGGTCGAGAACAAGCTGGACGATGCATTCGATCCGGTGACCGTCGCCGACCGCGCCGCCGAGCAGGCGATCCGCGCGCTGGTCTTCGCGACATATCCCGACCACGGACTGCACGGCGAGGAGTTCGGGGTCGTTTCGGGCACGGGCGAGTACGAATGGGTGATCGACCCGATCGACGGTACCCGCTCCTTCGTCTCGGGTGTGCCCCTTTGGACGACGATCATCGGCCTTCGTCACACCGGCTCACCCGTCTTCGGGCTGGTCGACCAGCCCTATGTCGGCGACCGGTTCTGGGGCGGCGGCGGCCGGGCAAGGGCGATCCACCGCGACGGCCCGGCCCGCGACATCCGCACGCGAGCCTGCACCGATCTGTCCCAGGCGACCCTGATGACGACGGCGCCGTCGGCGCTGTCGGGGCCTGGCGAGCTGGATCGCTACCAACAGGTCGAGGCGGTCGTCCGCCTCGCCCGCTACGGCGGCGACGGCTATGCCTACTGCCTGCTCGCGGCCGGCCAGATCGACCTGGTCATCGAATCCGGCCTGCAGCCCTACGACGTGGTCGGCCTGATCCCGATCATCGAGGCGGCGGGAGGGGTCGTGACGAGCTGGGCGGGCGACAGCGCGAACGAGGGCGGCACGGTCATCGCCGCCGGCGACCGGCGCGTGCACGAGGCGGCTCTGCGGCTCCTCAACGCCTGACCGCTGCCGAGGCCGGCTTCTCAGCCGAACACGGGGCTGCCGGGCACGAAGGCATCGAATGCCGCCCAGAACTGCTCGCGGATGGAATCGCGCTCCATCAGGATCTCGTGCCGGGCCGCGGGGATCACGATGTGCGAGCCGATCTTCATCCGGAACGCCAGCGATTCGATGGCCCTGGTGGACACAACACGGTCGTCGCCGGCCGCCACCATCAGCGTCGGGACCCGGACCCTGGGCGCGAAGTCGGGATGCATGACCTCCCGCATCGCCTCGCCCGCCGCCCACAACCATCCGATCGTCGCCGAACCGAGTCCGAGTCCGGGTTCGGCATCTATGATGTCGTTGTTCCGGTGGAAGCGCCCCGGATCCAACGTCAGCACGTTGCCCTTGAACGGCCGCACGCTGGCCGCCGTGGAACTTCCCCCCGGCACGTAGGAATTGCCCAGTCCGATCAGCCCAAGGATCTCCGCCAGTCCGTGCACATAGGGCGAACTTGCACGCCTCCCGGCCAGCTCGAGCATCGGTGCGGAGAGGACCTGCCGCTCGAACCAGGCCGGCGCTCGCCTGGAGTTCCTGAGCAGGATGTTCCCGCCCATCGAGTGCGCGAGCGCGAAATACGGAGGGGTGCAGTCCGGCAGGACGACCTTTTCCATGAACGCGGCCAGATCGCGGTCGAACTGGCTGAAATCGTCTATGTGCCCCTTGCGCGGGTTCTTCAGGAGTCGCTGCGATCCGCCCTGCCCGCGCCAGTCAAGCGCGGCTACGGAAAAGCCACGATCGCGCAGTTCGCCGATCGTTTCGAAGTACTTCTCGATGAATTCCGCGCGCCCGGTGAACACGCACACCGTTCCCAGGCCCTTGCGCGTCGTCGGCCGCCATCGCGCAAAGCGCAGCGTGAACCGGTCGCTGGTGGTGATCGCACCGGTGACGGCACCGCTCGGAACCGGGTTCTCGGGGATATCGACGAGGTCCATCAGGCGGGTCGCAGTACAGTACGGGTAAGGGCGCATCCGGGAGGGAATGCTGGAAGGGGCCTTATAGCAGTGCCGCGAACCTGCCCGGAAGTCCGATGTCCCCGCAAAAAGGGAGCAGGCCGGCGATCCGAGGGGATCGCCGGCCCTTTTCCGGACGCCCCGGGGGCTGAAGGTGGCATCCGGATCGATGCGGACGGCTGGGAGGGGTGCCGCCCGAACTGTTCATGTGGCGATACTGGCAAAGTCCACCTGAACGGAGTCGGAAGGGATGGTTCATCGGGCATTCATGTGAACGGAGGCGAGACGAGCGACGGGTCTTGAAATGCTTTCAGGCAGCGCCCAAATCAACCCTGCGCACGCCAATGAAGGGTGCGCACATGACAGGCCCGGCCCCGATGGGCGGGCAAACATGCATGTCGCTTCAACAGGAGGATGTGAAAATGCGTCAGTACGACCTTTCCCCGCTGTATCGTTCCACCGTCGGCTTCGATCGTCTGTTCAACATGATGGACCAGATGTCGAACGTCGATAACGGCACCGGCTATCCGCCCTACAACATCGAGCGGACCGGCGAGAACGCCTACCGGATTTCCATGGCCATTGCCGGCTTTGGCGAGAAGGACCTGACCATCGAGGTCAAGGAGAACGTCTTGTCGATCCACGGCGAGAAGACCGTCGAGGACGGCAAGGAGCGCGGCGAAGTGCTTTATCGCGGCATTGCCGAGCGCAGCTTCGATCGCCGCTTCCAGCTTGCCGACCACGTCGAGGTCCGCGGCGCGGTCCTCGAGAACGGGCTCCTGCACGTCGATCTCGTGCGTGAGATCCCGGAGGCGCTGAAGCCCCGCACCATCCAGATTTCGACCAAGACAGACGCCAAGGTCATCGACCAGAAGGCTGCCTGATCGGAATCGACGGGAACTGAATGGAGCGCCCCGGCATTGCCGGGGCGCTTTTTCGTGGGTGCACGTCCGTCGCGCGCCCTGGCGTCCGGCTCAAAGTCCGCCGATCACCTGCGCGAATCGCCCCACCTCCTGTCCGCTGGTCTGGAACGAGGCGACGAAGCGGGCGAGCACCTCGCCCTCGCGCGGCGGATCCTCCTTGTCGGGGACGCTCATCGGCCATTCGTGATAATCGGCTCCGGCCGTCTGCAGTGCCTCGTGAACGGTATGATCGAGGTAGGCGAACACCTCGTTTGCCTCGACCGGTGCGGCAAGCCGCGCCTTCGGCGAGGCCTCGATCGCCTCGGCAAGCCTGGTGGCCATCGCATTGGAGTGCCCGGCCAGTTTCAGCCAATGCCCGTCTTCGAGGTATGCCAGCAACTGCACCGCCAGAAAGCGCCCTTTAGAGAGAAGGTGGCCGGTCTTCATCCGCCGGAAGGGCAGAGACGCGGCCAGTTCCTTGTCGAACACCACGATCGCCTCGGCCGCCAGCGCACCGTTCTTGGTGGCGCCGAAGGACAGAATGTCCACCCCTGCGCGCCAGGTGATATCGGCGGGAGCGCATTGGAGCGAGGCAACCGCATTGGCGAACCGGGCTCCGTCCATGTGGACCTTCAGGCCATGCGCGCGGGCAACCTCACCGATTTCGGCGAGTTCGTCCGGCTGCCAGACGCTGCCGAACTCGCTCGCTTGGCTCAGGGACAGCGACGCCGGCTGCGTATGATGCGGAGCGCCGGGCGGCCAGGTCTCCAGCCGCTCCGCCAGCGTCCGGGCCGAATACTTCGCATTCCGCCCGGCCAATCCGATCAGCTTGGCACCGCCGGTGAACATTTCGGCGGCCCCGCATTCGTCGGTCATGATGTGGGCATTCTCGCTGCACAGTACCGCCCGCCACGGCGGCGTGATCGTCGCGATGGACAGGGCGTTCGCGGCGGTACCCGTGGCCAGCGGGAACACCGTCAGGTCGGTCTCGAAGACTTCGGCGAACCGCGCTTCCAGGGCTCTCGTCGCATCGTCGCCCCCATACGAGCCGGCAAAGCCGGTACTGGCCTCGTTGATCGCCTTCAGGATCCGCTCGGAGATCCCGGCCGTATTGTCGCTAGCGAAGTTCATGCGCCCGCCCGTCGTTATTCGATCCGAGGCGGACCTTATCGGCCTCCGCGGCTGTGGAAAATCCCCGAGCGGCACAACAGCGCGCCCGAGCAGCAAACCTTTACTCAGCGGCGGAACAGGCGGCCGAGCAGGTGGTCGACCGACAGGAGCCCGGGTCCGAGAACGATCACGGCAAGAAGAAGCACCGCCCATGTCGCATGGGCCCCGAGCCCCGTGGGCATGACCAACTGAATGACCAGCGTCATTGCGAGCAGTCCCAGCGCCGACAGCCGCGTCAGCAGGCCGACGAGAATGAGCGCGGGGAGGATGATCTCGGCATTCCCGGCAAGCCAGGCGGACGTTTCGGGAAACGGGTGCCCCCACTGGACCAGCGGCTTTTCTCCCGCCACCCAGATCCGGATGTTGAAGCAGAAATCGCAGATGCTGGAAAACTGGTAGATCACCGCGGCGCGCAACTGCGGCCAACCGTTCCAGGCGCCGACCTCCGGTCTAAGGAACGGATAGACCTCCCATTTGGTGAGACCCGAGTTGACGAACGGCAGCCCGAAGAAGATCCAGAGCCGAAGCCCGAGTTGAACCGGTGCGGCAACCCAGCGCACGACCGGGCGCTTGAGCCACCGGTCGAAACCAGCCAGGGCGCTCAGAATCCTGCCGGTCTGCCCCGGTACCCGGCGGGCACGAGCCTGCTCCATCCGATCCCCCCGATTCGATCGTGTTCTTCTACAGTCGCAACCCGGCCAAGGCTCCCGATGCGATGAGACCCTGAAGCGCGGCGGCAAGGTCGAAGCCCGGGTGCCGGTCAGTGGTGAGTTCGTAGGCGACACCCAGCGGCCTGCCCGCCTGCAGCAGCGCGATGAACGCCGCGCCGCCGTCGGGCAACGACCGCAACTCCACGTCCCAGGCGGGACGGAGGATCAGGACGTCGCCGCCGCCCGAGCCGGGATCGACCGGGCGCACGAACTCGTCGTTGGTGTTGGTTTCCCAGATCGCCAGGACCGGCCATCGCGACGAGACGATCTGCAGCGAAGGATGCAGGTCGAACGTCAGGTCCGCCATGCGTTCCGGCGGCACGGCCGAAAGCGCCTGCGCGTCGACGGGCGTCGCGTCGGCGGCGTGATAGGCGAGGTTCCAGGCCCATTCCAGGCGTGCCACGTCCGGCAGATACGGCAGGTCGGTCGCCGGCGCGAACTGCGCGATGAAATCCCCGAAGTCGCCCCCGTAGTCGATGAGAACCGGGGTACGCGGCAGCGCCCCTCCCACATAGACCCGCGCCATCCCCCGGAAGAATTCCTCGCCGACCAGCCGCAGCACAACCGGAAAGGTGCCCATCAGCGCCTCGGCGAGGCTCACATGCACGTTGTTGCGGTAGATTCCGAACCGCCGGAGCGGAGCTTCGCCGTCACGCCCCGCCACATCCGCCGGCGGCGGCAGATGGCGATCGCGAATCGCCGCGGCGAAGCGGCTCTGGACGTCAGCCAGCGAGGACACCGGGTTCCCTCTCCGCTGCCCCTGAAACCATTGGCGCCGTCTCGGCACGCATGACGTCCTCGGCCAGCATTGCCTCGCTGAAGAGCACCGGCCATTCGGGTACGTTGGCGTCCCATTCGATCAGGGTCGGCAGCGGACCGGCGCGCCGGATGACGCGGGCGTAGAGGTCCCAGACGATCCGGTCGACCTCGCGGTCGTGCGCGTCGATCAGCAGGGGCTGACCCAGATCGTCGGTCTCGCGCGCATGGCCGGCCAGATGGATCTCGCCCACATGCTCGACCGGAAACGCGTCGATGTAGCCGGCCGCGTCGAAGCCGTGATTGGTCGCCTGGACATGCACGTTGTTGACGTCGAGCAGGAGCCCGCAGCCCGTACGCGCGGCAAGTTCGGCGATGAAATCGACTTCGCTCAGGTCGCTTTCGGCGAAGCGCACGTAGGTCGAGGGATTCTCGAGCAGCATCTGCCGCCCCACAGCGCTTTGCACCTCGTCGACATGCCCGGCGACGCGAACCAGGGTTTCCTCCGTATAGGGAAGCGGCAGCAAGTCGTTGAGATAGCCCTCGTCGTGGGTGGACCAGGCAAGATGCTCGGAAAACAGCCCCGGTTCGTAGCGGTCGACCAGCGCCTTCAGCCGTCGCAGGTGTTCCTTGTCGAGCGGCCGGTCGCCACCGATCGACAGCCCGACGCCGTGCAGCGACAGCGGATAGCGCTCGCGGATGGCGGTCAGGTAGCGGTGCGGCGGCCCGCCCGCTCCCATGTAGTTCTCCGGATGAACCTCGAACCAGCCGATGTCCGGCTCGTCCCGGAGGATCGTACGATAGTGCCGGGCTTTCAGCCCGACCCCGGCACGGGCAGCGATCGGGCCTTCGAAGAACGTGCCGCCGGCCTGGGAACTGGCGGGTCCTGGATCGTTCACGCCCACCTCCGCTGGCGTCAATGCTGGATCTCTTGCCGAGAACTCAGCTCGGCAGATCGCGATCGAGCGGCTCGAGGCTGCCGTGGCGCTCGCCGGGAACCGCCATCGTCGTGCAGGTGCCCTTCGGCACCAGCTTCCACGCATTGCCCTGATAGTCGACGGTCGAGGTGCCCGCGCAGGTCGTGCCCGGCCCGGCGGCGCAGTCGTTCTGGCCCTTCAGCGACACGCCGAAGCATTTTTCCATCTCCTGGGCCTGGACTGGCGCCGGTCCGGCGCCGACGGCGGCCGCCAGGGCGCCTGCGACGATTGCGGCGGTGGTCTTGCTGTTGATCATGACTTCCTTCCGTGAGGGCTCGGGTTCGAATGGTTCGCCCGGTCATCTTAGCTCATCATGCCGGGAAAAGCCGGAATGCCGACTGGTGTCGCCGGCATTCCCGCGCTCGCCGGCGGTCAAGCCGGGCGTTCGACCGGTTCCAGTGAACCGGGTCCTTCCGGGGTCTGCATGGACGTGCAGGTCCCCTTCGCGACCATCTTGAAGGACTGGCCGTCATAGTCGACGGTGGACATGCCCTTGCAGTCGTGCGCGCCTGCCTTGCAGTCGTTCTGGCCCTTCATCGCCACGCCGAAGCATTTTTCCATGTCCTGCGCCGCAGCCCGGTTCGGGACGGCAGCCATGGTCAGCGCGGTCGTCATCGCGCCGGCGACGGCCATAGCCGTCAACGTCCTGGTCGTTTTCATGCTCTCACTCCCTTGAGAATTCGCTTGCCGCGCTATGTCCGGTACCAGCGGAACCGGTCTTCCGCGACGCCTGGATCGAGGTCCGTCGGCAGGCAGAGACTGCGCCGGCGAATCCATCAAGTGGAAGTCAACTTGGTGTTACGGAATCGCGACTTCGCGCGAGCTTCCGTGTTGTCCCGGATGCCGGGCGGCGGACCTCCGGAATACGGCCGCATTTCCGGATCTGTCGAAATGCCGGTATCCTGCGCAATTATCGTTCGCCGCCGGCCTTGCGGCAGACCGGTAAATCTGGCATTTTGCAAACAAGGATAGGACAGTCATGCTGACCCAATTTGCCGCCTGGCCGGGAGTGGCCGGAAGGCAAGCGGGTCGGACAGAAGCCGAAAACCGGTCCCGGCGCGGCGCGAGCCGTGACGATGCCGGTCGAACGGCTGCCCGGGGCAGGCACGCACTGCCGGGGCGGACCAACGGCAAATCGAGAACCGATCCGACGGACCCGGGGCCGAGGGGCGCACGGGACCGGGCGACGGATACGCCGAAATGGCCGCGCACGCGGCCCTTCCGGCGCAGCAAATGGGGAGCGAAGCGATATGAGCGCTGGTTCGACATATCCGCAGTCTGCGGCAACGCTTCAGGCGGCTGGCCGCCCGACTCCCGAAGCCGCGGCCCCCAAAGGCTTGTTCGATCCCCGCCACGTGCGCGACTCCTGCGGCGTCGGCTTCATCGCCCACATGAAGGGCGAGGCGAGCCACAGCATCATCGAGCAGGGACTCGAAATCCTGGTCAATCTCACCCATCGCGGTGCCGTCGGCGCTGACCCGCTGATGGGCGACGGTGCCGGCATGCTGATCCAGATCCCCGACAGGCTGTTGCGGGAGGAATGTGCGGCGCTCGGGTTCGAGCTGCCGCCGCCGGGCCGCTACGGCGTCGGCCACCTGTTCATGCCGCGCGATCCCGAAGGCCAGCGCATGATGCGCGAGCTTTGGGAAACGGTGATCTCCGAGAACGGCCTGACCCTGCTCGGCTGGCGCGACGTGCCCGTCGACAATTCCTGCCTGTCCGACAACGTCATTTCCACCGAACCCGTACACACGCAGATCTTCATCGGCAGTCCGCATGGGGGCGCGCCAGGTGAGGACGGCGACGAGGAAGCCTTCGAACGGCAGCTCTATCTCGTTCGCAAGATCGTCTCCAACCGGCGGGTCGAGAAGCGCGACGAGTTGACGGCTGACTATTATCCGGTGTCCCTCTCCTGCCGGACGCTGGTCTACAAGGGCATGTTCCTCGCCTATCAGCTCGGCGCCTACTACACCGATCTGACCGACCCGAGGTTCGAGTCGGCGCTCGCGCTGGTGCACCAGCGGTTCTCCACCAACACCTTTCCGGCGTGGCCGCTCGCCCATCCCTACCGGATGGTGGCGCATAACGGCGAGATCAACACGCTGCGCGGCAACGTCAACTGGATGGCCGCCCGCCAGGCGAGCGTCGCCTCGCCGCTGTTCGGCGATGACATCTCGAAGATCTGGCCGATCTCCTACGAGGGACAGTCCGACACCGCCTGTTTCGACAACGCCCTGGAATTCCTCACCCAGGGCGGCTACGGCCTGGCGCATGCGGTGATGACGATGGTCCCGGAGGCCTGGGCGGGCAACCCGCTGATGGACGAGGACCGCAGGGCCTTCTACGAGTATCACGCCGCCGTGATGGAGCCGTGGGACGGCCCCGCTGCGATCGCCTTTTCCGACGGCCGCCAGATCGGCGCGACCCTGGACCGCAACGGCCTGCGCCCGGCGCGGTGGCTGGTCACCGACGACGACCGGGTCGTGATGGCCTCCGAAATGGGCGTGCTCTCCATTCCGGAGGAAAAGATCGTCCGCAAATGGCGGCTGCAGCCGGGCCGGATGCTGCTGATCGATCTCGCCGAGGGCCGCATCATCTCCGACGAGGAGATCAAGTCGCAGTTGTCGCACGCCAATCCCTACCGGGAGTGGCTGGCGCGCACCCAGATCTTCCTGGAGGACCTGCCTGCGGTGCCGCCGTCGGCGCCGCGCACCAATGTCAGCCTGCTGGATCGCCAGCAGGCGTTCGGCTACACGCAGGAGGACCTGAAGCTGCTGATGTCGCCGATGGCGACGACCGGCCAGGAGGCGATCGGCTCGATGGGCACGGACACGCCGATCTCGGCGCTGTCCGACCAGCCCAAGCTGCTCTACACCTACTTCAAGCAGAACTTCGCCCAGGTGACGAACCCGCCGATCGACCCGATCCGGGAAGAGCTCGTCATGAGCCTCGTCTCGTTCATCGGACCGCGGCCGAACCTGTTCGATCTGGAAGGCCTGTCGGCGCACAAGCGCCTCGAGGTGCGCCAGCCGATCCTGACCAACGAGGATCTGGAGAAGATCCGGATGATCGGCGACATCGCCGACAACCAGTTCCAGACCCAGACGCTCGACATCACCTATTCCGCCGACCGCGGCGCGGCCGGGATGGCGCTGGCGATCGACCGGCTTTGCGACCGCGCCGAGCGCGCGGTGCGCGACGGCTTCAACATCATCGTCCTGTCCGACCGGCTGGTCAGCGCCAACCGGATCCCGATTCCGGCGCTGCTGGCGACGGCCGCCGTTCATCATCACCTGATCCGCAAGGGGCTCAGGACGTCCGTCGGGCTCGTCGTCGAGACGGGCGAGGCGCGCGAGATCCAGCACTTCTGCATGCTCGCCGGCTACGGCGCCGAGGCGATCAATCCGTATCTCGCCTTCGAGACGCTCGCCGCCATGCGCCGCGATTTCCCCGACGAGGTCGACGAGCAGGAGGTCGTGTCCCGCTACATCAAGTCGATCGACAAGGGCATCCTGAAGGTGATGTCCAAGATGGGCATTTCCACCTACCAGTCCTATTGCGGCGCGCAGATCTTCGATGCCGTCGGCCTGTCGAGTTCCTTCGTGGAGCGGTTCTTCTTCGGCACCGCCACGACGATCGAGGGCGTCGGTCTGGCCGAGATCGCCGAAGAGACTGTTCGCCGGCATCGCGAAGCGTTCGGCGACGATCCGGTGCTGACCAACGCCTTGTCGATCGGCGGCGACTACGCCTGGCGCAATCGCGGCGAGGCGCATCTCTGGACGCCTGAAACGCTGGCGCACCTGCAGCATGCCGTGCGCGGCGCCTCATACGACACCTACCGCGAGTACGCCACGCTGATGAACGAGCAGGTCGGCCGGCGCTATCTGATCCGCGGCCTGTTCCGGATCCGGAACGCCGACGAAGCCGGCCGCTCCCCCGTTCCGCTCGAGGAGGTCGAGCCGGCGACGAACATCGTCAGGCGGTTCTCGACCGGGGCGATGTCCTTCGGCGCCATTTCCAAGGAAGCCCACGAGACGCTCGCGATCGCGATGAACCGCATCGGCGGACGGTCCAACACGGGCGAAGGCGGCGAGGAGGCCGAGCGGTTCCTGCCGCTGCCCAACGGCGATTCCAAGCGGTCGGCCATCAAGCAGGTGGCTTCCGGCCGGTTCGGCGTCACCACCGAGTACCTGGTCAACGCCGACCAGATCCAGATCAAGATGGCCCAGGGCGCCAAGCCCGGCGAGGGCGGGCAGCTTCCCGGCCACAAGGTCGATGCTGTGATCGCCAAGGTCCGCCACTCGACGCCGGGCGTCGGCCTGATCTCGCCGCCGCCGCACCACGACATCTATTCGATCGAGGACCTGGCGCAGCTCATCTTCGACCTGAAGAACGCCAATCCGGCCGCCGACATCTCGGTCAAGCTCGTTTCCGAGGTCGGCGTCGGCACGGTTGCCGCCGGCGTCGCCAAGGCACGCGCCGACCACATCACAATCGCAGGGTACGAGGGCGGCACCGGCGCGAGCCCGCTGACCTCGATCAAGCATGCCGGCAGCCCCTGGGAAATGGGCCTCGCCGAGACGCACCAGACGCTGGTCGAGAACCGCCTGCGCGGCCGCGTCCGGCTCGAGGTCGATGGCGGCGTGCGCACCGGTCGCGACGTCGTCGTGGGAGCGCTCCTGGGGGCCGACGAGTTCGGCTTTTCCACCGCACCGCTGATCGCGGCCGGCTGCATCATGATGCGCAAGTGCCATCTGAACACCTGCCCCGTCGGGGTGGCTACCCAGGACCCGGTCCTGCGCAAGCGCTTCAAGGGTGCCCCCGAGCACGTCATCAACTACTTCTTCTATCTCGCCGAAGAGGTGCGAGAGCTGATGGCGGCGATGGGCTACCGGACCTTCGCCGAGATGATCGGCCAGTCCGACATGCTCGACAAGAACGCGCTGCTCGATCACTGGAAGTCGAAGGGGCTGGATTTCTCGCGCGTCTTCTACAAGCCGCAGGTGCCCGATGGCGTGAACATCCGCCACGCCGAGCGCCAGGCCCATCCGATCGACGACGTGCTGGATCGCGACCTGATCGAGGCCGCCCGCGAGGCGCTCGAATCCGAAAAGCCGGTGACGATCGAACGGGAGATCCACAACACAGACCGATCCGTCGGGGCGATGCTGTCGGGCGCGATCGCCAAGCGGTACGGACACGAGGGTCTGCCGGAGGACACGGTCTCCATCAGGCTGACCGGGACGGCCGGTCAGAGCTTCGGCGCCTTCCTCGCCGCCGGCGTCTCGCTCGAACTGATCGGCGACGCCAACGACTATGTCGGCAAGGGCCTGTCGGGTGGCCGCATCGTCGTGCGGCCGTCGGAGAAGAGCCAGTGTATCCCCGAAGAGTCGATCATCGTCGGCAACACGGTCCTTTACGGGGCCATCGAGGGCGAGTGCTACTTCCGCGGCGTCGCCGGTGAGCGCTTTGCCGTTCGCAACTCGGGTGCGGTTGCCGTCGTCGAGGGCACCGGCGACCACGGTTGCGAATACATGACCGGGGGCGTGGTGGTCGTCATCGGCCGGACCGGACGCAACTTCGCGGCCGGGATGTCCGGCGGCGTCGCCTATGTCCTGGACGAGGCCGGCGACTTCGCCGAGCGCTGCAACCTCGCCATGGTGGACCTCGAACCGGTCGCCGAGGAGGACGACCTGCTCGAGCGCCTGCACCATCACGGCGGCGACATCGAATGGCACGGACGCGTCGACGTGTCGGCAGACATGACCCGCCATGACGACGAGCGCCTGCACCAGCTGATCTCGAACCATCTCCACTACACGGGATCCGGCCGGGCTCGCGAGATCCTCGAGCACTGGGACGCCTATCGTCCGAAATTCGTGAAGATCATGCCGGTCGAATACCGCCGGGCGCTCCGCGAGATGGAACAGGATCGCGACACGGCGATGGCGGCACAGTAGGGCGACGGTACAGTAGGGCGATTGCAATGGGCAAGGTAACGGGCTTCCTGGAGATCGACCCCCAGGAGCAGAAGTATCAGCCGGCGTCGGACCGGATTCGCCATTTTCGCGAGTTTGCGATCCCGCTCGGCGAGAGCGAAGTGCGTCGGCAGGCGGCACGCTGCATGGATTGCGGCATTCCGTTCTGCCACGGCCCGCAGGGCTGCCCCGTCAACAACCAGATTCCCGACTGGAACGATCTCGTCTACCAGGGCGACTGGGAGGAGGCGGCGCGCAACCTGCACTCCACCAATAACTTCCCCGAGATCACCGGGCGGATCTGTCCGGCGCCCTGCGAGGAGGCCTGCACGCTCAACCTCGAGGACATTCCCGTTACCATCAAGTCGATCGAGCAGGCGATTTCCGACCGCGCCTTCGCCGCGGGCTGGGTGCGGCCGCAGCCGCCGCTTCGTCGCACCGGCCGGAAGGTCGCCGTCATCGGGTCAGGTCCCGGAGGCCTGGCGGGCGCCCAGCAGCTTGCCCGGGCCGGCCACGAGGTGCACCTCTACGAGCGCGAGCCCAAGGCGGGCGGCCTGCTGCGCTACGGCATTCCCGACTTCAAGATGGAGAAGCACTACATCGACCTTCGCGTCGCCCAGATGGAGGCCGAAGGTGTGGTGTTCCACTACGGCATGAACATCGGCGTCGACGTCCCCACCCAGGAGATCGTCGACAACCACGATGCGGTCCTGCTGGCGATCGGATCGGAGGCGCCCCGCGATCCGCACTTGCCCGGCATGGAGCTGGAAGGCGTGCACTACGCGATGCCCTACCTGGTTCAGCAGAACCGGCGCCTGGGTCACGAGGACATATCCCTGGAAACGCCGATTTTGGCCGCGGGCAAGCACGTCGTGGTGATCGGCGGCGGCGACACCGCCTCGGACTGCGTCGGCACGGCCTTCCGTCAGGGTGCGGTCTCGGTGACGCAGCTCGATATCCGCCCGATCCCGCCGATCCACGAGGACAAGATGCTGGTCTGGCCGTACTGGCCGACCAAGTTCCGCACCTCGTCCAGCCAGGCGGAAGGCGCCGAGCGCGAATTCTCGGCCGCCACCATCGGCATGGAGGGCGGCCGGCACGGCCACGTCCGCCGCATCCATTGCATGCGCGTCGATGAGAAGCGCCGGCCGATTGAGGGCACCGACTTCTATCTGAAGGCCGAACTGGTGCTGATCGCCATCGGCTTCGCCCATCCCGTCCATGAGGGTCTCGTCCACGACCTCGGCATGGACCTGGACGGGCGCGGGAACGTCGCCGCCGACACCGACAGCTACCTGACGTCGAACCCGAAGGTCTGGGCCGCCGGCGACATGCGCCGCGGTCAGTCCCTGGTGGTCTGGGCAATCCGCGAGGGCCGTCAGGCGGCAAGGTCGATCGATCTGGCCCTCATGGGCGAGACCGCCCTGCCCCGCTGAGCTGTCCGCGCTGAAGCCGCCTGCCCCGCAGAGCCGTCGCCGCGGCGACGGACTCAGCCGGCCGGCGCAGCGGTCTCCTCGGCCTGCCCCGACGCCTCCCCCGGAGCCTGTGACGAAGGATCGGGCGGCAGGGCGGTCGGCAGCGCCGAGCTCTGCCGGGGCCAGCTGAAATCGTCGGCGCGGCCGGGCTCGGCAGCGGGAACCTCGCCTTCGAGTATCACCTGGTAGAACGCAGAGTCGCGAGGCGCTTCCGGTGTCGGGTCCGGGCCGCCGGCCAGCGCGGAACCCGAGCCGCCCTGCGTACCGGTGAGCGGAATGACCTCGCCGACGCCGGTGCGGATCTGTTCGTCGCTCGGCAGGAACGGCTGCGGCCCGGTGGGGCCGTGCGGTAGCGCCAGGAACAGCCCGCCCTCCCGGCCGAAGTCGCGGCGGATCTCGCGGGCGACGAAATGCGCCAGCTTTCGATTGCCGGCCGCCGTGAAATGCAGCCCGTCCTCGCCCCGCAACTGGCGATGCTCGCCGTTCACGTCGGGTCCGCTCGATGTGTAATTGCCCGCCTCGTCGACGAAGCTGTTCCACAGATCGACGAACTCGATCCCGTACCGGTAGGCCCGCTCGCGGAAGATGTCGTTGAAGTAGGCGTAGTCCTGGCTCATCGTGCCCGAGGCGACCGGCGGCAGCGAGACGAAGTACAGCGGAATGTTCCTGTCGGTGAACAGCTCGATGATCTGGTCGATGCGTTCCGAATAGAGTTCGCGCCAGCGCTCGCTCCGCGGCGGGTACTCGCCGGCCGCGTCGCCGAGTTCCTGCCGATCGTTGGCGCCGATCATGACCACTGCGATGTCGACGGGCTTCTCGGTGTCGAGCAGCCGTTCCGCGATCGCCTCGGGCCAGTCGTAGTGATCGTCGCGGACCAGGCCGGAACTGGCACTGCTCAGCCCCTCGACGATCACCGAGGAGGACTCGAGGAACGCCTCCTTGAGGCCACTCTCCAGTCCGTCCGCGAAAAAGTCGCCGAACACGACCACGCGCTTGGCGTCGGGTGCCTTTTCCGCCGCAGCCGGCTTCTTGGGCTGCACCACGGCCGGCGCCCGGGCCGGTGCCGAGCCGGAGCTTGAGCGGGTCGGCGGCACCGCGTTCTGCGGGGTCGGCTGGCTCTTGCGCGTCAATCCGCCGAACAGGGTGTTGAAGAACGCCGAAATCGGATCCTTCTTCTGCTGCGCGGTCGTGCCGACGGACACGATATCCGCCAGCCCGGTTCTTCCGAGCAGCAGGTCGCCGAGCAGGCCCGGCCACTGGGCCGAGGCGGGAGCGGCAAGCGCCAGCACGATCGCGAACGCGAGGGACACGCGGGGGAAACTGCAACGCATCGGTCTACCTTCACTTAGTGCCTGCGCCGCCGGGCCGGACGGTATCGCCCCCGAACGCTCGTCCCCCGACAATCGGCGATGTTCAACCGCCGCGACGCAGCCTTTCGAGCAGACTATACCCCGCATGGCCGTCCGGCGGGAGTCCGGCTTGCGACTGGTAGGAGCGGATCGCATCGCGCGTCATCGGGCCGATGCGCCCGTCCACGCCACCGGTATCGTAGCCGTAGCTCGTCAGGAGCGTCTGCAGTTCCTCCTTGTGGTCGGGGCTCAGCGGCCGTTCGTCGGGCAGCGCGGTTGCGAACGGGCCGCCGCCTGCGAGCCGGTCGGCGAGATGGCCGACCGCCAGCGCATAGGATACCGCATTGTTGTAGCGCAGGATCGACCTGAAGTTGCCGAGCATCAGGAATGCCGGCCCCTGCGCGCCGGACGGTAGCACCAGATGGGCAATGTCGTCGCCGCGCGGAAACTCTCGACCGTAGGTCCGGCGCACGCCCATCGCCGCCCAGTCGCGGAGCGGCCGCGCCGCATCCTCGTCGCTCAGCGAATAGTCGAATCCCGGCGGCAGCTCGACCTCGTAGCCCCAGGTCTTGCCCGATGTCCATTTGCTGGCGCGCAGGTAGTTCGCCGTCGACCCGAGGGCGTCGGGAATCGAGTTCCAGATGTCGCGGCGGCCGTCCCCGTCGAAATCGACCGCATAGGCGAGGTAGGTCGTCGGGATGAACTGGGTGTGCCCCATGGCACCGGCCCACGACCCCGTCATCTGGTCCGGCGAGATATCTCCGTTCTGCAGGATCTTCAGCGCGGCGAGCAACTGCGACTGCCCGAATTCAGACCTGCGGCCGCCGGCATAGGCGAGCGTCGCGAGCGAGCGGATCGTGGAGCGGACAATGTCGGGATTGTCCAGAACCGCGCCGTAGGAGGATTCCATCCCCCAGATCGCCACCACCACGTAGCGCGACACGCCTGTCTTCGCCTCGATGGCATCGAGCACGCCGCCGTAGCGGCGCAACATCTCCTGGCCGGTCTCCACCCGCTGCGCCGAGACCGCCGACGACATGTAGTCGGCCACCGACCGGGTGAACTCCGGCTGCCGGTTGGCGAGTTCGAGCACCTTCGGATCGGGGGTCATCCCGGCAAACGCCCGGTTGTACACCTCGGAGGAGATCCCGGCGTCGCGGGCGGTGGGCCAGAACGATTTCACCCACTGGTCGAAGCCGGCATCCGCCGTGGCGGCTGCCGTGGCCAGGCTCAGCGCAAGCACCGCGAGCCCGGACACGAGTGCGGCCCGCAAGCCGCCTGACGTCATTGCGAACATGTGCAGTATACGTCCCGTTGTTTTCGTTCGGATCCGACCTGGCAGCCCGGCGCGCGGAACACCCGCCCGGTCAGCTGTTGAGGCCGCTGTCCTTCAGTTTCTTCTCCCAGTTCAGGGCATCGGCGACGATGTCGTCGAGCCTGTCTCTTTCCGGCGTCCAGCCGAGGCGTTCGCGGATGCGTTCCGCACCCGCCACCAGAGCCGCAGGGTCACCGGGCCGCCGCGCCGCCATGCGCACCTCGAAGTCCACCCCCGACACCCGTTTGACGGCATCGATCACCTCGAGCACCGAGAACCCGCGCCCGTATCCGCAGTTCATCACCAGGTCGTCACCGCCGCCGCGCAGGTGGTCGAGGGCCAAAAGGTGCGCCCGCGCCAGATCGGAGACGTGGATATAGTCGCGGACGCAGGTGCCGTCGGGCGTATCGTAGTCGGTGCCGTAGACGTCCAGGTGAGAGCGCTTGCCGACGACCGCCTCTCCGGCCACCTTGATCAGGTGCGTGGCGCGCGGCGTCGACTGGCCGCTCCGGCCGGCCGGATCCGCCCCGGCGACGTTGAAGTAGCGCAGCGCGACGTAGTTGAAATCGTAGGCGAAGGCGGAGTCCCGAAGCATGATCTCGGTCATCATCTTGGAGCTGCCATACGGCGATATCGGGGCCAGCGGCGCATCCTCTCTGACGGGAAACGTCTCGGGCATGCCGTAGACCGCCGCCGTCGAGGAAAAGATGAAGTGCGTCACGCCGCCGGTGACGGCCGCCTCGATCAGCGCCCGGGATTTCACGGTGTTGTTGAGATAGTATCCGAGCGGGTCGGAAACCGAGTCCGGCACGACGATCGACCCTGCGAAGTGGATGATCGAATCGATCCGCTCCTCGGCGATGATGCTGCCCACCTTCTCGATGTCGCCGACATCACCTTCGATCAGCTTCGCCGACGGCGCGATCGCCCAGCGGAACCCGGTCGAGAGATTGTCGAGCACGACCACGTCCTCGCCCCGGTCGACCAGGGCCAGCACCATGTGGCTGCCGATGTAACCCGCTCCGCCTGTAACCAGGACCGCCATAATCATGTGCCTCGCATGTGAATTGGAACCGACGCTAGCGAACAGTGCTTTATGTCTGGTAACTAAGACTTCCGACAGGCAAGCTCCCATTCCGGGCCGCATCTCGCTCCTGGAGCCCGATCGGCGACGCGGACGGCGCTGCGCATGCGCGTTTTTTGCCTTTGTCGGTGCGTCTGGAGATGTAGGAACCTGATACGAAGTTTCGACTTATCGTTTCACGCAAGGCGAACTGACTGAGGACGATGCCAAAAATCCGCAAAGCCGTCTTTCCCGTGGCCGGTCTCGGCACACGGTTTCTTCCCGCCACCAAGGCGATGCCCAAGGAGATGCTGACTGTCGTCGACCGGCCGCTGATCCAGCACGTCGTAGACGAGGCCCGTGAAGCGGGAATCGAACACTTCGTTTTCGTCACGGGGCGCAACAAGGGCGTCATCGAGGACCATTTCGACAAGCAGATCGAACTCGAGGACACGCTTCAGGCGCGCGGCAAGACCCGCCAGCTCGCCGAACTTGAAAGGGCGCTGCCCGGCCCCGGCCGCACCAGTTTCACCCGTCAGCAGGCTCCGCTGGGTCTCGGCCACGCGGTCTGGTGTGCACGCGACCTGATCGGCGACGAACCCTTCGCCCTGCTGCTGCCGGACGTCCTGGTGCAGGCGCAACCCGGATGCATGAAGCAGATGGTGGAGGCCTGGGAAGAAGTCGGCGGCGGCAACCTGGTGGCGGTCGAGGAAATCGATCCGCAGAAGGTCAGCGACTACGGCGTCGTCGGCGTCGGCGCCGAGCACGGCCGGTCCTTCGAGATCACCGGCATGGTCGAAAAGCCGAAGGTGGAGGACGCCCCGTCCAACAGGATCATTACCGGGCGATACATTCTGGAGCCTCAGATCTTCGGCATCCTGGACAATCCCGAACGGGGTGCCGGAGGCGAGATCCAGATCACCGACGCAATGATCCGGCTGATGCAGAGCCGCCCCTTCTACGGCTTCAAGTTCGAAGGCAGGACCTTCGACTGCGGCTCGAAGGTCGGCTTCCTGGCAGCCAACATCGCATTCGCGCTCGAGCGTCCGGACATCGCCCCAGAGTTCCGCGAGACCATCCGCGACCTTCTCGACCGCTGAAACCCTCGGATCCGCCGGTCAGCGCTGCAGCCTGATGCCGGCCTCGACCCGCGCCTCGTCGTAATCCTCTCCGACGATGTTGGACTCGAACTTCGCGTAGGACGCGTCGATCTGGAACGAGAGCCGCCGGTTGACCAGGTACTCGAGCCCGGCGACGACGAGGTAGTCGCGCTCGACGCGTGGCGAGCCGACATAGTCGGACAGTTCGTAAAGGAAGCTCGCCGATCCGATCAGGTTGCGCCGGAAGGAATGCTCCACCCCGATCCCGGCCGAATAGACCAGCGCGCCGGACGCGTTCGGATCCAGCGTCGATTCCTCCGGGAATATCGAGCCGTCCAGGGTGAACGTCGTCAGCCCCGTCGGTTGCCAGACCAGCGAGCCCCGGAACGCGACGCTTTCGATGTCGGGGAGGTTCGGATCGTCGGGGTTCTGGGTCTGGTAGCCGACCGCGACCTCGCCCGACAGCGGCTCACCGCGGTCGAACGTCATGCCGACCAGCACGTCGTAGCCTTGCGACCCCCGCTCTACGCCGTTGTCGTCGAACCTGCGGCGGTACTTGCGGCGGTTGGCCCCCGCCTCCACGAATATCGAGCGGCGGTCGTCGTCGATGCCGATGCCGGCGCGGATGCCGCCGTTCAGTTCGCGATAGTCTCGATCCGAGTTGTCGACCACGGTGCCGTCGCTGAGCAGCGCATCGTCATAGGTGAAGTCCTCCGCCGCGCCACGCACCGAGACGGCGAAGCGCCCGAACCGGCGCGCATAGGTCGCTTCGGCGACGGCGACCTCGGAATCCGGCGGATTGACCACCGACTGCGGCACGTTCGGGTCCCCCCGGCTCTCCGGAATGATCGAATAGGCCAGGCGCAGGCCGGCGACATCGCGCGCCGAGATGTCGAGGCGCCCTTCCAGTTCCGCATCGAATGCCGTCGTCGTTTCGCCGGAATGGTCGAAGAACGACTCGTGATCCGCCGACACGAATCCGCGCAGCTCGTGACGGCTCCAGTCGGACAGCAGTTCGGCTTCCGGCTCTACGCGATAGTATCCGCCGCCTTCGGGATTCGTCGTGCTGTCGAAGACATTGTTCGAGTAGCCCAGGAACGCCTCGATCGCCGGGTAGAGGAGGAAGCTGCCGAGCCGGATGCCGAGCGGTTCATAGGGATCCTCCACCTCGACGGGCGGTCCTGCATCGTCGACGGGAAGTTCCGTCAGCTCGTCCGCCGCCTCGTCGACCGCGAAGTCCACGGCCGCCTCGTCTTCCGCCTGGGTCCCGTCGTCGGCGGCGCCGCGCAGGAGCGGCACCTCGAAACCCGGCGCGACCTGCGCCGTGGCGGGCGCCGTCCAGCAGGCGGCGATCGCCACGGTCACCGCGAGCAGAACCGTGGGCCGTCTCCCGGACACGGCCGCAGGTCCGCAATAGTGGGGCATAGTCGTCACAGACCGCGAACCCGTGTCCTGGTGTCGGGAAGGCGCGGCAGCTGGGGCCGTCGGCTCCGGACCACGTTAGGAAATTCATGGTTAATTTCACCTTAAGCCCCGTTGCGGCGGGGCGGCCGGCGCCCTAACTGGGGTGCCGTGTCAGCTGTGTCCGCGACGCCCTGCGCGGCGGGACGGAAATGTGCTATCTGATGCGCATGAAGACCATCCGCCTCCGTGTCCGCTGGCGGACAGGAAGCCAACAGGTACGCTAAGGCAATGGTAGCCTTGAAGAAACCGGGCGGCGATCAGGCATTCGATCCCAGCCTGATCGAATCGGCGCTCCGCACGATCACTCTGGAGTCGAACGGCCTCGACGCCCTGCGCGAGGCCCTGTCGGACGGTCTTGGCCACAGTTTTGCCGCCGCTGCGCGGCTGGTGCGCTCTGCGCGCGGGCGCGTGATCGTCACCGGGATGGGCAAGAGCGGCCATGTCGGGCAGAAACTCGCCGCCACCCTCGCATCGACGGGGACGCCTGCATTCTTCGTTCATCCCAGCGAGGCGAGCCATGGCGACCTCGGAATGATCACGGCCGACGACGTCGTCCTCGCCCTGTCCTGGTCCGGCGAGACAGCCGAGCTCAAGGCCGTCGTCGAACACACGAGCCGGTTCCGGGTTCCGCTGATCGCCCTGACCGCCAACGGCGAATCCTCGCTGGCCGCGGCCTCCGACATCGTGCTGATCCTGCCGAAGAGCCCGGAAGCCTGTCCGCACGGGCTCGCGCCGACGACATCGACGGTCATGCAGCTCGCCCTAGGCGACGCGCTCGCCATCGCCCTTCTCGAGAGCAAGGGCTTCACCGCCCGCGACTTCAAGGTCCTGCATCCCGGCGGACAGCTCGGCGCCCAGCTCGGGCTGGTCAGCGATCTGATGCATTCCGGCGACCGCCTGCCGCTGGCGGGGCCGGACACGACGATGGCCGAAGCCATCGTGATCATGACCGAGAAGAGCCTCGGCTGCCTGGGCATCGTGCGTGACGAGCGCCTCGTCGGGATCATCACCGACGGCGATCTGCGTCGCAACATGAGCGCCGACCTGCTCGGCCGCACCGCAGGCGACATCATGACGCCGTCGCCGAAGACGATCGAGCCGGACACGCTGGCCTCCGAGGCCCTCGCCATCATGAACCTGCGGGAACGTCCGTTCACCGCTCTGTTCGTCGTCGAGGACGAGCGTCCCGTGGGCGTCGTCCACGTCCACGATCTGCTGCGCGCCGGGGTCGCCTGAACCGCCGCGCCTGAATCTGAGCGGCCGTCCCGGGCTCAGGCGCCGGCCAGATGGATGATGCCGCTGATCGACAGCTTCAGCCCGAAGACCAGCATGAGCACCGTGAGGACGGCCCAGCTGTGGGTGCCGAGCCAGCCGTCGAGCCGGCGCAGCAGCGGGTCGACCCGCTGGCCGAGCAGCAGGTAGAGAAGGACCGGGCCTGCGATCGTCACGCTGCCGATTGCGATGAACAGGAGATACCCGCCGATTTCCTGGGCGGTCGTCGATGATTTCGCCAGCTCTGATGCCGCGGCGGCGGTGAGGATCAGGTTCTTCGGATAGACGGCGGCAAAGAACGCCCCGGCCGCCGCCGACTTCGCCACGCCGAACGTGTCCACCGACGACATCCAGCCGGGCCCACCGTTTGCCCCCTGTTCGCGACGCCAGACCCGCCACGCGAACCCCAGCAGCAACAGGCCGAAGCCGAGCTTCACCAGCCCTTCGAAAGGATGCGCGGCGCCACCCGCCGCGAACCCGCCTAACGCGAATATGACGGCGCCGAGCGCCGCCAGGCCGACGAGCCATCCGGTCAGGAACGCAAGTCCGTTTGGCCGCGCCCTGGACGACAGCAGGATCAGCACCAGCACGATGATGACGAGCGGGCTGATCGCGACGCCGAGCCCATGCGTTACCGCGTCCAGAAGTCCGGAAGTCATGTCATTGGGCGCCTGTTCCCCCGTCTTCAAGGCCCCTGCCGATCGGCAACGGTCAGCGCTCGGTTGCCTCGACCACCAGCCGCGTCCCCTCGGACCGGACCACCCTGACATTCGATCCCGCCGGCAGGTCGGGACCGGCGATGCGCCACACCGTGTCGTCGATCGACAGGCGGCCGCGGCCGTTCAGGATCGGCTCGCCGAGGAGAAAGACCCGCCCGACCAGCGCATCGGCCCGCCGGTTGAGAAACGGCGCGTCGCCTTCGGAAGGCTTCCGTCGCAACAGGACCCGCGACAGCGCCACGGCAACCATTGCGACAACGCCGAACGTGACGGCCTGCGCCTGCCAGCCCCACTCGAGGAACAGCGACAGGATGCCGACGGTCAGCGCCGCGACGCCGAACCACAGCATGAAGGTTCCTGGCGCGACCAACTCGATGCACAGCAGCAGGATGCCGGCGATCCACCAGTTCCAGGTGCCGAGCGATGCGAGGAAATCGACCACCGGCGGGCGCCCTCAGCCCGTGCCCCATGGTCCGCTGGGCGGACCCGGCCGCGCCGCGGCACCGGCGGACGGGGCGACCGGACCGGAGGCCGTCGAGGACGGCGACTGACCGGCCGGGGAAGACGGCTGCGCGGGCCGCGGGCCGTCCGCCGCGGCGCCACCGCCTCCATCGTCCCTGGGGCCGAAGGACTCCCGCGCGATCTCGCCAATGCCGCCGAGGGCGCCAAGCAGCGCGGTCGCCTCCATCGGCAACAGCATGACCTTCTGGTTGGGTGCCGCGGCAAGCTCCTTCAGGGCGCCGATATACTTGTCGGCGACGAAATAGTTGACGGCCTGGATGCTCCCCGCCTTCACGGCCTCGGACACCAGCTGGGTGGCCTTCGCCTCCGCTTCCGCCAGACGTTCGCGCGCCTCCGCGTCTCTAAACGCCGCCTCCCGCCGCCCTTCTGCGGCGAGCACCAGCGCCTGCTTCTCGCCTTCCGCCTGCAGGATTTCGGATTGCCGTTCGCCCTCGGCCTCCAGGATCGAGGCGCGCTTGTCCCGCTCGGCCTTCATCTGGCGCGCCATCGCATCCACGAGGTCGCGCGGCGGATTGATGTCCTTGATCTCGATGCGGGTGATCTTGACGCCCCAGGGCTCGGTCGCCGCATCGACGACCTTGAGCAGCCGGGTGTTGATCTCGTCGCGCTGCGACAGCAGTTGGTCGAGATCCATCGAGCCCATCACCGTGCGGATGTTGGTCATGGTGATGTTGAGGATGGCATTGTCGAGGTCGAAGATCTCGTAGCTCGCCCGCGGCGCGTCCAGCACCTGGTAGAAGGCGACGCCGTCGACGGTCACCGTGGCGTTGTCGCGGGTAATCACCTCCTGGCTCGGCACGTCGACGAACTGCTCCATCATGTTCATCCGGCGGCCGATCCGGTCGATCAGCGGCACGATGAAGGCGAGGCCGGGAGTGATGGTCTTCGAGTACCGGCCGAACCGCTCGACGGTGTGGTTGTAGCCCTGCGGCACCTGCTTGACCCCCAGGATGACGAGCAGGATCAGGAGCACGACGAACACGACGATGACGATATCGGCCCCGAACGTCATTTGCGTCTCCTTGGTCGCTGAGGGGCGCACATCTTCCTACGAGTGGGCGCCGCCCACAAGCAGCGGCGGTCGGTCTATATCCAGCCGCCCAGTTCGCGTCTGACCACGGCTTCGATCACCGCCATGCCCTCGGCGCTGTCGTTGAGACAGGGAATCGCGGCGAACTGCTCGCCCCCGTGTTCCAGGAAGATCTCCCGGTTCTGCTCGGCGATCTCTTCGAGCGTCTCGACGCAGTCGGCGACGAAGCCCGGCGTTACGACCGCCAGCCGCCGCACGCCTTCCCGGGCCAGTCGCTCCACCGTCTTGTCGGTGTAGGGCTGCAGCCATTCCGCCCGTCCGAACCGCGACTGGAAGGTCAGCAGCAGCCGGTCCTTGTCCCACCCGAGCGCATCGCGCAGCAGCCGCGCGGTCTTCGAGGCATGGCAATGATAGGGATCGCCCTTGTCCAGGTATTCCTTCGGCAGCCCGTGGAAGGAGGCGATCACGACCTCCGGTTCGAACGGCAGTTCGGCGACGTGCTTCTCCAGCGAACGGGCGAGCGCTTCGATATAGGCCGGGTCGTCGTGGTAGGCCGGGACAGTGCGCACGGCCGGCTGCCAGCGCATCTTCATCAGCGCCTCGAAGGCCTTGTCGTTGACGGTCGCCGTCGTCGCGGCGGCATACTGCGGATAGAGCGGGAACACCAGGATCCGCTCGCATCCTGCCGTCTGCAGTGCCTCGAGGCGCGAGGGAATAGACGGATTGCCGTAGCGCATCGCCCAGTCGACGAGGAGGTTCGGAGCGGCGGAGGCGAGACGCTCGCCCAATATCTCGGCCTGGCTCCGGGTGATGGTCCGCAGCGGCGATTCGTCCAGTTCCCGGTTCCAGATCAGGTCGTAGGCCTTGCCGCTTGATGTCGGTCGCCTGGTCAGCACGATCAGGTTGAGTATAGGCCACCAGATCAGTCGGGAGGTCTCGATCACGCGCCGGTCGGACAGGAACTCCTTCAGGTAGCGCCGCATCGACCAGTAGTCGGTGCCGTCGGGCGTTCCGAGGTTGACCAGCAGGACGCCGATCTTGCCGGAAGCGACGCTCGGGTGACCCGACGGCAGCTTCGTCGGGGTGCCCGCAAAGGTTCGTGAGGTATCTGGTTCCAGCATTGCCTTCATCCGGTTGGTCGGTCGAACATAAGGGCCTGCGTAGGGAAATCCAGCAGTCCCTGGCCCGGCGCGCACGCGGATGCCGCCTTCGGGAAGCATCACGCACCTGTTGTAAATGCGTCACAATGTTGTGTTGCGGTGCCCGGACATCGTAAAAGGAAAGATCATGACGTCGATGTTGTTCCGCCAGGTTTCGGGCGCGATTCTCGCGATCGCCGTCGGTCTCGGCGTGCCCCTTGCGGTCGCTGCCGAGCAGGTGAGCGTCACCTTTCTGCTGGCCAACGACCTCGACACCATCGACTCTGACGAGGAACGTGGCGGCTTCGCCAGGCTGGCGGCCCTCGTCGCGCACGAACGCGAAACCAGCGAAAACGTCATTCTCGTCAACGCCGGCGATGCGATCTCCCCCTCGCTGCTGTCGTCGTTCGACCGCGGCAGCCACATCATCGAACTGCTCAACGAGACGCCGCCGGACGTCTTCGTGCCCGGCAACCACGAATTCGATTTCGGACCCGAGGTCTTCCTGCAGCGCATGGGCGAGGCCAGGTTCCCGGTGCTCGCCGCCAACCTGCGGCAATCGGACGGTAAGCGGGTTCCGGGCATCGGATCGTCCAGGATGTTCGAGTTCGACGGCGTCAGGATCGGCATCGTCGGCATCACCGACGAGGACGTCTACGCAAAATCGAGCCCGGGGGATCTCGTGATCGGCGCACATGTCGACGCACTGAAGGGGGAAGCCGCGGCTTTGCGCGAGAAGGGCGCCGACGTCGTCGTCGCGGTCGCCCACGCCAAGCGCTCGGCGGACATGGAGATCGTGCGCAGCCGCGCCGCCGACCTCGTGCTGTCCGGCGACGATCACGACATGACCGTCTTCTTCGACGGAATCACCGCGCTCGCCGAATCCCACTCCCAGGCCGCACTGGTCGCGGTCGTCGATCTGCTGATCGACGTCGACGAGGGAGAGGGCGGCCGCAAGGTCAGCTGGTGGCCGCGGTTTCGTATCGTTGACACCGCCGATTTCGAGCCCGACCCGGATATCCAGCGGCGCCTGGACCGCTACAACCGCGAGCTGTCCGACATGCTCGACCTGGAGCTCGGCGTTACCGACATCGAGTTGGACAGCCGCCGCGCCACGGTGCGCAATGGCGAGGCGGCGATCGGCAATCTCATCGCCGACGCGCTACGCGTCGGCACCGGCGCCGATGTGGCGATCGTCAACGGCGGCGGCATCCGGGGCGACAGGGTCTATCCCGCCGGCACCCGGCTTGCCCGGCGCGACATCCTGACGGAACTGCCGTTCGGCAACCGGACCGTGGTCGTCGAACTCACCGGGGCGCAGTTGAGGCAGGCGCTCGAGAACGGCGTCTCCGACATCGAGAACGCCGCCGGACGGTTTCCGCAGGTCTCGGGAATGCGTTTCGAGGCCGACATCTCCCGGCCGCCCGGCCAGCGCATCGCCGCGGTAACCGTCGGCTCCCAACCGCTGAACGACGCGGAAGTCTACGTCGTGGCGGCCAACGACTACATGTTGAACGGCGGCGACGGCTATGACGTGCTCGCGGAGGGCCGCGTCATCGTGCCGCCGAACGAGGGCAAGCTGATGACCAGTGAAGTGATCGCCTACTTCCAGGCGCACGGCACGGGTCCCTCTAAGCCCGAGGGCCGTATCACGATCCGCTGACGAGGGCGGCGCGGCTGTCGTCGAACCAGCGGTCGATGGCGCCGTGGACGCTGTTTTCCAGACTGCCCTTCCAGGTCTCGATCGTCGAATCGACGGCCTCCTGGTTGGCGGCGACGAAATCGTCGCGGCCGACCGCCTCGCCCGCCTCGTTGATCAGATAGTCGGCCGCCAGCCCGAGCGCGCCGCCTGCCACCGCACCGATGACGGTGCCGCCGATCGGCTGCACGGCCGTGCCTGCGACTGCACCGGCTTCGGCAACGGCGGCCCGTCCGGCGAGCGAGGCTGCATATCGCCGCCCGAAGCCGGAAAAGGCCCGGACAAGAACGCGGTCCAGGACGGGACCGAGCGCCAGGGCTCCGATCGTGCCGCCCGCCCCGACGGCCGCAAACGACACCAGACCGTCATAGGACCGGTCGTCGGTCAGGTGGAGAGGCGCTCTGAACCGCTGGCTGTCCCAGTCCAGCGCCACGTCGGTCAGCGGCTGATCGGCCGGCAGGTCGTCCATCTCCCGGGTCTGCTCGGCGAGGAACAGCTGCAGCCGCAGGTCCTCCGCGACCACGGCTTGCCGCCAGCGTTCGTGGGCACGTCTGGCGACGTCCTCGAATCCGGCGGAAATCAGCGGATCGCGCTGGCCGGGCTTCAGCACGTGCTCGGCGTAGTGATCCATGAAGTAGGTCTGCAGGTCCCGCTCGATCGCAGTGGCGAGCGGCTCGTACTCGCCGGTTTCGGCGATATGGGCGAGCGTCGAGACGACAGCCTCCTTCAGCACCACGTAGGGGCGCCGCCACGCGAAGAACCAGTCGGCGTAGTCGTCGATCGCTCTCTGACGATCGACGAACGCCATCTTGAACACCTGGTCGATCTCTTCGCTGGCCAGGGCCTTTGCCCGGGCGCGCTCGCCATCGAGCCGCGCCAGCGCCTCGTTGACGTGCCGGTCGGCGGCGCTGCGCTCTGCGACGCGTCGCGTCAGTTCCCCGTCCGGCCCTCGTACCAGGATCGTCACGTCGTCGGTCAACCCCGCGCCGCCGGCGATGCGGGCGATCGATCCGTCGGGTTTCACCATTTGCGAGAACACGCCGTCGCGCTGGAAGCTCGTCCACCAGGTGGTGCCCAGCGACGCGGCGGCGATGGCCAGGATGGTGATGGCAAGCGCGCCCCCGATGGGAGCCACGAACGATGCGACCAGGCCACGCCTGACCTGCCGGATCCTCACCGGAGGCAGGCTCGGATCGATCGGAGCCTTGCGCCGCCGAAACAGGGCAAGCGACCTGCCCGCCCCGCCGCCGCGGTGGGAAACCGTATTGTCCGTCATTTCGAAGTCTCTCGGATGGCGGCCGCCCGGCTTCCGGACCGCTCTGATCATCTTGTTGGATCCGGAGGAACCGCCGGACCGCCCGGATATAGTGTGGGCCGCGGTTCACTTCATCCCGGACGGAAGCTCTGATCCGTAACGGACGATTGCGGCAGGATTGGCGCCGGCGTCCGCCGCCCCGCCTGGCCGCAAAGCGCCGCAGGCCGGAGAGCGGACTGCCGGCCCCAAGACGCGGATGGCCGGGAAAAGCCCGGCCATCCGCGTCTTCGGCCGAACGCTTTGCGAACCTACACAATGGTTTCGTAGAGGTCGTCCCAGTGGGGGTTCATCGCCAGTATTTTCCGGACCTTCCAGGTGCGCGACCAGTGCTTCATGGTGTGCTCGCGCTGGATTGCAGTCCGGATGTCCTCGTAGCGCTCGAACCAGACCAGCCGTCCGATGCCGTAGCGTTTCGTGAACCCTTGCGCGACGCCTTCCCGGTGTTCCCACACTCGGCGGACCAGATCGTTCGTGACGCCCAGGTAGAGCGTTCCATCGGGCCGGTTCGTGAGAATGTAGACGTATCCACCATGCATCACGGAAAGATTGCATCCGTGGGTGGCCGGGACAAGCCCGGCCATGACGTGGTGGATGGCTTGAGGCAATGTTCCGCGGACCGCTCCCGAGGACCGTGGATTCGGCAGTCGATGGTCGCCCTCCACACACTCCGCGTCATGGCCGGGCTTGTCCCGGCCATCCACGTCTGGGCGTCAGATATTCATGACGATGGAAGCCAGCGTGCCGAGCCGCCGGCCGGTCGCCTAATCCACCGGACGGGTGTCCTCGATGACCTTGCCGTCGTTGGGCAGGCTGTCCGGCTCGACCAGTTCCACCTCGCCCTTCATCTTGGTCACCGACTGCAGCGTCGCCTTCAGCGCCTCGGCCAGGCCCTCGCGGTCGCCGGCTTCCGCCCGCAGGGTCATGGCATCCTGCTCGCCGTCGCGGCTGACCACCAGGCGCAGCCGGCCGGCGTCCGGGTGGCGCCGGCCGATCTCGGCGATCTGCTCGGGATCGACGAACATGCCCTTGACCTTGGTGCGCTGGTCGGCACGGCCCATCCAGCCCTTGATGCGCACGTTGGTGCGTCCGCACGGCGAGATGCCAGGCAGGATGGCGGACAGGTCGCCGGTGCCGAAGCGGATCAGCGGATAGGCCGGGTTGAAGCTCGTGACGACGACTTCGCCGACCTCGCCGTCGGTGACCGGCTCGCCGGAGCCCGGCCGGACGATCTCGACGATCAGTTCCTCCGAGACGATCATGCCCTCGCAGGCGTCGCTCTCGTAGGCGATCAGGCCGAGATCGGCCGTCCCGTAGGCCTGCAGCACCTCGACGCCCCGCGACCTCAGCTCCTGGCGCAGCGAACCGGGCAGCGCCGCACCGGAGACCAGGCCCTTCGTCAGGCTCGAGACGTCCCTGCCCAGCTCGTCCGCCTTGTCGAGCAGCACCTTGAGAAAGTCCGGCGTGCCGCAATAGCCCTTCGGGTGGAGCTGCGCGATCGCCTCGACCTGCAGCTCGGTGTTGCCGACACCGCCGGGGATGACGGCGCAGCCCAGCGCCCGCGCGCCGGACTCGAACATGTGGCCGGCCGGCGTCATGTGATAGGCGAAGGCGTTGTGGACGATGTCGCCCGGCCTGAGACCGGCCGCGAACAGGGCGCGAGCGGCGCGCCAGTAGTCCTTGCCGGCGCCTTCCGGCTCGAAGATCGGGCCCGGCGACATGAACAGCCGCGCGAAGGCGCCCGGCGCCTTGGTCACCAGGCCGCCGAATGGCGGGCGTTCGCGCTGCAGGTCCATCAGCTGCGGCTTGCGCAGCACCGGCAGCTTCGCCAGCGCCTGCCGGTCGCTCACCTCCCGGACGTCGATCCCCTCGAGCCAGCGCGCCCAGCCGGGTGCCGCACGCACGGCCTCGCCGATGAAGCCCGGCAGGGCCGCAAACAGCGCGTCTTCCCTCTCCGTGGGATCGCGGCGTTCAAGTGAGTCGAAACTGTCCGTCATGTACTTCAGATCCTCTGCCCGTCGGGAGCCGTGAACCGCTCGTCGACCACGTTGCCGGTGTTGCGGGTGGCGGCAGACTCGAACAGGACGACCTCGGCCTCGCCGTCCGCCGCCGTGCGATGCTCGACGCCGCGCGGCACCAGCAGCCCGTCGCCGGGTCCCATTTCGACGATCCGGTCCCGGAATTCCACCCGGAAGCGACCCTTCCAGACGAGGAAGAACTCGTCCTCGTCGTCATGGTGGTGCCAGGGAAATGTCCCCTGCACCTTCACGACCTTGATTTCCTGCCCGTTCAAGGCGGCCACGACCTTCGGCCGCCAGTGCTCGCCGATCCGGCCGAACTTGTCGTCGAGGTTGATCGGTTCCATCGGCCGTCTCCCGCATCGTCTGGTGCCGGCTTTGCCGGCGCGCCGCCCGGCGACGCCTCAGGACAGCCAGCGCTTGCGCCGGCGATAGCTCTTCACGTCGCGGAAGCTGCGCCGGTCGCCGCTGCCGACACCCAGATAGAATTCCTTGACGTCCTCGTTCTCGCGCAGGCCGGCGGCTTCCCCGTCTAGCACGACCCGGCCGCTTTCGAGAATGTAGCCGTAGCTGGCATATTTCAGAGCCATGTTTGTGTTCTGCTCGGCCAGCAGGAAGCTCACGCCTTCGTTGACGTTCAGCTGCTTGACGATCTCGAATATTTCTTCGACCAGCTGCGGCGCCAGGCCCATCGACGGCTCGTCGAGCAGGATCATCTGCGGCTTCGACATCAGCGCCCGGCCGATCGCGCACATCTGCTGCTCGCCGCCGGAGGTGTAGCCGGCCTGGCTCTGGCGCCGCTCCTTCAGCCTGGGGAAATAGGTGTAGACAAGCTCGAGGTCCCTGCGGATCGCCGCGCCACCGTCGCGCCGGGTGAAGGCCCCGGTCAGCAGGTTCTCCTCGATGGTGAGATGGCCGAAGCAGTGCCGGCCTTCCATCACCTGGATGCAGCCGCGCCGCACCAGCTCGTTGGGCGAGCGTGATTCGACGCGCTCGCCCTTGAAAAGGATCGTCCCCTTGGTGACGTCTCCGCGCTCGGCCCCGAGCAGATTGGAGACCGCCTTCAGCGTCGTCGTCTTGCCGGCCCCGTTGGCGCCCAGCAGCGCCACGATGCCGCCCTCCGGGACATGCAGCGAGACGCCCTTCAGGACCAGGATCACGTGGTCGTAGATCACTTCGATGTTGTTGACCGAGAGGATCGGCGCCTTCGCGGCAACCGCTTCCTCGCCTGCCGGCGCGAACTCAACGGCGGTCATCGATGTTCCTTCCGGTGACGGCTGGTGTGACGGGACCGCGGCGATGCCGCGGCCCCGGTTGGTCTCTGCGCTCAGTTGCCGGCGCAGGGTTCGGTACGCTCCGGCCAGGGAGCGTTCTTCTCGACATACTCCTTGGCGGCCGCCTCGAGCAGCGGCGACACGACGTCCGTCATCGGCTCGAACCAGTCGGACTCCTGCGTCCACTTCTCGCCGTCCCACTGGGCCATGTAGACCCGGCTCTGGCCGCTGTGGTTGTCGCAGCTGATCGTCACCGGCGGTGCGAAGTTGCCGAGTCCGATCTCGTTCCAGCGCTCCTCGGAAATCTCCAGTGCCTCGAGGCCGGCGCGCATGTCGGCCGCGTCGATGACCTTCTTGCCGGTCAGTTCCTGCGCCTTGCGGATCGCCTCGGCCATGATCACGGAGTTGTAGACGCCGCGATTGTACAGATTCTCCCCGAGCTGGCTTTCCGGGGTCTGGCCCATCCCGGCGTCGATGACATGCGTCTTGATGTCCTGCAACGCGGGATAGTCTGCGCCGACGCCCTGCAGGTTGAGGGTCTTGTAGCCCTTGGCGCCCGCGCCGCCGGCGCGCGCGTCGTCGTCACCGCCGGACCACCAGATGCCGATGAACTTGTCCATCGGGAAGCGGATCTTGACGGCCTCCTTGACCGCCGTCGGGTTCATCGCGCCCCAGCCCCACATGACCATGTAGTCGGGCTGGTCGCGACGCACGTTCAGCCACTGCGAGGACTGGTTCTGCATCTCCTTGCCGGCGACCGGGTACTGCAGGAGTTCGAACCCGTACTTCTCGGCCAGGTCCTCGAGCAGCGGGATCGGCTCGCGGCCGTAGCCCGCGTCGAGGAAGATGTAGCCGATCTTCTTGCCCTTCAGGTTGTCCAGGCCGCCTTCCTGCTCGGAAATGTACTTGATGATCGCCGAGGCGCCGTCCCAGTAGGTGTCCGGCGGATTGAACACCCACGGGAACACGTCGCCCTCGGCCGCCGCCGACAGGCCGTAGGCCATCGACAGGACCGGGATCTTGTCGACCGACGCCTTCGGGATCAGCTGCAGGGTGATGCCCGTCGAGTACGGGTTGTAGACCAGCGGGTTCTTGCCCTTGGTGCCTTCGTAGCACTCGACGCCCTTCTGCGTGTCGTAACCGGTCTCGCATTCCTCGATGACGATCTTGACGCCGCCGATGCCGCCGTCGCGCGCGTTCAGCATGTCGAAGTAGTCGTGCATGCCGTTGGCGATCGGGATGCCGGAGCCGGCGTAGGGTCCGGTCCGGTAGGACAGGAGCGGAATGTACATGGTGTCCTGGGCGAACGCCTCGGCGGCGAATCCGCCGGCGAGCGCGAGCGTCGCGACACCGAGAGCGCATTTCTTGAAGATCATTGCGTACCTCCCGTTTAGCAGCCGTGGTCGGCCATTCTTGGACCGTGGACTTGCGGAAACCCCGGGCGCGGTCCGATGCCCGATGGTACCGACTTCGATCCGTCCCTCAAGGGACGGCCGTGTGCCTCACGCGTATGGAAACGGCCAGACACGAAGCTTTTCCTTCCCGATCTGCCACAACCGGGCGAGGCCGTGCGGCTCGACGACGAGGAAGAAGATGATCAGGGCGCCGATGATCATGCGGCTGACGTGCTCGACCGTCTCCGCACCGATCTCGATGCCGACCGAGGGCAGCAGCGTGCGCAGCAGCACCGGCAGCACCCAGATGAACGCCGATCCGAAGAAGCACCCCATCAGGCTGCCGAGCCCGCCGAGGATCGCCATGAACAGGATCTGGAACGACAGCGTGATCGAGAAGGACGACGGCTCCGCGGCGCCCAGCCAGAAGAACACCATCATCGCCCCGGCGACCCCGCAGATGTAGGAGGAGACCGCGAACGCCGACAGCTTGGCCTGCAGCGGCCGCACCCCGATCAGCTCGGCGGCAATGTCCATGTCGCGGATCATCATCCAGGTCCGTCCGATGTGGCCGCGGATGACGTTCTTCACCAGGAACGTCATCAGCACGACGATCGCCAGCACGACGTAGTACCGGGTGATCGGCGGCGAGGCGGGCCCGGCAAGCACCAGCCCGCCGAAGCCGCTGCGTTCCGGCACCTCGATGGCTGCGGAATTGTTGTAGTTGTAGAGCCACGGAATGCGGATGAAGCACCATTCCAGGAAGAACTGCGCGGCAAGCGTCGTCACCGCCAGGTACAGTCCCTTGATCCTCAGCGACGGCAGCCCGAAGACGATGCCGATCGCCGCCGAGAAGATGCCCGAGACCAGCACCAGGATGACGATGTTCACGTCCGGGAAATAGGTCGTCAGCTTGTAGCAGGCATAGGCGCCGACCCCCATGAAGGCGCCGGTGCCCAGCGACAGCTGGCCCGCGTACCCCGTCAGCACGTTGAGCCCGATCGTCGCCAGCGCGAAGATCAGGAACGGGATCATGATCGAGGCCAGCACGAAATCGCTGGCGATCAGCGGCACCAGCAGCGCGATCGCCATGATCGCGGCGATGCCGATCCGGTCCTGCAGGATCGGGAACATCGCCTGGTCGGCTTCGTAGGTCGTCTTGAACTGGCCGGCTTCGCGGTAAAGCATCGTCGTTGCGTCCTCAGATCCGCTCGATGATCCGCTCGCCGAACAGGCCCTGCGGCCGGAACAGCAGGAAGACCAGCGCGATGACGTAGGCAAGCCAGCTCTCGATGCCGCCGCCGACCAGCGGGCCCCAGTAGATCTCGCCGATCTTCTCGCCGATGCCGATGATCAGACCGCCGACGATGGCGCCGGGTATCGAGGTGAAGCCGCCGAGGATCAGCACCGGCAGCGCCTTGAAGGCGATGATCTCGAGCGCGAACGACACGTCCGACCGCGCCCCCCACATGATGCCGGTGGCCAGCGCCACGATGCCGGCGGCGAACCAGACGATGACCCAGATCTGGTCGAGCGATATGCCGACCGACAGCGCCGCCTGGTGGTCGTCTGCGACAGCCCTGAGCGCCCGTCCGATGCGGGTCTTGGAGAAGAAGACGCCGAGGATCGCGACCATGAGGATGGCGATGACCGCTGCGGCGATGTCGATGTGCTGCAGGATGACGAGCCCGCCGAGCACGTCGAAGGCCGTCGAGCCGGTCGGCAGGCCGAGCTCCTCGGTGATCATCACCTTGGGGTCGCCGCCGAACACGAACTCGCCGAAGCCGATGAGGAAATAGGTCAGCCCGATCGTCGCCATCAGGAGAATGATGTCCGGCTGGTTGACGAGATGGTGGAAGATCACCCGCTCCACCGCGAACGCCAGGATGCCCATGATGACGATGGTCGCGAACAGGGCGACGTAGGCCGGCAGTCCGAGCGCGTAGAGCCCCACCAGCGACAGGGCGGCGAACACCACCATGATGCCCTGCGCGAAGTTGAACACGCCCGAGGCCTTGAAGATCAGCACGAAGCCGAGCGCGATCAGCGCGTACAGCACGCCCGAAACGAAGCCCTCCCACAGCACCTGCAGGAAGAAGTCGGGCAGATCGACCATCTGCACGAAGGGATCGACGAAGACCTGGTAGAGGATGTCCATTCCGATCCTCCTAGATCCCGACAGTCGGGATTGCGGAGAGGCCGCGCCACACGCCGGCGCCGAAGCCCCTCACCCGGATCGCCGGGGCGATCCGACCTCTCCCAACGGGAGAGGTGGACCCCGACGCCTGCCGCCACCTCTCCCCGCCCGGGAGCGCTGGGCCATTCACAGGACCTGGGTTCCGACCTTCACCGTCGGACAAAGTCGCACTCCGCGCCCGCCGCCACCTCTCCCCGGCGGGGAGAGGTCGGCTGCGCAGCAGCCGGGTGAGGGGGTTCCCTGCTCGCATTCCTTCAGGACCCATGGCGACCATCCCCCTCCCCCTAGTGCGACACGCCGAGATAGGCGTCGATGACGTCCTGGTTCGCCTGCACCTCGGCGGGCACGCCGTCGGCGATCTTCTCGCCGTCATCGAGCACCACCACACGGTCGGAGAGATCCATGACGACGCCCATGTCGTGCTCGATCAGCGCGATCGTCGTGCCGAGCTGCTGGTTGACGTCGAGGATGAAGCGGCTCATGTCCTCCTTCTCCTCCAGGTTCATGCCGGCCATCGGCTCGTCGAGGAGCAGCAGGTCCGGCTCCATGGCGAGCGCCCGGGCAAGCTCGACGCGCTTCTGCAGCCCGTAGGGCAGCCGCCCGACCGGCGTCTTGCGGATCGCCTGGATCTCCAGGAAGTCGATGATCTCCTCGACCTTGCGGCGGTTCTCCACCTCCTCCCTCAGCGCCGGTCCCCAGTGCAGGCACTGCCAGAAGAAGCCGCGGCGCATGTTCAGCGTCCGTCCGGCCATGATGTTGTCGAGCGTCGTCATGCCGCGGAACAGGGCGACGTTCTGGAAGGTGCGGGCGATCCCCTGGTTTGCCGCCTCGTACGGCTTCATCCGGCGGCGCTCGCGGCCCAGGAAGGTGATCAGCCCCTCCTGCGGGTGGTAGAAGCCGTTGATGACGTTGAGCATCGACGTCTTGCCGGCGCCGTTCGGACCGATGATCGCCCGGATCTCGCCTCTCCGGATGTCGAACGAGACGTTGCGGATCGCCCGGACGCCGCCGAACGACAGGGTGATGCTGTCGACCGCCAGCAGCACCTCGCCGGCCTGCGCGCGATCGGCCGGGGCCCTCATTCGGCCGCCTCCCGATGTTCCTGCGTGCCGAACACCTGTACGTCGCGGATTTCGACGCGAGCGCGAATCCTGCCCTTGCGGCCGTCCTCGAACGTCACTTCGGTCTCGATGTCCTGTGCCTTGGACCCGTCGTAGAGCGCGTCGATCAGCGGCTGGTACTTGTCGGCGATGTAGCCGCGGCGGACCTTCTGGGTGCGGGTCAGCTCGCCGTCGTCGGCATCGAGTTCCTTGTGCAGGATCAGGAAGCGGTGGATCTGCGAGCCGGCCATGCGCGGCTCCTGCGACAGGTCCCGGTTCACCTCGACGACGTGCGCCTCGAGCATGTCGTAGATCTGCTCCATGCCGGCCAGTTCCTGGTAGCTGGCATAGGCGACGTTGTTGCGCTCCGCCCAGCTGCCGACCGCGCCGAGATCGATGTTCAGCATGGCCGTCACGAACTCGCGCTCGTGGCCGAGCGCCACGGCTTCCTTGATGTTGGGGAAGAATTTCAGCTTGTTCTCGACGTATTTCGGCGCAAACAGCGTGCCGTCCTTGAGGTGGCCGACATCCTTGGCCCGGTCGATGATCCGGAGATGGCCCTCGTTGTCGAAGAAGCCGGCGTCGCCGGTGTGCACCCAGCCGTCCGCCGTCTTGGTCGCCCGGGTCGCTTCCTCGTTCTTGTAGTAGCCGACGAAGACGCCGGGCGAGCGGTAGAGGACTTCGCCGGTGTCGTCGATGCGGATCTCCACCTGCGGCGCCGGCTTGCCGACCGTGTCGGCACGGATCTCGCCGTCCGGCTGGACGGTGACGTAGACGCTTGCCTCCGTCTGCCCGTACAACTGCTTCAGGTTCAGGCCGAGCGAGCGGTAGAAGCGGAAGATCTCCGGACCGATCGCCTCGCCGGCGGTGTATCCGACCCGCATGCGCGACATGCCGAGGACGTTCTTCAGCGGCTCGTAGACCAGGAACTTGCCGATCCCGTACAGGATCCGGTCTGAGACCGGGACGGGCTCGCCGTTGAGGATCTTCTCGCCGGCCCGCCGCGCCACGCCGAGGAAGTAGTGGAACATCCGCTTCTTCAGCGGACTGGCGTCCTCCATCCGGATCATCACGGTGGTCAGCAGGTTCTCGAAGATGCGCGGCGGCGAGAAGAAATAGGTCGGTCCGATCTCGCGCAGGTCCTGCAGCATCGTTTCCGGCGATTCCGGGCAGGCGACGCAGAAGCCGCTCCAGTAGGATTCCGCATAGGAAAAGATATGGTCGCCGACCCACGCCATCGGCAGGTAGGCCAGCACCTCGTCCTCCTTCGTCAGGTGGTCGAACTCGCAGGCGAGCTTCGCGCTGATCACCGTGTTGTCGTAGGACAGCATCACGCCCTTCGGCTGGCCCGTCGTCCCTGACGTGTAGAGGATGACGGCGATGTCGGAGCCCTTGCCCTGCTGGATCGAGGCATCGAGCCTCGCCGCCGCCCCCGCCGCCAGCTGCGCGCGGCCGCTCTCCTGGATGCTCGCAAAGGAATGCAGCCGGGTGTGGTCGTAGTCCTTTAGGCCGCGCTCCTCGTCGTAGATGACGTGCCGGAGATCGGGCAGGTCCTCGGACAGCGACAGCAGCTTGTCGACCTGTTCCTGGTCCTGGACGACGGCAAGCCGTGCCTCGGCATGCTGCAGCACGAACACCATCTCGGCGGCCACCGCGTCCTGATAGACCGGCACGGGTATGCCTCCGAGGCTCTGCACCGCGCAGATGGTCCAGTAGAGCCGCGGCCGGTTCGAGCCGACGATGGCGACCTTGTCGCCGCGCTCCAGGCCGAGTTCGGAGAGGCCGGCGGCAAGTGCCTGGACCTCCTCGCGCACCTCGGCCCAGGTCCAGGTCTGCCAGATCCCGAGGTCCTTCTCCCGGATGGCCGGACGATCCCCCCAGATCCGGGCATTGCGGATCAGCAGTTTCGGAAAGGTGTCTTCGCCACCCGCGGACGTCACGGACTGCGCCATCTGTTTCCCCACCAAGATCACGCCTTTGCGGCGCTTGTTGTGTGTCGACGTTAAGTCCGACCGCTGTCGGCGATCAAGCGCGGCAACGCCTTGCGGCTGCTTCGCGCTTCCCGGTCACGGTGGCTGCAGTTTGCAGATCGATACGCCGGGCGCCACTTCCCAGTTGACAGACAGACGGGTCTGTCTTCATCTATCATAGGGCCATTGCGGTTGATATGGATATCGACCACACGCAATCCGACGGTCCGCTTCCGCGGCCGCCTCGCGAGAGGGCTCGAGTGCTAGAATTCCCGGGTGAACTGTAGAATGGCGGTCCAGGCGCCTTGCGAGTCCTGGATGCCCGGTTGGACCGGATTCACGTCGAAGCCGTTGTAGTCGACATGGCCGTAGTGCACGTCGAGCAGCAACGTCGTGTTCGTCACCGGCTCCCACTGGATGTTCGCCACGCCCTCGAAGCTCGAGACGTTGAGCACGCCCGGCGCGCCGAGGACGCCGGCCGTGGCCGTTCCCGTCGCGCCATAGCCGGTCTTGCCGTAGCCCGCGCCGATCGTCGTCGACACGGTCTTCGTCCAGTAGTGCGTGTAGGACGAGTTGACCGACGCCTTCGTCACGTTGTCGACGATGCAGTTGACCGCTCCGCAGCGGCCCCACACGACGTCGGTGTTGGTTCCGAACAGGTCCTGCTGGTAGTTGCTGGCGCCGTCTGCGTACATGGCGATGAAGGTGAACTTGTCCTTCGCGCCCGTCGGCACGTTCAGCGCCAGGCCGAAAAGCGCCGCGAATCCGAATTGGTCGTCGCTGAAGCTCTGCACCGGCACGCCGCCGATCGTCTGCTGCTCGGCGAACTTGTTCTGATGCACCGCACCGGAGATCTGGGCGGAGCCGACGCCCTCCCTTTCCCATTTCAGCGCGGCGACGAAATCGGGCATGCCGCTGGAATCGTTGACCACCGACAGCGCCGTTGCCGCAGGGATGGCGATCGGCGCGTAGGGGCCCAGACCGACGATCGCGGCATCAGGCGAGTTGTACTCCTGGTCCTCGGCGGCAAGGGCGAGCGAGATGCCGCCGCCGAAATCCTGGGTGAAGCGGACCTGGCTGCGACGCATCGATCCGGAGGGGTCGCCGACAACCTTGTAGGGGTCGGCGCGCCGGATCCGCGCATCGCGGTCGACAAACGTCGACCACGTCTTGCCGAACGTCCAGTTGCCGAACTGCACGAAGGCGTGACGCAGATCCAGGCCGCCTCCGGTCCTGGATTCGTCGTCGTCCGCCTGGGCCTCGACGAACGCCCTGACCGTCCCGTACTCCGTCCGGGTCCGGGCATCGAAGTTCACGCGCCCCTGGCCGTAGGTCTGGAACGTCTGGGTCTGGAAGCCCGCGATCAGGTTCGGCAGCGTTCCGCTCGATCCGGCGCGATAGCCGTCGACTGCGATGTTGTAGATGTAATAGTTGTCGTCGCCCGTCCAGTTCTTGTCGATGGCGCCGCTGACGAGGCGCGCGTGACCGCCGATCTTGAAGCAGATGTCGGTAGACGGAAGCTCGATGAACCCGTCGAGATCGCAGCGATGGACGGGCGCGCCTCCGGCCGTTGATCCGAACGCCATGTCGGCGGCGTGTCCGGGCGCCGCAAAGGACATCGCGATCGCCACCGAACAGCCGGCCAGGCCGCCGCTGCGCCCCCCCCTGCTCACGACCGCATGCACGTCCCTGCTCCCACCCGTCTCCGCTGACGGCGGACCATACCGGCGTCGATCGGACGCCTGTGAGACAGAGATGTTAGGGTTTTGTGGCAATACACATCCACCCGTCGGGGCGCGGCCCCGGGACGCCGGCGAGCCCATCCGTCTACTCGCCGAAATGCTTCAGCCCGGGCAGGTCCAGCACCCGGATCCCGTCGGGTTCCATCCGCAGCAGCCCGTTTTCCTCCAGCGTCTTCAGGCACTTGTTGGTCATCTGTCGCGACAGCCCGGAGATCAGGCCGAGTTCCTCCTGGCTGATGTCGAGGTGTCCGCCGACGCCCGGCGACAGGATCGGGTTGAACAGCCAGGCGATGCACCGCGCCACCCGCGGCGTCGCCTCGAACGCGCGGTCGTGGCCGAGCATCGCGATGAACTGTCCCAGCCGTTCGTTGAGCTGGGTGACGAGGAAGCGGTTGAAGCCGGTGGAATTCTCGAACAGCCAGCGGAAGGTCGCGCCGCTCATGCAGGCGACCTGGGTGCGGCGCAGCGCCACGATATCGTACTGGCGCGGTTCGTCCTTGATGATGGAGCCCTCGCCGAACCAGCCGCCGACGGTGATGCCCGTATAGCTCACCGCCTTGCCGCCTGAGGTGACGGTGCTCATCTTGACGATGCCGGAGATGATCCCGGCCCAGTTGTCGAAGCGGTCGCCGCGGTGAAACAGGTAGGTGCCGGTATCGAGCGTCCTTTCGGTGATTCCGCGCGCGGCCCGTTCGGCCTCTTCCGGCGTCAGTTCCGCCGACCATGCAGCGATCGACTTCAGGTGAGCGATATCGATCAAACCGTCCTCGCGTTCGCCAAACGACTTCGGGCCCGGTCGGAAATGCGCGTCCGGCCGGCCGGTTTCTCCGAACATATGCACCGGTGGCGGGCCGTGCGATAGGATGGGTGCAGTATCGCCCGCCCCGGCGGCGGGCTCAAGCAGTACGGGACCGCCGGATGCAGTTTGCGGCCGCCGGCGGGCAGGCGACCAAGGAGACGGATGATGACGGACGAACGTGTGGCAATCGTGGTTGGAGGCGGCAGCGGCATGGGCGCTGCCGCCGCCCGCAGGCTGGCGGCGGACGGCTTCAGGGTGGCGATCCTGTCCTCCTCCGGCAAGGGCCTCGAGGTTGCCGCGGAACTCGGCGGCTTCGCCGTCACCGGATCGAATCAGTCGAACGAGGACCTGGCCGCGATCGTCGAGCAGACGGTCGCCAGATGGGGGCGCCTCGACGCCGTCGTGTCCAGCGCCGGGCACGGTCCGAAGGGCGCCGTTCTCGAGATCTCCGACGAGGACTGGCACAGGGGCATGGACTTCTACCTGATGAACGTCGTCCGGATCGCCCGCATCGCCACCCCAGTCATGCAGGAGCGGGGCGGCGGCGCCTTCGTCAACATCTCCACCTACGCGACCTTCGAGCCGGAGGCGACGTTCCCGACCTCGGGCGTCTTCCGCGCCGGCCTGGCCGCCTTCACCAAGCTGTTCGCCGACCGGTACGCCCCCGACAACATCCGCATGAACAACGTCCTGCCCGGCTTCATCGACAGCCTGCCGGAATCCGAGGATCGCCGCGCCCGCATCCCCATGGGCCGCTACGGCCACGCCGACGAGGTCGCCGACCTGATCGCCTTCCTCGCCTCCGAGCGCGCCAGCTACATCACCGGCCAGAACATCCGCATCGACGGCGGGATCACTCGATCGGTGTGAGGAATGGGGGTCTCGGGGGGACTCGCAACTCTTCTGTCGCGCGCCGCCGCGCGCGACCCCCCTCTCCAACTCTCCCCCACAAGGGGGGAGAGAGGCGCAAGGCGGACCTCCCGCGAAATTGGATCCGCTCCGGTCGTGCGGCTGCCTTGGACCTGGCGATTTACGACGGGCGGCGGCCACAATGAGCTCTCTCCCCCCTTGTGGGGGAGAGTTGGAGAGGGGGGTGAGCCCCGGTGCCGCGCAGCGGCAGCGAAAGCAACGCTTTCGCAGGGGCGAACGCCCGAGGCGCGAAGCCGAGGGCCGGGGCGGGCGGTCCGCCCCGGCGGACGAAGCGCATCTCCTCTCAAGCGACGAACGCAAAAGTTGGAGCCCCGTGCCGACTACGCCGGCAGTCAAGGCAGACCGTTCACAGGGCGGAGAAGCCGGGGTCCGGGCGGCGCCGCCAAACCGCCTGATGCCGCCCGATATTCCTGTCCCGAACTCGCGCCCCCTACTCCGCCGCCTGCTGCGCCGGCGCGCCGCCCGACCGGAACGCCTCGATCAGCGCCGCCTCCTCGGCCTTGGCGACTGCGATGTTGCGCTCCTTGACCGGGCCGTAGCCGCGGATCTTCTCCGGGATCGACGCCAGCGCCACCGCCGTCGCATGCGTCTCCGCGCTCAGCCCGGCCAGGATCTCGTCGAGCCGCGCCTCGTACTCGGCAATCAGCCTGCGCTCGGTGCGGCGCTCCGAGGAATAGCCGAACACGTCGAGCGCCGTGCCGCGCAGGCCCTTGAGGCACGCCAGCAGCGGGAACAGCTTCATCATCCACGGCCCGTAGGTCGACTTGGCTGGCCGGCCCGTGGCCGGATCCGGCTTGTTGAGGATCGGCGGGGCGAGGTGGAACTTCAGCTTGTAGTCGCCCTCGAAGGTCTGCGCGACCGCCTTGGCGAAGGTCCCGTCCGTGTAGAGCCGCGCCACCTCGTACTCGTCCTTGTAGGCCATCAGCTTGAACAGGTAGCGGGCGACCGCCTCCGACAGCGCCGTGGTGCCCGGCACGGCCGCCTCCTCGGCGGCGATGACCGCGGCCACCCGGTCGCGGTAGCGTCCGGCGTAGGCCGCATTCTGGTAGGCGGTGAGGAACGTCACCCGCCGCTCGATCATCTCGTCCAGGCTGGTGGCGATGTGGTGCACCGAGTCGGTGTCGCGGCCCGGCTCGGCGATGTTCTCGACCGCCTGCGGATCGACAGCGGCGCGACGGCCCCAGTTGAATGCCGCCAGGTTTTCGCGCACCGCGACGCCGTTCAGCTCGATCGCCTTTTCCAGCGCCTCGCCCGACAGCGGCAGCCGGCCGAGCTGGTAGGCGTAGCCGAGCATGAAGATGTTGCCGAGGATCGCGTCGCCGACCAGCGAGGTGGCAAGCCCGGTGGCGTCCACCGTGTGCACGTGGCCCTGCCCCGCCTGCCCGCGGATCGCCCGCTTCAGGCGCTCGATCGGCAGGGTGAAGTCGGCGTTCTTGGTCAGGTCGCCCGGATAGGCCGCATGCGTGTTGACGACCACCTCCGTCACCCCCGGCTTGACCGAGGCGAGCACCTTCTTGGTGCCGGCGACGACGATGTCGCATCCCAGCACCAGTTCGGCGGCGCCCGCCGAGACGCGGATCGCGGAGATGTCCTCGGGCTTCTCGGCGAGCTTCAGGTGGGTCAGCACCGAGCCGCCCTTCTGGGCGAGGCCGGCCATGTCGATGATGCCGCAGGCCTTGCCTTCCAGGTGCGCGGCCATGCCGATCAGCGCGCCGATGGTGACGACGCCGGTGCCGCCGACGCCGGTGACGACGACGTCGTAGGTCCCGTCGATCGCCGGCAGCTGCGGGTCCTGAAGCGGCGGCAGGCCCTTGTCGTCGACGCTCTCGCGCTGGCCGCGCCGAAGCTGCCCGCCTTCCACCGTGACGAAGCTCGGGCAGAAGCCCTTCAGGCAGGAATAGTCCTTGTTGCAGCTCGACTGGTCGATCTGCCGCTTGCGTCCGAACTCGGTTTCCACCGGCTGGATCGCCACGCAGTTCGACTGCACGCCGCAGTCGCCGCAGCCCTCGCAGACCAGTTCGTTGATGAAGATCCTCTTGGCCGGATCGGGGAACTGGCCGCGCTTGCGGCGCCGCCGCTTCTCCGCCGCGCAGGTCTGGTCGTAGATCAGCACGGTCAGGCCGGGGATCTCGCGCAGGGTCTTCTGGACCGCGTCCAGTTCCGAGCGATCATGGATCGTCGTGCCCGCCGGGAACACCGTGCCGCTTGGATACTTGTAGGGCTCGTCGGTGACGATGACGACCTTCCTGGCGCCTTCCGCCGCGACCTGGGCGGCGATCTGCGGCACCGTCAGCCCGCCTTCGTGGCGCTGCCCGCCGGTCATTGCGACCGCGTCGTTGAACAGGATCTTGTAGGTCATGTTGACGCCGGAGGCCGCCGCCGCCCGGATCGCCAGATAGCCGGAATGGTTGTAGGTGCCGTCGCCGAGGTTCTGGAACACGTGCTTGCGCCTGGAGAACGGCGCCTCGCCCATCCAGTTGGCACCCTCGCCGCCCATCTGGGTGTAGCCTTCGGTCTGGCGGTCCATCCACTGCGACATGAAATGGCAGCCGATGCCGGCATAGGCGTGGCTGCCCTCCGGCACCACCGTGGACGTATTGTGCGGACAGCCGGCGCAGAAATACGGCGTGCGGATGCCTACGTCCTGCGTGTCGGCCAGCACCTGCTGGAACTTGCGCACCTCGGCGAGCCGCGCCGCCACGCCCTCGTCCGGCGTCGTCCGCAGCACCCGCTCGCCGATGGCGATCGCGATGTCGTTGGAATCGAGCGCCGCCTTCGACTGCATCAGCACGTTGCCGGCCTCGTCCTTCTTGCCGACGATGACCGGCGCGTTCGCCATGCCGTAGAGCTGCTCCTTGAGCTGGGTCTCGATCAGCGAGCGCTTCTCCTCGACCACGATGATCATGTCGAGGCCCTCGGCGAACTGCCTGGCGCCCTCGGGCTCCAGCGGCCACGGGCAGGCGATCTTGTAGAGCCGGATCCCGAGATCGGCCGCCTTCACTTCGTCGATGCCGAGCACCTCCAGCGCCTGACGCACGTCGAGATAGCTCTTGCCGACGGTGGCGATGCCGATCTTCGGCGCCCTGCCGCCCTGCAGGACGGTCTGGTCGAGCCTGTTGGCGCGCAGGTAGGCGAGGATCGCGCCGCGCTTGAAATCGTGCAGGCGCGCCTCCTGCATCAGCGGATGGTCGCCGACGCGGATGTTGAGGCCGCCCGGCGGCATCGCGAAGTCGGTCGGCGTGACGATCTGCACCCGGTCGACCCGGCCGTCGACGATCGCCGTCGATTCGATCGTGTCCTTGACGCACTTGATGCCGCACCAGGTGCCGGCATAGCGCGACAGCGCCCAGCCGTGGATGCCGTAGTCGAGGATCTCCTGGACGCCGGCCGGGCTCAGGATCGGGATCATCGCGTCGACGAAGGCGAATTCCGACTGGTGCGCCGTGGTCGAGGATTCGCAGGTATGGTCGTCCCCCATCAGCGCGATGACGCCGCCGCGCGGCGAGGAGCCGGCAAAATTGGCGTGCCGGAACACGTCGCCCGACCGGTCGACGCCGGGTCCCTTGCCGTACCAGATGCCGAACACCCCGTCATAGGCGCCCTGCCCGCGCAGCTCGGCCTGCTGCGCGCCCCACAGCGCGGTTGCGGCAAGGTCCTCGTTGAGCCCGGGCTGGAAGACGATGTCGTACTTGTCCAGAAGCTTCTTCGACCGGCCGAACGTCTGGTCCAGCCCGCCGAGCGGCGAGCCGCGGTAGCCGGTCACATAGCCCGCCGTGTCGAACCCCTCGCGCCGGTCGCGCTCCTTCTGCATCAGGCAGACCCGCAGCACGGCCTGGGTGCCGGAGACGAACACCTGCTCCTTGGTGAGATCGTACTTGTCGTCGAGGGTGACGGATTTCAGCGCCATCTGGCATTTCCCCTTGCCGGCCGGAACCCGGCCCCGCGGGCCCGACTTGGGCGGGCCGTCATTGGTATCGTATACGCAGAATAATAGGTCAGCACTATTGTCTTACAAGCTGTTCGGTGCGTGAACGTCCCCGGACCATAGCACGCGAGAGGCACGCCCATAAGCGGTGGCCTGTAGCCTGGATGGAGCAAAGCGCAATCCGGGGAAGCCTCCTCACGCACACCAGCAAGTAGCCCGAGGCCTGCAGCGGCGGCATACGGAAGGTCCAATCCCCTCACCCGGGCCTTCGGCCCGACCTCTCCCCATGGGAGAGGTAGGAGCTCGCCGCAAATCCATGAGCTTCCGATCTTCCCAATCCCCCGCGGCAGTCACCCACCTCTCCCCGGCGGGGAGAGGTCGGATCGCACCGGCGATCCGGGTGAGGGGGTGCCAACGCAGGAGCCGCTACGGCTCCGTTGCGTGCTGCCGGCCCGTAGCCTGGATGGAGCGAAGCGTAATCCGGGGAATCCTCCCCGCGCGCATCCGCCGTTCCCGGATTGCGCTTCGCTGCATCCGGGCTACCTCCTTGTGCGCCCGGGGTTTCCAGCGGTGGCAAACGGTTGGCCCCATCTCCTCACCCGAGCCTGCGGCCCGTCCTCTCCCCACGGGAGAAGTTGGATCTCGCCGCAAACATATGCTTTTCCGATTCCCCCACCGTCGCAGCCCGCGCCCACCTCTCCCCGGCGGGGAGAGGTCGGATCGCCCTGGCGATGCGGGTGAGGGGGGCGGCGGCGCAGCCGCCGCTACCGTTGCCCGTCGAGCGTCATCAGCGTCCCGTACATCTCCGGGCGCCGGTCGCGGAACACGCCCCAGCCCGCCCGGTAGCCCCTGATCTCGTCGAGATCGAAGGTCGCCGTCAGGACGGTCTCGGTTTCGCGGTCGGCCTCGGCAACCTTCTGGCCCATCCAGTCGGCAATGAAGGAGGAGCCGTAGAACGTCATCGAGGTGCCGCGCTTGCCGGCCTCCGCGCCGATCCGGTTGGAGGCGACGAGCGGCATCAGGTTGGCGCCGGCGTGGCCGCACATCACCGTCTGCCAGTGGCGCATCGAATCCCAGTCCGGGTCGGCCGGCTCCGACCCGATCGCGGTCGGATAGAGCAGGATCTCCGCGCCCATCAGCGCCATCGACCGGGCGCATTCGGGAAACCACTGGTCCCAGCAGATGCCCGCGCCGACCTTGCCGTATTTCGTGTCCCAGACCCGGAACCCGGTGTCGCCGGGGTTGAAGTAGAACTTCTCCTCGTAGCCCGGCCCCTGGGGAATGTGGGTCTTGCGGTAGAGCCCCAGGACGCTGCCGTCCGCGTCGACCATGGCCAGCGAATTGTAGTGGGCGGTGTTGGCCTGCTCAAAGAAGGAGACCGGCAGCACGACGCCGAGCTCCCGCGCCAGCTCCTGGAAGCGCCGGATCGTCGGATGGCCGTCGGCCGGCCGGGCGCGCGAGAAGTGCTCGGGCAGTTCGTCCTGGCAGAAGTACAGGCCCTCGAACAGCTCCTGGATCAGGATGATGTTGGCGCCGAGCGCCGCCGCCTCGCGGATCAGGGCCTCGGCCCGCGCGACGTTCCGGTCGACGTCGTCGCTGCAGGCCATCTGGGTGGCGGCGACGGTGACTTCTCTCATCTGGCGACCTTTCCGTTCTCGGCTCTGCACCGTTTCATGCTGCGGATCTCCCGTCCGATGCGACACCCGGCCCGCGGAACGCCATCGCCGCCAGCAGCACGACGAGGCCGAAGCCCAGCACCGCGGCCGAGGCGACCAGTGCCATATGGTAGTCGTATCCCGCCGTGACCATGTAGCCCGTGACCAGCGGCCCGATCATCTGCCCGGCGCCCCAGCCGGCCGTCAGGATGGCGAAGCCGCGGCCGCCGGCGCCGTGCCGGCCGAGCGGCAGGGTCAGCATGGTGATCGACATGAAGGTGGCGCCGAACAGGGCGGCCGCGAGCAGCGCCACGCCGCCGGAATCGCTGAAGGCCGGCAGCAGCACGCCGACGATCTGCACCGCGAACGCGACCGCCAGCGCGACGGCATAGCCGATCCGCTCCGCCGCCGCCGCCCACAGCAGCATGCTGGGCACCCCCGTCAGCCCGACGATCACCCACGACCAGTCGCCGATATGGGCCAGTTCGGGCCGCGACTTGATGATCGCGACGATGAAGGTGGCGAAGACCGAATAGCCGAGCCCCTCGCAGGTGTAGTTGATGAGCAGCGGCACCAGCGGCAGCGGCCGCGGCTCGCGGCGTCGGCGGTGCGGCCGCTTCGGCGAGGCCTGCAGCGTCCTGTCGCCCATTTCGGCGAGCACGAATGGCAATGCAAGCACGCACAGACCGCCGGCGATGTACCACATCGTCGAGGAACTAACCTGCGACCCGAAGAACTCCGTAAGCAGCCCCGACAGGGCGATGCCGAAGCCGACGCCGGAGAACATCCAGGCGATGCGGCCGGTCTCACTCACCGGCGCCAGCGCCTCGGCGACGAAGGCGGCGACCGCGATCATCACGAAGGCGCTGGCGATGCCGCCGATCGCCCGCAGCACCAGCCACGCCGTCACGTCGTCGGTCATCCCCATGGCCAGCGTCGACAGCGCGCTGATCACCAGTCCGATCCGGAACGCCTGCAGCCGCACCGGCCCCGGTCGCAGCAGCGAGCCCGCCAGCGAGCCGGCCAGGTATCCGGCGAAGTTCGCCGACGCGATCAGCCCGGCGACCGCCGGATCGAAGCCGTATTCCTGCTGCATCAGCGGCAGCATCGGCGTGTAGAAGAACCGCCCGATGCCGAGCCCGATGCCCAGCGCCAGCGCGCCGGCGACGACGAGGCGCCAGGCGGGGGTCATGGCGCCTCGACCGCCGGCTCCTGCTGGGTGATGCAGTGGATGCCGCCGCCGCCCTCGAAGATCGGCGTCGCCGGCACCTGGACGATGCGCCGGTCGGGGAACAGCCGCTCGAAGATCGCCACCGTCTCCGCGTCCTTCGGGTCGTCGAAGCCGCACAGCACGACACCGCCGTTGACGAACGAGAAGTTGACGTAGGAGCACGACAGCGGCTCGCCGTCGAGATAGCGCTCGGCCGGCGCGTCGAGGACGATGACCTCGAGCCGCCGACCTTTCGCGTCGGTCGAGCCTTTCAGGATCTCGATGTTCTCGCGCGACGTCTCGTGGTCGGGATGCCCCGGGTCGGGCTGGCCGTGGGCGACCACCACGCCCGGCCGGACGAAGCAGGCCAGCGTGTCGATGTGACCGTCGGTGCCGAACGCGGAGGTGTCTGCGACCAGTCCGCGCGGCAGCCAGATCGCCGTCTCGGTGCCGAGCCGGCGATGCAGCTCCGCCTCGATCTCCTCGCGCGTCCAGCTCGGATTGCGGTTGCGGTTGAGCTGCACGCTCTCGGTCAGCAGCAGCGTCCCCTCGCCGTCGACGTGGATGCCGCCGCCCTCGTTGACGAGCTTCGAGGGTAGCCGCTCTGCCCCGGCCTGCCGGCAGACGAATGCCGCCACCTCGGCATCGGCGGAGGCCTCCGGGAAGGTGCGCCCGCCCCAGCCGTTGAACGTCCAGTCGACGCCCGCCAGGGTGCCGTCGTCGGCGATGACGAAGGTCGGCCCGAAGTCGCGCATCCAGGAATCGCCGAGCGGCTGCTCGACGGTCTCCACCGCCGCCGACAGGTATCGACGCGCCTCTTCGGTCCGGCCCGGCGGCACCACCATGACCACCGGCTCGAAATCGGCGATCGCGTTGGCGACGGACGCCCAGGCGGCAAAGGCCTTCTGCGGCCCGATCCCCTCGAGCAGGGTGGGATTGCACGGCCAGGCCATCCAGGTGCGGCGATGCCGGGTCCACTCCGCGGGCATGCGGTAGGCCTGGCCGGAAGGCGTGTCGCTCATCTGGGCTCCTTCAACTCGCAGCCGGTGTCGCGGCGGGATGCTAGCCGCCCCAGTTCCAGAAGTCCTGCCCTTCCTTCCCGTAGAACCGGGCCAGCACCATGTTGTGGACCTCCGAGGCGCCGTCGACGATGCGGGCGCAGCGCGCATAGCGGTAGATCCATTCGAGCACCGTGTCCTTGGAATAGCCCCGCGCGCCGTTGAGCTGGATGGCGACGTCGGACGCCTTGTGCAGCGTGTCGGCGACGTGGACCTTCGCCATCGACACCTCCTTGCGGGCGAAATCGCCCTGGTCGAGCTTCCAGGCGGCGTGCATGACCAGCAGCCGGCCGATCTGGATGGCGTGCGCCAGTTCGCCCATCTTCAGCTGCACCGATTCGCGGTCCGCCAGCCGGATACCGAAGCCCTCGCGGCGGGATGTATATTCGGCGGCGATCTCCATGCAGCGCTTCGACAGGCCGAGCCAGCGCATGCAGTGGGTCAGCCGCGCCGGGCCGAGGCGGATCTGCGTCGCCTTGAGCCCGTCGCCGACCTCCATCAGCCGGTTCTCGTCGGGGATCTCGAGCCCGTTGAACTCGAGCTCGCAGACGCCGCCGTGCTCGTCCGGCCCCATGTTGTCTATGCGCCGGACGATCCGCCAGCCGGGCTGGTCGGCGTGGAACAGGAAGGCGGTCAGGTGCCGGCGCGTCTCGTCCGGATTAGGGTCGGTGCGGGCGACCAGGATGAAGTGCTTCGCCACCGCCGCGCCTGAGATGAACCACTTGCGGCCGTGCACGATCCACTTGTCGCCCGACCTTTCGGCGCTGGTCTGGATCATGCCGGGGTCGGAGCCGCCGCCGGGATGGGGCTCGGTCATCACGAAGGAGGAGTTCACCTGACCGTCGATGATCGGCTGCAGCCACCGGTCCTTCTGGTCGTCGCGGGCGACCATCGACAGGAGCCGCATGTTGCCGTCGTCGGGTGCGGCGCAGTTGAGGCAGGAGGGGCCGAAGATCGATCGGTTGGCCTCCTCGTAGAAGGCCGCCTGCCCGACCATCGGCAGGCCCAGCCCGCCGCGCTGCCTCGGCATCTGCGGGGCGTAGATCCCGGCGTCCCTCGCCTTGCCGCGCATCCGGTCGCGCAGATCGAGGCGGATGTTCTCGAATTCGTTGTAGTTGGCGCGATCGTCCTCGAGCGGAACGATATGGTCGGCGACGAACCTGCGCACCATCAGGCGCAGGTCGTCGAAGGCAGGGTCAAGCGTGAAGTCCATTCGCGTTCCCGTCGATGTCCCGTTCGTTTCCCCGATATCGGGGCGGGACAATCGCCGCTCCGGCCGTTCCCGGCAAGACCCGGCCTCTGCGGCTGAGCGGCGGGAACGTCGCTCAGTCGGACTTTGACTTGTGCTCGGGCTTGCCCTTGCGCTTGGTCTCGGCGAAATCCTCGAGCTGGCTCTCGCTCATCGAATCGTACATTTCCTTCGATGCGCCCTGCAGGCTGGAGACCTTGGTATCGCCGCGTTTTGCAGACAGCGCCGCTCCCGCGGCCTTCTGCTGGGCTTTCGATTTGGCGGGCATCCGTCCGGCTCCCTTGGCTGATTGAACAAGGGGATAAACGCCGACGCCGCCCGGCCGGTTCCGCCCGGCGGCTGGCCGAGCTAGAGAACCAGTCCTCCGTCGACAACCAGGGAGGCGCCGGTGGTGAAGGCGCCGGCGCCGGAGGCAAACAGCAGCAGAGCGCCGTCGAGGTCGCCCGGATCGCCGAGCCGCTTCATCGGCACCATCCGCTGGATCATCTGCTGGCCGCGCTCGGTGGCGAAGAAGGCGCTGTTGATCTCGGTCTCGATATAGCCCGGGCAGATCGCGTTGACGCGGATGTTCGCGCCGGCAAGCTCGAGCGCCATCGCCTTGGTGAGTTGCACGACGCCGGCCTTGGCGGCGGCGTAGGCGCCGAGCGTCTTGCCGACCTTGAACGCGATCGCCGAGGCGATGTTGACGATCGAGCCGCCGGTGCCGCGGTCCTGCATCCTGCGGGCCGCCTCCTGGCCGACGTAGAAGACGCCGTCGAGATCGGTGCCGAGAACCTTTCGCCACTGCTCCGCCGTCATGTCGACGAGCATTTCCTCGATCGCCATCCCGGCATTGTTGACGACGATGTCGATCGGGCCGATCGCCTGCTCGGCGAGGTCGAAGGCCGCGGTGATCGTGGCCTGGTCGGTCACGTCCATGGCCACCGCGACCGCCTTGCCGCCGCCCTCCTCGATCCGCCCCTTCAGCGTTTCCAGCCGGTCGGTGCGGCGCGCCGCCAGCGCCACGCTGGCGCCGTTCTCGGCGAGCACCTCGGCGAACCGCCAGCCAAGCCCGCTCGAGGCTCCGGTCACCAGAGCCGTCTTGCCGGAAAGATCGAAAAGGTCAGTCGCTGTCGTCATCCGCCGTACACCACCTTCGGTAGCCATGTTGCAAGGGAGGGCACATACCACAGCACGATCAGCGCGATCAGCTGGATCAGCACGAACGGGATGATGCCCCGGTAGATATCCATGGTGCGTATGCTCGCCGGCGCGACCCCGCGCAGGTAGAACAGGGCAAAGCCGAACGGCGGCGTCAGGAACGATGTCTGCAGGTTCATCGCCATCATGATGCCGAGCCAGACCGGGCTCATGTTCGAGCCGTCGGGCATCTCCAGCATCAGCAGGATCGGCGCCACCAGCGGCACCACCACGAACACGATCTCCAGGAAGTCGAGGAAGAAGCCGAGCACGAACATCAGCAGCATGACCGAGATCATCGCGCCCAGCGCGCCGCCCGGCATGCCGGTCAGCACCTCGTGCACCAGTTCCTCGCCGCCCAGTCCCCGGAACACCAGGCTGAACAGCGCCGCGCCGATGAGGATGACGAAGACCATCGAGGTGATCTGCGTCGTCGTCCGCATCACCGGCACGAGCACGTTGCCGCGGAACACCCGCACCAGCGAGATCGCCAGCCCGCAGGCGACGCCGATGCAGAGGGCTGCCGCCACCCAGATGCCGACCATGTCGGCGTCGGGGATCTCCGTGCGCGCCACGCGAAGATCCATGTATCCGGTGAGCAGCAGCACGCCGATCAGCGACAGGGCGGCGATGTAGATCGGCCACGGCCGGGTCTCGTCGATCCGGTAGCCGGCCAGCAGGATGGCGCCGATCGCGCCGACCGCTGCGGCTTCCGTCGGCGTCGCGATGCCCGCCAGGATCGATCCGAGCACCGCGATGATCAGCAGGATCGGCGGCAGCAGCGCGTGCAGGATCTTGCCGAGCCCGACGTCGCCGGCGTCCGCCGCCGGCATCGCGGGCGAGGTTTCCGGCCGGAACACCGCCATCAGTATCTGGTAGATCATGTACATGCCGACCAGCACCAGGCCCGGTATCAGTGCGCCGGCGAACAGGTCGCCGACAGACACCGTCTCGGGCGAGAAGATGCCCATGTCGAGCTGGGCCTTCTGGTAGGCGTTGGAGAGCTGGTCGCCGAGAATGACGAGGACGATCGACGGCGGGATGATCTGGCCGAGCGTGCCCGAGGCAGCGATCGCGCCGGTGGCGAGCCGCGGCGAATAGCCGTAGCGCAGCATGGTCGGCAGCGACAGGAGCCCCATCGTCACCACTGTGGCCCCGACGATGCCGGTGGAGGCGGCCAGCAGCATGCCGACGATGGTCACCGAGATGCCGAGACCGCCGCGCATCTTGCCGAACAGGCGGCCCATCGTCTCCAGCAGTTCCTCGGCGACCTTCGACCGCTCGAGCATCACCCCCATGAACACGAACAGCGGCACCGCGATCAGCACCTCGTTCGTCATGGTGCCGAAGATGCGCTGCGGGAACGCCAGGAAGAACGACAGGTCGAAGACGCCCGCCAGGTAGCCGACCACCCCGAAGAACAGCGCGACCCCACTGAGCGTGAAGGCAACCGGGAAGCCGGCCATCAGCACGAAGCAGACGACCACGAACATCAGGATGTCGAGGGATTGCGCGAGCGGCCCCATCAGTCCGACCCGCCCGACAGGGTGTCGAGTTCCCGCTGATCGCCGCGGAGGGCAAGGATCGACCGGAACGCCATCGACAGCCCCTGCAGCGCCATCAGGACGGCAAACGCGAGAATGGCCGTCTTCTGCAGATAGCGCGCGGGGATGCCGCTTGCCTCCGTGGACCCTTCCCAGACTGCCCAGGATTGCATGACGTAGGGCCAGGCGATCCAGAGTATCAGCAGGCAGATCGGGATCAGGAAGACCAGCGACCCGACCAGGTTGATGATCGCCTTGGTGCGCGCCGGCGCCTCCCGGTAGAAGATGTCGACCCGCACGTGACCGTCATGCTTCAGCGTGTAGGCGGCGCCGAGCATGAATATGAAGCCGAACATGTAGGTGATCAGCTCCTGGAGCCATATCGAGCCGATGCCGAACACGTAGCGGCCGATCACGATCAGGAACTGCACGAGCACGATCAGCAGGGCCAACCACGCCACCGTGCGCCCGATGCGTTCGTTGAACCAGTCGATGGAGTTCGCGATAGCGCGCATTGGGCACCGTACGAGGCGGCGCGAACCCCTTTGGTCCGCGCCGCCCGCCGAATCTGGCGATTGAGTGCGACTAGCCCAGGACCCGTGCCCTGTCCTGGATGTAGACCGGCTCGGCGATCTGGCTCCATTCCCGGATATCGTCCCGGGTCTTGGTGTAGTCGGCGAGAATCCGCTTGCCCAGGTCATCGGTCGCCGCCGACTCCAGCACGCCGGGAGCTGCTTCGCCCAAGGCATCGATGATGTCGTCCGGGAAGTGGCCGAGGGTGACGCCGTGTTCGTCTACGAGCGTGTTCAGCGAGCGCGAATTGTTCGCATTGAAGTCCGCATAGGTCAGGCTGTTCTCGGCTGCGGCCGCCGCCTTGAACACCTCCTGATCGGTGGCGGACAGTTTGTCCCAGACGCCCTTGTTGATGCCGAGGCCGAGTGCCGCCCCGCCTTCCGACATGTTCGGATAGTAATAATACTTGGCGACCTTGTAGAAGCCGAAAGCCAGGTCGTTCCAGGGCCCCACCCAGTCGGCACCGTCGATTGCGCCCGACTGAAGCGCCGGGAAAATTTCGCCGCCGGGAAGATTCACGACGTTGACGCCAATCTGCCGCATCAGTTCGCCGCCGAGGCCGGGAATCCGGAACTTGAGCCCCTTGATGTCCTCCAGGTTGGTGATTTCCTTCTTGAACCACCCCGCCATCTGGGTACCGGTATTGCCGCACAGAAGCGACTTGATGTTGAAGCCGCTGCCCAGTTCGTCCCACAGGTCCTGGCCGTTGCCGTAGCCCACCCAGGCGCTCTGCTCGGCATAGGTCATCCCCGTGGGGACCGCGCAGAAGAACGCATATGCCGGATGCTTGCCGATCCAGTAGTAGTCCGCCGCGTGATACATGTCGGCGGTGCCCTGCGACACGGCGTCGAACGCTTCGAATGCCGGCACCAGCTCGCCGGCGGCGAACAGCTTGACCGTGATCCGACCATCGGTCAGCGCGGTGATGCGGTCTGCGACGCGCTGCGCGCCGGTTCCCAGACCGGGGAAATTCTTCGGCCAGGTGGTGACCATTTTCAGTTCCACGTTGCCCTGCGAGATCGCGGGCGCCGGGAACGCGGCGGCGGCCGTTGCGGCGGCGGCGCCGCCGATGCCGGCCCTGGTCAGAAATGAACGACGATCCATGAATGATACCTCCCAAACAGTGACTTGTGGTTGTTGCCGACCGGATCAGGCCCCCCATTTGTCGGTCGCCCACCCGGCAGCGCCGTCCGAATGGTCTGTCGGCGCGACGATGAGCCGATTTAAAGCGCAGCCTGTTCTACAAAACAAGTGCGACCATCGGGGCAACCAAAATGAGGTCTTTACCGTTGCGGTAGTGTAAAGCCGGCGCGAGAATGAGTATATTTTGTGCAAATCGGCAAATTGTCGTGGCCGTTCGCGGCCGGCGATCGATCATGAGGAAAACCGGAAAATGACATCAGGCGCCTGGGACATGTCGGGAGATCGGCCGCTCGTCGCGGTGCCGGCGGACCTCAAGACCTTCGAGGGCTATCGCTGGCACGCCTGCGCCGCGCAGTATCTCGAGGCGGTCGCCCGCGTGTCGGGTGCCATGCCGGTCGTCATCCCGGCGCTCGGCGGCGAGCTCGACTATTCCGCCATCCTCGAGCGCGCCGACGGCCTGCTCCTGACCGGCAGCCGGTCAAACGTTCATCCGGGCAACTACGGCGAGGCTCCGACACCCGCCTACGAGCCCTTCGACGAGGCCCGCGACGCCACCACCCTGCCGCTGATCCGCGCGGCGCTCGAGCGCGGCGTGCCGATGTTCGCCATCTGCCGCGGCTATCAGGAGCTGAACGTCGCGCTCGGCGGCTCGATCGTCACCGAGATCCAGGATCTGCCAGACCGCATGGACCACCGCGCGCCCGATTCGACGATCCAGGACGAGCGCTTCGCGATTCGCCAGCGCATCGACATCCGGCCCGGCGGCCGGCTTTCGGAAATTCTCGGCGCCGGTCCCGTCCAGGTCAATTCGCTGCACCGCCAGGCGATCGGCCGGCTCGCCGACGGACTGGAGGTCGAGGCGACCGCCGAGGACGGCACCATCGAGGCGGTTTCGGTACGCGATGCGACGGGCTTCGCCCTCGGTGTCCAGTGGCACCCCGAATACTGGGCCGGCAGCGACTCGACCTCGCGCAAGCTGTTCGAGGCCTTCGGCGCAGCCATCCGCGGCAACCGCACCGCCTACGGCGCCGCCGCGGAGTAGGAGGCGGCGCCTGAGACGGGTGCCCCCAACCGGGACCGCACCCCTCACCCGCCGCTACGCGGCGACCTCTCCCCCCGGGAGAGGTGACCGTCAGCGCCGGGTTGCGCCATTTGGCCTAAGGCGAAACGGGTGTGTGAATGCCATTTGGCAGGAGCCGGGTCCACTCGCGCAGACCTCCACCTCTCCCGTGGGGAGAGGTCGGCCCGGAGGGCCGGGTGAGGGGCTGCGGCGCCGGCTTGTGTCGCCCCGGATCGGGCGACCGTCCCCCGCTCACGCAACCAGCGGCGGCACCTCGTCGAGGGTCCTGATCTCGGCGGCGAGCGTCCCCGGCAGGTTGTCGGGCGGCACGCCGAGGCGGTTCAGCCGGGCGACCTGGAAGCCGAAATAGGCGGCGCCGCTGGCGTCCCACGGGTTCATCGACACGAAGCAGATCGCGGCCGGCTCGACGCCCAGCGCGTCGACGGCGAGCTGGTAGACGCGGCGGTCCGGCTTGTAGATGCCGACGCTTTCGACCGACAGCACATGGTCGAGATGATCCCTCAGCCCGGCCGAGGCAGTGGCCGCATCCAGCATCTCGGGCGACCCGTTCGACAGGATCGCGGTGGATTTTCCGGCAGCCTTCAGCGCCTCCAGGCAGCGCCGCGCGTCCGGATAGGCGTCGAGCCGCATGTAGAGGTCGAGCAGTTGGTCGCGCAGGTCCCGGTTCGAAATCCCGTTCGCCGCCAGCGCGTAGTCGAGCGCCTCTTCGGTGACGGTCCTGAAATCGGCATGGGCGCCCATCAGGCTGCGCAGCCAGGTGTATTGCAGCTGCTTGTCGCGCCACATCTTCGAGACCGCGTCCGCGCCGTCGCCGAGCGAGGCGGCCACCCGGCCGACCGGCGCGTGCACGTCGAACAGCGTGCCGTAGGCATCGAACACGCAAGCCGTTATTCCCCGAAGCGTCATGGCGGTGCCCTCCTGACTGCCGAAACACTGGCCCGCGGGCCGCCGCCTGTCTAGGATCGTCGCAGACAAGCTGTTGTGAGGATTTGCCGTGTCCGCCGATCATCATCACCACGATCACGACCACCTCCATGGCCATGCCCATGGCCACGAGGGCTCGGAGCTGTCGCCGACCGCGCTTCGGGTCCGGGCGCTGGAATCGCTGCTGGTCGAGAAGGGCTATGTCGATCCCGCCGCGCTCGACGCGCTGGTCGACACCTACGAGCACAAGGTCGGTCCCAGGAACGGCGCCCGCGTCGTCGCCAGGGCCTGGTCCGACCCGGGCTACCTGGAGCGCCTGCGTACCGATGCGACCGCGGCGATCGCCGAGCTCGGCTTCGCCGGGCGGCAGGGCGAGCACATGGTGGCCGTCGAGAACACGCCGGCGACCCACAACATGGTCGTCTGCACCCTGTGCTCCTGCTATCCGTGGCCGGTGCTCGGCCTGCCGCCGGTCTGGTACAAGTCGCCGCCCTACCGCTCGCGCGCGGTGATCGACCCGCGCGGCGTCCTCTCCGAATTCGGCGTGACGCTGTCGGAGGAGGTGAGCATTTCGGTCTGGGATTCGACGGCGGAGGTCCGCTACCTGGTGATACCGATGCGCCCCGACGGCACCGAGGGCATGACGGAGGAGGCGCTGGCCGCCCTCGTCACCCGCGATTCGATGATCGGCACCGGCCTTGCCCTGTCCCCCGACGAGGCCCGCAAGGAGGGACTGCTCCAGTGAACGGCGTCCACGACATGGGCGGCATGCAGGACTTCGGTCCCGTCGCGCCGGAGCCCGACGAACCGGTCTTCCATGCCGACTGGGAGCGCCGCGCCTTCGCGCTGACGCTTGCCGTCTCCGCCCCCGGCGGCTGGAATCTCGACATGTCCCGGCATGCCCGCGAGAGCCTGCCGCCGGCCCTGTACCTGTCGTCGAGCTACTACCAGATCTGGCTGGCCGGCATCGAGAGGCTGCTCGGCGAAGCCGGGCTGGTGACGGCCGACGAGATCGAGGCCGGCAGGCCCTCCGGTCCGGCACGGCCGGTGGCGCGCATCCTCAGGGCCGAGGACGTTCCCGCGACCATGGCGAAGGGCGGCCCGGTCGACCGCCCGCCGCAGGCCGCCGCGCTGTTTTCGCCCGGCGACGCCGTCCGCGCCCGCAACATCAATCCGCAGGGCCATACCCGCCTGCCCCGCTACGTGCGCGGCCATCCCGGCACCATCGCCCGCGTGCACGGCTGCCACATCTTCCCCGATGCCCATGCGCACGGGCTCGGCGAACGGCCGCAATGGGTCTACTCGGTGCGCTTCTCCGCCCGCGACCTGTGGGGCGAGGACGCAGCCCCCGGCGACAGCGTCCATGTCGACCTGTGGGAACCCTACCTTGACCCGGCCTGAGGTCGACGAGGCTCTGGCGGCGCTTCCCGGGCTGCCGCGCGACGCCGACGGTCCGGTCTTCGCCGAGCCCTGGCATGCCCAGGCCTTCGCGCTCGCCGTCGCGCTCAACTCCCGCGGCATATTCACCTGGAGCGAATGGGCCGAGACGCTCGGCGCCGAGATCGCCGCCATGGGCCCCGGCGCCTCGGGGGACGAGGACTACTACTCGGCCTGGCTGAAGGCGCTGGAGACGATCCTCGACCGCAAGGGCGTCGTTCCCGAGCCCGAGCGCGCCGACCGCCAGGCCGCCTGGGACCGCGCCGCCCGCGCCACCCCGCACGGCCAGCCGATCGAGCTGGGAGCGGAACGCAAATAGCGCCGACTGGCCCCTGAGCGCCGCCGGCCTCCGCTCAGATGCCGCCCTGCAAGGCGCCGCCGAGCAGCAGCAGGCCGAAGCCGAACACGGCCAGCGCGGCGAGGAACTCGGCCGCCTGCAGGCCCGCCGCCGCCCAGCCGTTGCCGCTGTCGGCCATCCGTGCGGCGAACCCGTGCGCGCCGACCGCGATGCCGGCCAGCAGGCCGACCGCCATGCCGGTCCCGGCCGCCATCGCCAGCGCCGCCGCGATGCCGATCCCGTAGACGCCCTGGGCGAACGCGAACACCAGCACGATGATCGCTCCGCTGCACGGCCTGAGCCCCACCGCCAGCACCGCCGTCCAGGCCCGGCTGAGCGAGAACGGCCCGGTCAGGTCGGCGGGATCGGGCCCGTGCGAATGGCCGCAGTCGGGACCGTGAACGTGCCCGCGCGCGACCGCATGATCGTGGTGATGGTGCCCATGCGCCTGGCCGACGTGGACGTGGCCGTGAGCAGGTCCTCCGGCCGCCGCGGTCTGCGGGCCGAAGACCGGCACCCGCGCCAGCAGCGCCGCGCCCTTCCTGTAGACCAGCGCCGCCCCGATCAGGGCGATCAGCGCGTAGCTGGCGATCTCGACCAGCCCTGTCGCCCGGGTCATGGCGAAGCTGGTCGCGCTGAGCAGCACCGTCATCACCGTGACCAGCGCGATCGCCGTCATCGCCTGGGCGAAGGCCGACATGAAGGCCAGCACGACGCCGCGCCGCAGCGTCTCGCCCGTGGCGACCAGGTAGGAGGTGATCACGACCTTGCCGTGCCCCGGTCCGGCGGCGTGGAACAGTCCGTAGAGGAACGACAGGCCGATCAGCGCCCAGGCGGCGGTGCCGTCGGTCTTGAACGCGGTCACCAGCCCCGAAAGGCCCTGGTAGAAGGCCGACTGCTTCGCCGCGATCCACGCGAACATGCCGGCCAGCGGACCGGACTGGACGGCGACCGAGGCCTCCGGCCGCGCGACGCCGAACGGACTGGCCGCCGAGGCGATCTCCGGCGCAAGGGCCATCGCGACCGCCGTCAGAACGATCGCGACAATCAGGCGCCGGTGGTCGGTGCGGGTCATCCGCAGATGACGCGGATGGTGTTGGCGTTGATCTCGGTCAGGCCGAGGATCTCGGGCGGAAGGTCCGTCACGTCGGGCGGAATCTGCGCGAGCATCGCGGCGGTCGCCGGATCGAAGCCTTCGGCGCGCTCGAACTGCGGCGCGCATCCCCGCGGTGCGTTGACGAGCATGACGGTATCGGTTTCGGCAAGCTGGAAGTCGATGAAATAGGTCGGATCGTAGACCTCGATCGCGGTCTCGCCCTGCTTCGGGTCGAACGGCTCGGTCAGCGGAAGCGTGAAGTTGAGGGTCAGCCGGACGCCGTCGTAGTCGAGCCAGTAGTCGACCGGATCCTGGAACACCCCGTAGATCTCGTCGACGCCGATCACCCCGAGAAAGGTGAAGTAGTCGTATTCGTAGAGGGACTCCACGTTGACCTGCGCCAGCGGCTGCAGTTCCTCGCGCGACAGCTTGCCGTCGTTGTCCTCGTCCAGCCCCTGGATCGCGTAGGCCGAGAACATCTCGTCGAAGGTCCAGGCGTGGCGGATGCCGGAGATCGAACCGGCGTCGTTGAACAGGATGTCGGAGCGGCTGTCGACCCACACGTGCGGATGCGCGATCCCCACCGTCGGCGCAAGCAGCAGCGAGATGACGAGGACGGTCGCCGGGGCGGAGGGCAGGCCTAGTTGCATATGACGCGGATGGTGTTGGCGTTGGTGACGGTGAGATCGAGGAGATCGGGTGGCAGTTCCCCCGTTGCGGGGATCTGCGCGAGCTTGCCGGCGATCGCCTCGTCGAAGCCCCTGGCCCGTCCGGTCCTCGACCGGCAGGCCTCCGGCGCGTCGACCAGACGGACCGGATTGTCGTCTGCGAACGTGAAGCCGACGAAATAGGCCGGGTCGAACACGTCGATGCCGGTCTTGAATCGGGCCGGGTCTATCGGCTCCTCGAGCGGCAGCGTGAACTGGAAGGACAGCACCGAGCCATCGAATTCGGTCCAGGAGTCGGTGGGCGCGGAAAAACTCGCTTGGACCGGATCGTCCGAAACGACCCTGAGGAAGGTGAAGTACTCGTATTCGGCAAGCGACTCCACGTTGGCCTCGTTGACCGGTTCCAGTTCCCGTCGCGACAGCATGCCGTCGCCGTCCGAATCGAGCCCCTGGATGGCATACGCACTGTACATTTCGTCAAAGGTCCAGGTGTGGCGCACTGCCGTGATTGCACCCTCGGCGTCGAACAGGACGTCGGACCGGCTTTCGATCCACAGGTGGGGATGCGCTTCCGCCGGGCCGCCCGTCACCGCCGATGCGAATGCGATCAGCCAGAGCGCCAACGACACTCCCTCTCGTCTATGCCTGCCGTTCACGTCGCGTTTCCCGTACCTGCTAACTGCACGATATCGGCGAAAGAGTGGCGGAACGATCCCGGCGGCGAAACCGTGCCGGCAACTCCGGGCTTGGCGAAGCGCCGGAACTGCCTCAGCGGAGGACCATCACCGGCGCGCCGATATGGACGCGCTCGAACAGGTCGACCACGTCCTCGTTCAACATCCTTATGCAGCCGTTCGATACCGCCTGTCCGATCGATCCCGGCGCGTTGGTGCCGTGGATGCGGTAGGCCGTCCAGCCGAGATAGAGCGCGCGCACCCCGAGCGGGTTGTTCGGCCCCGGCGCGACGTATTTCGGCAGGCGCGGGTTGCGCGAGCGCATGCTCGGCGTCGGCGTCCAGCCGGGATGTTCCTTCTTTTCGCTGACCCAGGTGCTTCCGAACCACTGGTTGCGCGGACTTCCCACAGCGACCGAGTACCGGATCGCCTTGCCGTCGCCGAGCGAGTAGTAGAGCCGCTTCTCGGACGTCTTGATGACGATCGTGCCGTAGCCGTAGTCGTCTCCGGTCTCCACGATCTCCCGCGCCGCGGCGACGTCCGTGGGGCCGATGGCGAGCCCCGCAGTAACCGCAAGCCCGATTATGAAAATCGATAACGTCCTGATTGCGAAACCGCGCATGGATCGATCCCAGCCTGATCGTCGTTTATGTCCGCCCCGGGGACCGGAATACCCCGACCGATGATCCCCTACTCAACACACCCGGGAGTTAATATTCGACAATCGCGCCGCGCCGTCAAAAGCAGTGTCGCCGATACCTCTGTGCCGCACCTGGAACTGTGTGGCAGGGGCTGCCGATTCTGGCGAACGAGCCACCCTCCGGCTGATCGGGCTTGGGCCTGCCGGATTGACCTGATAGATGTCCTGCAACCTCGACTTGAACTGCGTCCCGGGTTGAACAGCCGCCGCACGCCGAAGGGCAGGACGAGCGGCGACTGTGCCGACCGCGGGCCGCCCGAACCAGTACCGCCCGCCCGAGAACCATTGCGAGAATTCCCGCGAGATGGGTCCCACCTTCGCGATCTGTGCGACCCTCAGGGAGTCGCGCAACAACACGCTCGCCTTCGTGCGGTATCATGCGCGGCTCGGAGCCGATCGCCTGTTCCTGTTCTTCGACGATCCGGGCGATCCGGCGATCGCGGAGTTGGCGCACCTCCCCTTCGTGACGTGCATCGGCTGCGACGAGACGCACTGGTCCGCCCTGACCGGCAACGCAACGACCGGCGAGGCAACGACCGGCAACGCAACGACCGGCGAGGCAACGACTGGCTACGCAACGACTGGCGACGCGGGGACGCGCACCGCAAAGACCGTCGATCCACGGGCCGGCGACATCCGCACCGACTTCCTTCTCAGGCAGAAACTCAACACGAAGCTTGCGCTTGAATCCTGCAGGGCGGCAAAGATCGACTGGCTCATCCCGATCGACGGCGACGAGTTGCTCTACGGGGACATGGAGGTACGCGCGTATCTCGCATCCCTCCCCGACACCGTCGACGTTGTCAGGGTGATGCCGCTCGAAGCGGTACACGTGCGGGGTGACGTGCGCCGTGGGCCATTCGCGGCCACGCTCTACAAGGTTCTGCCGACAAGCGCGACGGAACAGATCGCGCGACGCATCTACGCACCCATCGCGGCGTACAGTTGCGACGGCTTTCTCGCCCACAGGGTCGGAAAGTCGTTTCTCCGTGCCCGGACCGGATTCGAGGGGATCGGCGTGCACAGGCCGCTGCGTGACGGCTCCTGGCGCGAGGAGCAGACGGCGGCGGAGCTGTTCATCCTGCACCACGACGCCATGCAGTTCGGCGCCTGGAAGCTCAAGTGGCAGGGGCGCACCCGGGACGGGCTGTATTTCGGAATGGGGCCGGAGCGGGAAGCGCAGGCCGCGGAGTTCGCTCGTCGGCAGGAGCAGGACAGGCAAGGCCTGCTGCACCGGTTCTTCACGCTGACGAAGACCCTGCCCAGGGGAAAAATCCGCATGCTGAAGGAGCACGGCCTCCTGCGGGATATCCTGATCGACCGCGCCGTGTTCCAGTCCCCGTTGCCGGGCGAGGCGGGGAATAGGAACGAGGCCGAAGCCCTGCATGTATCGATCACGGCCTGAGCGTGGTGCGATTCCGGTAGGCAGGCGGGGCAAGTGATCTCGCCGCGATTGACCGGAAGGTGATGACTGCCGTCATCCGCCCGGTCAGCGCACGCAACGCCGAAGGAACGATCCACTCCAGGATCTCCCATTTCAGAAGATATTTTCTGCACTCAGAGCCTTTCCCGCAATATTCGAAACGAAATTTCGGTGTGACACTCCTATATTTTCTGTCGAAGCTCGCGGCCCCGAACAGGCTTCTTGCCAGGACTGCCAAGCCATGAGGATTGATATGTCGACCTTCAGTTCCGAAACCGATCGAGCGGTCCGGACTCATCCCAGTTTTGACGATCACGAGCACGTTTCGATCTATCGCGATCCGAAGACCGGTGTCGAAGCGATCGTTGCCATCCATGACACCACGCTCGGCCCCGCCCTCGGCGGCTGCCGGATGTGGTCCTATCCCTCGCGTCACGAGGCGCTCGACGACGTCCTGCGCCTGTCGCGCGGCATGACCTACAAGAACGCGCTGGCAGGATTGCCGCATGGCGGCGGCAAGGCGGTGATCGTCGCCGACCCGAGGACCGACAAGTCCGAGGCCCTGTTCGAGGCCTTCGGCGATCACGTCGAGACGCTCGGCGGACGCTACATCACGGCGGAAGACGTGGGCATTTCCGATGCCGACATGGAAATCGTCGCCCGGCGCACCGGTCATGTCCGGGGCATCCGCGCCACCGGTCTTGGCGATCCGTCCCCCTATACCGCCTGGGGCGTGTTCTGTGGCATCCGCGCGGCTGTCCGGCACCGGTTCCGGCGCGCTTCGCTGGAAGGTCTCACCGTCGCGGTCCAGGGCCTCGGCCATGTCGGCGGCCGGCTCGCCGCCCTGCTGCACGCCGACGGCGCCCGCCTGATCGTCGCCGACATCGATACCGACCGCGTCGCCGAGGTCGCCGCGCGCTGCGGCGCAGACGTTGCCCCCGTGGACCGAATTCACGCCGCGGACGCCGACCTGTTCGCACCCTGCGCGCTCGGCGGCGGCCTCAACGCGGCGACGATCCCCGAGATCCGGGCGAAGGTCGTCTGCGGCGCCGCCAACAACCAGCTTCGCACCCCCGGGGACGCCGCCGCGCTGGTCGCCCGCGACATTCTCTACGCGCCCGACTACCTGGTGAACGCCGGCGGCGTCATCTCGATCGCCCCGGAGCGGCCGGGCATGACCGCGGACGAGATGAAGGAGCGCATCGCCCGCATCGATTCCACGCTCTCCTTCGTGCTGAAACGCGCCGACGCGGAGGGCGTCTCGCCGGCCGTCATCGCCGACCGCGTCGCCGAGGAGCGCATCTTCGAGGCCGCTCGCCGCAAGAGCGCCTGAGCGTCAGGAGCCTTCCGTATTGAAGCTCCGGAGAAGCGGCGCGGCCGTGCAGGCGGCGAGGGCCGTTGCCGCTGCGGCCGGCCCGAGCAGTGACCAGAGCCCCGCCTGGGTGTGGGCGACGGCACCGGCGGCGACCCCGACCAGCAGGGCGAGCCAGAGCGACATGTGCTCGGCGAAGATGCGGCCGGAACCACCGCCCCCGGCGATCCTGCCAAGCTCCTGGCCGGCGCTGACCAGCGTGCCCGTCACGTAGGTTGCTCCGGACTTGACCGGGCCGACTGCCCCCGCCGCGGCGTTCTGGATGCCCATGGCGAGCGCCAGGATCACCGCTCCGGCCAAGGTCGATCCGGTGGCGGACAGTGCGATCGCGACCGCCAGGACCGCCGCCACCGAGGCCAGCACCGCGGGCATGGCCCAGCGTCCGGCCAGCCCGGACACGAAGGCCCCCGCGAAGCCGCCCCCGAGAAACAGCACGATGACCAGCGCGATCTGGCCTGCCTGGGAGGCGTTACCCGGCGTCACCGCCAGGCCGAGCAGCGTCGTGTTGCCACTCATGAACGAGACGAACACGCCCTGCAGGGCGAGGAAGCCCTGCGCGTCGACCCACCCGGCAATCCCGGTCAGTGCATATCCCATCGCCAGGATCTGCCGGTTGTGCATTGCCTGCCCCCGTCCAATGCCCGCGGCCCGCGCCGCGGTCAGCCGCGAACCTCGTCCAGCGACCGGCGGATCGCCGCGTCGAGCCGGTCGACGACAATGCCGAGTTCGTCGTCGTCGATGATGAACGGCGGCGCCAGCAGCACGTGGTCGCCGTCGATGCCGTCCGCCGTGCCGTTGCCCGGATAGCAGACGAGACCCGCTGCCATCGCGTGCGTCCGGATGCGGTTGGCAAGGCCCTTCGCCCGCGGGAACGGGGTCTTGTCGTCCCTGTCAGCCACCAGTTCGATTGCCCGGAACAGCCCGCGGCCGCGGATGTCGCCGACATGCGGGTTCTGGCCGAACCGGGCCGACAGCATCGCGTTGAACGTCTCGCCGGCCGTCCGGACCCGCTCCAGCAGCCCCTCCTCCTCGATCACCTTCTGGGTCTCCAGCGCCGCCGCGCAGGCGATCGGGTGGCCGATGTACGTGTGGCCGTGCCGGAACACGCCGTCGTGGCCCTCGATCACCCGGGCCAGGTCTTCGCGCACCAGCGTCGCCCCGATCGGCTGGTGGCCGGCGCCGAGCCCCTTGGCGGTGGTGATCATGTCCGGCACCGCGCCCTCCTGCTCGCAGGCAAACAGCGTTCCCGTGCGGCCCATGCCGCTCATCACCTCGTCCAGCACCATCAGCACGCCGTACCGGTCGCAGATCCGCCGGATCTCGCGGAAATAGCCCGGCGCCGGCGGCACCGCGCCGGCCGTTGCGCCGACCACGGTTTCGGCAAAGAACACCGACACGGTCTCCGGGCCGACCCTCAGGATCTCGTCTTCGAGCGCCTTCGCCGCGCGCAACCCGTAGGCCTCCTCGCCCTCCCCCTCGCGCTGGTGGCGGTAGGCATAGCAGGGCGCGATGTGGCTGACCGGCAGGCCGAGGATCGGGCCGTACAGTTCCTTGCGCGCCGGATTGCCGCCCAGCGCCAGCACGCCGAGGGTGTTGCCGTGATAGGACTGCTCGCGGGCGATAGCGCGGGCGCGCTGCGGCTCGCCCCGCTCGACATGGATCTGGCGGGCCAGCTTCAGCGCCGTTTCGTTGGCCTCCGAGCCGCCGGAGACGAAATAGACCCGGCCGAATCCCGCCGGCGCCCGGGCCGTCAGGTAGTCGGCAAGGTCCTCAGCCGGCCCGGTGGTGAAGAACGAGGTGTGCGCGAATTCGAGCTTGCCCGCCTGCTCCCGAATCGCCGCGACGACGCGCGGGTGCAGGTGGCCCAGGCACGAAACGGCGGCGCCGCCGGAGGCGTCGAGATAGCGCTTGCCGTTGCTGTCGATCAGCCAGCATCCTTCGCCCGAAGCGGCGACGGGATAGCTTGCCCTCAGGTCGCGATGGAATATGTGGCTGTGTCCGGTACCGCTCATCCCGCGAAGCCCCGCGCGTTGACTTGATCGCCTATCTGACGCGTGTTCGCCTGGCCTGACAACCGCGACGATGATGCGGTTGCGACGATAAGGAGTTCGCAATGCCGATGCGCCCGATTTGCGCCGTCCTGCTCGCGCTTGCCCTGCCTCTCCTCGGGCTGTCTCCCGCCCCCGCCGACACTCTCAGCCGGGCCGCGCCGGAGCCTGCGACCGTCGGCGGCGAACGCGCTCCGGTCACCGCGGACAGACAGATGGTGGTGACCGCCCATCCGCTCGCCAGCGCGGCCGGCCTCAAGGCGCTGCGCGACGGCGGCAGCGCCGTCGACGCGGCCATCGCCGCGATCATGGTGCTCGGTCTCGTCGAGCCGCAGTCGGCCGGCCTCGGCGGCGGCGCCTTCCTCGTGAGCTGGGATGCCGCCTCGGGGCGCCTGACTACCTGGGACGGCCGCGAGACCGCACCGGCCGCCGCCACCCCCGACCTCTTCCTGAACGCAGAGGGCAAGCCCAATCCCTGGCCGGAAATGGTGCCGGGCGGCCTCTCCGTAGGAGTTCCGGGCCTGCTGGCGATGCTGCATGCCGCCCACGCCCAGGGCGGCAAGCTGCCCTGGGCCCGGCTGTTCGACGATGCGATCGCGCTCGCCCGCGACGGCTTCGGCGTTTCGCCGCGGCTGAGCGGCCTGGTCGCCGGCATGGGCGCCGATGCGTTCTCGCCGCAGGCACAGGAATACTTCCTTACCCCCCACGGCGGTCCGCCGCTGCTCGGGCAGGTCATCGAGAACGGCGCCTACGCCGACACGCTCGAGCGGATCGCCGACGACGGTCCGGCGGCCTTCTACACTGGCGAGATCGCGGCGGACATTGACGCAGCGGTGGCACACTCCTGGCACAATCCTGGCACACTGACGGCAGACGACCTTGCCAACTACCGGGCAGTCGAAAGGCCGGCCGTCTGCGGCACCTACCGCGGCTACCGGGTCTGCGGCATGGGGCCGCCGTCATCGGGCGGCCTGGCAGTTGCCATGTCGCTGGAATATCTCGATAAATTCGACCTCGGCCAGGTCCCGACCGCCGCCGCACTGAACCTCGTCGGCAACGCGGAGAACCTCGCCTTCGCCGATCGCGACCGCTATGTCGCCGACCCGGACTTCGTCGATGTTCCCGCCGGCCTCATGAACCCCGACTACATCGCCGGGCGCGTCGCGCTGATCGATCCGAAGCGGTCCGGCGGCGTCCGCGAGCCCGGCAATCCGCCTGCCGCCGACGGGTCCTTCGGCAAGGATGGAACGAAGGAAGCCCCTGGAACGACCCAGGTTTCCGTTGTCGACGCGGCCGGCAACGCGGTCTCCATGACCGCCTCGATCGAGTCGGCCTTCGGCTCCCGCCTGTTCGTCGACGGCTTCCTCCTCAACAACGAACTGACGGATTTCTCCTTCGCGCCGGAAGACGAGAACGGCTATCCGATCGCGAACCGGGTCGAAGGCGGCAAGCGGCCGCGGTCGTCGATGGCGCCCACCATCGTCTTCGACCCCGACGGTAAGCTCGCCATGGTGCTCGGATCGCCCGGAGGGAGCCGCATAATCCCCTATGTCATCAAGGCGATAGTCGCCCATGTCGACTGGGGGCTCGATCCGCAGGCCGCCGCGTCGCTGTTCAATTTCGGCAGCCGCAACGGCCCCTTCGAGGTGGAGAACGTACCCGGCGCCGACCTCTGGATTTCCGCGCTGGAGGATCTCGGCTGGACCGCAAGACAGGCGGAAATGACCAGCGGGATCAACATGATAACGATCCGGGACGGCAAGCTCCAAGGCGGTTCGGATCCGCGACGCGAAGGCGTGGCGATGGGCGACTGAGTCAATCCGTCGCTGAAATTCGCCCGGCCAGGTCCACGAGCGCCCGGTCGCTGCCGGCCGGACCTATGATCGACAGGCCGAGCGGGGCGCCGTCGAGGCTGGCCAGGGGGATCGTCACCTGCGGCAGGCCTGCGATGCCGGCGATGCACAGGATTGAGAGCGCCCGGTCGCGGAAGATCTCCAGCTCCGCAACCGGCGTCGCAGCCAGCGGGGCAATGGCTGGAACCGTAGGCAGGACAAGCACTTGCGATTGCACGAGGGCGCGGACGTGCTCGCGGATCTTCGCGTGCAGGTCCCAGGCGCGGGCCTTCGCCGCCTGGTCGCGGTCGACACGGCGCGCCCACTCGAATCGGTCCCGCACGCCCGGCCCGAATTCGGGGTTGCGGCTTTCGATCCACTTTCCGTGGACCTCCCAGATTTCCGCCGCCTGCGTGGTCCGGAACACCAGCAGCCAGTCGGCAAGGCCCTGCGGGGTGTCGGCGGTCGCGGCGATTAATTCCGATCGCATCGGACCAAGCACGCTTCCGGCCCGCTCTGCTGCTGCGGCGAAAGCGGAGCGTGTCCGGTCATCGATCACCAGTTCGAGCGCGTCCGATATTACTGCGGGCGAGCCCTGCGGCAGACCCGCCGTGTCCGCGCCCAGCAGGACGTCGCCGACGCGGGCGAACGTCCTGGCATCTCGTGCGAACCAGCCGACCGTGTCGTAGCTCGGGGCAAGCGGCATGCATCCGGAAATGTCGATGCGGCCGATCGTCGGGCGGATTCCGAAAAGGCCGCAATAGCTTGCCGGCGCCCGCACCGAACCGCCGGTATCCGTACCGAGGGCGAAATCGACGAGACCTCCGGCCGTGGCCGATGCCGAACCCGACGACGAGCCGCCCGGAATCCGCTCCGGCGCAGCGAAATTGACCGGAGTCCCGTAATGCGCGTTCTGTCCCTGCAGCGAGAACGCCAGTTCGTCGGTAATCGTCTTGCCGACGAATTCCGCGCCTGCGTCGAGCAGTTTCTGCACCGCGGGCGCATTCGCGGAGGCCGGTTCGGCCTCGGCGAGCCTGGTCGGGTTGCCGCAGCCGGTCGGATACCCGGCCACGTCGAACAGATCCTTGACGCCCAGCCTCAGGCCGGCCAAGGGGCCGGTTCGCGCATGCGCCACGGGCACCTCGGGGTAGCGCATGAAAGCGCCGAGCGGATCATCGGATATCGGCAAGCACCTGCTCCCCAGCCTAATGCCGGGCGACCATAATGTCCGACGCTGCCGCTGTCATGCCAGTGAGGCGCGGCTCACACGACCGCCGCCGGAAAGTACTGGTAGATCCAGGTTTCGCTGAGTGCGTCCCCGCCCTGGCGCAGATACATGCGCAGGGTGACCGGTTCGTGGCCCTGCGCTTCGATATCGAACAGCACCCGCCAGCGATCCGTGCCGACAACGGGATAGGCGTCGGTGTTATCGATCTTGCCGCGGCTCGATTCCACCGCCGCGGTCACGCCGCTCTGCCGATCGAGCCCGGCCAACGTGGGGCCTTCCAGGTCGATGGCAAACTTGCGCGCACCCGGCGGGCGCGGCTGGCCGGGAATGCCACCCATGCCGATCCGCGTTGCCACCACCTGCGCAATCGGCGCCGGATGGGGCTCGGCGGCGAGCCAGTGCAGCCGATAGGAGAAATCCAGGGCCTGGCCGCCCGCCACCGGCTCGCGCGGCACCCAGAATGCGACGATGTTGTCGTGGATTTCGTCGTCGGTCGGGATCTCGACCAGTTGAACGGACCCCGCCCCCCAGTCGTTGTTCGGCTCTACCCAGACACTTGCGCGTTTTTCGTAGAAGACCCCGTCGTCCTGGTAGTTCTCGAAGTCGCGGTCGCGCTGCAGCAGGCCGAAGCCGCGGGGGTTCTCGTCCACGAAGGCGTTGGTCGTCACGATCGGCGGATTGGTGATCGGCCGCCAGATGCGCTCGCCTGCGCCCGTCCAGATCGCCAGACCGTCGGAATCGTGGATTTCCGGCCGCCAGTCCTTCGCGTCCTCCCGGTTCGTCTCGGAATACCAGAACATGCTGGTCAGCGGTGCGATGCCGAGCTTCTCGATGGGCGTGCGGGTGAACAACGCCGCCTCGACGTCCTGCACGATGCCCTTGTCGGGCGGGCCGCCCGCGATGCGGTAGGCGCCGCTGAGGCTGGGGCCGTCGAGCAGCGCGTAGAGGATCAGGCCACCGTCCCCGGTGCGCTCCAGCCAGAACTCGCTGAAGCGCGGGAATTCCTCCGCCTTCGACGACGCCGTGTCGACGGCGATGCCGCGCGCCGACAGTCCGTACTGGCCGAACGGGCCGGAGGTACGGAAGTAGGACGCACCGAGAACCGCAAGCCAGTCGCTCTTCCCCGACTCGTCCATGACCCGGAATCCGGCGAAGCCGATATCCTCGGGCAGGTTGCGGGCCACGTGACCTTCGGGCATTTCGAAATGGTCCGGCGAATAGAGCAGTTCCCGCGCCTCGCCCCCCTCCACGGCGTATATGCGCACCGGCGCCTTGAAATAGCGGCCGAGGTGGAAGAAGCCGATGCCGGGACCGCCACCGTCTCCGCCCCACAGCTGCGCCTCGTCGCGGAAGCGGATCTGCTGGTGAGCGTCGAAGTCGATCTGCTCGAGCACCTCGGGCGCCCGAATGACCGGCGCCGCATAGGGTTTGCCGGCCAGTTCCCGGGCACGGCGCTTGAGGAGGTCGAACGAGAACGGCTCGGCGGGGCCGAACCGCGACTCCGCGGAGGCGGTCGCCAAGGCGAGCCGAGGCAGGAGGCCGGCCGCGCCGACGCATACTCCGCCGATCAGGAGTTCGCGGCGGGTCAGGGTGTAAACCATGGGTCTCCTGCTCTATTTCGATATCCGAAGCAGTCTGATCCACTGTCATGGTGGAATTTCTGTGGCAAGCGTGCAATCGAAGTGCGGAAGGCGGTCGGGATTCAGGTATGTCGGGACGAAAACGCAGGATGGAATTGACCACGGATCACGTCGCCCAGGTTCACCGGGTAATAGAGGATCCCGGTCTCGATCCTGACCTGACCTACCGGACCGACGAGGACTACGCCGAACTCACCCGCGAACTGCTGGAGGTGCGTCCGGCCGGCGAGGAGCTTTGGCTGTTTGCCTCCGGCTCGCTGATCTGGAGGCCCGAGGTCGAGCATCTCGAGGGCCGGGTCGGCACCATCCATGGCTATCATCGCTCGTTCTGCCTGAGGATGACCCAGTGGCGCGGCTCCAAGGAGCAGCCGGGGCTGATGATGGCGCTCGATCGGGGCGGCCAGTGCACCGGCATCGTCTACCGGTTGAACCACGAGGCGATGGAGGAGCAGATCGACAAGCTCCTGCGCCGCGAAATGCGGACGCGGCCCTCCAACAATGCGGCCCGCTGGATGACGGTGAAGACTTCCGAAGGCCCGGTCACGGCCCTGGTCTTCGTCATGAACCGCAACGGCCCGGCCTATGTCGGCCGCCAGTCTCTGGCTGACACCGTCGAGATGCTGGCGCGCGCCTGCGGCCACGGCGGCTCCTGTGCGGAATACCTTTACAACACCGTGCACCACCTCGAGGAAATGGGCATACACGACCGCCAGCTGTGGAACCTGCAGGAACTGGTCGCCCGCCGGATCGCCGAGGACCACGGGCTCGACGGCGAAGGCATCTGAGCGCCCGCGACGGCTCCGCTCCCGGCCGCGATCACAGTTTCGCCTTCCGCAACCGAAGCGAATTGCCGATCACGCTGACCGACGACAGCGACATCGCCGCGGCCGCCAGCATCGGCGACAGCAACAGCCCGAGGAACGGGTACAGGACGCCGGCGGCGATCGGCACGCCGGCGGCGTTGTAAACGAACGCGAAGAACAGGTTCTGGCGGATATTGCGCATCGTCGCCTGACTGAGCCGGCGCGCCTTCACGATACCGTTCAGGTCCCCCTTCAGGAGGGTCACGCCGGCGCTCTCGATGGCGACGTCCGTGCCGGAGCCCATGGCGATGCCGATATCGGCTGCGGCGAGCGCCGGCGCGTCGTTGACGCCGTCGCCGGCCATGGCGACCACGCGACCCTCGTTCTGGAGTCGCCTTACGACGTCGCTCTTCTGGTCGGGCAGGACGTCGGCCTCGACCTCGTCGATTCCCAGCCTGCGCGCCACCGCCTCCGCCGTCGTGCGGTTGTCGCCGGTTAGCATGACGATGCGAATGCCGTCTTCATGCAGTGCCTGAATCGCCTGGGGCGTCGTTTCCTTGACCGGGTCGGCGATCGCCAGCACGCCGGCGGCCCTGCCGTCGACACCGGCGAAGATCGCCGTGGCGCCCTCCTTGCGCAGCGCGTCGGCCGTGCCGGAGAGCGCACCGGTGTCGATCCCGTGCTCGTTCAGGAAGGCGGCGGAGCCGAGCAGGACGGCCCGGCCGTCCACGACCCCCATCGCTCCCTTGCCGGTCGGGGACTCGAAATCAGAGGCGTCCGCGAGAGTCAGTCCGCGTGCCTGCGCAGCGGCGACGACGGCTGCCGCCAGCGGATGCTCGCTGGCCCGTTCGACGCTGGCGCAAAGCTGCAGCAGTTCGTCTTCGGAGATCCCCTCGGCGACGATCTCGGTTACCGAGGGCCTGCCCTCGGTCAGCGTTCCCGTCTTGTCGCAGACGAGCGTATCGACCTTTTCCATCCGCTCGAGCGCCTCGGCGCTCCTGATCAGCACACCGGCGCTCGCGCCGCGTCCCACGCCGACCATGATCGCCATCGGCGTGGCGAGGCCGAGCGCGCACGGGCAGGCGATGATCAGCACGCTGACGGCAGCGACGAGGGCAAAGGCGAAGCGGGGATCCGGCCCGAACATCGACCAGACGACGAAGGCGACAAGCGCGGCGGCCAGCACCAGCGGCACGAACCATCCGGAGACCTGGTCCGCCAGCCGCTGGATCGGCGCCCGGCTGCGCTGCGCGTCGGCAACCATCTGCACGATTCGCGACAGCATGGTGTCGCGGCCGACCTTCTCGGCCCGCATCACCAGCCCGCCGGACTGGTTCATCGTACCGCCGATCACAGCGTCGCCGACGCTCTTGGTCACGGGCATCGACTCGCCGGTGACCATCGATTCGTCCACCGACGAGCGTCCGTCGGCCACTTCGCCGTCGACCGGCACCTTTTCGCCGGGGCGTACCCTCAGGCGGTCGCCGATGACGATATCCTCAAGCAGCACCTCCTCGTCGCTGCCGTCCGCGACGATGCGGCGGGCGGTCTTCGGCGCAAGGTTGAGGAGCGCCTTGATCGCTCCGCTCGTCCGCTCCCGGGCCCGCAGTTCCAGTAGCTGGCCGAGGAGCACGAGGACGGTGATCACCGCGGCAGCCTCGAAATACACCGCCACGGTTCCATCCGGCCCCCGGAAATCGGCGGGAAATACGCCCGGCGCAACGGTCGCCACCACCGAGTAGAGCCAGGCAACGCCGGTTCCCATTGCAATCAGCGTGAACATGTTGAGATTGCGGGTTACGATCGACTGCCAGCCACGCTCGAAGAAGGGCCAGCCGCACCACAGGACGACGGGCGTGGCCAGCACGAGTTGCACCCAGTTCGAGGTGCCCGACTCGAGGATGTGGAGACCGAGCACGTGGCCGCCCATCTCGAGCAGGAAGACGGGGACCGTCAGCGCCAGGCTGATCCAGAAGCGGCGGGTGAAGTCGACCAGTTCCGGATTCGGGCCGGAGTCCGCCGACACCATCATCGGCTCCAGGGCCATGCCGCAAATCGGGCAGGTGCCGGGTCCTTCCTGCTGGATCTCCGGATGCATCGGGCACGTGTAGATCGCGCCTTCGACGACCGGCTCTTCCCGCCGCTCGCCGGCGAGATAGCTCTCCGGCTCCGCAACGAACCTCTCGCGGCACTTCCCGCTGCAGAAATAATAGGTCGTGCCGTGGTGCTCGTGGGCATACCTGGCGGTCTGCGGATCGACGCTCATGCCGCATACCGGGTCCGTCACCGCCGCCTGTTCGGGCGAACCGGGGTGATGCTCGTGGGCGCAGCGGGCGGAATGCTGATGGTCGGCGGACATGGCAGGCCTGGCTCCGGGGAAGTGGGGCTATACCCTATAGGGGTATATCATACCGCTTGACATGTATACCCCCTATGGGTATCTGGCAAGAATGCAGGACGAGGTGAAGTCAGCGGTCGCCAGGCGACTCGGCCGGATAGAGGGCCAGGTCCGCGGAATCGCGCGGATGGTGGCCGACGACCGCTACTGTATCGATGTCGTCAATCAGGTTTCCGCCGTACGCGCCGCGCTCAAGCGCGTCGAGGAGGAGGTCCTGCGCGATCATGTCGCCCATTGCGTAGAGCACGCGATCGCAAGCGGCGATCAGGAAGAGCAGCGCCAGAAGATCGCCGAACTGATGCAGGTCCTGGAGCGGTCAGGACGCTGAGTCCGGCCAACATCTTCCGTTCGGTCGGCTTGACACCATAACCGGAACAAAGTCCGGTCTTCCTGCTTTAACATTTCCGAGCACCTAGATACCTCAACGAGCCCGGACTGCAGGGTAGCGATCCCACATGGAAAAACTCGACCAGACCCATTTCCTTGACGGTGGCGGAGAAATGGCGGAAGCCATCCGCCGCTTCGATTGGGCACAAACGCCGCTTGGCCCGCTGCCTGAGTGGCCGCCGGCGCTGGCAATAGCCGTCGGGATGATGCTGAACTCCCGATTCCCCAAATGCATCGTCTGGGGTCCGGAGAAAACCGCCATCTACAACGACGCGTTCCGACCGATCCTGGGCAACAAGCCGGAGCCGCTGGGCAAGTCGTTCAAGGAGATCTGGGCGGAAGCATGGGACACGATCGGTCCGATCGCCGACAAGGCTTTCGCCGGCGAGGCGACATTCATCGAGGATTTCCCGCTCGTCATCGACCGCTTCGGGCATCCCGAGCAGGCTTACTTCACCTTCTGCTACAGTCCCATCCGCGACGAGAAGGGCAACATCTCGGGAATGATGGATACGGTCATCGAGACGACCGGCAAGGTCCAGGCGCAAAAGCACGCCAGACTTCTCAATCGCGAGCTGGCGCACCGCATCAACAATACGCTGGCCATGGTGTCGGCGATCGCCAGCCAGACCTTCCGCACGGCGAAGTCCAAGGACGAGGCGAAGACGCGGCTCGACCTGCGCATTCTCGCGCTGGGCGAGGCCCACAAGATCCTGACAAAATCACAGGAGGGGACGGCGCCGATCCGCGCCGTCGTCGACAACGCTCTTGCGCCCCATCTCACGGGAGCCAACGAAATCACCATCGAGGGCCCGCCGCTCGACTTGTCCGCGAGGCATTCGCTGGCACTGGCCCTGGCCACCAACGAACTCGCCACCAATGCGGTCAAGTACGGTGCCCTGTCGACCGATGAGGGTAAGGTCAATATCTCCTGGAAGGTCGGTGCGCCGCGATCCTCCGAGCGCTTCGTGTTCTGTTGGGTCGAAGAGGGCGGGCCGCCCGTCCGCAAGCCGAGGCGACGCGGCTTCGGGTCCGTCCTCGTCGAGAAGGCACTGGCGCAGGACTTCCAGGGCGACGTCAAGCTCGTCTACGACCGTGTCGGCCTGAAGTGCGAACTGACCACGGAGATGCGCAACCTGCATTTCGAACCGGACGATGACCTGTTCGTGAACGGAAATCCGGCTTAGGCACCTTCCCGGGAACACCCCCCTACGGCGCGGCGGGATCAAAAACGTGCCCGGCATGTCACAAGTCGCCGCCCTGTTCCGTCGTTCCAGTGCAGACCCACTGCCTGTAACGACGGAGATTGACGATGAGTGAACTGAAACCGGTTGCCTACGAACGCTCGATTCTCGACCTGCTGCAGTATCTCGGCAACGCCATGCCCCTGCTCGAGGCTCACGGCCTCGACGAGACTGTCCGGAACCTGGTGCTGTTGCGGGCCTCGCAGACGAACGGCTGTGCATGGTGCCTCGACATGCATCTGAAGGAGGCCCGCGCGGCGGGCGAAACGGCCGAACGGCTCGACCGCATCGTGGTCTGGCAGCATTCGGGCCACTTCGACCAGAGGGAAAAGGCAGCGCTGGCCTGGACCGACGCGCTGACCGTACTCGATCCGAAAACGGATTACGGTATCCTGCGGGCGAAGCTGCGCGAGCATTTCTCCGAGGAGCAGATCGGCGCCCTCACGGTGGCCGTCGGGATGATCAACATGTGGAACCGGATCAACGTTTCCAAGCACTGACCATGGCGACCCGGGATACCGACGTCTTCGAAGCGGCGCGCCCCGGATTGCTGGGGCTCGCCTACCGCATCCTCGGATCGCGCGCCGATGCCGAGGATGCGATCCAGGACACCTACCTGAAATGGTCGGCCGCCGACCGAGAGGACATCGTCAATCCAGCGGCATGGCTGACGACGGTCTGCACGCGCAAGTGTCTCGACATGCGGCGGGCCGCAGACCGCAGGCGCGTCGACTACGTGGGCGCCTGGCTTCCGGAGCCGATCCATACCATCGCGGAAGGGGGCGCCGAAGCCGAACACATGCTCGCCTCCTCCCTGTCCACGGCGTTCCTGCTGATGCTGGAGCGGCTAACGCCAAAGGAACGCGCCGCATATCTCCTGCACGAAATTTTCGAGATGTCCTACCCTGATATCGCCGAGGCGCTGGAGCTGAACGAGACCAACTGCAGGAAGCTCGTGTCGCGCGCCCGCGACCATGTCGAACGGTCGCGTGTCCGCCATGTCACGCCGCCCGAACGGCAGGATCAGCTGCTGGACGCATTCCAGGACGCCATCATGTCGGGATCGGCAGCCAGACTGACCTCACTACTTTCCGAGGACATCCGGGTGGTGGCCGACAGCGGCGGCAAGGCCGTCGCGATCAGGCGCGCGCTGCATGGCGTCGAAGAGGTGGCGGCGTTCCTCTCACAGGGCCTGCACCGGCACTGGAGCGGACTGGAATGGGAGCGAACGGACCTGAACGGCGGCCGTGGCCTCCTGATCCGGATGGACGGAACGACGGTCGCCGCCGTGTCCTTCGGCTACGATCAGGCCGGTCGGCTGCACGATATCTTCATTGTCCGCAATCCGGACAAGCTGGCGCGAACCGCAGCCGTTGCCGTCCAATGACTGCGACCGGAGGAGAAGACGTGCGGCGGAGAAGACGTGCGGCGGAGTCGAATTTGTTCTCCGCCGCACTCTGGCCTCGGCGTTCCGGCCTTCAGGCCGCCTTGGGCAGGACCGTCTCGACCAGTGAGGCCCAGAAGCCGACACCATAGGGGATGGCGTCATCGTTGAAGTCGTATTGCGGCGTGTGGACGTTGGCACCGCCCTTTTCCCCGGGCATGCCGTTGCCGAGCCAGATGTAGCAACCCGGCCGCTCCTCGAGCATGTAGGAGAAATCCTCCGCCCCCATCTTCGGGGCACCGGTGGTCGAAACCTGAGCGTCGCCTACCACCTGCCGGGCCGCGGCGGCCGCAAGTTCGGTCTCGTCGGCGGTGTTGATCGTCGGCGGGTAGTTGCGCATGAAGCTGACTTCCGCCGTTGCATCGAAAGCGAGCGCGACATTGGTGGCGATGCGCTTGAGTTCGCTCTCGATCAGATCCCGGACCTCCGGCAGGAAGCTCCGGCAGGTGCCGCTCAGTTCCGCTTCCTCGGGAATGACGTTGAAGGCGTCACCGGCGTGGAACTGGGTGACGGACACCACGGCCTCCTTGATCGGGTCCACTCGCCGGCTGGCGATGGACTGCAGCGCGGTCACGATATGCGAGCCGATGACGACAGGGTCCCGCGCGACGTTCGGCATGGCGCCGTGACCGCCCTTGCCCCTGACGATGATCTTGAACTCGTCGGCGGCTGCCATGCAGGGCCCGTTGCGCATGGAGATCGAGCCGAGCGGCAGGCCGGGCATGTTGTGCATGCCGTATACGGTCTCGCAGTTGAAACGTTCGAACAGACCCTCGTCGATCATCACCTTGCCGCCGCCGCGGCCTTCCTCGGCGGGCTGGAAGATCAGGTAGACGGTGCCGTCGAAATTGCGGTGATCGGCAAGGTAGCGGGCCGCGCCGAGCAGCATTGTGGTGTGGCCGTCGTGGCCGCAGGCATGCATCTTCCCGTCCGTCCTGGAGGCGTGCGCGAGATTGGTCTTCTCGAAGATCGGCAGAGCATCCATGTCGGCGCGCAGGCCGATCGCCCGGTTCGAACCGCCCTTCCCCCGCACGACGCCGACGACGCCGGTCTTCGCGATACCGGTGTGGACCTCGTCGACACCGAACTCCCTGAGCTTCTGCGCGACGATCTCCGCTGTACGCGTTTCCTCGAAGCCAAGCTCGGGATTGGCATGAATGTCGCGGCGGATCGCCACGAGATCGTCCATGTATGGTTTCACGCGGTCGGTAAACGACATTTCCGGACTCTCCGTTGTATTGTTCGTAACTCTAGATTGCCTTTCGGCAGCAGCAAGGCAAGCGATCCCTTCATCGATCAGGCCGCCTTGGGGAGCACCGTTTCAACGAGTGCCGCCCAGTAGGCGACGCCATGCGGAATTGCCGAATCGTTGAAGTCGTAGGAGGGCGAATGCAGCGAGTTTCCGCCAGCTTCGCCGTCGACGCCGTTGCCCAGCCAGATGTAGCAGCCGGGCCGCTTTTCCAGCATGTAGGCGAAATCCTCCGCTCCCATCTGGGCCGGCCAGTCGCTCGACAGGTTCGAGTCGCCGACGGCAAGCCCGGCAGCCCGCGCGGCAACCCGGGTTTCCTCATCGCTGTTTATGGTCGCGGGATAGCCGCGCATGAAAGCGACCTCGGCACGCGCGTCGAAGGCCGTGGCCACTTGCGCGGCGATCCGCCGGGCCTCGCCTTCGATCAGCGTCCGCGTGTCAGGATCGAAACTGCGGGCGGTGCCGATCAGCGTCGCCTCGTCGGGAATGACGTTGAATGCGGTGCCGGTCTCGAACTTCGCCACCGACAGGACGGCGGGCTCGAGAGGATCGACCAGGCGCGAGACAATCGCCTGTAGCGCCGTGACTATATGGGCGCCGACCACAACCGGATCGCGCGCCAGATGCGGCCAGGCCCCGTGCCCGCCCTGCCCGGTCACGCGGATGCGGAAGGCGTCCGACGATGCCATGCAGGGACCGGCGCGCATCGCGATCCTGCCGACTTCCACCCCCGGCAGATTGTGCATGCCGTAGACCGACTGGCAGTCGAAGCGCTCGAACAGACCGGCTTCGATCATCCTGCGCCCGCCACCGCCGCGTTCCTCGCCGGGCTGGAAGATCAGGTAGACCGTGCCGTCGAAATCCCGCTTGTCGGCGAGATAGCGGGCCGCCCCGAGCAGCATCGTCGTGTGGCCGTCGTGGCCGCAGGCATGCATCCTGCCGTCCGTGCCGGATCGATGGGCGAAGTCGTTCCTTTCCGTGATCGGCAGCGCATCCATGTCGGCGCGTAGGCCGATCGCGCGGTTCGATCGGCCGCTGCCGCCGGGCCCGCCGCCGCGCACGACCCCGACGACGCCGGTGCCGGCGATACCGGTGTGAACCTCGTCGACGCCGTATGCCCTGAGCGTGTCTGCGACCAGCCGCGCCGTGCGCCGCTCCTCGAATGCGAGTTCGGGATGTGCGTGCAGGTCCCGGCGGATCGCAACGAGGTCGTCGACATAGCGTCCAACGTCGTCCCTGATGGCCATGCGCCTTCCTGTTCTTGCTGCGGTTGGGGTGCGGGCGGCGACCGTCAGACGCGACCCGTCCGTGCCGCTTCGGCCCGGTCGATCGCCAGCCCCTCGGTCGAGAGATAGTCGAGCCGCGGCATGAGACGGATCAGGTCCCGCGTGTGCGGGTGCTCGGGATTCTCGAACAGGTCCTCCGTTTCCTTCACCTCGCAGAGCTGGCCGTTCTGCATGACGCCGATGCGGTGGCACATCTGGCGCATGACGGGCAGGTCGTGGCTGATGAACAGCAGGGTGAGCTTCAGTTCCTCCTGCAGGTCCTTCAGCAGGTTCAGGATCTGCGCCTGGATCGAGACGTCGAGAGCGGAGGTCGGCTCGTCGCAGATCAGGAAGCGAGGCCGGGTGGCGAGCGCCCGGGCAATCGAGATGCGCTGGCGCTGGCCGCCCGAGAACTCGTGGGGATACTTGCGCGCCGCCTCCCGGCCGAGGCCGACATGCTCCAGGAGATCCTCGACGATGCGCTGCCGCTCGGCTCCCGACGACGCCAGTTCGTGGTGCCGGATCGGTTCGGCGACGATATCCGCGACGCGCATCCTCGGATTGAGCGATGAATACGGGTCCTGGAAGATCATCTGCATCTGCCGCTGGAACGGCCGCCGCTGCCGTCCGGGACCGAGCCTGGCGATGTTGGTGCCGTCGAACAGGATCTCGCCGGCGGTCGGCGTGTAGAGGCCGGCGATGAGGCGGGCGATGGTCGACTTGCCGGAACCGGATTCGCCGACCAGGCCGAAGATCTCGCCTTCGCGGATCGGCAGGGACACGTTGTCGACGGCCGGAAAGTAGATGCGGTTCCTGGGCAGCAGCGAGCGGCGCATCAGGAACTCCATCCGCAGGCCCTTCAGCTCCACCAGGTTCTCGTGCCGGTCCCTGGTGCGATCGCGGCGGCCCTGTCCGAGCCAGTGGCTGGAAAGATCGATCGCCTCGAAGTCGCGGCCCGGGCCCTCGATGTAGCTGACCATCGGAAAGCGCAGGAGCTTGATATCGGGCCGCGGCACCGCCGCCACGAGGCTCTTTGTGTACTCGTGATCGGGGTTGCCGAGCACCTTCCTGGTCGGCCCGCGCTCGACGATGCGGCCGCGGTACATGACGGCGACACGATCGGTGGTCTCGGCGATGACGCCCATGTCGTGCGTGACGAGGATGACGCCGACGTTGCGGTCGGTGCACAGGCGGCGGATGAGGTTCAGGATCTGCGCCTGGATCGAGACGTCGAGCGCCGTGGTCGGTTCGTCGGCGATCACCAGGTCGGGATTCGAGCACAGCGCCAGGGCGATCACGACCCGCTGGCGCATGCCGCCCGAGAACTGGTGGGGATATTGCGAGATCCGCTCGGCGGGCTTCGGGATTCCGACCTGGTCCAGGAGGTCGATCGCGAATTTCTTCGCTTCGCGTTCGCTCAGCGCGTTGTGCTCGCGGATGGTCTCGACGAGCTGCTGCTCGATCGAATACAGCGGGTTGAGCGACGAGAGCGGGTCCTGGAAGATCATCGAGACCTTCTTGCCGCGGACCTTGCGCATTTCCTCGGGCGGCAGGGCCTCGACGCGCCGCCCGTCGATCTCGATCGTGCCGGCGGCGATCCTGCCGGGCGGCTCCAGCAGACCCATCACCGCGTTGCCGATCGTCGACTTGCCGGCCCCGGACTCGCCGACCAGCCCGTGGATCTCGCCGCGCTGCACGTCGAGGTCCACGTCCATGACCGCGGTGAAGGTCTCTCGCCGGGTCGGGAACTCGACCGTCAGGCCCTTGATCTCGAGCAGGCTCAACGCGCTCACCTCAGCTTCGGGTTGAGCGCGTCGCGAAGCCAGTCCCCGACCAGGTTCACGGCGAGCACCAGGGCGGCCAGCGCGACGCCGGGGAAGATCGTGATCCACCATTCGCCCGAGAACAGGAAGTCCTGTCCGATGCGGATCAGCGTGCCGAGCGAAGGCTGGGTCGACGGAATCCCGACGCCGAGAAACGACAGCGTCGCCTCCGTGATGATGGCGAGCGCCAGATTGATGGTGGCGATGACCAGTACAGGTCCCATCACGTTCGGCAGGATGTGGCGGGTCATGATCACGATCGGATGCACGCCGATAACGCGGGCCGCCTGAACGTACTCCTTGTTGCGCTCGACCAGCGTCGAGCCGCGAACGGTGCGGGCGTACTGGACCCAGAACGACAGGCCGATCGACAGGACCAGCACCCAGAAGGCGGAGTCGTTGCGCGTCACGTTCGGATAGAGCCCGTGCACCACACCGTCGATCAGGAGCGCTATCAGGATCGCCGGGAACGTCAGCTGGACGTCTGCGATGCGCATGATCACGGAGTCGAACGTCCCGCCGACATAGCCGGCGATCAGGCCCAGGGTGATGCCGATCCCGGCAGCCAGGATGACGCTGGCGAAGCCGACCGCCAGCGAGATCCGTGCGCCGTACAGAATGCCGGACAGCAGGTCGCGCCCCTGGTCGTCGGTGCCGAGCAGGTAGCTCGGGTTCGACCCCTCGACCCAGGCCGGCGGATTGAGCGAATCGAGCAGGCTGAGCGTTGCGAGATCGAACGGATCGTGCGGGGCGATCCACGGCGCGAATGCCGCCGCGACGATGAACAGCAGGCTGACCAGCGCCGCCAGCATCACGACCTTGGAGGACTTGAAGGAGTGATAGATGTCGCTGTCCAGGGCGCGCGAGACGAAGCGCCGGTCATCGAGCGTCTGCGGGCGTCCTCCGGCGGCGGCGACCGCCCGCCCCTCTTCGCCGGTCACCTGGGGCATCGGGCCGCCCTCATGTCGCACTGCCGCCGATCCGCACCCGCGGATCGACGACCGTGTAGAGGATGTCGACGGTGAGGTTGATCACCACGAACAGGAAGGCGATCAGCATCAGGTAGGCGGCCATGATCGGGATGTCGACGTTCTGCACCGCCTGCAGGAACAGCAGGCCCATTCCCGGCCACTGGAACACGGTCTCGGTGATGATCGCGAAAGCGATGATCGCGCCGAGTTGCAGGCCGGTCACCGTGATCACCGGGATCAGGGTGTTCTTGAGGGCGTGGCCGAAATTGATCGCGCGCTCCGAAAGCCCCCGGGCGCGGGCGAACTTGATGTAGTCGGTACGCAGCACCTCGAGCATTTCGGAACGCACCAGCCGCATGATCAGCGTCATCTGGAACAGGCCGAGGGTGATCGCCGGGAGGATCAGCGCCTTCAGGCCGGAAGCGGTCAGCAGGCCCGTCCTCCAGAATCCGAGATCGATCACGTCTCCGCGTCCGAAGCTGGGCAGCAGTCGCAGGTTCACCGCAAAGATGAAGATCAGCAGGATGCCGATCAGGAACGTCGGAAGAGAAATGCCGACCAGCGAGACCGTCAGGAACAGCTTCGACAGCCACGCGTCCCGGTTGATGCCGGTGTAGACGCCCATCGGGATGCCGATGACCAGCGCAAAGATGGCCGAGGCAATGGACAGTTCGAGCGTCGCCGGCAGCCGGGAGAGGATCAGTTCACCCACGGGCTGCTTGAACTGATAGGAAATGCCGAAGTCGAAATGCAGGGCATTCCAGACGAACCGTACGAACTGAACGTAGACCGAGTCGTTTAGCCCGAGGGCCTCCCTCAGCGCCGCCCGCTGCTCCGGCGTCGTGTCGACGCCGACCATCTGGTTCACCGGATCGCCGATGTAGCGGAACATCGCAAACGCGATCAGCGAAACCGTCAGCATGACCAGGACGGACTGCGCGAGGCGGCGGAGGATAAAGACTGCCATCGGTGGCGGTGTCTCGATTCTCGTTTGACTTCAAAGGGGAGCCGGCACCGCTGCCGGCTCCCGCGACACGTCGCGTCCGATCAGTCGTTCAGTGTCATCCACTTGAACAGCACCTGGTTGTCGGCGCGCTGGACGAGATCGAGTTTCTTCGACTTGCCCCAGGCCAGCGACTGCTGGTGGAGGGGAATGTGCGAGACCTGCTCGTGCATGATCGTATAGGCGTCGGCGATCAGCTGGTCGCGCTTTGCCGGATCGTTCTCGACGAGGATCTGCTTGGCCAGTTCATCAACCTCGGGACTGCACCATCCGCCGAGATTGAAGGGACCGCCCTTGCCCGTCTCGTCACGGCAGCCGGCCAGATTGACGAGAATGTTGTAGGAGTCGAACGAACCCGGCGTCCAGCCCAGCAGGTAGAAGTCGGTGTCGTATCCGCCGGTGGCCAGCACCTTGCCGAAATACTTGGACTTGGTCTGCGCATTCAGATCGACCTTGACGCCGATCCGGGCGAGCATCGCGGCGACCGCCTGGCAGATCGCCTCATCGTTGACATAGCGGTCGTTGGGGCAGTCCATGCCCACCGTGAACCCGTCCGGATAACCGGCGTCCGCAAGCAGCTTCTTCGCCGCTTCCGGATCATAGGGATGACGCTCGAACTCGCCCGACCCCTCAAAAAGCAGCGGAGAGATCAGCAGCGCCGACGGCGTGGCGAGGCCGCGCATCACTTTCGACTTGATCGCCTCGATATCGATCGCCTGATAGAAGGCCTTGCGGACATTGGCGTCCTGGAAGGGGTTCTTTCCCTTGACGTCCGAGGTCGGCAATTCGTCGCGGATCGAATTGAAGCCGAGGAAGACGGTCCGGAGTTCCGGCCCGGTCATCGCGTCGGCGTTGTCGCTGGCGTTGACGCGTTCGATGTCCTGAACAGGCACCGGGTCGACCAGATCGACTTCGCCGGACAGCAGCGCCGCCACGCGCGTTGCATCCTGGGAGATCGGCGTGAACACGACCTCGTCGATATTGCCCTCGATCTCGTCCCACCAGTCCGGATTGGGCTTGTAGACGGTCTTGACGCCCGGCTCGTGGCTCTCGATCACGTAGGGGCCCGTGCCGTTCGACATGAACGCCGCCTTGCTGGACGCGGTGTCCGAAGCCGAGACGACGTTCGTCAGGCCCACTTCTTCGGACCACTCCTTGTCCATGATGTACCAGGTATCCCATTCGTAGTGCAGAATGGGATTGGGCGAGGAAAGGACGAAATCGACGGTGTAATCGTCGACTTTCTCCACTTTCACATCTGCCGGCAGGCGGGTCTTGAGGTCGGAATTCTCCGACAGGACGCGCTCGGCGGAGAAGACGACGTCGTCGGCATTGAAGTCGTTGCCGTTGGCAAACTTCACGCCTTCGCGCAGCTTGAAGCGCCAGCGTGTCGGTTCGACGATCTCCCAACTCTCCGCGAGCGCCGGTTCGATTGCCAGATCCTTGCCGCGCCGGGTCAGGCCTTCGTAGACATTCCCGAGCTGGCCGAGAGTAAAGGTCTCGTTGAGTGTATACGGGTCGAGCGCGCCGAGTTGGCCCTGGAAAGCCCAGCGCAAAGTTTTCGCGTCCGCCGGACCGAACCCGAGGACGCACGCGATCGCAGCCGCGACCGTTACGTTTCTGAGGGTCATCTGTTACCTCCGTTGGTTATTCTTTATCCGTCGCGTGACGGATTTCGTGCAGCATATATTCGGCTTCGCTACCGTGTCACCCTGTCGCGTGAGCGAATTGGCCGGAATTGTTCTTTTGCATCTTCATGTATCGACAAGCGCGGCTTCCAGGTCGCGCCGGGAGATCAGACAACACCATGACCGATACCGTGCGCCCTGCGGTTGCAGCCGACGTGGAACGCCTGGTGGACATCGAGACGGCGGTGTTCGTACCGCCCGACTACGAGCCGATGTCGCGGCGACAGTTCGCGTATCATGTGGATAACCCGCGCGCGGTGCTGCTCGTCTACGACAGCGACGGATCGGTGCACGGCTATGCGCTGGGACTGATGCGAACGACTTCACGCTACCTGCGCTTCTATTCGCTCGCGGTTGCTCCGGGTCTGCAGGGCGGCTCCGTCGGCCGCCGCCTCTTCGAGGCCATCGAACAGGCCGCCCGCGAGCGTGGCCTCGGCGTCATCACCGAGGTCCGCGCCGACAACGAAAGGCTCCACCGGCGCTACCTTGCGCTGGGCTATTCGGAGTTCCAGCGCAAGCCCGAATACTATCCCGACGGCTGCACGGCGATCCGCATGCGAAAATCGCGCTGAGGGACCGGGTAACTGCCTTCAATAAACCGCAATTCACCCCTCATTGCGTTTTCTGCAACGGTCGAGTCCGCGCGGTGCGCGGAACGCTTTCAGCGGCCAGTCCGTTACGTCCGGTACGCGACGTTATCCGACGCCCCTGAAAGGAGGGGCCGACCACACAGAGCATGAAGAAACCGCTCTATTCCGGCTGGGTGATCCTCGTCGACAGCCTCAAGGATTTCCCGAACGCCGAGACCCCGCACAAGGTCATCACCACACGCGAGTATCTGGCCAGACCGCAATTGTTCGACGCCGGCCGGCCGAAGGTCATCAACCTCTCCCGGTCGTACGCCTACCAGAGCCGGGGGTATTTCTGCTCGCTGCTCGCCGAAGCGCGCGGACACCGGGTGTTGCCGACCGTCGAGGCGATGCTGGATCTTGCCGGTCGCGATCTGTACGGCCACGCGATCCCGGAACTCGAGGAGCAGCTCAATCGCTGCGCCCGCGCCGCCCGGCACGAGCCCGAGGAGGAACTGCGGCTCTTCATCTGCATGGGCGTCGTCGAGGACAGCCGCTACGAGAAGTTCGCCCGGCTGCTGTTCGACTGGTTCCGGTGCCCGATCATCGAGGTGACCGCAGCGCCCGGCGAGTGGTTGTCCATCAAGCGCATGCGCCCGCGTCCGCTGAACAAGCTCGACGCGTCCCAGGGCGCGGCCTTCCGGGATGCGCTGCACAACCACACGACGCGCGACTGGCGCTCACCGAAGGCCCGGCCGAGCCTGAAGTACAGCCTTGCCGTCCTGCACGACCCGAAGGAGGCGCTTGCGCCCTCCATGCTGTCGTCGATCAAGCATTTTGCCCGGATCGCGGAAAAGCACGACATCGAGGTGGAGCCGATCACGAAGAAGCACTTCCACCAGCTTGCCGAATACGACGCGCTGTTCATCCGGGAAACAACATCGATCGACAACCACACCTATCGCTTCGCGCGACGGGCGATGCAGGAGGGCATGCCGGTCATCGACGATCCGGTGTCGATGATCCGCTGCACCAACAAGGTCTATCTGAAGGAACTTCTGACGGCCAACGACATCCCGGTTCCGCCGACCGTCGTGGTGGCGAACCTCGAGGAACTGGCTGGCGCCGAGGAGCAACTCGGCTACCCGCTCGTGGTCAAGATTCCGGACGGTTCCTTCAGCCGCGGCGTCCACAAGGTCGACACCCCGAAAGCCTTCCGCGACCTCGCCAAGGCGCTGTTCAAGGAGACCGACCTGCTGATCGCCCAGAAGTTCATGCGCACGGACTACGATTGGCGCATCGGCGTTCTCGGCGGGGAGCCGTTGTTCGCCTGCCACTACCTGATGGCCCGCAGCCATTGGCAGATCGTCAAGCACAAGCCGGACGGATCCGCCATCCAGGGCTCGGCAAAGGCCTTCGGGTTCGACGAAGTGCCCGCCGAGGTGCTCGACATCGGCGTGCGCGCCGCGGGCCTGATCGGTGATGGTCTCTACGGCGTCGACATCAAGCAGAATGCCGACGGCGTGTTCGTCATCGAGATCAACGACAACCCAAACGTCGACCACGGCTACGAGGACGCCGCCCAGAAGGACGAGGTCTGGTCGAAGCTGGCGCGGTGGTTCTACGACCGACTCGAGATGTGAGCGGATTTCGTCGGGTTCCCGGCAACACCGTTCCGGCTTGAATTTCTCCTGAATTTTTTATATAAGATTGTTTCAGGAGAAACGTTTATGGCACGTGCAGCTTTCCATTCGGCTCCTGCCGGGGAAGGAATGGTGGTCACCAAGGCGGTGGCCAATGCTGCCGTCCGGCTGCAAATTCCCAACAAGGTGCTTGCCCGGATCGTAGGTCTGTCGGAGGCGACGGTCTCGCGCATGGTCAACGGCAGATATCTGCTGACCCCATCCGACAAGCCGTTCGAACTCGGTCTCCTCTTCGTCCGACTGTTCCGCTCGCTGGACGCCATCGTCGACGGCGACGAAACCGTCGCCCGCGCCTGGCTCCGCAACGAGAACAAGGTTTTGGGCGCCTCGCCGCTGCAGAGAATTCAGACGGTTTCCGGTCTGGTAGATGTCATCGCCTATCTGGACGCCCGCCGCGCTCTCCTCTGAGACGCGTGTCCTGGAGGGGGAGTGCTGGCGCCTGGTCGAGGCCCAGCATCATGTCTCGACCCTGAAGCTTGTCGATACGCTGGAAGAGCAGGCCCTGCTCGAGGACCTGATCGAGGAGAGCAAGCCGCGCATACCGCCGGAATGCCGGCACCTCGACTATCTGCTGGCGACGCCGTTCCGTTACGGGGCGCCCTATCCGACCGGCTCCCGGTTCCGGTGGGCCGGATATACACCCGGTGTCTTCTATGCATCCGAGGTGGCAGAGACGGCGGTCGCCGAAACGGCGTTCTACCGCCTGTTGTTCTATGCCGAATCGCCGGGCACGCCCTGGCCAGCAACGCTCGGGGAGTTCACCGCCTTCAGCGCCGCGTATGCAACCAGCCGCGCGATCGATCTGACCGGGGGGGCCCTGGCCGAGCAGCGCGCGGCCTGGACGCATCCGACCGAGTATGAGGCCTGCCAAGCGCTTGCCGAGGCGGCTCGGGCCGCCATGATCGAGGTGATCCGGTACCAATCCGTCCGGGATCCGGAAGCGCGGGCGAACCTCGCGATCCTGGCCTGTTCGGCCTTTGCGGCGCCGGCGCCGCTGGAACGGCGCACCTGGCGAATGCGGCTTGGTCGCTCGGGCGTCCAGGCGATCTGCGAATATCCGCGCGCCGAGATCGAATTCGACAGACGCTGCTTCGCAGCCGACCCCCGCATCGCCTCCCTGGAGTGGGAGCGTTGACCGGCGGTCTCCGCGCGCCCGCGTCACGCTAACGCCCCACCATCTGGCGCGGCAGGAACGTCGCCACGTCGGGAAACGCCACCAGCAGCGCGACGGCCAGGATCATGATCGCGAACATCGGCAGCGCGGCCCTGGCGATGAACGCCATGTTGCGTCCCGTCATCCCCTGCAGGACGAACAGGTTGAAGCCGACGGGCGGCGTTATCTGCGCCATCTCCACGACGATGACCAGATAGATGCCGAACCAGACCATGTCGAAGCCGTAGGATCGTACCAGCGGCTCGATCACCGCCATGGTCAGCACGACAGCCGAGATCCCGTCGAGGAAACAGCCGAGGATGATGTAGAAAACCGTCAGCGCGGCGATCAGCGCGATCGGCGAGAGCTGCCACCCGGCGATCGTCTCGGCCAGCGCCCGCGGCAGGCCGGTGAACCCCATGGAGAGCGACAGGAAGGCCGAGCCGGCCAGGATCAGCGCGATCATCGACGAGGTGCGCGTCGCCCCCATCAACGCGTCCATGAAGGTCTGACGGGTCAGGGACCCTTGCGCGAGCGAAAGCAAGAGCGCCCCCACCACGCCGAAGACGGCTGCCTCGGTGGCGGTGGCGATGCCGGCATAGATCGAGCCGATCACCACGGTGATGAGCAGCACGACCGGGATCAGCAGTCGCGTCGCCTTCAGCTTCTGCCGCCAGTCGGAGGCCGCTTCCGCCAGTGCCCCGGCATTGCCGGTCAGGGCGCCCCAGATCGCCACGTAGCCCATGAACAGGATCGCCAGGCCGATCCCCGGCAGGACGCCGGCGATGAACAGCTGGGCGATCGATTCGTTCACGGTGACGCCGTAGATGATCAGGATGATCGAGGGCGGGATCAGCAGGCCGAGGGTTCCGGCGCCTGCCAGCGTGCCGACGATCATGCGTTCGGGATACCGGCGGGTCCTGAGTTCCGGAATGGACATCTTGCCGACGGTGGCGACGGTGGCGGCGGACGATCCGGAAATCGCCGCGAAGATCGCACAGCCGACGATGTTGACGTGCAGCAGGCCGCCGGGGAACCGGCTCATCAGCGGCGCCATACCCCGAAACAGGTTCTCCGACAGTTTCGTGCGGAACAGGATCTCGCCCATCCAGATGAACAGCGGCAGCGCGGTCAGGGTCCACGACGACGACATCCCCCAGACCGTGATCGACATCGCGTCGCCCACCGACCGCGGCGTGAACAGCATCATGCCCACCGCCGACACGCCCAGCAGGCTGATGCCGATCCAGACCCCCGTCCCGAGGAAGAAGAACAGCAGCGCCAGGAAGATGCCGGTGAACCAGATCTCGGTCATCCGATGGCCTCTTCGATCGCCGCGGTCTCCGCCCCCTGTTCTTCCGGTTCCTGGATGCCGCTTTTGCCCAGGAAGGCGGCCTCGGCGAGCGAGTGGACGAAGGCGATGGCCAGGATCGTCGCGCCGACCGACACGGCCGTCTGCGGGATCCACAGCAGGGTCGCGTCGGCGCTCTCGCTGCGCTCCTCGAACCGGTAGGAGATCCAGCTCATCCGCACCAGGTACCAGGAGAACCACACGCCGATGCCGCTGGCGGCGGCAAGGCACCACAGGACGGCGATCCGTCGCGCCCGCCCCTTGAGCTGCGCGATCAGCATGCCGACGCGGATGTGCTCGCCCTGGCGAAGCGTGTAGGCCATCGCCAGGAAGCTTGACGCCGCCATGCAGTAGCCCGAATAGGCCGTCAGGCCGGCGACATAGACCGACATCAGCCGGGTGACGATGCTGGCGAGGACGAGGCAGCCGAGCGCCACGAGGAAGGCGGCCGCGAGGTAGCCGGCGGCCATGTAGAGGCGGTCGAGAGCCCGTCCAAGACGGGCAAGGTATGCCATCACTCACGTCCCCCGAGATGGCTGCACCGGTCGACAATGGGCCTTCCGGCCACTGAACGTCGAAGGCTGGCTTGAATTCGAGCGCCGCCGCTGCTCCGGGTCCCGGGTCAAGCCCGGGACATGGTCGGTGCGTTTGGCAGCGTTCCTGCCAAACGCGAGGCCGACGTCCCGGACGTGGTCCGGGGTCCAGAACGGCGGCTCAACACGTCGACGCGACGGCGATATCGCCTCGCCGGCGTCTTGTGTTCACATCTTCTTGTAGGCCTCGATGACTTCCGTGCCGTTCGGGCCGGCCTCTGCAAGCCATTCCTCGGTCATCGTCCCGCCGATCTCCTTGAACCCGGCGGCGAGTTCTTCGCTGGGCGGCTCGATCGTCATGCCCTCCTTGGCCAGTTCCTGCTTGTACCAGTCGGACAGTTCCCGTGCCTTCGCCCAGCCCGCTTCCTCGGCCTTGCCGGCCTCCTCCATGATGATCGTCCGGGTTTCCTCGTCGAGCCCGTTCCAGGTCTCCAGGTTGATGATCACCATGTTTTTCGGCAGCCAGGCCTGGGTGTCGTACCAGTACTTCACGTACTCCCAGATCTTCATATCGTAGCCGGTCGAGCCCGACGAGATCATGCTTTCGGCGACGCCGGTGGCGAAGGCCTGGCCGAGTTCCGCCGCCTCGATCTTGGTCGGCACCGCGCCCATCAGCTCGGCGAGACGCGTCGTGGCCGCGTTGTAGGCGCGGAACTTGACGCCATCCATGTCGGAAACCTTCGTGACGGGCTTTGTCGTGTAAAGCCCCTGCGGCGGCCACGCCACCGCGTAGAGCAGCTTCACGCCCTTGTCCTCGAGGACCTTCTCCATCGTCGGCTTGGAGGCCTGGTAGAGATCCCACGCCTCGTCGAACGAGGTTGCCAGGAACGGCAGCGCGTCGACGCCGAAGACCGGGTCCTCGTTCGACAGGGCCGAAATCAGCCGTTCGCCGACCGGCGCCTGGCCGGTGCGAACCGCCCGGAAGATCTCGTCGCCCTTGAACAGCGAGCCGCCCGGATGCGTGACGATCTCGATCTCGCCGCCGGTCGCCTCGGTAACGCCCTTGGCGAAACCGGCCGCGGTTTCGGAATGATAGTTGGTCGCCGGATAGGCCAGCGGCATGTCCCACTTCTCGGCCGCCGCGCCGGTCGCGAGGCCGGCACCCAGCGCAATCGCCGTCGCCCCGGTCAGCGCGCGTAACGTCACCATCTTCGTCATTCTTGTCTCCCTCTGGTGAACAGGACGCCGTCTGCGGCGCCTGCAACGAGAATACCCGAACTTACACCATCGAAAACCGTCACCAATCCTTCGATGTGACTAGAATATCCCTGACTAGATCGACCGCGTCGACGACCGGCACTCCGACGGCAGCCTCGATGGTGGCGCGATAGGGCGGCAGGTTGGTGCATTCCAGGACGACGGCGGACAGGTCCGGCGCCCGCGCCGCGAGGCGCTCCGCCGCGGCCCGGACATCCGCTTCCGCCGCAACGCGATCCAGCGTCGGCAGGTCGCGTGCAATGACGCGGTGAAGCTCGCGTCCCGTCTCTATTCCTTCCACGATCAGCGGCCCCGGATCGAGCAGGTCCAGCGGGCTCTCGAGGAGGACGCGGCTGTCGTATGTCAGGATACCGATCGGCCGGTCCCGACCGGCGGCGGCGCGCAGTCGCGGCATCGCCTGCAGCGCAGACGTCACGACGGGGATCGACACGGCTGCGGAAATCCGGGCGGCAGCCGGCCACAGAAAGCCGCAACTCGTGACGAGCACCGATGCTCCCGCGGCTTCCAGCCGCCGCGCGGCCTGGAGGAACGGCGCGATGACCGCCTCCTCTAGGGACGGCCGCACGATGCGCGGCACCGTGGCGCCGCTCACCCGTTCGATCAGGCAGTTGCCGCCCCAGGTCTCCGGCGCGCCGATGTCGCCCGGCGGACGCGGAAACCGGGTGTCGAGTTGCAGGACGCCGACGAGCGCGGCCGCGTCGGGCACCTAGTCCCGGACGACCAGAACGGACTGCGTGGCATGCCGCACGACGCGCGCCGCGTTCGGCCCGATCAGGTAGTCGCGCATCGCCGGGCGGTGCGAGGCCATGACGATCACGTCGGCGCCGACCTCCTTGGCGACCCGCAGGATCTCCTCGTAGATCGACCCGTGCGCGACGTGGCCCTTGACGTCGACATTGTCGGGGACAGCCCCCTCGAGATACTCGTCGAGGCGCTGCCGCGTCCCGTCGAGCGCCTTCTGCTCGAAGCCCTCGGGAAAATATCCGCCGACGATCGACATGCCGAAATCGGGCACGACCGTCATCACGTGCACATCCGAATTGTATTCGTGGGCCATGTGGAACGCGGCATCCAGCGCCCGGTGCGAGCTTTCGGGCTCGGCCAGATCGATGGGAACGAGAATGGTCGAGAACATCTTTCCTCTTCTCCCGGGTTGAGCCGTCAGAACGCCGGTACGGTCTGGCGCCGCCGCTGCAGCACGATAACCAGTGCCAAAAGCACCAGCGCGGGAATATAGAACACTTCCTTGGCCATGCGCTCCTTCGGCAGCTGGACCTGCGAAATCACCACCGGCTCGTCGGCATAGAAATCGAAATCCTGGAACGCCTCCGCGAACGGGGTCTGCGGGAACGGTTCCTCGAGCAGTGCCTGGCCATCCTCCACCATCACCAGCAGGCCCGCCTCCTCGAGCCGCGCCTCGCCGTCGCCTTGCGGGCCGAGCGGCACCAGCACGGTGAGCGTGTCGATCTCGTCGGGATTGTCGAAGTCCGGTCCCCGGATTTCCATGCGCAGCCCGGCGTCCGCCGGCTGCCGCCCGACGATCTCCACCACCTCTGAGCCCGGCCGCATCTCGTAGGGTGGATCGACGAGATCGAGCCAGAAGCCCGGCCGGAACAGGGTCAGGGCGATCAGCAGCAATGCGGCGGTCTCCCAGATGCGATTGCGCGTCAGGAAATACCCCTGCGTCGCCGCGGCGAACAGCAGCATCGCGACCGTCGCCACGACGAACACGAAGATCGCCTTCCAGAGGGTGACGTCGATGAGCAGGAGTTCCGTGTTGAAGATGAACAGGAACGGCAGCAGCGCGGTGCGGATGTCGTATCCGAAGCCCTGGAAGCCCGTCTTGATGGGATCGCCGCCCGATATCGCCGCCGCCGCGAAGGCGGCAAGCCCGACAGGCGGCGTGTCGTCGGCAAGGATGCCGAAATAGAATACGAACATGTGCACCGCGATCAGCGGTACCAGCAGGCCGCTCGCCGCGCCGACCGAGACGATGACCGGCGCCATCAGCGAGGACACGACGATGTAGTTCGCCGTCGTCGGCAGGCCCATGCCGAGGATCAGGCTCATCACGGCCACCAGCAGGAGCATCGCCATCAGGTTACCGCCGGACAGGAACTCGACGAACTCGCCGACCACCTGATGCGCGCCGGTCAGCGAGATGGTTCCGACGATGATGCCGGCCGCGCCGGTCGCCACACCGATGCCGATCATGTTCCGGGCGCCGGCGATCATTCCCGCCACGAAGTCGTGGATCCCGGTGAGGAAGGCCGGCCACAGCGCGCCGGCGCCGCGGAACAGGTTCTTCAGCGGATGCTGGGTAATGACGATGAAGATCATCGACAGCGTCGCGTAGTAGGCAGACAGCGACGGCGAGAACCGCTCGATCAGGATGCACCAGATGAGGATGACGATCGGCAGGATGAAGTGCAGGCCGGTGACGGCGACCGCGCCCGGCCGCGGCAGCTCCTGCAGCGGCGCGTTGGGATCGTCCATCTCCAGATCCGGGTTGCGCGCGGCGAGCCAGACCAGAAGCAGATAGGCGACAAGGAACAGCAGGATCACCGTGTAGAAGGTGATGCCGGGAAACGCGACCTTGATCCAGCCGAGCCCGTAGTAGACCGCGGCCGCCAGGACGCACATCAGGATGAAGCCCGTCAGCACGCCGATCAGCCTGCGTGCCACGCCGACCAGGGCCGGCGGCTTCGGCAGACCCTTCAGGTCCAGCTTCAGCGCCTCCAGGTGCACGATGTAGACGAGCGCGATGTAGGACACGACCGCCGGCAGGAAGGCGTGCCTGATGATGTCGGTATAGGCGACCCCAGTGAACTCGGCGATCAGGAAGGCGGCTGCCCCCATCACCGGCGGCGTCAGCTGCCCGTTGGTCGACGAGGCGACCTCGACTGCGCCGGCCTTCTCGGCCGGAAAGCCGGTCCGCTTCATCAGCGGGATGGTGAAGGTGCCGGTCGTCACCACGTTGGCGATCGACGATCCGGAATACAGGCCCGACAGCGCCGACGCGACGACGGCCGCCTTGGCCGGGCCGCCGCGCAGGTGGCCGAGCAGCGAGAAGGCGAGCTTGATGAAGTAGTTGCCGGCGCCGGCCTTCTCCAGCAGCGATCCGAACAGCACGAACAGGAAGATCATCGAGGCGGACACGCCGAGGGCGACGCCGAATACGCCCTCGGTCTGCATCCAGTAGTGCCACATGGCCTTGCCGTAGGAGGCGCCCCGCCATTGGATCGCATCGGGCAGCCAGGGCGAATCCCCGAAGAAGACATAGGCGACGAACACGGCAGCGACGATCACCAGCGGCAGGCCCAGCGCCCGGTAGACCGAGATCGCCAGCACCACCATGCCGATGGTCGCGGCCACCAGGTCGCTGGTCGTCGGCAGGCCCGCACGCGCCGAGATCGCGTCGTCGAAGACGATCAGGTAGAGACAGGCGTAGACGCCCAGGATCGCCAGGATCCAGTCGTACCAGGGAACGTGATGTCGCGCGCTGCCCCTGAACAGCGGATAGGCGAGCGCCGACAATGCCAGCGCGAAGGCCAGGTGGACGACGCGCGAGTCGAAGTTGTTGAAGACGACGTTGACGCCGAGATGCTCGGTTATCCAGAAGGGGACGTTCGAGGCGATGTAGAGCTGGAACGTCGACCACAGGAAGGTCAGGACCGCGATGAAGATGCCGACCGGGCCCGCGACGCTGCGTGCGCCGGTATCGACCTGCGCGACAAGCTCGTCGACATCGATCTTGCGCTTGTGGACTTCTTCCGCCATGCCGCCCTCCAGTCCCCGGATACAAGGCTTCCGGCGACAGTCCAAACACAGGAAAAAGCAATAGTCCCGACCGGACCGCGCGGACCGGCAAGGCAGGAGGATAAGGGGACGGCCCCGCTGGACCGCCCCCGAACGCTTACATCCAGCCGCGTTCCTTGTAGTACTTCTCAGCACCCGGATGCAGGGGAGCCGACAGCGAGTCCTTGATCATCTCCTCTTCCTTCAGGTTCGCGAAGGCGGGGTGAAGGGCCTTGAAGTCGTCGAAGTTGTCGAACACCGCCTTGACCACGACATAGACGACCTCGTCGGGGACGTCGGCGGAGGTGACGAAGGTCGCGCCGACGCCGAAGGTGTTCACGTCCGCGTCCTGCCCGGGATACATCCCGGCCGGGATGGTGGCCTTGCGGTAATAGGAGTTGTCGGACACCAGCGTGTCGATCTCCGGGCCGGTGACGTTGACGAGGTTGGAATCGCAGGTCGACAGCGTCTCCTGGGTCAGCGCGGAGGGATGGCCGACGAGCCACGCATAGGCGTCGATCTTGTCGTCGCAGAGTGCCTGGCCGGTCTCAGCCGACTTCAGCTCGGTGGCGAGCTTGAGGTCGTCTGAGGTCCAGCCCAGCGCGTTCGCCATCACATCCCAGGTGGCGCGGCTTCCCGAACCCGGGTTTCCGACGTTCACCCGCTTGCCCTTCAGATCGGTGACGTTGTTGATGCCGGCATCCTTGCGGGCGAGGATGGTCACCGGCTCCGGATGGACCGAGAACACCGAGCGCAGGCCCTCGAAGGGCTTGCCGTCCCACTGCTCCTTGCCCTCGTACGCGTTGTACTGGACGTCGGACTGGGCGACGCCGAATTCGAGTTCGCCCGCCTGGATGGTGTTGACGTTGTAAACCGACCCGCCGGTCGACTCCGCCGAGCAGCGAATGCCGTGCTCCTTGCGGTCCTTGTTGACCAGCCGGCAGATGGCGCCGCCGGTCGGATAGTAGACTCCGGTGATGCCCCCGGTGCCGATCGACACGAACTGCTGCTGCGCGTAGGCGCCGCCGGCGCCAACCGTGATCGCTGCGGCGAACGCGCCTATGGCCAGATACTTCATGAGATCTCCTTCCGTCTCCGGTTGTGTCTCCGCCGGTCGAGCGCCGGCGTGATCCGTACATGCTCATACCGGGCACGGCATGAAGCTCACCCCGCGCCCTCCTGTCGCGTATGTCATCGCCAAACGCCGGCTAACACAACCCTTTCGCGTCGACATGTGTATGTGCAGCGCAGCATCGCGAGGGAAACGGGCATTCAACCGGCGAGGCGGGCCGGGTCGAATCGATGCAAATCGTTGAGCAGGGCGAGGAATCGCGCGACCGCATGGTCTGCGGCAGACCGGCCCTTTTCGGCACTCGCGGAAGCTGCATCGCCGCAGGCGCCGGATTCGCTGAGGTCCCTGGTCATCCAGGCGAATGCCGTTCGCCCGGTGCCGCGCAGGACGTCGAACTCGGTTTCCATCGCCACCGAGGCCGGGACGAAGTCGGCGCGCGCGCTGTCGCGCACGTTGTCCGGATCGAGGTGCATCATCAGCGACGTCTCGACGTCGCCGGCGTGAATCCCGTGGGCGAGTTCGGCAGCGTCGAACAGCCCGTCGGGGTACCCCAGACGCGCCCAGCTCGTCGCCACCACGAGCATCGCGTGCCGGATCCTGAGGTCGCGCGCGGCAAGGCCCGTCACTTCGCTGTTGCCCCCGTGCGAGTTCATGATCAGCAGCTTGCGGCACCCCGCACGGGCAACCGAATCGCCGATTTCCCGCAGCACGTTCAGCAGCGTCGCGGCGCTTAGGGTGAGCGTTCCCGCGAAGCCGAGATGCTCGTCGCTCTTGCCGACCCCAAGCGTCGGCAGGATCACCGCCGGCAGGTGGTCCGGCATCGCCGCGACGCCGGCCGCGAGCAGGCCGTCGGCTATGAACGCGTCGACCCCGGCCGGCAGGTGCGGGCCGTGCTGCTCGGTCGCCGCGACCGGCAGCACCGCGATCCAGCCCGATGTGTCCGCCTCGAAGTCGGCGGTCGTCATCTCCCGCCAGTAGCGACGGCGCGGCAGCGACTGTCGGTCCGCCTCCATGCGCGGCGGCTACCGTTCAATGGCCAGCTTGACGCCGAACCCGACGAACACCGCTCCGGCGACGCGCATCAGCCACGTCTGGAACCGGTTGTAAAGCCGCATGACGGCGCCGCGCGACCCGACGACCCCGCAAAACCCGTACCAGAGTGTCGACATCGCCACGATGGTGAAGAAGGCCGCTGCGAACAGCCCCGGCGAGGCATGCGGCGGCAGCGCCACGGCAAACAGGGAGGCCGCGAACGCCGCTGTCTTGGCGTTCGCGAGATTGGTGAGCAGGCCGAGCCGGAAGGCGCTTGTCGGCGAGATGCCGCCGGGAACGGCGACCGCCCCCGCCGACCGCCACATCCTGATGCCCATCCAGATCAGATAGGCGGCCCCGGCAAGCTTGACGGCGAGCGCGGCCAGGGGAACCGTCGCGAACAGCACCTTGATGCCGAGCAGGCCTGCCAGTGCCCAGAATGACAGGCCGACGGCAATGCCGGCGACCGTCGTCAGCGCCGCCGCGCGGCCATGGCGCGCGGCCATGTGCATGGTGACGAAGAAATTCGGCCCCGGCGTCAGCACCCCGATGAGCCAGACCGCGGCGAGCGGTCCCAGGACGCCTGCATACTCGCCCATCCTAATCCTCCCTTGCCGCAATCACCTCGATCTCGACCTTGAACTCGGGCCGCGCGAAGCCCGATACGATCATCAGCGTCGACGCCGGCGGCGGATCCGGCGTGAACTCGTCCCGCGCCGCCATGTAGCCCTTCAGATATTCCCGCCCGGTCACGTAGGCGTTGATGCGCACGATATCGGCCAGCGCCATACCGGCGGAAGCGAGAATCGCACGAATGTTCTCGAAGCACAGCCGGGTCTGGTCGCCGACGTCCTCGGGGATCGTCTCGTCGATGCCGATGCCAAGCTGGCCGGAGCAGAACACGATCCGCGCCCCGGCTGCGACCTCGACCCCGTGGCTGTACCTCGCGAACGGCGGACGGATGCCCGCCGGCGTGTGATGCGTTACCATTGCCTGCCTCGCCTTCGCCCGCGACCGATACCTGCAACCCGACCCGGAGACGCTAATGACCCTCGCGCATCGCTGGCAAGACCTGACCACGGTCGAATTCGAGACGCTCGATCCCGACACCACGGTCGCGGTCCTTCCCGTCGGCGCGATCGAGCAGCACGGGCCGCATCTGCCGCTGGCAACCGACGCGCTGGTCGCCGAACGTGTTGCGGCGGCGGCCGTGGAGACCGCGACGGCCGGCGATCCGGACCTGCCGGTCCTGCTGCTGCCGACGATGCCGGTCGGCAAGTCGAACGAGCATATCGACTTTCCCGGCACGCTGACGCTGACCGCCGAATCCCTGATCGCGCTGTGGCGGGAGATCGGCGAGAGCGTCGCGCGCTCGGGCATCCGCAAGCTGCTGATGGTCAACGCCCACGGCGGCCAGCCGCAGGTGATGGAGATCGTCGCACGCGAACTGCGGGTACGCTGCGAGATGCTGTGCGTGTCCTCGAGCTGGTGGCATATGGGGCTGCCCGAAGGGCTGGTGCCCGCAGAGGAACAACGCCACGGCATCCACGGCGGGATGGTCGAGACATCGCTCGTCCTGCATCTCGCTCCCGATCTCGTGCGAATGGAGCATGCCGCCGATTTCCGCCCGGTGATGGCGGAGATTGCCGCCGACAACGAGAAGCTGACCTATGTCGGCGGTGTCGGCATCGGCTGGCAGGCCCAGGACATCCACCCGGCCGGTGTGGCTGGCAATGCCGCCGCCGCGACAGCCGAGCTGGGCAAAGCCATTTTCGACCACGTCGTGTCCGGCTATGTCAGGCTGCTTGCCGAGATTTCTGCCTATCCGCTGTCGCGCATCCAGCGTCGATAGGGCATGATTGGCCCGGGCGGGAACGAAACCCGGGACAATTCAGGACCGGGGCGTATCACAATGGGGGATTTCGACATGACAATCCGAGCGATTTTTCGCATCGCCGCAGAGTGTCTCGCGGCGGTGGCATTCATTGTTCTTGCGAGCCAGGTTCCGTCTGCCGCGACCGGTGGCATGACGCCGGTGCCCGAGGCAGCCAAGAGCACGCTGAAAGTCGTCAACCAGTGCAACTTCAAGGTCTGGCTGCAGCAGGAGAACATCGACGGCGCGCCGGAGCTGGTGAAGGTCGGCAAGGGCAAGAGCTATACCTACAAGATCGTGCCGCAGGGCGACCCCTCCACCATGGTCTGGGCCAAGAAGGGCTGCGACAAGAACGGCAACAACTGCAAGATCGGCCAGACCCGCGATCCCTGCCCGGCGAGCGGCTGCATGCCCGACTTCAACTCGCGCGTCGAGGCGACCTGGGGCTGCACCGGCCCCGGCTGCGACAACTCGGTGACCTACTACGACACGAGCCAGGTCGACGGCTACACGTTTCCGTTCCTGCTGCGGGCGAAGGGGTCGGTCGACAACGATGCCTGCGTCAACGTGAACTGCAACCGGTTCTCCAACTCGGCCTGCCCGCGCAAGGAGGATCTCAGCTCGAACGGCAAGTATCCCAAGTACAATAAGGTCGACCTGCGCGCACGCGATCCGCAGAGCGGCAAGGTCCTCGGCTGCTTCTCGCCCTGCGAGAAGATGACGGCGGGCAAGTCGGCCGGCGGCTACGGCTTCGCGGCCGACGATCCTCAGGCCATCCTCTATTGCTGCCCGAGCTTCGCCAATAATCCGCAGAAGACGGAAAAGGTGAAGCAGCGCTGCCTCGCCGGACCGGTGCCCGACAGCGACTATGTCAGTTTCGTCCACAAGGCCTGCCGCAAGCGGGCCTACGGTTGGGCCTACGACGACGTCAACGGCCTGCACGTCTGCGGCGGCACGACCCGGCTGGTCATGAAGGTCTGTCCGGACAACTGACCGGGCCGGCGGCTACCGCCACATCGCGCGCATGCGGGACCTGATGTCGACGCTCGCGCCGGACGGCGCGCGTCCGGCGGCTTCCTCGGAAACGGCCGGCCAGGCGCGCCGGTCGAAGTGGCCGAGCAGGGTGTCGGGAATGAACCGGGTGCGCGCCGCATAGACGTGGCGGTCGCCGCGGGCGGACTGGCCATGGACGTAGAAGCGCTGCGGCACGACCAGGTCGAGCCGGTCGCGGGCGCGCGTCATGGCGACGTAGAGCAGGCGCCGCTCCTCCTCGATCTCGTCGGTGCTTCCCATCGCCAGGTCCGAGGGAATGCAGCCGTCCACCGCGTTCAGCACGAAGACCGATTTCCACTCCTGGCCCTTCGCCGAATGGATGGTCGACAGGATCAGGTAGTCCTCGTCGAGCAGCGGCGCACCGGGGTCGTCGCTGGTTGCCGACGGCGGATCGAGCGTGAGCTCGGTGAGGAACCGCTCGCGCGACGGGTAGCCCGTGGCGATCTGGCAGAGCTGCACCAGATCTGCCATGCGGATCGAGCCGTCCTCGTAGAGCCTGTCGAGATGCGGCTCGTACCAGCGACGCACCGTGTCGAGCTCCGCCGGCCAGGTCGCCAGACCGGTTCGCAACCCGCGCATCAGGTCGACGAAGGCCTGCCAGTCCGCGGGCGCGACCCGTGCCGGCGCGGAGTCCTGCAGGACGCCGAGCATGTCCGCCGCCGCCGACAGCCCGTCCAGGACCCGGGCTGCGATCGCCGGGCCGATGCCCTGCATGAGTTGCATCACGCGAAAGCCGGAGACCCGGTCGCGCGGGTTCTCGGCGAAGCGCAGCGTCGCCAGCACGTCCTTGACGTGGGCGGCTTCCAGGAACTTCAGCCCGCCGAACTTGACGAAGGGGATGTTGCGCCGAGTGAGCTCGACCTCAAGCGGCCCGCTGTGATGGGAAGCCCGGAACAGGACGGCCTGGGCCTTCAGGTCGATCCCCGCCTCGCGAGTCTCCAGAACCTGGTCGGCAACGTAGCGGGCCTGGTCGTTCTCGTCGCGGACGCTCACCAGCGACGGCTGCTCGAAGCCCGCCCGGTCCGTCCACAGGTTCTTCGTGAAGCGCCGCTCGGCAAGCGAGATCACCGCGTTCGCCGCCGTCAGGATCGGCTGCGTCGAACGGTAGTTCCGCTCCAGCGTCACCATGGCGGCCGGCGGCGAGAAACGGTTCGGGAAATCGAGTATGTTCTTCACCTCCGCGGCCCGGAACGAATAGATCGACTGGGCGTCGTCGCCGACGACCGTCAGTCCCCGCCCTTCCGGCTTCAACCCGAGCAGGATCCCGGCCTGCAGGCTGTTGGTATCCTGGTACTCGTCGACCAGCACGTGATCGAAGCGGCCGCCGATCTCCGCGGCGAGCTCCGGCACCGCCATCATCTGCGCCCACCACAGCAGCAGGTCGTCATAGTCGAAGACGTTCTGAGACTGCTTGGCCTCGACATAACCGGCAAACAGCGCCCGCAGCTCATCGCCCCACATCGCGCACCAGGGAAACACCCCGGCCAGCACCTCCTCGAGGTCCGCCTGGGCGTTGACCACGCGCGAGTAGATGGCCAGGCACGTCCCCTTCGCCGGAAACCGGCGTTCGGTCTTCGACAGGCCCATCTCGTGGCGGACGAGATTCATCAGGTCGGCTGAATCGCTGCGGTCGTGAATGGTGAAGGACGGGTCCAGGCCGATCGGATGGGCATACTCCCGCAACAGCCGCGCCCCGATCCCGTGAAAGGTTCCCGCCCATTCCAGCCCGCCCATCAATGTGGCGGCATCGGGCCCCAGTGCCTTGCCGGCGATGTTCTCGGCCCGCCGGGTCATCTCGGCGGCGGCGCGACGGGTGAATGTCAGCAGCATGATGCGCCGGGGATCGGCACCGCGGACGATCAGGTGGGCGGCGCGATGTGCAAGCGTATTGGTCTTTCCGGAGCCGGCGCCGGCGATGACGAGCAGCGGACCGGCCGAGACACCCTGGCCCAGGCCGTGTTCCACCGCCCGGCGCTGCTCGGGATTGAGCGCTCCCAGATAGTCCGCCGGCGCGGCGACGGCCGAATCATTCGCAAGTGCCATGGAATCAGGAAGCACGTACACGGTCTGTTCCGCAATCGGCTTGGCACCCGGGATGCGACGCCGGCCCACGTGACGGCACCGATTGGACACCGACCGGGCACTGCCTCTTTGTTGTGCGCGTATGGACTCTTTTGGGCATTCCGGTCAGTTATCTTGCACCGGGCACGGTGGGATTCGCCCGGCACGACAGCAGGCGCAACGCTGACCGTCGTATGGCACGACGCTTGCTCGCCTGAGGGGGTTTGACGTGTGTGGCCGAGGGGAGTCCATCGCGACCCCCAGTCGTTCCGTCCGGAAGCGGATGGTCGCATGCGAATGTCGGGAATTCTCTAGCACGGGAGGACGTTTGTCATGACTTCACACCTGAAAGGCGCCGCGGCCGCCGCCGCGCTCTTGGTCGGGGTCGGCCTGGCCGGCCCGGCCGCCGCGCTCGACGAGGTCACCTTCGGCACCAACTGGCTCGCCCAGGCGGAACACGGCGGCTTCTACCAGGCCGTCGCCGACGGCACCTACGAGAAGTACGGCCTCGACGTGACGATCCGCCAGGGCGGACCGCAGGCCGGCAACCAGGCCCTGCTGATCGCCGGCAAGATCCAGTTCTACATGCAGGGCAACATGCTTTCGCCGTTCGACGCGGCAACTCAGGACATCCCGGTGATCGAAGTGGCGGCGATCTTCCAGAAGGAGCCGCAGGTCCTGCTCGCGCATCCCGACGCCGGCGTCGAAGAGTTCGAGGATCTCGCAAAGCTGCCGACGCTGTTCCTCTCGAAGGACGGGTTCACGTCCTATTTCCAGTGGATGAAATCGGCCTATCCGGGCTTCAGCGACGAGCAGTACAAGCCCTACACCTTCAATCCGGCGCCGTTCATCGCCGACAAGAACTCGGCTCAGCAGGGCTACGTCACCTCGGAGCCCTATGCGATCGAGAAGGAAGCCGGCTGGTCGCCCAAGGTCTTCCTGCTCGCCGACTACGGCTTCGACACCTACTCGACGCTGATCGAGGGCATGAAGGAATACGTCGAGGCCAACCCCGATATCACCAAGCGATTCGTCGAGGCCTCGATCATCGGCTGGTACAACTACCTGTACGGCGACAACAGCGCCGCCAACGACCTGATCAAGACCGACAACCCCGAAATGACCGACGAGCAGATCGCCTATTCGATCGCCAAGATGAAGGAGCACGGCATCGTCGATTCCGGGGACACCGAGACGATGGGCATCGGCTGCATGACCGACGAGCGCCAGAAGAGCTTCTACGACAAGATGGTCGCCGCCGGCGTCGTCGAGGCAGACATCGACTACAAGACGACCTACACGACGGAATACGTGTGCAAGGGACTGGGCCTTGACCTGAAGAAATAGCGCTCCGCCGCGGCGGGGCCTGCCGAAACGCACCGATGGCGGAACTGGTCCCGCCATCGGATCCGGAAAATTCCTGAGGCGAGCGTGCTCGCCGACGCCGGCTTCCTGGCGTTAAACGGAGGCGAAAATCTTGAATACCGCGATCGAACCCCTCGACCGGACGCCGCCCTCGCAGACATCGGCGGCGCAGCCGCTGGTCTCGCTTCGCGACATTTCGAAGGTCTTTTCCAACGGCACCGTCGCGCTGAAGGACATGTCGCTGGACATCGGTGCCGGCGAGTTCGTCAGCCTGCTGGGCCCGTCGGGCTGCGGCAAGTCCACCGTGCTTCGCATTATATCCGGGCTCGGCGAGCCGTCCTCGGGCGAGATCAGATGGGGCCACGCCACTCGCGACCGGCACGGCCACGAGGAGCACGGCATCGGCTTCGTCTTTCAGGAGCCGACCCTGATGCCTTGGGCGACGGTCTTCAAGAACGTTTGGCTTCCGCTGCGCCTCAAGGGCAAATCCAGACGCGCGGCGCGCCAGGAAGTCATGGAGGCGCTGGCGACGGTGGGGCTCGACGGCTTCGCCGACGCCTATCCCCGCGAGCTGTCGGGGGGCATGAAGATGCGGGTGTCGATCGCCCGCGCACTGGTGACGCGACCGAAGCTGTTGCTGATGGACGAACCCTTCGCCGCGCTCGACGAGATCACGCGCTTCAAGCTTAACAACGACCTGCTGCACCTGTGGGAGACCTTCGGCTGGACGGTGATCTTCGTCACCCACTCGGTTTTCGAATCCGTCTACCTGTCGAACCGGATCGTGGTAATGGCGTCGCGTCCGGGACGCGTCGTCGAGGACATCGCCATCGACGCGCCGTATCCCCGCGACGACGCATTCCGCACCTCCGTCGTCTACAACGAGCATTGCCGCCGGGCGTCCGAATCCCTGCACGCCGCGATGAACGCGCCCGCCGCGACGTGAAGGCCAGCCGATGACGACGATGGACCAGACATCGACGGATCCCGCCGAACTCGACGAAGAGGCCCGCCCGACCGCCGAGCCCGGCCGGTTCGGCGGGCGCATGCTGCGCGCGGTGGTACCGGCGATCATGCTGCTGCTGCTGGTTCTGGCCTGGGCCTGGTACGTCACGGCCTACGACGTGCCCCACTACATCCTGCCCAGTCCGCTGCGGGTCGCCGAGGCGATGGTGGAGGACTGGGGTATCCTGTTCCCGGCGCTGCTGGTGACTCTGGAAATCACCTTCAAGGCACTCGGACTGGCGCTCGTCGGCGGCGTCCTGCTGGCGATCCTGTTCACGCAGTCGAAGTGGATCGAGCTGGCCTTCTATCCCTATGCGGTGATCATGCAGGTCACGCCGATCGTGGCGATCGCGCCGCTGATCCTGATCTACACCGACACCACCCAGCAGGCGCTGCTGATCTGCGCGTGGATCGTCGCTTTCTTTCCGATCCTGTCGAATACCGCGCAGGGCCTGAAGAGCGTCGACCACAACCTGATCAACCTGTTCGAGTTGTACGGCGCCAACCGGTGGCAGTCGCTGATACTGCTGCGGCTTCCGGCCTCCCTGCCCTATCTGCTGGCGGGGTTGCGGATCGGCGGCGGGCTGGCCCTGATCGCCGCCGTCGTCGCCGAATTCGCCGCCGGCTCCGCCGGCGCCGGTTCGGGCCTGGCTTTCCGGCTGCTGGAATCCCAGTTTCGGCTTAACATCCCGCGCCTCTTCGCCGCGCTGATCCTGTTGTCGGTGACCGGCATCCTGATATTCTTCGCCACCAGCTACCTGTCCCACCTGCTTCTTCACAAGTGGCATGAAAGTGCCCTGAAGCGGGAGAACTAGACCAACAGACCCGCCAAACGCGACGAACGGAGTATCCGACCGTGCCCACCGGTTTTGCTCAGGTGCCTTCGGCCGGCCGCTACCGGATCGCCAATGCGGTCGTTCCAGCCGTACTGGTGGAGACGACGGCGCCGCTGCCGGCGGCGGGCGAGGGACTGGTCCTGATGGACATCGAGGTGGACGGGCCAGGTATCGCCGCCATCCGTGCGCCGGGCGCGGGCGATCCCGACCGCCCGTGTCTCGACATGAACCGCGGGATGGTCTGGCCGTGCTTCGTCGACATGCACACCCACATCGACAAGGGCCACATATGGCCGCGGCGATCGAATCCGGACGGCACCTTCATGGGTGCGCTGGAGTCCGTCCGCACCGACCGGGAGGCCAACTGGTCGGCAATCGACGTGACGCGCCGCATGGACTTCTCCCTGCGCTGCGCCTTCGCACACGGCACCGCGCTGCTGCGCACGCATCTCGATTCCATTGCCCCGCAGCACCGGATCTCATGGCCTGTCTTCGCCGAGATGCGCGAACGCTGGGCGGGCAGGATCGACCTGCAGGCGGTCTCGCTGTTCACCCTTGAGGAAGCCGCAGACACCGCCTTTCTCAGCGAGATCGCCGATGTCGTGCAGCACAACCGCGGGGTCCTCGGCTGCGTCACCTACATGGATCCGGAGCTCGACCGGATCCTCGACGCGCTCATGCGCGCCGCCGCCGACCGGGGCCTCGATCTCGACTTCCATACCGACGAGACGCAGGACCCGGAGGCCCGCTCGCTCGAACACATCGCCGAGGCGGCGCTGCGCAACGGTTTCCGGGGCCGCATCGTATGCGGGCACTGCTGTTCGCTGTCGCGCCAGGCCGACGACACCGCCCGCCGCATTGTCGACAAGGTCGCAAGGGCCGGACTGTCGATCGTCTCGCTGCCGCTCTGCAACATGTACCTGCAGGACCGGCACTACGGCCGCACCCCGCGCTCGCGCGGCATCACTATGCTGCACGAGTTGCGTGCCTCCGGCGTCGAGGTGGCCGTCGCCAGCGACAACACCCGCGATCCCTTCTACGCCTATGGCGATCTCGACATGATGGAGGTGTTCCGGGAATCGGTGCGGATCGGCCAGCTCGACCACCCGATCGACGCCGCCCCGGACCTGGTCGCGGCGGCCCCCGCCCGCATCCTCGGGCGTCCGGATCGCGGCGTCCTGCGCGCCGGCTCCCCGGCCGACCTTGTCCTGTTCAGGGGACGAAGCTGGACCGAACTGCTGGCCCGGCCGCAGAGCGACCGTACCGTGTTGCGCAACGGCCGCCCCATCGATACGACCGCACCCGACTACCGGGAACTCGACGACCTGTTCCCGCCGCCTGACGGATGGAGACCGGAATGATCGACGTCGCTGCGCTCAAGCAGGCCTTCGAAGGGCTCAAGGTCGAGGACAATCCGGCCTTGGTAAAGCAGAAGAGCCGCGACTTCTTCTGGTACAGCCCGATCCTGAAGCGACAGCTCGACGGCGTCACCGGTGACCTCGTGGTGACGGCGAAGAGCCAGGACGACGTCATCCGCGTGCTGAAGACCTGTTACGCGATGGATGTTCCCGTGACCGTGCGCGGCAGCGGCACGGGCAACTACGGCCAGGCGATGCCGCTATCGGGCGGCGTTATCCTCAATCTTGCGGAAATGAACCGCATCGTCGACATCGCGGCCGGCCGTCTGGTCTGCGAACCCGGCGCCATCCTGCACGACATCGACGTCGCCGCACGCGCGGACTCCGGGCAGGAGCTGCGCATGCATCCCTCCACCTACAAGACCGCCTCGATCGGCGGCTTCATCGGCGGCGGGTCCGGCGGCGTCGGATCGATCCGCTGGGGCGGTCTGCGCGACCTCGGCAACGTGCTCGGGCTGAAGGTCGTCACCATGGAGGAGACGCCGCGGGTCCTGGAACTCGACGGCTGGGACCTGCAGAAGGTCAGCCATGCCTACGGCACCAACGGCATCATCACCGAGGTCGAAGTGCCGCTGACGACGGCCTGCGACTGGGTCGACATGATCGTCGGCTTCGACGATTTCATGGATGCCGCGCGCTACGGCAACGACCTCGGCACCCATGACGGCCTGCTGCTGAAGCTGGTCACGCCGATCGCCGCGCCGATCCCGCACGACTATTTCCTGCGCCATCGCAAGTTCATTCCGGAAGGCAAGAGCGTCTGTCTCGTCATGGCGGCACCGCAGGCCGTCGATTCGCTGATCGCGTTCACGGAGCGCGGAAGGGGCGAGATTATTTTCCGGTCGGACACGGCCGAGGACCTGAAGGGGCTGCCGCCGGTCTACGAACTGGCATGGAACCATACGACGCTGCGCGCCCTTCGCGTCGACCCGCAGGTCACCTATCTGCAGGTGCTCTACCCGTTCCCCGACCAGCTCGAACTCGTCGAGGAGGTCCACGCCCGTTTCGGCGACGAGGTGATGGCCCACCTCGAATTCGTCCGGTTCGACGGGAACGTGACATGCTTCGGTCTGCCGATCGTCCGCTTCACCACCGAGGAACGGCTTGAGGAGATCATGCGCATCCACGAGGAGATGGGCTGTCCGATCTTCAATCCGCACCGCTACACGCTCGAGGAAGGCGGCATGAAGCAGACCGACGAGGTCCAGCTGGCGTTCAAGCGGGAGGCCGATCCGAAGGGCCTTCTCAACCCGGGCAAGATGATCGCCTGGGAGCATCCGGAATTCGACTACGCCGGGAGCAAGACCTACCTGTTCCCCGGGCTCCAGCGGGCCGGCTGAGCCGAGTCGTAGTCAGATGCGCGCCCACGTTCTGTACGCCCACCCCGTCGAGACCAGCTACTGCGCCGCCCTGCATTCCAGGGTGGTGGACCAGCTTGCGGCGGCCGGCCACGAGGTCGACGACTTCGATCTCTACGCCGCCGGTTTCGAGCCGCTTCTGTCGCGTGCCGAACGGCTCGCCTACCACGACATTCCTGACAACCGGCAGACGGTTTCCGACTGCGTCGACCGGTTGCTCGCGGCCGAAGCGCTCATCCTTGTGTTTCCCGTCTGGAACTTCGGCTTTCCCGCGATCCTGAAGGGCTATTTCGACCGAGTCTTCCTGCCCGGCGTCTCGTTCAGGATGGAAGACGGGGTGGTCCAGCCCAATCTCGACAACCTGCGGCGGATCGTCGCCGTCACCACCTATGGCGGCACCCGGCTTCGGGCCTGGATGATGGGCGATCCGCCACGGCGCCTCGTCAAGCGCTTGCTCAACGTCACGGCCCCGAATGCGAGGGTCAGCTACCACGCGCTGTATGACATGAACCGTGCCGACGACCGGAGGCGGTCGGCCTTTCTGGACCGGGCCGGTCACGCCATGAGAACGATCTGATGCGTGTACTGCTGGTCTACTGCCATCCGTGCGAGGAAAGTTTCAACCGCGCGGTCCGCGATACCGCGCTCGCCGCTCTCGACGACAACGGCCACGAGGTCCGGCTGCTCGACCTCTACGCCATCGGGTTCGACCCCACCATGAGCCCGGAGGAGCGCCGAGGCTATCACACGCCAAAGGCCAACGAACTGCCGGTTTCCGAGCATCTTGCTCTGGTGAGATGGGCGGAGGCCCTGGTCTTCGTCTATCCGACGTGGTGGTTCGGACTGCCCGCGATGCTGAAGGGCTGGTGCGACCGTGTCTTCGTGCCCCATGCGACGTTCGTCATGCCGGACAGTTCCCACCCGATGGGGCCGCAGCTGACCAATATCCGGCAGATCGCGGTGATCACCACCTGCGGTGCAACCTGGTGGATGTCCAAGTTCGTCGGCGAACCTGGCCGCAGGACAATTTTGAGGGGTATCAGGTGGTTATGCCACCCCAAGTGCAAAACCCACTACTTGGCCCACTACAAGATGGACACTTCGACGCCTGCCTCACGCGCGCGTTTTCTGAGCAAGGTTGAAGGCTTACCGCGACTTATCGCTTGAATTGTCCTGTTTTGGAAGTAGTGTTGGCCCCTTCACTGCCCAATTGGCAATTGTCAACTCAGGGAGTTGGGGGACTCTCTATATGAAAAAATGGTACGAAGATTCAGTCGGACTGCATCTTACGCGTGCAGCTCGGCTACACAGGGCTCGCGCCCATTCGATGCTTGGCGAGATCGGGATCCATCCCGGTCAGGAAAACGTCCTGCAGGTTCTGCTTGAAGACGACGGCCAGCCGATGACCCGGCTCGCCACGGCCCTGAAGGTCAAGCCGCCCACCGTCACCAAGATGGTGTCGCGGATGGCTGCCCAGGGTCTCGTCAGGCGCATCGCGTCGGAAACCGACGCCCGCAGCGCCCGCGTGTTTCTGACCGACGATGGCCGCGCCCGCGGCATCGAGCTCAAGAAGCGCTGGAAGCGGCTCGAGCAGATGACGATGAGCCGGATACCCGAAAAGGACCGGCGCAAGCTCGTGAAGCTCCTGATGTCGGTGGAAGCCTCGCTCGCCAATGAGAGCGAAGACGATCTGCCGGTCAATGGCTCCGAGATCGAGCTGTTCGACGAGGAAAACGCGGCTTAGCCGACGCCCTCGCCTTCGGTAACCGGATCGATTGCCAGCCATGACGAATGGCGGTAGATCGATCCCGGTTGCTTGGAGGGAGGTTTCATCGTGCTGAAAACGGTCCCGTCGTTCGGGCGGATCGGAGAGGAAAATGCGTTCGCGGTGCTGGCCCGGGCGACGGAGTTGGCCCAGTCCGGCCGCGACGTCATCAATCTCGGCATAGGCCAGCCGGATTTTCGCACGCCGGACCATATCGTGGCGGCGGCCGAGAAGGCGTTGCGCGACGGCCATCACGGCTATACGCCGGCGAACGGCATCCTGCCGCTGCGCGAAGCGGTCTGTTCCGATCTCGCGCGGCGCCTCGGGGTCGAGGTCGACCCGGGGTCGGTCCTGATCGTGCCGGGCGGCAAGGTCACCATGTTCATGGCGATCCTGATGTTCGGCGAGCCGGGAGCTGACATCCTCTATCCCGACCCGGGCTTCCCGATCTATCGCTCGATGATCGAGTTCACCGGCGCCCGCCCTGTCCCGGTGCCGATCCGAGAGGTCAACGATTTCGCCTTCTCGGCGGAAGAGACCCTGTCCCTGATCACTCCGCAGACCCGGCTGCTGATCCTCAACAGTCCCGCCAACCCGACCGGCGGCGTGACGCCGAGAGAGGAAATCGACAAGCTGGTTGCGGGCCTCGCGAACCATCCCGACGTGGCGGTCATGTCCGACGAGATCTACGGGCAGATGACCTATGACGGCCTCGAGCACCGCAGCCTGCTCGCCTATCCCGAGATCCGCGACCGGCTCATCCTTCTCGATGGCTGGTCGAAGACCTATGCCATGACCGGCTGGCGGATGGGCTATTCGGTCTGGCCGAAGCCGCTCTACGATCTCGCCCGCAAGCTCGCGGTCAATTCCTATTCCTGCGTCAATGCCGCGGCCCAGTACGCCGGTATCGCCGCCCTGGAGGGGCCGCAGGACGCGGTCCGCGAGATGGTCGAGGAGTTTGATCGCCGCAGGGCCGTGGTCGTCGAAGGCCTGAACGGCCTGCCCGGCATCAGTTGCCGAACCCCCAAGGGGGCCTTCTACGCCTTCCCGAACGTGACCGAGACCGGCTGGCCCGCCAAGAAGCTGGCGTCGACCCTTCTGGAGGATGCAGGGGTGGCCGTCATCGGCGGTCCCGATTTCGGCATCCTCGGCGAGGGCTACATCCGGCTGTCATACGCCAATTCGACGGAGAACATCCGCCGCGCCATCGACCGGATGGGTGAGTTCCTGAGCGCCAAAGCCGCCTGAACCTGCGGGAGCCGACGGACCGATCCGCGATCGGCCTGGTGGACCGCGCCACCCGCACCGCCCCTTGACAGCACCGTTATTTCCAAATGAACATAACGCCGCGATCCTGATCCAGGGGAAGGGCCATGCGCAAGACCTACAGCCTGCTCGTTGCCGGGCTCGCCCTGTTGGCAGGCGCCGGCATCGCGGCGGCGGAGCCTGTAACCGTCTTCGGCGCGGCAAGCGTAACGGATGCCCTCGAGGAGATCGGCGACATCTATGCCGAGCGGGGCGGCGAGGTGCAGTTCTCGTTTGCATCCTCCTCCACGCTGGCGCGACAGATCGAGGCCGGGGCGCCGGCCGCCGTCTTCATCTCCGCAAGCGAGAGCTGGATGGACTACCTCGCCGAGCGCGATCTCATCAACGCTGCCTCGCGCACCAGCCCGATCGGCAACCGCCTCGTTCTGATCGCCCCGTCGGACAGCGCGCTGACGAGTGTCGAAATCGGCGAAGACACAGACATTGCGGCTCTGCTGGGCGCCGACCAGCGTCTTGCCGTGGGCGATCCGGAGCACGTGCCCGCAGGCATCTATGCGCGGCAGGCCCTCGAGACGCTCGGTCAGTGGGACGCGACCGAGGCCCGCCTCGCCCGCGCCGACAACGTCCGCGCCGCGCTGGCGCTGGTCGAGACCGGCGAGGCGCCGCTGGGCATCGTCTACGCCACCGATGCCGCGGCAACCGACAAGGTGAAGGTGGTCGGAACCTTCCCCCGCACCAGCCACGAGCCGATCACCTACGCCTTCGCCCTGATCAAGGGTGCCGAAAGCCCGGAAGTCCAGGCACTCTACGCATTCCTCACCGGCCCGCAGGCCATTGCGGTGTTCGCCAGATACGGGTTTGCCGCCGACTAGGCGGCCCGGCCTTCCCGACATGTGGACCCTGAGCGAGGCGGAACTCACGGCGCTCCTGCTGAGCCTCAGGATCTCCGCCGTTGCCGTCCTCGCGGCACTGCCCTTTGCGGTCGCCGCCGCATTCGTCCTCGCGCGATACCGGTTCCCCGGCCGGGCGCTGCTCGACGTCCTCGTTCACATGCCGCTGGTGCTGCCGCCGGTGGTGATGGGCTATCTGCTGCTGATCACGCTCGGCACCCGTGCGCCGCTCGGAGCCTTCCTCCACGAGACCTTCGGCATCCGCTTCGTGTTCTCCTGGACCGGCGCCGCGCTGGCCGCGGCGATCGTCACCTTTCCGTTCCAGGTCCGCGCCATCCGGCTGTCTCTCGAGGTCATCGATTCCGGCATCGAGACGGCGTCGGAAACACTGGGAGCCGGCCCGATCGACCGGTTCTTCACGATAACGCTGCCGCTCGCCCTGCCCGGCCTGGTCGCCGGCGCGATCACCGCCTTTGCGGCAAGCCTCGGCGAGTTCGGGGCCATCATCACCTTCGTCTCCAACATTCCCGGCGAAACACGTACCCTGCCGCTGGCGATCTACACGGCAATCCAGACGCCGGGCGGCGAGACCGCCGCGGCACGCCTCGTGGTGCTGTCGATCTGCCTGGCGCTGGCCGGGCTGCTCCTGTCGGAGATCGCGGCGCGCCGCATCCGGGCAATGGCGGAAGGATGAGCATCACGGTTTCCTTCCGGCACCGGTTCGCCGGGTTCGATCTGGACGTCGAGTTCGAGCCGTCGTCCCGTGGCATCGTCGCCCTGTTCGGGCCGTCCGGCGCCGGGAAGTCGACCACCGTCAACGCCATCGCCGGGCTGCTGCGCCCCGCCCAGGGCCGTATCGTCTTCGGCGACAGGGTGCTGCTCGACACCGACAGGGGAATCTTCGTGCCGCCGAGGAAGCGGCGCATCGGCTATGTCTTCCAGGACGCCCGCCTGTTCCCGCACATGAGCGTGCGCGACAACCTGCTCTACGGCTGGCGCCGCTCGGCCAACCGGCCGCCGAAGCAGGAGATCGACCGGGTGATCGGTCTTCTGGGCCTGGACACTCTGCTTCAGCGACGGCCGCGATTCCTGTCGGGCGGCGAGAAGAGCCGGGTGGCGCTCGGCCGGGCACTGCTGTGCGGCCCCGACCTGCTGCTGCTCGACGAGCCGCTCGCCAATCTCGACCAGGCGCGACGCAACGAGATCCTGCCCTACCTGGAACGCCTGCGCGAAGAGATGACCGTGCCGATGGTCTATGTCAGCCATTCCATCGACGAGGTGACCCGGCTGTCCGACACGATCGTCGTGCTGAACGGGGGCAAGGTCGTTGCCGCCGGCGAGGTCGGCGACATCATGACCCGCCTCGACCTGTTTCCCATCACCGGCCGCTTCGAGGCCGGCGCGGTCATTGACGCGACGGTCGCCGGACACGACGGGGAATTCGGCCTCACCACGCTGGCCGTCGACGGAGCACGGCTCGTGGTGCCCGAACTCTCGGCGCGGGAGGGAAGCCAGGTGCGTGTGCGCATTCGCGCACGCGACGTCATCATCGCCCTGAGCGCACCCGTCGATACCAGCGCCAACAACATACTGCCGGCGACGATCACCGACATTCGCTTCGATCCCGGGCCCTACGCGGACGTGCTTCTGCACGCCGCGGGGACGCCGCTGCTCGCACGCGTCACCCGGTCCTCGATAGCGCGCCTCGGCCTCGCCTCCGGGACGGCGGTCTTTGCCGTGATCAAGGCGATCAACGTCGAGCCGCGCGGGAGATCCGGGCAGAGATAGCGGTCGGCCGTTCCCTCAGGCCGGCGGACCGAGCTTGTTGCTCAGGGCGTCGAGATCTTCCGCGACGGCCGTCCCCGCGCTGTCCTCCATGCGCCGGTAGGCTTCGAGCACCGTCTCGCCGAGCGCCGTCAGGTGCGCTCCGCCGCCTTTCCTGCCGCCGGTCTCGGCGGTCACCAGCGGATCGGCGAACCAGCGGTTCATTTCGTCGACCAGCGACCAGGCCCGCTTGTAGCTCATCTGCATGGCGCGGCCGGCCGCCGAGATCGAGCCGGTTTCGCGGATGCCGTCGAGCAGGTCCGCCTTGCCGGGGCCGAGCGCCACGCCCGGCGCCAGCACCACGCGCAGCCTCACGCCCGTCGTCTTGTTGCCTGCCTTCATCGCCGGGGATCATCGGCCCGCGCCGGCGCTTTGCCAAGCGACGGAGGCGATCGGCGTTCCAGAATTGCCCGCGTTGCGATCTTCTCTACCTCGACGACCAGGAACAGGCCCGCCCCGGCAGCCGCCACGAGGCTCCAGTCGGACCACGTCAGGGCCTGCACCGCAAACAGCATCTGCAAGGGCGGCAGGTAGGTCAGGGCGAGTTGCAGGACCACCACCGCGGCGATCGCGATCAGCACGGCGCGGCTGGCGAGCAGCGCGCGCCGCGACAGGACGGAGCCGAGTATGCTCCGGCTGTTGAGGACGTATGCCGCCTCGCAGGCGACGATCACGTTCACCGCCACGCTGCGGGCGTGGTCGAGCCCGCTGGCTGCCTGCACGTGGAGAAACAGCGTGAAGACCAGGACCGTCATCTGGGCCGAGACGTAGAGCGTCCGCCAGATCAGGTAGATGCCGATGATCGGCTCACGGGGAGAGCGTGGGGGCCGCCGCATGATGTCCGGTTCGGCCGGCTCGAAGGCCAGCGCCAGCGCCAGCGTCACCGTGGTCACCATGTTGATCCAGAGGATCTGGATCGGGGTGATCGGCAGCGCCAGCCCCGCCAGGATCGCCCCGATCACGATCATCGCCTCGCCGCCGTTGGTCGGCAGGATGAAAGCGATGGACTTGCGGATGTTCTCGTAGACGGTCCGCCCCTCCTCAACCGCCCGGGCGATCGAGGCGAAGTTGTCGTCGGCGAGGACGATCTGGGCGGCCTCCTTTGCGGCTTCCGACCCCTTGATGCCCATGGCGATGCCGATATCGGCGCGCTTCAGCGCCGGCGCGTCGTTCACCCCGTCCCCGGTCATGGCGACGATCTCGCCGCGGTGCTGCAGCGCCTCCACGAGTCGCAGCTTGTGTTCGGGGCTGGTGCGCGCGAAGACGTCGATCCGGGCGGCGCGGTCCGCCAGTTCGGCCGGGTCCAGGATCTCGAAATCGCGGCCCGTCATGACGTCTTCCGTCGACAGGCCGAAGCTGGCGGCGATCGAACGGGCGGTTTCCGGATGATCGCCGGTGATCATCTTGATGCGGATGCCGGCGGCGCGGCAGTCGGCGACGGCCGCCATCGCCTCCGGTCGCGGCGGATCGGTCAGGCCCACCAGGCCGATGAGGGTCAGCCCCTCCTCCAGGTCGGCAGGCTCTATCCGGGCGATATCCTGGTGCACGGCCCGCGTCGCCACCGCGATCACGCGTTCGCCGGCGGCCGTCATGTCCTCGAGCCGCCGGTGCCACAGCGCGAGATCGATCCGCTCGTCGCGAACCGCCCCGGCATCGGCCACCGACTGCCGGTCGCACAGGGCGATCAGGCTCTCCGGGGCGCCCTTCACATAGATCACGCCACCCGTCGGCCCGCGATGCAGCGTCGCCATCAGCCGGCTCTCGGAGTCGAACGGGATGACATCGAGCCGCGGCAGCGCCGGGCAATCGCGTTCGGGCTCGATCCCCGCCTTCGCGGCCAACGCAAGCAACGCGCCTTCCATCGGGTCGCCCTCGACGTGCCAGGTGTCGTGGTCACACCGCAGCCGCGCCTCCGAGCACAGGCAGGCCGCCCGCGCGAGTTCGACAAGGACCGGCTCGCCGGAGGAATCGACCGGTTCGCCGTCCAGCACCACGGCTCCGTGCGGAGCATAGCCGGTTCCGGTGATTCCGAAGCGGGTGTCTGCGGTCGCCACCTCCTCGACCACCATCTCGTTGCGGGTCAGGGTGCCGGTCTTGTCGGAGCAGATCACGGTGACGGATCCGAGCGCCTCCACCGCCGGCAGCCGCCTGACGATCGCGTTGCGCCGCGCCATCTGCTCGACGCCGAGCGCCATCGCGATCGTCAGGATCGCAGGCAGCCCCTCCGGCACCGCCGCAACGACGAGACCGACGGTTGCCAGGAACATCTCGCCCGCCGAGTAGTCGCGGGCCAACACGCCGAACAGGAAGACGGCCGCACCCGTGGCCAGGATCAGGACGGTCAGCATGCGGCCGAACCGGTCCATCCGCGCAATCAGCGGCGTCACCATCGGCGCGACGGCCTCGATGAGCTTGCCGATGCGGCCCACCTCGGTGCGGGTTCCCGTTCCCACCACGACGCCGGAGGCCGTGCCGCGGGTCACCAGGGTCCCCGAATAGGCCATGTCGAGGCGGTCGGCGATTTCCGCGCCCGCCGCGACCGTCGCCGACTGCTTGGCGACCGGAAGCGACTCTCCCGTCAGCACCGCCTCGTCCACCTGCAACCCCTTGACGTGGATCAGGCGCAGGTCGGCGGGCACCCGGTCTCCAGACTCGAGCAGGACGATGTCGCCCGGGACGAGTTCGGCCGCGTCGACAGTCCGGCGCTTGCCCTCGCGCAGCACCGAGGCGTGCGGCGACAGCATCGCGCGGATCGCCTCCAGCGCCGATTCGGCCCGACCCTCCTGAACGAACCCGACGAGCGCGTTGACGGTCACCACGGCCAGGATCACCATCGAATCGGTCAGGTGACCGATTGCGGCGGTGATGGCGGCCGCCCCGATCAGCACGTAGATCAGCGTGTTGTGAAACTGGGCCAGCAGACGGCCGAGCGGGTGCCGGGCCCCCGCCGGCGGCAGGCGGTTGGGACCGAACCGCCCGATCCGCCGCTCAGCCTCCGCGCCTCCCAGGCCGTCGTGACCGGACGACAGGTCGCGCAGGACATCCTCGGCGGCCATCGCATGCCATGCCGGTGCCGCATCGGGCCGCATGTCGCCCGGCATCGAGGCGTCGCTCATCGGTTCCACAATGGCCGTTACGCAACTGAGGAAATTGGGTGCGATCCCGCGGCTGCGAACCTAGCCGCGAGGCGCCACCGCCTCTTTGACATAGCGCACGTTGAACGCCGAATAGCCGTTCTCGACCTCCTTGAGCCGCGACGCGAACCGCTCGTGAACCTGCGGCAGGGCGTGGAAGGGAACCCCCATGAACGCGTGATGCTCGGTGTGATAGGGCATGTTCCAGGCGAGGAACCGCACCGCGCGCGTGGTGATCGTCGTGCGGGTATTGGCGAAGGGGTCGCCGATGAACGGGCACAATCCGTGTTCCGCAAGCAGGTAGAGCCGCAACACCGGCTGGGAGAGAACCATCGGCACCACCCAGTATCGCAGCAGGACGTCCGTGCCGAGCAGCAGCGAGCCGGCCGCCAGGACGGCGTAGCCGGCGAGGAACCATCGGGCTTCGGCGACCACCCGCGGTTTCAGCCCCTGCGTCACGTAGCGATCCGGAACGCGCCCGAGGGCATGCATGACGAGGGCACGGATGGCGCTGGTCCAGTACTTCAGCCCGCTGACATGCCAGGCGTAACGCGGCCAGCTGTCGACGCGCTTGTCGTCGAGCTCCGGGTCCTCGCCGGGAATCTGCGTGTGCCGGTGATGGGCGAGGTGGAAGGCCCGGAACCAGGCCGGCGGCAACAGCACCGCGAATCCCGCGAAATGCGCCACCGCCGCGTTCATCCAGAGCGACGCGAAGGCGGTGCGATGGACGGTTTCGTGCAGCGCGCAGAACAGGAAGACCAGGCCGACGCCTTCCATGAACATCGCCGGCCAGACGAGCCAGGTGCCCGAGGCGAGCCAGACCAGGACAGCCCCGGCGGCGATCGCCCCCAGATGTCCGGCAAGCCGCTCCAGCCCCCTGGCGTCGGACCGCGCCGACAGGCCCTTGAGGAACCGCTTTTCGTCCTTGTCGAGTACCGCTTCGGTGCTCATGGCCAGGCCAGTCTACAGCAAAACCGCCCGGCCGTGATCAGGGCCGGGCGGGACAATCTGTCGCCAGACGCGCGTCGCTCAGCCCAGCGCCAGGACGGTACCGCCGACCGCCACGGCGGCGCCCAGCGCCCGAGCGACCATCGACGAGACGCCGAAGCGACCGGCGGCCGTGACCGCGGCGATTCCGATGCCGTGCAGCAGCGCGGTGGCGACCGCGAAGCCGGCGAGATACTCGATGCCGGTGGCAGCGGCCGGAATCTCGGTTCCGTGGGCATGGCCGTGGAACAGTGCGAATGCGCCGGCCAGGATCCCACCGAGCCAGACGGGCGCCTTGAAGGCGAAGGCGGCGAACACCCCGAGAACGATCACCGAGGCGAGGATCGCCGGCTCGACGAGGGGCAGCGCGACGCCGCTCATCCCCAGTATGCCGCCGACGACCATGGTGCCGACGAAGACCGCAGGCCAGACCCAGAGGGCCGCGCCGCCGACGAGGCCGGCCCACAGGCCGACGGCCACCATCGCGAGCAGGTGGTCGGGGCCGAGCAGCGGGTGCGTGAAACCGGAGGCAAATCCCGACGCGGATCCGGCACCCACGTGGGCAAGTGCCGGTGTCGCGGCCAGCGCCGCCGCGAGGAACGTCAATTTCGCGAATGTCTTCGTCATGTCTGGATCACCCCTTCGTCGCCTCATGTCGCCACGGCGTCAGCGCCGCGCTGTTCCGCCGCCGGCGTCAGCCCGCCGGCCTGTTCGAGAAAAGCAATTATCGTGCCGAGCCCCTCGCCTGTCTTCAGGTTCGTGAATACATAGGGTCTGTTTTCGCGCATCCGCTTCGTGTCGGCCTCCATCACCTCGAGCGAGGCGCCGACCAGCGGGGCCAGGTCGATCTTGTTGATGATCAGGAGGTCCGACCGCGTGATGCCGGGCCCGCCCTTGCGCGGGATCTTCTCGCCCGCGGCGACGTCGATCACGTAGATCGTCAGGTCCGCCAGCTCCGGCGAGAAGGTCGCCGCCAGGTTGTCGCCGCCGGACTCGATGAGCACCACGTCGAGGCCGGGAAATCGGCCGCGCATCTCGGCCACCGCCGCGAGATTGATCGAGGCGTCTTCGCGGATCGCCGTGTGCGGGCAGCCCCCGGTCTCGACGCCGAGGATCCGCTCGACCGGCAGCGCGCCGGCGCGCGTCAGGATCAGCGCGTCCTCCTTGGTGTAGATGTCGTTGGTGATGGCGGCGATGTCGTAGGTGTCGCGCATCGCCTTGCACAGTGCCTCCATCAGCGCCGTCTTGCCCGATCCGACTGGCCCGCCGATGCCGACGCGCAGGGGTCCGTTGGGGGAACTGCTCATCTCGATTCTCCGTCCTGGGGCCGCAACGCCGACCGTCGCCCGCCGGTGTCGCGGCTCATGTCCTGAAAAGCCTCGTGTACTGGGTCTCGTGGCGCATGGAGGCGATGTCGGCGAGCAGCACGCAGCCGCCGAGATCGTCGGGCCCGGCAACCAGCGCCTCCCGCGCCACATCCGCGACGTCCGCCTCGAGCCGCGCGATCACCCGCTGGCCATCGGTCTGGCCGAGCGGGATCAGCCGCACTCCCGCCGACACGAGATTGGCGGCGAAGGCGTGCAGGTATCCGGTAAGCACCGGCCCGAGCGGCACGTCGTGGCGGGCCGCGGCGAGTGCGACGGCGACCGGATAGGTCATCTCGGCGACCTCCGGGAACCCGTCTTTCCCCGTCGGCCATGCCGCATCCGTCGCCAGCACGAAGGCGCGGCCCTGCGCCACAGTCTCGACCTGGCGCTCTCTCGAGGGGGCAAGCGCCGCGGCGAGCTCCGCGACGGCGGCAAGCCGCCCGTCGTCGCCTGCCACTGCCGCTCGCCAGGTTTCCGCCAGCAGGATCGCGTCCTGTCGGCCCGAACCGTACCGCACGATCTGCGCGACCCAGTCTCCCAGCCCCGCCGCCTCCCTCACCTCGCCGGCCTCGACCGCCCATTCCAGCCCGTGACTGTGCGAATAGGCGCCGACCGGGTAGGACGGCGACAGCCAGGCCAACAGCCGGTAGAGCACGCCCTGATCGGAGCCGGCATCAGCCATCTCCGTCCCCGTCGTGATGTCCGCCATGATGATGATCGCCATGGCCGTGGTGGTGATCGGCATGTTCGTGGCGGTGCGAGGTCGCATATGCGCCGCCTTCCGGCACGAAGGGGGCACGAATCGGGCGCACGGTGCCGCCGAGACCCTCCAGCATTTCCGCTATGACGTGGTCCGGCCGGATCAGGATCCGGTTTGCTTCGATTGCCGCCGGCAGGTGCCGGTTTCCGATATGCCACGCAAGCCGCATGAGGTGGCGGGCGTCGCTCGCGGTCACTTCGATCAGGTCCTCGTCCGCGGCCCTGACCAGCACGACCCGTCCGTCCTCGAGTTCCAGCCCGTCGCCGTCGCCGAGCGCAACCGCTTCCGGCAGATCGAGCAGGAACGCCGTGCCCTTCTCGCCGGTCAGCGCGATGCGCCGGCGGAAGCGGCTGTCGTGGTCGAGGACCACCATGTCGACGGCCTGCTGGAACCGGCCCTTCGGCCGAACGGTGTGGGCGCGCATCATCTCTGACTGACGTCTTCTGTATTGGATTGCATGCCTCCCAATTGAATGTATCCCTGCCCTTCATGCTGTTCGCACCTAACAGCTTTCTTAAGATCACCGCCCCTCGCGTTAAATCTAGGAATAAATCCCTCGATAACGATAGCTTCAAATGAAGAAAGTAATTCGTTGAGGTTTACATTTGACAATTTGACCTCTTCCCAATTTGGGAACAATCTTTCCTCCGGATTTGCTTTTCTCATATTTGGCATTCTACAATCCATAAATCCAAACCAGGAAAAGAATTGCCACCCATTACGATATTTACCTGTAGAATGTGCATTTATTCGATCACCAATACTTCCTCTTTCTACAGTATTCTTCCTTTCCACCCCAGATTGCCCCGCATATACAGGGTATAAATTTTCGTCGTAAAGAATATATACTCCCCTCTGAGCCCAAAAATTCATACAATTCCAAGTATTTTTAATATTATTTGCAGTTTTTCCTTGCCCTGTTCGACCCACGGGAATCGCAAGCATTTGTTTACGCTCCCAATTAACATACTTCCTATCCCAATAAAACCCATAAAAACGTATAAATCCACCATCGAAAGCATGGTCTGCATCTTCTTTTGTGACGCTATCGGACATTTTATATTCCGCTTTTATTTTTCATAATACTAAATCCAGCATAAATGCAGCAGTCTCAGTACATGAAGTAGAGCTGGGCCATCGGCAGCCGGTCGGCCGGCTTGCTGGTCAGGATCTCGCCATCGGCGCGCACCTCGTAGGTCTCCGGATCCACCTCCATCCGCGGCGTCAGCGAATTGTGGATCATGCTCGCCTTGGTGATGTTGCGGGTATTGCTGACCGCCAGCAGCTCCTTGGCGACGCCGAGCCTGTTCTTCAGGCCGCTGTCGATCGCGGCCTGCGAGACGAAGGTGACGGAACTCGTCGTGAGAGCCTTTCCGTATGCCGCGAACATCGGCCGGTAGTGCACCGGTTCCGGCGTCGGGATGGAGGCGTTCGGATCTCCCATGGGCGCGGCGATGATCGATCCGCCGAGCAGCACCAGGTCGGGCTTGGCACCGAAGAAGGCGGGCGACCACATCACCAGGTCGGCGCGCTTGCCGACTTCGACGGAGCCGATGTCCCGCGACATGCCGTGGGCGATCGCCGGATTGATCGTGTACTTGGCGACGTAGCGCTTCACGCGGAAATTGTCGTTGTCGCCGGTTTCCTCGGACAGCCGGCCGCGCTGCACCTTCATCCGGTGGGCGGTCTGCCAGGTGCGGATCAGCACTTCGCCGATCCGGCCCATCGCCTGGCTGTCGGAGGCGACGATCGACAGCGCCCCCATGTCGTGCAGCACGTCTTCGGCCGCCATCGTCTCCTTGCGGATGCGGCTCTCGGCGAACGCCACGTCCTCGGCGATGTCGGGGTCGAGGTGGTGGCAGACCATCAGCATGTCGAGGTGCTCGTCGATCGTGTTGACGGTGTAGGGCAGGCTCGGATTGGTCGACGAGGGCAGCACGTTGGGAAGCCCGCACACCTTGATGATGTCCGGCGCGTGGCCACCGCCGGCGCCTTCGGTGTGGAAGGCGTGGATCGTGCGACCCTTGAAGGCCCTGATGGTGTTCTCGACGAAGCCCGACTCGTTTAGCGTATCCGTGTGGATCATCACCTGGACGTCATGGTCCTCGGCGACACCGAGGCAGCAGTCGATGGCCCCGGGTGTCGTCCCCCAGTCCTCGTGCAGCTTCAGCGCGCAGGCCCCGCCGACAATCTGCTCGACCAGCCCGCCTGGCAGCGAGGCGTTGCCCTTGCCGGACAGGCCGATGTTCATCGGCAACCCGTCGAAGGCCTCGATCATCCGGCCGATGTGCCAGGCGCCGGGGGTGCAGGTGGTCGCAAGCGTGCCGTGCGCCGGGCCGGTGCCGCCGCCCAGCAGCGTCGTCACGCCGGAATAGAGCGCCTCTTCGACGAGTTGCGGACAGATGAAGTGGATGTGGGCATCGAATCCACCGGCGGTGACGATCTTGCCCTCCGCCGCGATCGCCTCCGTGGACGGGCCGACGACGATGTCGACATTCGGCTGGATATCAGGATTGCCGGCCTTGCCGATTGCGGCGATGCGTCCGTCCTTCAGGCCGATATCGGCCTTGTAGATTCCGGTGTGGTCGACGACCAGCGCGTTGGTCAGGACCGTGTCGACGGCACCGGCTTCGCGGGTGGTCTGGGACTGGCCCATGCCGTCGCGAATCACCTTGCCGCCGCCGAACTTCACCTCTTCGCCATACGTGGTGAAATCCTTCTCGACCTCGATCCACAGGTCGGTGTCCGCGAGCCGCAGCCTGTCGCCGACGGTCGGACCGAACATGTGGGCGTACGACGCCCGCGACATCCTAGCCATCGAGAGGCGCTCCTTCTTTCCGTAGGCGGGAAACCGGCCGTTTTTCTGCTTGCGAAAATTCCGTAAGGTCGGCGCGGGCTGAAATGATCCTGAAGCAATCGACGACTATCCGTCTTGGCCGTTTGCGGCCCTCGCCCCGTGGCGGGCGGCCGGGAACCATGCGGGCCGCGTCGTCTCGATTGTCTTCGACAAAGCACCCGGCCCGTGCACTGGAGGAGGAGTCAACTTGAAATCGCTTCACATTCTGCTCGCGGGCGCGGTCGCCTGCCTTGCAGGCCCCGCCTCGGCGGAAACCCTGCTCGAACGCGGCACCTATCTCGCCAACGGCCCTGCCGCATGCGGCAACTGTCACACGCCGATCACCCCCGACGGTCGGCCGATCCAGGGTCAGGAACTCGCCGGCCGGCTCATCGAAGACAATCCCGCGTTCACCGCCTACGCCGGAAACATCACGCCGGACGAAGAGACCGGTATCGGGAGTTGGACGGACGAGCAGATCATCACCGCTATCCGCGAGGGCAAGCGTCCCGACGGATCGATCATCGGCCCGCCGATGCCGATCGGCCTGTATCGCGGCATTTCCGACACCGACGCCAAGGCCCTTGTCGCCTACCTGCGGTCGATCCCGCCGGTCCGCAACGAAGTGCCGGAATCGACCTACCGCATCCCGCTGCCGCCGAGCTACGGGCCGCCGGTCGGCAACGTGCCGGATGTCGCGGAGGGCGTGACGGTCGAGTACGGCGGCTACCTGGCCGGGCCCATCGCCCACTGCCTGGAATGCCACACGCCGATGGGGGACAAGGGCCATCCCGACTTCGAGAACCAGCTCGGCGCCGGCGGCTTCCAGTTCCACGGCCCGTGGGGCACCTCGGTCAGTTCCAACCTGACGCCGCACGAGGACGGCATCGCCGAGTACACGGACGAGGAGATGGTCGCGATGATTACGACCGGCACCCGGCCTGACGGCACGCCGATGTATCCGCCGATGGGCTACGGCTACTACGCCAACATGAAGCCCGGGGACGTCCAGGCGATCGTCAAGTACCTGCGGACCCTGCCCCCGAAGCCCGACCCGCAATAGGGCGCGCTCTGCACCACGGAAACGAATTGGCGGGGCGTGCCTCATCTGCGTCCCGTCAGTTGCCCATGCCCTGGGCGAGATCCTCCAGGGCCGCGGTCCGTTCCCGGGTGATCCGGGTCATGCACTCGGCATAGATCATCGGCTCCATCGAGCCGCCCTTGACGAGAAAGGTTTCGGACTCGCAGGCCCTGTCGCGATATTCGATCCAGGCGCGCTGGGCAGCGAGCAGCGCCTTGGCCGCGCCCTTCTCGCCCTCCGGCAGGTAGGAGTCGGTCTCCTTCATCGACGCCATCGCCTTCTTGTAGGCCGCGTTGAGCTCAGAATCCGCCGCCTTGTAGTCCTCGTTGGAACAGATGGTCATATCCAGCTGCGTCTGCGGGTTGGCGCAGTCCGGCTTCTCGTCGGCCAGCGCGACGCCTGGGGCGAGCAGCAGGGCAAATACCGTCATCGTAACTCTCACTTGAACGCTCCTTCCCGGGTCCGGGCCGCTACAGCGACCCCATGATTTTCTGGTTGAATCCGTACACCCTGCCGTCGCCGGCGAGCCTGACCAGCGTCACCTCCCGGCTCTGGCCGGGCTCGAAACGCACCGCCGTTCCGGCGGGAATGTCGAGCCGGAAGCCGCGCGCCGCCTCGCGGTCGAAATCGAGTGCCTCGTTGGTCTCGTAGAAATGGTAGTGGCTGCCCACCTGCACCGGCCGGTCGCCGGTGTTGGCGACGGTCAGGCTCACCGTCTCGCGGCCTGCGTTGATCTCGATATCTCCCGGCAGCGCGGCGAGTTCTCCCGGGGATACCCCGGCCTCGGCGGCTCCACGGATCGGCGCGTGCACGGTGACGAGCTTGGTGCCGTCGGGAAAGGTCGCCTCGACCTGCACCTCATGGATCATGTCGGCGACCCCGGGCATGACCTGATCGGCCGACACGACGTGCGCGCCGGCCTCCATCAGGTCGGCGACCGACCGGCCGTCCCGCGCGCCCTCGACGACAAAGTCGCTGATCAGCGCGATCGCCTCCGGATAGTTGAGCTTGACGCCCCGCTGAAGCCGGCTGCGCGCCACCATCGCGGCGACCGAGACGAGCAGCTTGTCCTTTTCTCTCGGCGTGAGCTTCACGCGGCCTCTCCTCTTCCTTCAGATCGACCAGGCGCGCGGCACGCGCACGCCGATAGCCCGACACAGGCGGATGATCGCGGGCTTCAGCGCATTGCCGTCTGCGGCCACCATGCGCACTGCCAGCATGCCGTTCCAGGCGCTCGCCCCCGCTGACGCAGGCGCGTCCTTCAGCCCCTGTCGGGCCGCCTCGACGGCGTCCTCGGCATCGGGGCCGACCATGAGCAGGTTGGCGAAGGCCCGGCCGCCTCCCAGCGTCGCGGGTCCCGCGGCCGAAGCAAGTTCGGCACCGCCGATTTTCAGGTTGTCGGCGTAGACAAGCCTTCCGCCCCGCCGGATGCGCCACCGGTCTGCAAGATACCCGTCGCGCACGGTTTCGCCATGGGCGGCACGGCCGAGGATCGCCATTTCACACAGCAACAGATGCGAGTCCTCGGCCAGGTCGACGTCGAGGCCGCGCTCCAGTCGGCCGCGATCGAACAGAATGGTTTCCTGCGGAAGCCACAGCAGATGTGCGCCGGTGCCGACCGCCAGTCCGACCTCGATGCGTCCCTCGCCTGCTGCCGATCGGTAGATCTTCTCCGCGGCCTGCGACGTGATGGTCAGCGAAGCGCCGTCGGACACCTTAACGTCGACCCTGAACCGGTCGCCGCCGGTGATCCCGCCGGCCGTGTTGATCAGCACCGCCTCGGGAACGTCGGTATCGAACTGTCGCGGGAACCGCACCTTCAGCGAGCCGCGCTGGTATGCTTCCTGCAGATGGCTTCGCCCGCCGGCGCCGGCGATGCCGATCCGCACCGCGCCTTCCGCCCGCTCGAGCGCCGGGGGCGTCGCGTCGACGGAGGCCAACGGCGCGATCGGGCGATCATACTGTGAGACGGCGGCGTACATCCTCGTCGACCAGTTCCTCCCGCGTGCCCGCCAGCACGATTTCCCCGCGGTCCATCACCGCAAAGCGGTCGGCGAGTTCGCGCGCGAAGTCGAAATACTGTTCGACCAGCAGGATCGCCATGTCGCCCCGGTCGCGAAGATAGGCGATCGCGCGACCGATGTCCTTGATGATCGAAGGCTGGATCCCCTCGGTCGGTTCGTCAAGCACCAGCAGGCGCGGCCGGGTCACCAGCGCGCGCCCGATGGCGAGCTGCTGCTGCTGGCCGCCCGACAGGTCGCCGCCGCGCCGGCCCTGCATCGATTTCAGCACCGGGAACAGCTCGAACACCTCGTCCGGCACCGCCTTCTTCACGCCGCGTCCGAGCGCCGCGAACCCGGTTTCCAGGTTTTCGCGCACGCTCAGCAGCGGAAAGATCTCGCGGCCCTGCGGCACGTAGGCGATGCCGCGCTTGGCCCGCTCGTAGGGTTTGAGATTTCCGAGATCGGCGTCTTCCCAGACGATCTTTCCGCCGCTGACGTGATGCTGCCCGACGATCGCCTTGAGCAGCGAGGTCTTGCCGACGCCGTTGCGCCCCATCAGGCAGGTCACCTTGCCCGTTTCGGCCGACAGCGAAACGTCCCACAGCGCCTGGGCTGCGCCGTAGTGCAGGTCGACGTCCTGTACGCTCAGCATGGAACCTGCTCCGTCGTGCACTCCGGGGCCTGCATGGTTCGAGACAGCCGCTGAGGCGGCTTCCTCACCATGAGGCGCAACTTCGGAACGTGCCGGTTCGATGTCCGGCCACCCCCTCGCGCCTCATCCTGAGGAGCAGCGGAGCTGCGTCTCGAAGGATCGAGGCCCGAACCTCGCATCTTGCCCGGAGTCATCCCTTACCGCCCCAGATAGACTTCGACCACGCGCGGGTCGGCCGAGACGTGGTCGAGCGAACCCTCGGCCAGCACCGAACCCTCGTGCAGGACGGTCACCTTCACGCCGAGATCGCGGACGAAATCCATGTCGTGCTCGACCACGACCACCGACTGGGTCCTGGCGATCTCCTTGAGCAGGATCGCCGTCTGCTCGGTCTCCGAATCCGTCATGCCGGCGGCGGGCTCGTCGACCAGCAGCAGTTTCGGCGCCTGGGCCAGCAGCATGCCGATCTCCAGCCACTGCTTCTGGCCGTGACTGAGATTGGCGGCCAGTTCCTCGCGCTTCTCCGACAGCCGGATCGTCCGCAGCAGGTCGTCGATGCGCTCGCGTTCCTCGCCCGAGGTGCGGTGCAGCAGTGTCGCGAACGGGCCGCGCGGCGCCTTCAGGGCGAGTTCGAGATTGTCCCATACCGTATGGCTCTCGAACACCGTCGGCCGCTGGAACTTCCGCCCGATGCCCAGTTCGGCGATGTCGGTCTCGTCGAGGCGGGTCAGATCGTCCTGGCCGCGGAACAGCACGGTGCCCTCGTCCGGCCGCGTCTTGCCGGTCACCACGTCCATCATGGTCGTCTTGCCGGCGCCGTTCGGTCCGATGATGGCGCGCATCTCGCCCGGCGCGATGACGAGCGACAGGGAATTCAGCGCCTTGAATCCGTCGAAGGAGACGGAGACGCCGTCGAGATAGAGCAGCGAACTGGTGACGGCTTCGTTCATCGGCCTTGATCCGGCGTGGTCTGGATCATTCTGCCGCCTGCGGACTGCGCGACGAGGCCGAGAGCCCGCCCGGCTCGACGCCCGCCTCCGCCTGCTCCGATGCCTCGCGCCTGTCGGCGGCGCCCGGGCCGGCGGCGCGGCGACCCTTGGCGAAATGGGCGATGGTGCCGACGATGCCCTTGGGCAGGAATAGTGTGACGGCGACGAACAGGCCGCCCAGCGCATACAGCCAGAAGTCCGGCAGCGCCCCCGTGAAATAGGTCTTGGCGTAGTTGACCAGCACCGCGCCGATCACCGGCCCGACCAGCGTGCCACGCCCGCCGACGGCGACCCAGATGACGATCTCGATGGAGTTGGCCGGCGCGAACTCGCTCGGATTGATGATGCCGACCTGCGGCACGTAGAGCGCGCCGGCCACGCCTGCGAGGATCGCCGACAGCGTCCAGACGAACAGCTTGTAGTGCTCGACCCGGTAGCCGAGGAACCGGGTCCGGCTTTCCGCATCGCGCACCCCGACCAGCACCTTGCCGAGCTTCGAGGCGACGACCGCCCGGCAGATCACGAATCCCAGCGCCAGCGCCAGCGCCGTGGCGGCGAACAGGCCGGCCCGCGTCTCGCTGGACTGGATGTTGAAACCGAGGATGTCCTTGAAGTCGGTCAGCCCGTTGTTGCCGCCGAAGCCCATGTCGTTGCGGAAGAACGCCAGCAGCAGGGCGTAGGTCATCGCCTGGGTGATGATCGATAGGTAGACGCCGGTCACGCGCGAGCGGAAGGCGAACCAGCCGAACACGAAGGCCAGCACGCCGGGAACCAGCGCCACCATCAGCATGGCGAACCAGAAATTGTCGAAACCGTACCAGTACCACGGCAGTTCCTGCCAGTTCAGGAACACCATGAAGTCGGGCAGGTCCGGATTGCCGTAGACGCCCCGGCTGCCGATCTGGCGCATCAGGTACATGCCCATCGCATAGCCGCCGAGCGCGAAGAACGCCCCGTGGCCAAGCGACAGGATCCCGGCGAAGCCCCAGATCAGGTCGACCGACAGGGCAAGCAGCGCGAAGGCCAGATACTTGCCGAGCAGCGTCACGACATAGGTCGGCACGTGGAACGGGTGCGAGGGCGGCAGCATCAGGTTGAGTGCCGGCACGATCACCGCGATGGCGAGGATGACGACCAGGAACGTCGTCGCGTACCTGTCGAGGCCGCGTAGGATCATGACGACACCCGCAGGCAGGCGAAGGGCGCACATGCTTTGCCTTCGTCAATCCGGACGGCCATGGTGCCGATCCGGGATCGGAGGGCCACAGGAAGGTCAGTGGCTCTCCGATCCCGGCTCTCCACTACGTTTCGGCCGGGATGACGATGGAGAGGTTGGAACACGACGCTCACGCCTCCACCGCCCGGCCCTTCAGCGCGAACAGGCCGCGCGGGCGCTTCTGGATGAACAGGATGATGAAGACCAGCACCAGGATCTTGGCGAGAACCGCGCCGGCATAGGGCTCCAGGAACTTGTTGACGACGCCGAGCGTCATCGCGCCGACCAGCGTCCCCCACAGGTTGCCGACGCCGCCGAACACCACGACCATGAAGGAGTCGATGATGTAGCCCTGGCCGAGGTTCGGGCTGACATTGTCGATCTGGCTCAGCGCCACGCCGGCGATCCCGGCGATGCCGGAGCCGACGCCGAAGGTCAGGGCGTCGACCCACGGCGTGCGGATGCCCATCGAGCCGGCCATCGGCCGGTTCTGCGTCACCGCACGCATCCTCAGCCCGAACGACGTGCGCTTCAGCGCTATCACCAGCAGCGCGAAGACGGCAAGCGCGAACAGGACGATGACGAGGCGGTTCCAGGTGATCGACAGGCCGCCGAGCTCAAAGGCTCCGGACATCCACGACGGCGCCCCGACCTGCCGGTTGGTCGGACCGAAGATCGTGCGGACGGCCTGCTGCAGGATCAGCGACAGTCCCCAGGTCGCCAGCAGCGTCTCCAGCGGCCGGCCGTAGAGGAACCGGATAATGCCCCGCTCGATCGCCACGCCGATCGCGCCGGCGACCAGGAAGGCCAGCGGCAGCGCGATCACCACCGAGGCGTCGAACAGCCCCGGCACGTGATTGCGGATCAGGTCCTGCACGACGAAGGTCACGTAGGCGCCGATCATCACCATCTCGCCGTGCGCCATGTTGATGACGCCCATCACGCCGAAGGTGATGGCGAGCCCGATCGCCGCCAGCAGCAGCACCGAGCCGAGCGAGATGCCGTACCAGACATTCTGTATCGCGGCCCACATCGAGAGCACCTGCTCGACATGGCCGATGGCCTTCTCCGCGGCGGCCTCGACCTCGCCGTCACTGTTGGCGGCGACCGCGCGCAGCAGTCCCAGCGTTTCCTGGTCGGCGCGCGTCGAAATCGTCCCGATCGCCGCGATCCTGTCGTCGGGAGCCGCGTCCGGCGCCGACAGGACGATCGCGGCGCGGGCCTGCCCCATCGCAGCCCTGACGCCGTCGTCCGTCTCCGCGGCGATCGCCTCGTCCAGGACCGGCAGCATTTCGGGATCGGGAGAGTCGAACATCGTCCCCGCCGCCTGCAGCCGGACCGCCGGGTCCGGCGCGCGCAGTGTGAGGCCGGCGAGCGCGCCGCGGATGACGCGGCGGAGATTGTTGTTGACGCGGATCTTGTCGACGGCGGTGCGCGACTGGATGCCGGCGTCTTCACCGGTCAGCGGATCGGTCAGCCGGTAGTCGCTGCCCTCGCGCTCGGCGATGAACACCTGGCCGTCCGACTTGCGGACGTAGAGATCGCCCTCGCCGAGGATCTCCAGGATCGGCGCCACGGCCGGATCCCCCGTCGCGCCCAGCGCACCGACCGCCACCTCGGTGTCGTCGTAGCTGCCGGCGCCGAGCGCGTTCACCAGTTCCTTCAGGTTCCCCTGGTCCTGGGCCGAGGCGATACCGGCGGCCGTCGTGAGGGCCAGCAGCAAGGCGATCGACAACCGGGACAGGAGGCGGGTGAACATGGACGACATCGGCCTTGGTTCTGGAGGTCCGGTTTGGTGGTCCGAATTCGATCGGGTCTTGGGGAGGAGAAGGTCCGCCGGCCGGCCATCCCGGATCGAAGCCCGGAGCCGGCCGGCGGTTCCCCTCTGGCAGTTCAGGCGGTCACGATCCCTGGCCGCCGCACTTGCCGGTTGCGGTGTTGAAGTTTCCGCAGCTCAGCGGTGAGCGCCAGTCGGAAATCAGGTCCTTGGACCCTTCCAGGTAGTCGGACCAGGCGTCGCCCGGCACCAGGCCGGAGGTTTCCCAGACGGTCTCGAACTGGCCGTCGTCCTGGATCTCGCCGATCAGCACCGGCTTGGTGATGTGGTGGTTCGGCATCATCGCGGAGTAGCCGCCGGTCAGGTTCGGCACGGCGACGCCGATCATCGCGTCGATCACCGCGTCCGGATCGGTGGTCCCCGCCTTCTCGACCGCCTTCACCCACATGTTGAAGCCGATGTAGTGGGCTTCCATCGGATCGTTGGTGACGCGCTTGTCGTCCTTGATGAACTCCTGCCACGCGGCGATGAAGTCCTCGTTCTCGGCCGTGTCGGCGCTCATGAAGTAGTTCCAGGCCGCCAGGTGGCCGACCAGCGGAGCGGTGTCGAGACCGGCAAGCTCCTCCTCGCCGACCGAGAATGCGACGACCGGGATGTCCTCGGCCTTGACGCCCTGGTTGCCGAGTTCCTTGTAGAACGGCACGTTGGCGTCGCCATTGATGGTCGACACGACGGCCGTCTTCTTGCCGCCCGAGCCGAACGTCTTGATCTCCGACACGATCGACTGCCAATCCGAATGGCCGAATGGCGTGTAGTTGATCATGATGTCTTCCTCGGCGACGCCCTTCGACTTCAGGTACGCCTCGAGGATCTTGTTGGTGGTGCGCGGATAGACGTAGTCGGTTCCCGCCAGCACCCAGCGCTCGACGCCTTCCGTCTCCATCAGGTAGTCGACGGCCGGTATCGCCTGCTGGTTCGGCGCCGCGCCGGTGTAGAAGACGTTCTTCGACGACTCCTCGCCCTCGTACTGGACGGGATAGAACAGCAGGCCGTTCAGTTCCTCGAACACCGGCAGCACCGACTTGCGGCTCACCGAGGTCCAGCAGCCGAACACCGCGGCCACCTTGTCCTGGGTGATCAGTTCGCGGGCCTTCTCGGCGAACAGCGGCCAGTCGGAGGCGGGATCGACGACGACCGCTTCGAGCTGCTTGCCGAGCAGGCCGCCCTTCTTGTTCTGCTCGTCGATGAGCATCAGCATGACGTCTTTCAGCGTCGTCTCCGAGATCGCCATGGTCCCGGACAACGAGTGCAGGATGCCGACCTTGATGGTGTCTTCCTGTGCACTGGCGGGCGCAGCCAGGCCACCGGCCAGCATCGCGGCGCCGGCGAGGGCGCCAAGCCAGTATTTCGTCTTGCCTTGCATGGATACTTCCCCGTCTGTAAGGCGGCCGCGGAAGGATTTCCGGGCCTCTTGTTGCGATCGGGAGGCATCTGGATTTCGGCAGCGGCCCCCCGAGCGTGCCTGCGCGATCGCAAGGATCGCCCATGCCCGGAACTATCAGCCGCAGGATGCAGCGCAGCATATACGTTGATTGACGTAGTTCTGTGAAAAACAAGCGTTTTCGGGAACCAACCGTCTGTTTTTGCTGCAATTGCACAGGGCTTTTGCACAAAAAACGAGCAGCTAAATTCCGTGCACGCAAACGACCTTCCAATAATATTGCGGGACCGGCGCCGGCTCGTTCGGCCGCGACCGGTGCCCCGGGCCGACAGGAGGGCCGGGCCGCTCAGAAGGGAAGGCCGGGACAAGGCACATGGCGGGGCTGCAGCGCATTCTTCCGGTCCGGCGCCGCTACAACCAGTGGGTCGCCAACCAGACGCTCGAGGACTATGCGCTGCGCTTCACCGCCAAGAGCGCGCGCCGCTGGTCGGCGGGACGGGTGGCCCAGACCGCCATCGGCGCGATCTCCTTCCTGGCGCTGGAGGCGATCGGCGGCGCCATCACCCTGTCCTACGGCTTCACCAACGCGGTGGCGGCGATCGGCGTCGTCTGCGTGGTGCTGCTGATCACCGGCCTGCCGATCTCCAGCTACGCGGCACGATACGGTGTCGACATCGACCTGCTCACGCGCGGCAGCGGCTTCGGCTACATCGGTTCGACGATCACCTCGCTGATCTACGCGACCTTCACCTTCATCCTGTTCGCGATCGAAGCCTCGATCATGTCCTCCGCGCTCGAGCTGTGCCTCGGGATACCGCTGTGGATCGGCTACATCGTCAGCACCGTGGTCGTGATCCCGCTTGTCACCCACGGCATCACGTGGATCAGCCGTTTCCAGATCGCCACCCAGCCGCTGTGGATCGTGCTCAACATCCTGCCGCTTGCCTTCATCCTGACGCTCGACTGGCCGTCGATCGGCGATTGGATGCGCTTCGGCGGCACCAGCGGCATCGCAGCGGGAACCGACGGCACGGCCTTCGATATCCTGCGCTTCGGCGCGGCGGCGTCGGTCATCCTGGCGCTGATGCCGCAGATCGGCGAGCAGGTGGACATCCTGCGGTTCCTGCCGGCCCGGCGCGACAGGCCGGAGCCGGCGTGGCGCGGGGCGCTGCTGGCGGGCGGCGCCGGCTGGATCATCTGGGGCGCGCCGAAGCTCCTGTTCGGCTCCTTCCTCGCCGTCCTGGCCACCGGTCACGGCGTGCCCTTCAGCCACGCGGCCGAGCCCGCCTACATGTACAACGTCGCCTTCGGCTACGTATTCGGTTCGCCCCACCTCGTGCTGGCGACGACGGCCGTCCTCGTCGTGGTATCGCAGCTCAAGATCAACGTGATGAACGCCTATGCCGGCTCGCTGGCGTGGTCGAACTTCTTCGCCCGGCTGACCCACAGCCATCCCGGCCGCGTCGTCTGGCTGATCTTCAACGTCGCCATCGCGCTCTTGCTGATGGAGCTCGGCATCTACCGGGCCCTGGAGCAGACGCTCGGCCTGTTCGCGATCGTCGCCGTCGCCTGGCTCGGCGCGATCGTCGCCGATCTCGGCATCAACAAGCCGCTCGGCCTGAGCCCGCCGGGCATCGAGTTCAAGCGCGCCCATCTCTACGACGTCAATCCTGTCGGGGTCGGCGCCATGGCGATCGCCATCGTCGCGGCGCTGGTCGCACGGATCGGACTGTTCGGACCTGCCGCCGAGGCGCTGGCGCCGTTCGTCGCGCTGGCCACCGCACTGGTCGCCGCGCCGGCCATCGCCTACGTCACGCGCGGCCGCTTCGCGCTTGCGCGCAAGCCGCGCCGGCACTGGAAGGACGAGGCCGCGATCAGCTGCGGCATCTGCGAGAACGCCTTCGAGCCGGAGGACATGGCGTTCTGCCCGGCCTACGGCTCGCCGATCTGCTCGCTGTGCTGCTCGCTCGACGCACGCTGCCACGACCTGTGCAAGCCGAAGGCACGGTTCAATGCCCAAGCGCTCGGCGCGCTCCGCACACTGCTGCCCGAACCGCTGGCGGTGCGGGCGACGCCGCGGGTCATCCAGTACATGTCCGGCATGGTGCTGTCGGTCGGCGTCATCGGCCTCGTGCTGTCGCTGATCTGGTACCAGCTCTCCTCCGTTAACCCGGCCTATGACGAGGTGATCTCCCGGGCGCTGTGGGCGGCCTTCTTCATCCTGCTGATCATCGCCGGCATCGCCACCTGGTTCGTCGTCCTGACCAACGAGAGCCGGCGCGTCGCCGAGGAGGAGTCAGGCCGCCAGAACAGGCTGCTGCTGCGCGAGATCGAGGCCCACAAGCGAACCGACGCCGCGCTGCAGAAGGCCAAGGAGGTGGCCGAGGCCGCCAACCTGGCCAAGAGCCGCTATGTCGTCGGCATGAGCCACGAACTCAGGACGCCGCTCAACGCCGTGCTCGGCTATGCCCAGCTGCTCGAGCACGACGAGAATGGATCCGCCGCAAAGCGCCAGAACGGCGTGCGGGTGATCCGCCGCAGCGCCGAACACCTGTCGGGTCTGATCGACGGCCTGCTGGACATTTCCAAGATCGAGGCCGGCCGCCTGCAAATCCAGCGCGACCAGGTGCGGATTGCCGACTTCCTCGACCAGCTCGTCGACATGTTCCGTCTGCAGGCGGAGGCAAGGTCGTTGACGTTCCGCTTCGAGTGCTCCCCGGCCCTGCCGGAGGTGGTTCGCACCGACGAGAAGCGGCTGCGCCAGATCCTGATCAATCTGCTGTCGAACGCGATCAAGTTCACCGACAGCGGCGACGTCGCGCTGAAGGTCGCCTACAAGAACCAGATCGCGACCTTCACGGTCTCCGACACCGGCATCGGCATTGCCGAGGGCGACCGCGAGACGATCTTCGAGCCGTTCCAGCGCATCAGCCGGCCGGCGGGGGCGGGAAAGGCGCCGGGGCTGGGTCTCGGCCTGACGATCACCAGGATGCTGGTCGAGCTGATGGGCGGCGAACTGACGCTGGAGAGCGAGCCGGGCCGCGGCAGCAGCTTTTCCGCCCGCCTGATGCTGACCGCCATCGACTCGCCGCAGGCCGTCGTCCGCAAGGTCGGCCGGCCGCGCGGCTATGAAGGCCCAAGGCGGACCGTCATGGTGGTCGACGACGATCCGACCCATCGCGACCTGGTCTGCGAGATCCTGCGCCCGCTCGACTTCGCCGTGCTCACCGCGGAGGACGGCGCCGGCTGCCTGTCCATGCTGGAGACCGCCGTGCCGGATCTCTTCATCCTCGACATCTCGATGCCGGGGCTGGACGGATGGGAGCTCGCGCGCCGGATACGGGCCGGAGGACATGCCCGGGCACGGATCCTGATGCTGTCGGCCAACATCGGCGACCGCCTGCCCGCCCCGACCGAGGATGCGCCGCACGACGACACGATGGCAAAGCCGTTCAACCTCCAGCAGCTGCTCGACCGGATCCAGGCCCTGCTCGGCATCGTCTGGATCGAGACCGAACCGGTCCCGCAGCCTGCGCCGCCGTCGCTCGACGAAATCAGGAGCCCGGGCGCCGAGCATGTCGCCGAACTGCACCGGCTGGGCTCGATCGGCTACGTCCGGGGCATCGAGGCCAAGCTCGAGGCGCTGGAGTCCGTCGACGCGAACCGTCCCTTCGTCGCCGAGATGCGCCGCCTGGTCCGCAATTTCGACTTCCGCCGCTACATGGCAGTCCTCGAGGCGATCGGCCATGACGACTGATCCGTCGAGGGAGCGCGACATCGTTCTGGTGGTGGACGATTCCCCGGACACCCTCAGCCTGCTCACCGACGCGCTCGAACGCTCCGGGGCGACCGTGCTGGTGGCGATCGACGGGCAGTCGACCCTCTCTCTCGTCCAGCGGATCACGCCGGACATCATCCTGCTCGACGCCGTCATGCCGGAAATGGACGGCTTCGAGGTGTGCCGCCGCCTCAAGACGATCGCTTCGGTGTCCCACGTCCCCGTCATCTTCATGACCGGCCTGACGGAGACCGAGCACATCGTCCAGGGGCTCGAGGCCGGCGGCGTCGACTACGTCACCAAGCCGATCGTCCCCGACGAGATCCTCGCCCGCATCCGCGTCCATCTTGCCAATGCCCGTGCCGCCCAGGCCGCCCGCACCGCCCTCGACACCGCCGGCAGGTATCTCCTTGCCGTGTCGCGGGCCGGCGACATTCGCTGGAGCACGCCGCAGGCCGTGCGGCTCCTGCAGTCGATCGACCCGGAGGGCGGCGGGCATGTGCTGCCGGAACCGGTCCGCACCTGGCTGGCCGCCAACGCCGACGCCGCCGACGGCAGGCAGGCGCCGGGCCTCGTTGCGGAGGATGGAACGCAGCTGCTGCTCACCTTCCTCGGCAGGACCGGCGACGACGAATACCTGTTCCGGCTGACCGGCGACGCCGGTCCGGATGCCGCCGGGCTGCTGCGCGCCCACTACGGGCTGACGGTGCGCGAGGCCGAGGTGCTGCTGTGGATCGGCCGCGGCAAGTCGAACCGCGACATCGGCGAGATCCTCGGCCTCAGCCCGCGCACGGTGAACAAGCACCTGGAGCAGATCTACACCAAGCTCGGGGTGGAGAACCGCGCCTCGGCCGCCGTCTTGGCGATCCGGGTCGTCGACGGGCTGTAGACGGCTCGCAGAAGCCTCAGGCCGGCATCCGTTCGAACGCCGGCAGCGCCGGATCGAGGCTGTCCCAGTCGTGGCCCCGCACGGCATAGGTGACTGCCTGCGGCGCGAACTGTGCGGGATCGTCGAGACTCGTCGCGGCGACCGCGATCAAGTCCGGCATCGCCGCGAAGGTCAGGTAGACCGGCACCCCGCAGGTCGGGCAGAAGGCGTGGATCTTGTCGTTGCCGCTGTCGGCCGCGACCCGCCAGGTCTTCGCCTCCCCCGTGATTTTCATCTCCGCGCGCTGCGGAAAGGTCAGGTACGACCCGTGCCCCGTGCCGCTGCGTCTCTGGCAGTCGCGGCACTGGCAGTGGTTCTGGAAGATCGGTTCGCTGGTCGTCTCGTAGCGGATGGCGCCGCAGGCGCAGCCGCCGGAATAGGTCACGGTCATCGCAGGTCTCCCCTTGGGGGTGTCACAATTGAGGATCCAGGACTCAGGCCGCCTTGGGCTTGGCGAAGACGTCGAGCGCGTCTCCGGTTTCCAGGAACGATTTCAGGCTGGAGAGGACGGCCGGCCAGCCCTTGCTGATGCCGTTCGCCATTCCGCTGCCGGCTTCGAGTTCGTCATGGGTGACGGTCAGCCGGACCATGTCCTCGTATTCGACGACCTCGAACGTCACGCGGCTGTAGGCGTCCCGGTCCTCGGCCTGCGAGGCGTTCGCCCAGGTGATGACCAGCCGGTCCGGCGGCGACACCTCGACCACCTCTCCGACCAGTTCGACGGTGCGCTGGTCGTTGGCGCGGACATGCTGCCACTTCGAGCCCTGCCGCCAGTCCGAAACGTTCTCGTGGCCCCAGTAGCGTCGGGCGATCTCCGGCCTGGTGATCGCCTCGTAGACCTTCTCCGGCGTCGAGCGGATATAGGTCACGTAGACGAAGCTGGTCTTTTCCTTGCTCATTCCCGATCTCCTTCGAGTTCCGTCTTGAGGTCGTGCAGCAGGCTCAGCCGCTGACGTTCGAATTTCCGCACCCACCGCTCGTAGACCTCGTGGAGCGGCACGGGATTGATGAAATGCAGCTTCTCCCGGCCGCGCCGGACCGTGCTGACCAGGTTCGCCTCTTCCAGTATCCCCAGGTGCTGCGTGGCCGACTGCCGGGCCATCTCGAGATTCTCGCAGAGCTGGCCGAGCGTTTGCCCGTTCTTCTCGCAGAGGCGGTCCAGCAGCTTCCTCCGGGTCGGATCGGCAAGGGCCTTGAAAACCTTGTCGGCATGCATCGCTGTCATTCCATTTGCAGATCTAATATGCAGGTAAATACCTGCATGTCAAGGCGCGGCATGCCGTGCGGCGGAGCGCGGCGCCGCCGCCGCTCCGCCGTCCCCCCTCGGCCCGTTGCCGAAGGTCAGCCTGCGCTTGGATGTGGATCGCTGTCGGGATCGCCCTCGATGGCCGCCAGCGCTTCTTCTTCCCTGGCCAGCCGTTCCTGGGTGCCTGACCGGTCGGTCGCCAGGAAGGTGTAGATCACCGGCAGAACGAACAGGGTGAACAGCGTGCCGATGAGCAGGCCGGCGACGATCACCACGGCAATCGAGAAGCGGCTCGCCGCGCCGGCCCCCGAGGCGAACAGCAGCGGCAGCAGGCCGGCCACCATCGCCGCCGTCGTCATCAGGATCGGCCGCAGCCTGAGTTCGGCCGCATGCAGAACCGCTTCCGCCCGCGACACGTTGAACTTTTCCTGCTGTTCGCGGGCGACCTCGCAGATCAGGATGCCGTGCTTGGTGATCAGGCCGATCAGCGTCACCAGCCCTATCTGGCTGTAGATGTTCATCGACGAGAGTCCGAGCGACAGCGGGATCAGCGCCCCGACGATCGACAGCGGCACCGAAACGAGGATCACCAGCGGATCGCGCAGGCTCTCGTACTGGGCGGCGAGCACCAGATAGATGACCACCAGCGCGAACACGAACACCAGGTACAGCGCGCTGCCTTCCTGGATGAACTGTCGGGACGTTCCCGCATAGTCGACCGAGAATCCCGCCGGCAGCACGCGCGCCGCCTCTTCCTGGAGGAAGGTCAGGGCTTCGCCGGCGGTCAGCCCGATCATCGGCACCGCGTTGATGGTGATGGCGTTGAGCTGGTTGAAGCGGTTGAGGCTGATCGGCATCACCGCCTGCTCGATCTCGACCAGGCTCGACAGCGGGATCATGTCGCCGCTCGCGGCCTTCACGTAGTAGGTCCCCAGCTGCTCCGGCACGAGCCGGTCGGACCGGGGCACCTGCGGGATGACCTGGTAGGAACGTCCGCCCAGGTTGATCAGGTTGACGTAGTTGCCGCCGGTCATCACCGCCAGCGTCGCCCCGATGTCGCGCATGGTGACGCCGATCGAACCCGCCTTGTCGCGATCGACCCGGATGATGGTCTGCGGCGTGTCGAACTTGAGATCGGTGTCCATGTACAGGAACTTGCCGCTGTTCTGCGCGGCCTCGACGATCTGGTCGGTCACCTGGACGAGTTGCTCGTAATCGGCGGTCGTCTGGACGACGAAGGAGATCGGAAAGCCGCCGCCGGATGTTGGCAGCGGTGGCGGCGAGAATACCGACCCCTTGATGCCGGGAATCTTGTCCAGGTTCGCCTGGATGAGCGGCTGCAGTGCCCCGGCGGACCGCTCGCGCTGGCTCCAGGGCACGAAGGTGCCGATGCCGATGGCCGAACTCGCCGTGAAGCCGTCGAACCCGGTGATCGTGAAGGCGAGCTCCGTCTCCGGCAGGTCGGAAAACGCCTGGGCGACGTCGTCGGCGAACAGGTTCATGTAGTCGATATTGGCGTAGCTCGGACCGTTGTAGATCGTGAACAGCACCCCCTGGTCCTCGTCCGGCGCGAGCGCGTTCTGGATCGAGGGATAGAGAAGGCCGATCATCCCGAACACGATGAGCGCGAAGACGACCGTCGTCGGACGGTCCTTAAGCGACGCCCCGAGCGCCCGGCCATAGCCCCTCTGCAGGCGGCCGAAGACCCGGTCGACCCGGGCCGCGAAGCCGCTCTGGGCGCTGTGCTTCAGCACCTTGGAGCACATCATCGGCGACAGCGTGAGCGCGACCACGCCCGACACCACCACGGCACCGGCAAGCGTCAGCGCGAACTCCCGGAACAGCGTCCCCGTCAGGCCTCCCGTCAACGCGATGGGGGCGTAGACCGCGGCCAGCGTGATCGTCATCGAGATCACCGGCGTCGCGATCTCGCGGGTCCCCTTGATCGCCGCCTGGAAGGGCGTCAGGCCCTCCTCGATGTGTCGATGGATGTTTTCCAGTACGACGATCGCGTCGTCGACGACGAGGCCGATTGCCAGCACCATCGCCAGCAGCGTCAGCAGGTTGATCGAGAAACCCAGCGCATAGAGCGCCGTCATGACGCCGATCAGCGACAGCGGGATCGTCACCATCGGGATCAGCGTCGCCCGCACCGACCCGAGGAACAGGAATATGACCACGATGACGATCAGCGCGGCCTCGCCGACCGTCTTCACCACCTCGATGATCGACTCCTGGATGAACTCCGTCGCGTCGTAGACGATTTCCAGGTCGAGGCCTTCCGGCAGATTGTTCTGCAGGCGCGGCAGCGCTTCGCGCACGGCATTGATGACCGTGATCTCGTTGGCGTCGGACGCCACCTTGATGCCGAGGAAGACGGCCGACTTGCCGCCGACGACGACGGCGGAGTCGGTGCTCTGCGAGCCGAGTTCGATCTTCGCCACGTCGCCGAGCCGGACGATGTCGGTGCCGGTGTTGCGCACCACCAGTGACTGGAACTCCTCGACCGACGTCGCATCCGTTTCCGCACGGTTGGTGACGATGTTGTAGTAGCCCTTCGTTGCTCCGGCGGCGGACGAATAGTTGTTCGCCTGAAGGGCCGCGACGACCTCGGCGGCAGAGAGACCGAACTGCGCGAGCTTCGTCGGGTCCAGCCAGACGCGCATCGCGAACGTACGGTTGCCGAGGATCTCCGGATTGGCGACGCCGGGCACGACGGACAGTTCGGGCTGAACGACCTGCGTCAGGTACTCGGTGATCTGCTCCTCGTTCAGGACCTCGGAGGTGAAGGCGACGTACATCGAGGCGAAGGTACTGCCGGTCGCCTTCACGAGAACCGGGTCGTTGATGTCGGAGGGCAGCTGCGCGCGGACCTGGTTCACCTTCGCGGTGACGTCCGTCATCGCCGCGTTGGCGTCGTAGTTCAGGCGCACGAACACCTGGATGATGCTGACGCCCTGCGTGCTCTTGGACGTCAGGTAGTCGATGCCGTCCGCCGTCGCCACGGCCTTCTCGATCGGCTGCGTGACGAAGCCCTGCATGAGGTCCGAATCGGCGCCCGGATAGGTCGTGGTGATGGTGATGACGGTATTCTGCATTTCCGGGTACTGGCGCACCTGGAGGCTGAACACCGACTGCAGCCCCATGACGAAGAGCAGCAGGCTGACGACGACCGCGAGAACGGGCCGTCGGATAAAGATGTCGAACATCGTCTGTCTCCGCCGGCCTCAGTAGTTCTGGTCCGTCACGGCCGGCTTGTCGAGTTCGCCCGCCGATGCGTCGATCTGCATTCCCGGGGACAGCTTGAGCTGGCCGGAAGTGACCACCGTCTCGCCGGCGGAAACGCCGGACAGGATGACCACGTTGCCGTCGCGCCGATCGCCAGCCTCGACGACGACCCGCTTGACGGTCGGGTATTCGGCGTCTTCCGCCTTGGGCTCGACCACGTAGACGAAGTCGCCGTACAGGTTGAAGCTGATCGCCGATTCCGGGATCACCACCACGTCGCGCTTGTCGGCGAGGTTGACCTCCACCGACACGAACATGCCCGGCCGCAATACGCCGTCGGGGTTGGGCAGGCTGCCCTCGACGCGGATCAGCCCGGTGGCGGGATCGGCCCGTGGCTCCAGCGAGGTGATTTCGCCGGTGAACTCGGTGCCCGGGACCGCGTCGCTGGTGACCCGGATCTGCCGGCCGGGCACCACCTCGCGCACGTCCCGCTGGCCCACCGAGAATTCGACCCGCATGGTCTTCAGATCCTGCAGGTTCACGATCGGCGAGCCGGGCTGCAGGTATTCGCCGAGGTCCACCTGCCGGATGCCGACCCGCCCCTCGAACGGGGCCGTGATCGTCTTCTTGGCGATTTCCGCGTCGAGCGAGGCGACCCGCGCCTTCGCCGCCTGCATGGCGAACAGGTTCTCGTCGATCCGCGCCTGGGAGACGACCGAGCCCTCCTTCAGCGAACTGACGCGCTTGTAGTTGGCTTCGGCAAGCTGTTCTTCCGCGGCGATCGCGTCGCGGTTCGCCTGCTGTATCTCGGAGTCGAGGACGACCAGGGTCTGGCCGGCCTTCACCTCCTGACCGGACTCGAACATGATCTTCTGCACCTGCCCGGCGATCGCCGTCGTCACGTCGACGCCGTTGATCGCGCGCAGCGTGCCGACCGCGGGAACCGTCGTGTCCCACGTCTCCGATGTCGCCTCGGAGGTCGTGACCGAGATCACCGGCTTCGGCATGTTGGCGAAGTACTCGGCGATCTTCATGTTCTTGAACTGGATGAAGCCGTACACGCCGCCGAACACGACGCCTGCGCCGACCAGCATCACCAGCATTCTTTTCCAACGCATGGAAGGTCCTCTGTGCCCGCTCTTCGCGGATCGTCGTCTTGATCTGGAAGGAAGGAGTTACTGCGCCAGGGGGAAATCCGGATCGGCCGGGCGCTCGCACCTGCCGGAACCGGCGGACCGGATCAACCCTGCCATGTGCGATTCGAGCTCCCTGCGCTCGGTCTCGGGAAAGGGAGAAATATCCAGCAGTTCGAAGAAGTCCAGACCGCCCAGAGCCAGCCACAGCAACGTGGCGAGCATCGGATCGGTGGAATTGGCGCGGATCGCCTCCAGCGCCTCGCGGGTCTCCTCGCGCAGCGGCGACAGCAGCGCCGGATTCTCCGCGAGCCCCGCCATCAGCGCCAGGCCGACGCTGCGCTCGGGGCATGCCGCCCTGCGGGCCTCGATCAGCGCGGCGATGGCCGTGTTCGGCGCACCGGCGCTCTCAGCCTGGACTTCGTCGAACCGGCGCCGATGCCGGTCAACCGTGTTGAGGATCATGCCCTCGATGAGCGACTGCTTGGTGGGAAAGTTGTAGAGCAGGCCGCCCTTGCTCAGGCCGGCTTCCTGCGCCACGGAGTCGAGTGTCAGCCGCGCCGGTCCGTCGCGCACGACGACCCTTTCGGCCGCCTCGAGGATCAGCTCCTTCGAGGCGGCATTGCGAATCCGCTTGCGACCTGCCATCTGCGCACCACTGCAATACCGTCCGGACGGTACAAATAACGGCGGTGCTGCACTGCGTCAATGGCATTGCAGCGCATCATTGCAGTTTGGCTATATCAGGCGGACAAGGCGATCGCCTGAGTCACTTCCGGCGCCCCGCGCAGCTGCCGCTTGACCGCCGTGCTGGCCACGACCTCGCCCTTGTTCGCGAACGCCTCGTGGTTGCGCTCGATCGTCTTGGGGTCGTACAGGTAGTTGACCATCAGCCCGTACGATTCGCCGAGCCCCTTCGGCGAGGGATCGCCGAGGAAGTCGAGCTGTTCGAGGCGGGCGCCGTTGCCGAGATGGAACCGCGCCACCGGATCCGGCGGGGTACCGCGATCCGTCCTGGCCTGCAGGTAATACTGCGCCGCCAGCCGCAGCAGCACCGGGCGGGCCCGCTCGGCGGTGGCGGGATCGCCGGCCCAGGCGGCGTCCTCCAGCGTGGCCAGCACCTCGCGGTCGCCCGCACGAAGCGTTCCCGCGGCCTCGTCGGCGACCTGCCTTTCCACCCATTTGCGGAAGGTCGGCGCCGGCGACAGCGTCACGAACGTCTTCAGCGAGGGGAATGCCCGCGCCAGTTCCTCGACGACCTGCTTGATCAGGAAATTGCCGAAGGAGATGCCCCTCAGGCCCTTCTGGCAGTTGGAGATCGAGTAGAACACCGCAGTCGTCGCCTGGGCCGGGTCGATCGGGTGGTGATCCTCGGCGAGGATCGGTCCGATCGCCTCGGGAATCGCGGCCGTCAGCGCGACCTCGACGAAGATCAGCGGCTCGTCGACCAGGGCGGGATGGAAGAAGGCGAAGAGCCGGCGGTCCGGCGGATCGATGCGCCGGCGCAGGTCGTCCCAGCCGTTGATCTCGTGCACCGCCTCGTAGCGGATGATCTTCTCCAGCGTCGATGCCGGCATCGACCAGTCGATCCGCCGCAGCACCAGGAAGCCCCGGTTGAACCACGACGACAGCAGGTGCGAGAAGTCGGCGTCGACGGGCCGGAAGTCGGGATGGTCGGGAAGCCGGTCGAGCAGGTCCTCGCGCATCGCCACCAGCGCCGCGGTGCCGCCGGGCGCCCGGTTCAGCCGCCGGATCAGCTCCTGCCGCCGCGGCTCGGAGGCCTGGTGCAGCCGCAGCGCCGTCGCCTCGCCCGGCTCCTTCAGATAGGCCTCCGCGGCGGCGGCGAGCGCCTCGGGATCGGGCCCGAACTCGCTCGCCAGCGCCCGGAAGAACGCCGTGCGCCCGGCCGAATCGAGCGTCGCGTAGTTGTCGAACAGGTCGCGCGCCAGCGCGATCCCCGTCGCCTCGCCACGTCCCGACAGCAGGTCGTTGGCGAGCCCCGCCAGGTTCTGGCCGGAGGGACGCCGATCGCGGCCGCGCTCGACGATGCCGCGGCCGCGGTCGACGATGGTGGAAAGCAGGTCGTTGAAGAAATAGGAGGTCATCGAGGCCCTTCTGGAGACAATCGGTGCGACACGCTCGTCGGCATCACAGGATGCAGAAACGGCGCCCGACGGCAACTCCCTGATGATCGCCGATGCCGTGGTCATATTGTCAGGATCCCCGCGAAGTCGACCGGTCCGCCCGTGCGGTCCGGCACGCTGCCGTGGCCGGCAGTGTCACAGAGAACTGTGAAGCCTCGATATCGGTTCCGGCCGGCAACGGGGCGACAATAGAATCCGCTTCACACAATCGCGGGAAAATGAAATCACGCCGGAAGGATGCGGGCGTGATGATCCGGCAGCCCGCGCACGACAGGAGAGAACGATGAAGACCGCAGCGGAAAAGGGAGCCGCGTTCCGCGACCTGCATGGCGGGTCGCAACCCTTCGTCATGGCCAACGTCTGGGACGTCGGCACGGCGCGGCTGTTTGCCGGCCTCGGCTACAAGGCCCTCGCCACCACGTCGGCCGGCTTCGCCTACCTGACCGGCCGGCGCGACGGCGAGGGCGACATCGGCGCGGAAGAGGCGATCGGGCACGCGCGCCTCGTCGCCGAGGCGACCGACCTGCCCGTCAACGGCGATCTGGAGAACGGCTATTCGGATGCGCCCGAGGGCGTCGCCGAGACCGTCGGCATGGCGGCCGAGGCGGGGCTCGCCGGCTGCTCCATCGAGGACACCCATCCGGGCGGCGACGGTTATTATCCCTTCGATCTCGCCGTCGCACGCATCGAGGCCGCCGCCGAGGCCGCCCGCAACGCGGCGCACCCGTTCACCCTGACGGCGCGGGCCGACGGCCTGATCGCCGGCCACTACGACCTCGACGAGGCGATACGCCGCCTGCAGGCCTTCGAGGCGGCCGGCGCCGACGTGCTGTACGCGCCGTTCCTGAAGAGCCTCGACGACATCGCCCGCGTCTGCAGGTCGGTCGGCAAGCCCGTCAACCATCTCGGCGGCCTCGGCGTGCCGGGCGAGACGGTGGCGTCGCTGGGCGAAGCCGGCGTCAGCCGCATCAGCCTCGGCGGCTCGACGACGAGGGTCGCGCTCGGCGCGCTCTACCGGGCGGCCAGGGCCCTCGCCGACGACGGCAGCTTCGAGGGCCTCACCTCGGCCTCGAGCTGGAAGCCGATACTCGAGGCCATCGATTCGGGGACCCCGCGCTGACGGTCGATCTACCCGCCAGGAAAGGACAGCGGCCGTCAACCGGGTCGCAATCGGCCGGCCCCCTCCGACAGGGCGATCCGCCGGCGCTTCAACATCCTGCTGGCGGAGGGCTCCGCCGCGGCCCGAGCCCTCCTGCGAACCGCGGCACGCCATGGATACCGCGCGGCCTCCGCACACGGCGGTCGACAGGGCCCGCCACTCCCGCTTCAATGCCGCCGGTGAACGGCCCCGCCACGGGGCTGCCGACAGGAGCCTGCCATGCCCCGCCGCATCGTCGACCTTTCGGTCGCGCTTGAAGCCGACATCGCCTCCGACCCGCCCGCCATGCTGCCGAGGATCGACTACCTAGACCACAGGCAGACGGCGCCGCAGGTCGCGGCCTTCTTCCCCGGCCTGAGCGTCGACCAGCTTCCCAACGGCGAGGGCTGGGCGATCGAGCAGCTCACCATCGCCACCCACAACGGCACCCACCTCGACGCGCCGTATCATTTCGCCTCGACCATGGACGGCGGCAGTCGGGCGATCACCATCGACGAAGTGCCGCTGGAGTGGTGCTTCAACCCCGGCGTCAAGCTCGATTTCCGGCACTTCGAGGACGGCTACGTCGCGACCGCGGCCGACGTCGAGGCGGAGCTCGCCCGCATCGGCCACGACCTTCAGCCGCTCGACATCGTGCTGGTCAACACCTCCGCCGGCGCGGCCTACGGTTCGCCGGATTACCTGTCCAAAGGCTGCGGCATGGGCCGCGAGGCGACGCTTTATCTGCTCGAGAGGAGGGTGCGGGTCACCGGCACCGACGCCTGGAGCTGGGACGCGCCGTTCGTCCACACGGCCCGCCGCTTCGCCGAGACCGGCGACCCCTCGATCATCTGGGAAGGCCACCGGGCCGGCATCGACATCGGCTATTGCCACATCGAGAAGCTCGCCAACCTGGAGAGCCTGCCGGCCAGCGGCTTCACCGTTTCCTGCTTCCCCTTCAAGATCAGGGCGGCCTCGGCCGGCTTCACCCGCGCCGTGGCGATCTTCGAGGAGGACGGCTGACCGGGGTCGATCCGGTCAGTTCATTGCGCACAGCGTTTCGCCGCCGGTTGATTCGCAGCAGGTCCACTTGCTGTAGACGCCCGAGCAGTCGTCGGGCGGCTCCGAGATCCGGTAGCACAGCTTGTCGGTCGTGAAGGTCCGGCGCCAGTTGAACTGCAGGTCGCCGAAGTTCTCCGTCGGGCCCTCCGGGGCGTACGGCCCGATCGCCACCTGGACCTCGCAGACGTTCGGTCCGGCGTTGTTCTCGAGGATTATCGTTGCTGCGACGGCAGGTACCGATACGGCGGCCATGACCCCCGTCAGCGCGGCAACGGCAATTTGCGACCCCAAACGCATCGTAGCTTTCTCCCACACGACTGTTTCGTCCGTTCGGTAGCAGTCTTGCGCCGATCGGACGGCTAATCCAGCAAAGATTTTACTCCGCTGCTGAATGCCGGTACCTGAGCGCGGTCCGGCGTCGATTCCGGCGCCCGCCACGCCTCTCCCGCCGCCGCGCGCTTGCGGCCCACCCAGCCTTGGAGCATGCTACTGGTATGATGACTAAACGTGCGCCCTCACGGCGGCTGAAACTCGCGGATCAGGTCCAGGAGCAGTTGCTCGCGCTGATCCGCAGCGGCGAGTTCGCCCCCGGCGACCCGCTGCCGTCGGAGCGCGAACTGATGCAGGCTTTCGGCGTCGGACGGCCGGCGGTACGCGAGGGGATGCAGGCCCTGCAGGGGATGGGACTGCTGGAGATCCGGCACGGCGGCAGGGCGCGCGTCGCAGAACCCTCCATCGGCCGCATGGTCGACCAGATGGGCGAGACCATGCGCCACCTGCTCACCCATTCGCCGGCGAGCATGGAGCACCTGAAGGAGGCGCGCGCCACCTTCGAGATGGAAATGGCCCGCAACGCCGCGCGAAAGCGTTCCGACAGCGATCTGGCTAGGCTTGTCCGGGTGGTCGAGATCCAGGAGGAGGCGCGCACCGACGCCCAGAGGTTCCTCGAGTTCGACGGGCAGTTCCATCGCGAGGTGGCGGCGATCAGCGGCAATCCGATCTTCGCCGCCCTGTCGGACGCGATCTTCGGCTGGCTGGCGCATTTCCACATCGATCTCGTCCGGGTGCCCGGCCGCGAGCAGCTCACTCTCGACGAGCACCGGCAGATCATCGCCGCGATCGAGGCCCGCGATGCCGAACAGGCGGCGCGTGCGATGCTCGACCACCTCAATCGCGCCAACGGCCTCTACCACCGCTCGCACTCCGCCGACCGCGGGGCGCTGGAGGCCGGGACCTGAGGCGACGGCGACGGCCGCACCGGCAGTGCCGCACGACCGCGACGGGGTTGCAGACTGCGCGCCGCGCTGTGCTTCCGCCGTTCCCTTGCGACACCCCCGCAAGTGGTATAATCTGATCAAATTATAGCGGCGCCGGACCTTAATGTGCGCCGAAGAGGGAGAACGTCGGGGATGTCGAATCAGACGATGCGGGCGATGGCCCGCACGCGGTCGCTCAAGGTCGGCCACTTCATCGTGGAATTCGCCACGCCGGGCATCGGCTACATTCTCAGGAACGCCGGCTGCGACTTCGTCCTGTTCGACACCGAACATTCAGGCTTTCACAACGAAACCATCAAGTCCGCGCTGCGCTACTTCGAGGCCGCCTCGCTGCCGGCCATCGTCCGCGTCCCCTCCAAGGAATACCACCACATCGCCCGGGCGCTCGACATGGGCGCGGAAGGCCTGATGGTGCCGATGGTCAACGACGCGGCCGAGGCGCGCGCCATCCTCGACTGCATGAAATACACGCCGGCCGGCAAGCGCGGCGTCGCCCTCGGCGTCGCCCACGACAAGTACGCGACCGGCGCCGTCCTCGACAAGCTCGCCGCGGCGAACGAGCGCTCGACGCTGTTTGCCCAGATCGAGACGGCCGAAGGCGTCGAGAACGTCGAGGAAATAGCCGCGACCGACGGTGTCGACTGCCTCTGGGTCGGACATTTCGATCTGTCCGCCTCGCTCGGCATCCCCGGCCAGTTCGAGCACCGGAAATTCAAGGACGCGATCGCGCGGACCATCGCCGCCGGCCGCAGCCACGGCAAGGCGGTGGGCCGCCTGGTGCCGGACACGAAGTCCGGCATCGACCTGTTCAGTGAAGGCTTCGACTTCATCTGCTACTCCGGCGACGTCTGGGTGCTGCAGACGGCGCTGACCGCTGCTGTCGGGGAGATCCGCGCCGGCTGCGGGCGCGGATCGGCGGGATCGAAGCGCGCCGCGCGAGGGAAGGCTGTCCGAGGGAAGGCAAGCCCGAAGAAGGCGGGCCCGAAGCAGGTGGCTGCGAGGACGGGGGCTGCGAAGACGGCTGCGACCTCCGCGAAATCGGCGAAGCCGAAGAAGCCCGCGGCGAAGCGAGCCCGGTCCGGCGGCGGGAAGAAGGCCGGGTAGGAGGCGGGTCATGGACAGGTTCCGCATCGCCCTGTCGGGAGACTTTCGCAAGAGCGACGGCAGCCCGACCTATCCGAGTTTCGATCTGACTCCGCTCACCTCCGACCCGGCCATCGAGGTCGTCTGGGTCGACGCCGTCGACGGCACGATCCCCGCCTCGGGCCTGGAAGGCTGTCACGCGCTGATCCTGCTGGTGCCGAAGTTCACCCGCGACTCCATCCCGGCCGGCAACACGCTAGCCGCCGTCGCACGCTTCGGGGTCGGCTACGACAATGTCGATGTCGCCGCGTGCACCGACAACGGCATCGCCGTCATCATCACGCCCGACGGCGTGCGCCGTCCCGTAGCCGTCTCGGTGATCACCTACATCCTGGCGCTGTCGCAGAAGCTGCTGATCAAGGACAGGCTGTGCCGCGAGGGCCCGCCGGGCTGGGGCCGGCGGGCCGACCACATGGGCGTCGGACTGGTCGGCAAGACCCTCGGCCAGCTCGGCATGGGCAACATCGGCGCCGAGGTGTTCCGGATGGCGGCGCCGTTCGGCATGACGCCGATCGCCCACGATCCCTATGCCGACGCCGCGCTGGCGCGCGAACTCGGCGTCGAGCTGGTCTCCGAGGAGGAGATCTTCCGGCGCTCCGACTTCCTCTCCGTTTCGATCCCGCTGTCGGAGGCGACGCATCACTTCGTCAACGCGGAACGGCTGAAGTGGATGAAGCCGACGGCCTACCTGATCAACACCGCGCGCGGACCCGTCGTCGACCAGCGCGCCCTGTATTCGGCGCTCGTCGAGGGGACGATCGCCGGCGCCGGCCTCGACGTGTTCGAGGTCGAGCCCTGCCCGGCCGACGAACCGCTGCTCGGGCTCGACAACGTCATCGTCACCCCGCACTCGCTGTGCTGGACCGACGAATGCTTCGCCGGCAACGGCGCTGCCGACGTCGCGGCGGTAAAGGCCCTGATGAAGGGCCAGGTGCCGCGCGGCATCGTCAACCGGACCGTCACCGACGATCCCGGCTGGACGGCGAAGCTGGAGGATTTCGGGAGGCGCTACGGCTAGCGGAAGACGCCGGGCGCCGGGAGGTGGCGCGACCAGGTTCAAGTCCGATCAGAACAGAACATTCGGGCAATCCAAGGGAGGTAATACATGAACGATCGAGAAAGACGGGATTTCGAGGCCGGTCTCGCCCGGGAGGTCGATTCCTGGCTGAGAGGAGAGCCGACGCGCCGCGACTTCATCAAGCGGTTCGGACAGGCAACCGGCATGCTGGCGCTGTCGGGAGCGGTGCTTCCACCGTTCGCCAGGTCGGCCCTGGCACAGTCGAAGATGCAGCTGGAGGATCCGAACACGCCGCTCGGCAAGGCCCAGGCCGCCGCGCTGAAGGCCTCCACCGAGGGCCCGACCGACGGGTCGGCCTACCGTGCCGTTGAGGCTGCCAAGCAGTACAGCGGCGTCAACCTGAACATGACCTATGAAGCCGGCCTGCAGGCCCTCGACCCGCGCAACTTCTCGGGGCCCCTGTGGCAGGACCTGACCGGCATCAAGTCGACGGTGGTCGAACTGCCGCCGCCGGACATGTACTCCAAGCCGATCTCCGAGCATATCGCCGGATCGAGCGCCTACGACGTCCTCGACCTGCAGCCGCAGTGGACGCCGGCGCTCGCCGACGGCGGGGTGATAGCGCCCCTCGACGACTATATCGCCAAGTACATGAACATGGCGGATCTCGAGGACTACCACCCGCTCTACAAGGCGCTGCCCACCTACAAGGGCAAGATCTGGGGCTTCTTCGACGACGGCGACATGTTCGCCCTCTACTACCGCAAGGACATCTTCGAGGACCCGAAGCTCAACGAGGCCTACCAGGCCAAGTTCAACAAGAAGCTCGAGGTGCCGAAGACCTGGGAGGACTACGCCCAGGTCGCCCAGTTCATCACCGACCAGATGGCGCCGAATGTCTACGGGGCCGGGCATTTCCGCAAGGCCGCCTCGCCCGGCAACCAGTTCGACTTCATGCAGCAGTTCCGCGCCAACGGCGGCCGGTTCTTCGACGAGAACATGAAGGCCGATCTCGCCAACGAGATCGGCGTCAGGACGCTGGAGAACATGAAGGCCGCCAACGCCGCCTCGATTCCCGGCAACAACGAACTCGACGCGGTGTCGCTGTGGGCCGCGTGGCTGCAGGGCAAGATCGCCATGATGTACTCGTGGCCGCCCACCGGGCGCATGAGTGCCGGCTACTCGCAGTCGGACAAGGCGATCAGCTTCATTCCGCAGTCCTCGATCGCCGGAAAGGTCGGCTACGCGATCGTCCCTGGCGGCCATCCGGAGCACGCGTTCGGGTTCAACAAGGCGCTCGCCGCCGATTCCGAGAATCCGGAAGCCGCCTACCTGTTCATGCAGTGGGCCTGCTCGCCCCCGGTGTCGCTGGCGCGCTGCATGCTTCCCTACGCGCTGCGCGACCCGTACCGGATCTCGCACTTCAAGTCCGAACTGTACGGTGAGCTCTTCCCGAGCGCGCCGGAGTACCTGGCGAACCTCAACAACTCCGCCAATGTCGGCCTGCTCGATCCGATCATGCCCGGCGCCCAGGACTATCAGCTCTCGCTCGACCGCATGGCCACTTCGGTGTGGGCGGGCGCCGACCCGATGGAGGCGCTGAAGACCGCGGAAGCGGAGTGGAACGCCACCACCGAGAACCTCGGGGTCGACTCGCAGAAGGCGTTCTACGAGGAATTCCTCAAGCTGCCGGGCGCGACCCCGGACAACACGGTCGAGAAGCTCGGCATGGCCGTCCAGCTGTAGAACCGGTCTTGAGGCCCCCGCCCCGTCGGGCGGGGGCCCGCCGATCCTCCCTCACCCAGACCGCTCACGGGGAAGCCGCGCCGACATGGGCGACGCCGCCTTCGCAGACAATCCGACTCCCGTCTCCCGGCGCCGGCTGCCGTCGGCGGCGCGCAGCGACCGGCGTTTCAAGTGGCTGCTCGTCACGCCGGCGATTCTCGTCATCCTGGCCATATCGATCTACCCGCTCGTGTTCTCGATCTGGGTCCTGTTCGTCAACTACGACTTCCAGATTCCCGGCCACGCCTACGTCGGCCTGAAGAACTTCAGGCAGGTCATCTTCGACCCCGTCGCACGCTACTCGCTGCTGGTCACCGTCTGCCTCACGGCGACCAACGTCCTGATAGAATTCCTGCTCGGGCTCGCCATCGCCCTGGCGATGACGAAGACGTTCCGCGGGCGCGGGATCATCATATCGATCATCATCGTGCCCCTGTTCATCAGCCCGGTGATCGTCGGCCAGGCCTGGGCGCTGCTGCTGCAACGGCCGTTCGGACCGACCAACTACCTGCTTGGCCAGCTTCTCGGCCAGGAGGTGACGATCAGCTGGCTGACCCAGTGGCCGTGGAATTTCGTGGCGCTGGTGCTTGCCGACGTCTGGCAGTGGACGCCCTTCATGTTCGTCATCCTGCTGGCGGGTCTGACCGCCATTCCGCCGCACGTCTACGAGGCAGCCGAACTCGACGGCGTCGGAACCTGGCAGACGTTCTGGCACATCACGATGCCCTATCTCGCGCCGATGATCGCGCTTGCCGTCACCTTCCGGCTGCTCGATTCCATCCGGCTCTTCGACACCATCTTCATCATGACCGGGGGCGGTCCGGGGACGCAGACCTATACGGTCTCCTACTACCTCTACACGATCGGATTCACGCAGTTCCATCTGTCGCGGGCAACGGCCGGCGCATGGATATTCCTGATCCTGACGCTGATCGTGGTGGTGTTCCTGGTGCGGCGCCTGCTGAAACAGGAAGAGTCATGACGGCCACGGTTTCCGCAGGTCCCGCGCCGCGCCGCCGACGTCGGGGACGTCGCCTGCCGATCGGGCGCATTCTGCTGCTGGGCATCTACCTGATGTTCATCCTGGCGCCGCTCTACTGGGTGCTCATCACGTCGATCAAGCCGAGCGACGACTATCTCGCGGTGCCGCCGGTCTGGTTCCCGGACGCGCCGACGATCGTGCACTACACGGCGGCGCTGTTCGCCTATCGCGGTCTGCAGGGACTGATCAACAGCCTCATCATCTCCATATCCGCCACCGCACTGTCGTGCCTGATCGGCACCCTGATGGCCTACAGCCTGGCACGGTTCCGGACGGGGGGAATGCACCTGTCGTTCTGGGTGCTGTCGCAGCGCTTCCTGCCGCCGATCGCCATCATCCTGCCGCTGTTCCTGAACTACCGGCTGGTCGGCCTTCAGGACACCCATGTCGGCATGATCCTCGCCTACACGATGTTCACGCTGCCGGTCACGGTGTGGATGATGTACGCCTATTTCCGGCAGATGCCGCGGTCGCTGGAGGACGCCGCCCTGGTCGACGGCTGCACGCGCTGGCAGGCGTTGTGGACGGTCGCCATTCCGCTCGCCGTGCCGGGCATCGTCGCGGCCGCCATCTTCACCTTCATCGCCTGCTGGACCGAGTTCTTCTTCGCGCTGGTGCTGACCAGCCGCGACGCCTTCACGCTGCCGACCGTCTTCCGCGCCTTCCTCAGCTTCCAGGGCGCCCAGTACGGGGAGGCGAGCGCGCTGGCGATCGTCTCGCTGGGGCCCTCGATCATCCTCGGCGTGCTTGTGCAGAAGCATCTCGTGCGCGGGCTGACGCTCGGCGCCATACGCGGATGAGGGAGGACGGAGTGTCGGACATCGGAAGGGGCCCGCAATGGCGGATGTGAAGATCACCGGGTTGCACAAGCGCTATTCGGGCGGAGTCCATGCGGTGCGCGGCGTCGACCTGGCGATCCCGGACGGCCAGTTCACCGTCCTGGTCGGCCCCTCGGGCTGTGGCAAGAGCACCTTGCTGCGCACGATCGCGGGGCTCGAGGAAGCCGACGAGGGAACCATCGAGATCGGTGGCGAGGTCGTCAACGACTACCGGCCGCGCGACCGCGACGTGGCGATGGTGTTCCAGGACTACGCGCTCTATCCGCACATGGTGGTCGCCAAGAACATCGGTTTCGGCTTGCGGGCCAGGAAGCTGCCGCCCGAACAGATCAAGGCGCGGGTGGCCGAGGCCGCCGAGATGCTCGGCATCACCGGCCTGCTCGACCGCTACCCGCGCCAGCTCTCCGGCGGCCAGCGCCAGCGCGTCGCCATCGGCCGGGCGATCGTGCGCGATCCCAAGCTGTTCCTGTTCGACGAGCCGCTGTCCAATCTCGACGCCCAGCTGCGCGACGAGATGCGCACCGAGATCAAGCGGCTGCATCAGGAGATCGGCACCACGATGATCTACGTCACCCACGACCAGATCGAGGCGATGACGCTCGCCGACCGGATCGTGCTGATGCGCGACGGCGTGATCGAGCAGCAGGGCGCGCCGCTCGAGCTCTTCGAGCGGCCGGCGACGCGGTTCGTCGCGGGCTTCCTCGGCTCGCCGCAGATGAACTTCGTCGAGAGCAGGATCGAGCGGGCAGACGGCAGGCTGGCGCTCGTCTTCGACGAAGGCCGCAGCCTGCCGCTCGACCCGGCGCGCGCCTCGGCCTTCGAGCCCTGGGCCGGGCGTCCGGTGACGCTCGGCGTCAGGCCGGAGCACATCAGCCGTCCGGCCGACGGCACCGCCCGCAAGCCCTCCGACCAGCCGATCGACGTGCTGATCGATCTCGTTCAGCCGACCGGCACGCGGACCTATGCCGAGTTCAAGCTCAACGGCACCGAGGTCACGGTCGAGCTGCCCTCGCACACCGTCGAGAAGCCCGGCACGACGATCGAGCTGGTGGTCGACATGAGCCGGGTGATCCTGATCGATCCCGAGACTCGGGACGTCATACCGGGATGAAGACTGGAACCGGCCGCCGAGCGGCACGCCGCCGGCCCGCGGCCCGGACGCAGCGCGGCGAATTCCGGGGCCGGTTCTGACGGACACAAGGAGGCGACCATGAGCCCGTCACGCGCCATCAGGCTGTTCGGCACCGAGGAGCCGGTCGTGCAGCCGACCGTCCTCACCGCCGGCCCGCTGCAGGCGAGCCTCGACGCGGGCAACCTGCGCTACATCCGGGTCGGCGGCGCCGAGGCGCTGCGGGCGATCGCCTTCCTGTCGCGCGACCGCAACTGGGCGACCTACAATCCCGAGATCTCCAACCTCCGGATCGATCAGCGCGAGGACGGCTTCACCGTCACCTACGACGCCGTCTGCAAGGACAGCGCCCAGGCCTTCCGCTACGCCGCCCGGATCGAGGGCAGCGCCGACGGAAGCCTGTCCTTCGAGGCCGAGGGCGAGGCGCTGACCGACTTCGTCACCAACCGCACCGGCTTCGTGGTGCTGCACGCGCTCGACGGCGTCGTCGGCAATCCGGTCACGGTGGAGCACACCAACGGCAGGGTCGAGGAGAGCGCTTTCCCCGAGCGGATCGACCCGGCCTGCCCGTTCCAGGACATCCGCTCGCTGACCCACGAGTTCGCGCCCGGCCTGAGGGTCACCTGCCGGATGGAGGGCGACGCCTTCGAGATGGAGGACCATCGCAACTGGATGGACGCCTCCTACAAGACCTATGTCCGCCCGCTGGCGCTGCCCTGGCCCTACACGATCGCGAAGGGCGAGAGATCGCCCCAGCGGGTGACGATGACGCTCCAGGGCACGCCGCCGTCGACGCAGGGCGGCGCCGACGATGCCGTGACGGTATCGGTCGGAGGCCCCGCCGGCCATGCGATGCCGCGCCTCGGACTTGCCGTGCCGGCCGAGCATGTCGAGGCCGCGCTGGAAAATGCCGGCCTGCTGAAGGCGGCGGGCCCCTCCTTCCTCGTCTGCCACTTCGACCAGCGCGCGGGCCACGGCGCGGCGACCATGCAGGCCTATGGCAGGCTCGGCGAGGCGGTCGGCACCGAACTGGTGCTCGAAGCCGTCGTCCCCTGCGTCGATGGCGACGGCAATCCGACGGCCGACCACGCTGTCCTGAAGCGCGACATCGCCTTCATCCGCGAGGCGGCGTCCGGTGTCGACTTCGCCCGCGTCGCGGTCTCGCCGGCGAGCGACCTGAAGAGCACCTTGCCCGGCTCCGTCTTCCCGCCCGCGCCGGACTGGGCGGAGCTGTTCGCGGCCGCCCGCGCGGCCTTTCCCGACGCTGAGATCGGCGGCGGCATGTTCAGCTACTTCACCGAACTGAACCGCAAGCGTCCGCCGGCCGACGTGCTCGATTTTATCTGCCACACCGGCTGCCCGATCGTCCACGCCGGCGACGATGTCTCCGTCACCGAGACGCTGCAGGCGCTGCCCTCGATCTTCGGGTCGGTGCGCGCCTTCGGCGGCGGCAAGCCCTACTGGATCTTCCCGACCGCGATCTCGATGCGGGCCAATCCCTATGGCGCCGCACCCGTCGAGAACCCGGACAACCTGCGCCAGGCGATGAGCCGGGTCGACCCGCGCGAGCGCGGCCTGCTGGGCGCCGCCTGGTATGCCGGGTATCTGGCGCACGCGGCGCGCGCCGGCGTCGACGCCGTGACGCTCGGCGCTGTCGCCGGCCCCTCCGGGATCGTCCGCACCAGGCAGGATCACGCCCAGCCCTGGTTCGACGATGCCGCGCCGCAGGTCATGCCGCCCTATGCCGTGCTGGCCGGCCACATGGCCCTGCACGGCGCCGATGTCCTCGTCACCGGGATCGGCGGCAGCGGCGTCCAGTCGCTCGCGGTGCGGAGGGACGGCGAGACGACCCTCTGGCTGACCAATCTCACCGGCGAGGAGCAGACGGTCCGCGTCGAGGGCATCTCCGGCGACGCGACTGCGCGCATCCTCGACGAGACCGGCTTCGAGGCGGCCTGCCGCGATCCCGCCGGGATCCCCGCCACCCGCGTCGATCTGAGCAATCTCAGGCTGAGGCCCTATTCGGTTGCCCAGGTAGCGATCGCCTGAAAGGCGCCCCGGTCGGCCCTCAGCAGGAGCCGCAAGGCGGATCGGCCAGCGCGGTGTCGACCCGGCCGGCGCCCGGCCGGCGGGACACCGGCGGCCGGTCCTCGATCTCGCGCAGCAGCTTGCGGCGGAAGGCATCCGCGAAATCGTCGTAGTCCGACGCCGCCATGACGAACGCCCCCTGCCCGACCAGCACCTCGCGGCGGTAGTAGTCGTCCAGATCCGGCACATCGTTCAGGATGGCGAGGCCGTTGACGGTGATGCCGCGGCCGATCGCCATGCCCCGCGCGTCCGGCAGGGTCAGCACGTTCTCGCGCGGCGGCGTCTCGATGCCGTCGCCGGAGACGTCGACGACCCGGCGGATTCCGTCGATGCCGTTGCGCTCCATCAGCCGGATCGCCTCGGCGATGCCGGAGCCGAGGCCGGTTCCGCCGCTGATGCGCCGGTAGAAGCTCTCGATGTGGACCGCGAAGGCCTCGGCGCTTGCCGCGTCGTCGACCACGAACCACGGGCCCGGCTGCTTGCGCAGGGTGGCGTCCGCCCAGACGATGGCCGCGACCGCGATCCGGCCGACCGGCCCGGCGGCGATCGCCGACTGCACCTCCGGGTCGCGCACGGCGCTGGCGATGCCGCCGACCTGCAGCGCGAACTCGTTCGGATCGACGCTGGCCGAGGCGTCGATGGCGAGCACCAGTTCCAGGTCGACCCTCGTTTCGGCGCCCGCCGGCAGGGCGCCGATCGCCAGCGCCGCAACCCACACTCCGATGCCCTTGGTCCTCATTGCCGGCCAAATCTCGCACGGCCCGCCGCAAGTGACCACCGCGCAGCGGCGATTGCCCGGCGCTGACCTCTTGACCGGCGCACCGAGTTGCGGTCGGTTCCACCACTCATTGGAAAGGGCGGACGCGCCATGTCGGCAGGAAAGAACACTCTCGATCCCGAAACCCTCGTCGCGCAGGCGCTCGGGCGGGTCGACGGGGAAACCGGTGCCGTGGTGCCGCCGATGCACAGCGCCACCACGTTTGCCCGCGGCGACGACTACGCGCTGATCGGCAGCCATATCTACAGCCGCGACAGCGCGCCAACCGTCGCCCACGCCGAGGAGATCGTCGCCGCGCTCGACGGCGGCGGCGGGGCGCGGCTGTTCGGCTCCGGACTTGCCGCCATCGCCGCGCTGCTGGAAACGCTTGAGCCGGATGCCCACGTCCTGGCGCCGCAGGTGATGTACTACGCCGCTCAGGACTGGATGCGCAGGCTGGCCGCCCGCGGCCGGATTTCGCTGGACCTCTACGACCAGACCCGGCCGGAGACCCTGGAACCGCTCCTGCAGCCGGGCCGCACGAAGCTGGTGTGGATCGAAACGCCGGCCAACCCGACCTGGGACGTCGTCGACATCGCCGCCACGGCAGCCCTGGCGCGATCGGCCGGCGCGCTGCTCGGCGTCGACTCGACCTGCGCGCCGCCACCGACCACCCGGCCGCTCGAACTCGGCGCCGACATCGTCTTCCACTCGGCGACGAAGTACCTGAACGGCCATTCCGACCTGACCGCCGGCGTGCTGGTTGCCTCCGGCGACGCCCGCCTCAGCGATATCCATGCCGTCCGCAACCTGACCGGCGGCGTGCTCGGCGGCTTCGAGGCGTGGCTGCTGATCCGCGGCATGCGCACCCTGTTCGTGCGCTTCGCCCGACAGTCGGAGACCGCGCTTTCGATCGCGCGCCACTTCGAGGCCCACCCGCGCGTCAGCCGGGTGCTCTATCCGGGCCTCGAGAGCCATCCGGGCCATGCCGTGGCACGGTCCCAGATGACCGGCGGCTTCGGCGGCATGCTGTCGATCCTCGTCGACGGCAGCCTCGAGGACGCCAGGAGGGTCGCCACCGCCACCAGGGTATTCGTGCCGGCGACGTCGCTCGGCGGCGTCGAAAGCCTGATCGAACACCGCCGCTCCGTCGAGAGCCCGACAAGCACGGTGCCCGACACGCTGCTGCGCCTGTCGGTCGGCCTGGAATCCGCGGACGACCTCATCGCCGACCTGGAGCAGGCGCTGTCGGCGGCATGAGGGACCGCTGACATTACGTGTTAAGGTTGTCCGATGACGACGTTGGACATCGAGGAGATCCGCCGGCGGCTGCAGGCCGAACTCGCCGAAATCGAAGCCCTGAGCGAGGCGAGCGCGGGGTCGCGCGGCACCGTCACGCTCGACCAGCAGAGCGTCGGCCGGCTGTCGCGGATGGACGCCTTGCAGGGCCAGGCGATGGCGAAAGCCTCGGAGCAGCGGCGCCGCGGCCGGATCTCGCTGATCAAGGCCGCACTGCAGAGGATCGACGAAGGCGGCTACGGCGTCTGCGAGGACTGCGGCGACGACATTCCCCCCGGCCGACTCGACATCGACCCGACGGTCCGGCTCTGCGTCGGCTGCGCGGCCGGCCGCTGAAACGCAAGGCGCCGCCGCCGATCCCGGCAGCGGCGCTTCGATCGTTGGCGTCCGCGCCTCAGTTCGGGCTCGGAACGATGCGGATGTAGGGCTTGGGTTCCTTCCAGCCGTCCGGGTACTTCTTCTTGGCGTCCTCGTTGGAGACCGAACCGGCGATGATCACGTCCTCGCCCTGCTTCCAGTTCGCCGGCGTCGCCACCTTGTGGTTTGCCGTCAGTTGCAGGGAATCGACGAGACGCAGCACCTCGTCGAAGTTGCGGCCGGTGGTCATCGGATAGGCGATCATCGCCTTGATCACCTTGTCCGGCCCGATGATCATCACGTTGCGCACGGTCTGGTTGTCGGCCGGCGTGCGGCCCTGCGAGGTGTCGCCGGCGCTGGCGGGCAGCATGCCGTAGAGCTTGGCGACCTTGAGGTCCGGGTCGCCGACCATCGGATAGGTCACGGCGTGACCGGTCACGTCGCGGATGTCGTCGAGCCAGCGCCTGTGATCGTCGACGGGATCGATCGACAGGCCGATGATCTTCACGTCGCGCGAGTCGAACTGCGGCTTCAGGCCCGCCATCGTGCCCAGTTCCGTCGTGCACACCGGGGTGAAGTCCTTGGGATGCGAGAACAGCACGCACCAGGAATTGCCGATCCACTCGTGAAAGCTGATCGGCCCTTCGGTGGTGTCGGCCTCGAAGTCAGGGGCCACGTCGCCAATTTTCAGTGTCATGTCGCTCTCCTCGTTCGTTGGAAGCACTCAGTCGCTTCGGCGGCAGTGAACACGGCAATTGGTTCACCTCGACGCCGGTAGCGTTTCAGTCGGATTTCACCCCCCGCCCCCCGGTCCCGGGCGGCTGCATCATAACGCAAGTCGGGGATCTGGTGGGAGACTCCCGATTGCCGGGCCCGCTCAGGAGCGTCCCCAGCGCAGCGCGATGACGTCGAGGCCGCGGGCGAGTTCGAGGAGCCCCCGCTTCGTCTCCGGGTGCAACGGCTCGAGCGGATGGCGCACCGCATCGCTGCGGATCACGCCGCCTTCCTTCATCACGGTCTTGGCCGCCCGCAGCCCGCACTGCCGGTTCTCGAAGTTGATCAGCGGCAGGATGCGCGCGTATTGCGCGGCGGCCTCCTCGCGCCGTCCGGCGGCATGGCTTTCTATCACCGGCCTGATCAGTTCGGGCAGCAGCGCGCTCGACATCGAGCCGGTCGCCCCCGCGTCGAGGTCCGCCATCAGGGTGATCGCCTCCTCGCCGTCGAACGGTCCCTCGACCTCCGGTATGCCCGCCTCGACCAGCTTGCGCAGCTTGCCCGCGGCTCCCGGCGTCTCGATCTTGAAGTAGCGCACCGCCGGGATCTCCCGGGCCATGCGCAGCAGGAACGGCACCGACAGGCTGACGCCGCTCAACGGCGCGTCCTGGATCATGATCGGGATGCCGATCTTTTCCGAGATCCCGGCGAAGTGCTCGTAGGTGCCGGTCTCGTCGGCGCGCAGCAGGGCGCCGTGATAGGGCGGCATCATCATGATCATGCTGGCGCCGGCGGCTTCCGCCGCGGCCGCCCGCTCGGCGGCGATGCGGGTCGAGTAGTGGCTGCAGGTGACGATCACCGGGACGCGGCCGGCGACGTGGTCGAGGCACACCGTCTGCAGCGTCGCGCGCTCCTCGTCCGACAGCAGGAACTGCTCGGAGAAGTTGGCCAGGATGCAGATCCCGTCGACCCCCTGGTCGACCATGCAGTCCATCACCCGCCGCTGGCCGTCGAGATCCAGGTCGCCATTGTCCTGGAACACGGTCGGGGCGACGGGCCAGACGCCCTTGTAGGGACGGGTCGCGGGCATTGTGTCCTCCTTTGGCGCTGCGGTTCTTCTGGACCGGACGGTCGGACGACGCAGCTTCGACGTCGATTTCTATTGTCGGCGGCAGGGCGAGACAAGCAGCCGGCCCGGCAAAGCAGCTTCGACGTGCCGATCCGTCTTGCCGATCGGGGCCCGACCTGCCATCACGCGGCAGTCACGGACGCCACCGCCGCAACACGGGAACCGCCATGTCCACGATCACCACCGTTCAGGAGCTCGAAGCCGTCTACGGCACGCCCGGCGAGACCTCGCTGGTCAAGGAGGTCGACCGCATCACGCCGCAGTACCGCGCCTTCATCGAGGCCTCGCCCTTCGTTGCGCTGGCGACGAGCGGCCCGGAGGGCCTCGACTGCTCGCCGCGCGGCGACCTGCCCGGCTTCGTGCGCATCGAGGACGACAGGACGCTTGCGATGCCCGACCGGCGCGGCAACAACCGCATCGATTCGCTGCGCAACATCGTCCGCGACCCGCGCGCCGCCCTGCTCTTCCTGATTCCGGGCTCGGGCAACACCTTGCGGGTCAACGGGCAGGCCCGCGTCTCGCTCGACCCCGCCCTGCTCGCCTCCTTCGCCGTAGACGGCAAGCCGCCGCGCAGCGTCATCGTCTTCGAGGTGGCCTCCGTCTACTTCCAGTGCGCCCGCGCGATCGTCCGCTCCGACCTCTGGAACCCGGCCCGTCACGTCGACCCGAAATCGCTGCCCTCGGCCGGCGAGATCCTCGCGACCCTCAGCCAGGACCGCGTCGGCGGCCCCGACTACGACCGCGAATGGCCCGAACGCGCCCGCGCGTCGCTGTGGTAGGCCTCGCCGGTCTTTCAGGGAACTGAAGACGTTGCAGCCGCCGCCCCGGGCCCCGGCTCAAGGCCGGGGCGTCGGCTGCGGTGCAGGCGGCCGTAGTGCCCCACGTCTGCCCCAAGCACGGTCTACATCCCGGGCCTGACCCGGGATCCAGAAGCGGCAGGGCAAGGCCGCCCCGGATCCGCCCCTGAACCCTCCACACCCTCCGCCTCATGCGGACGCGTACAGCCCCGGCGGCGCGGCGTCCGGGCCGTCGAGCGCCACCCAGTGCCGCGGCGCAAAGCCGTTGAAGCGGGTGCTCATGGCGTTGGTGTAGGCGCCGGCCATGCCGAACTCGATCCAGTCGCCCTCGCGCAAATCCGCCGGCAGCTCGACGCGGAACGGCAGGATGTCGAGCGTGTCGCAGGTCGGGCCGGAGATCAGGTAGCGGCGCGTCTCCCGGTGTGCGGCACCCCCGGCCGCCCCCTCCCCCGGGAACACCCGCCACGGATAGACGACCGACTGGTCGGAGATGTGCAGTTCCTTAAGGCCGCCGTAGATGCCGTCGTTGAGGAACACCAGGTCGTCCTTGATCAGGATCGCCTGGACGATAAGCGACTGCCCCGTGGCGACCAGCGCCCGGCCCGGCTCGCACATCAGCTCGCAGCCGGCCGGCAGGCCGATATCGGCCGCCGCCTCGCCGATCGCCTCGAAGAACGCCGTCATCGGCGGCAGCTCCAGCCCCGGATAGGCGGCCGGGAAGCCGCCGCCGACGTCGAGGAACTCGATCGCCGCCTTCGAGCTTTCCAGCACCCTGCCGACCGCCGCGATCGCCCGCCGGTAGGCGTCCGGATGCCGGCACAGCGAGCCGACGTTGAAGGCGAGCCCCGCCCGGCAGCCGCTCGCGGCCACCTCCGCCAGCATGTCGGCCGCCTGCGCCTCGTCGGCGCCGAACTTGCTCGACAGCTCGTAGACCGCCTCCGGACCGACCGCCTTCATGCGGACGATGATCGCCGTGTCGCGGTCGGCGATCGCCAAGAGCCGGCGCAGTTCGCTGGGATGGTCGGCGACGAAATGGCGCACCCCGTACCTGTCGAACGCCGTCTGCGCCGCCCCGGCAAGCTTGCCCGGCGCCATGAAGTAGCAGGTCGCGTCCGGGAAGAGGCCCTTGACCAGCGCGATCTCGTCCAGCGAGGCGGTATCGAAATGCCGGATCCCGGCGGCGTGCAGGAACCGCAGGACATGCGGATTCGGATTTGCCTTGACGGCATAGAGGGTGCGGCCGGGAAAGCCCTGCAGGAATGCCTGCGCCGCCTCGCCGAGCAGGCGGGGATAGAGGCAGTAGACCGGTTCCGCCGGGGCGAGCGCGGCGACGGCATCGGCGCTCGTGGCAAACCGCGGCAGGCCGCCGTCGGACGCAGCGCCCCGGCCGCCGCTCATGTCGAACTCGCTCATGCGCCTCCCCCGGTTGTCCGGCCGATTCAACGCAACCCGTCTTCCGCCAAACGGCCGCGCGGGCGGAGTTGACCGGGCAAATCGGCTCCCCCATATCAGGATCCCCAGCCCTTCGGCGAGACCCCGCATGAGCCAGCACCCGGATGGATCCGGACCGGACCAACCCCTCCAGATGGGGTGTCGGAACGCGCTTTCCCAGATCCGCCGGGATCGTCGCCGGCGTGTTTCCCCGCCCCCTTTCGGAGGACGAAATACGCCGCGCCGGCAGCTTACCGGCCGCCCCGGCCGCTGCTAGGTCGGTGGCGTCGATCCGACGGATGGCGGAACGGGAGTTCCACCCGGCCGGGAGACCCGGCTCCGGCCCGTCCGGCGCACGAGGACGAACACGAATGAGGATTGCGTCTGTATGAGTATCCCGGCGGACTGCCCCGCTGCCCTGCGGCCGATGCACCCTGGTGACGACCGCCATGATGGCTGAGCTCGTCACCGGGCCGGCGCTGACGGCACTTTTCCAGGTCATCCTGATCGACCTGGTGCTGGCCGGGGACAACGCCATCGTCATCGGCCTCGCCGCCGCCGGTCTGCCGCGCGAACAGCGCGCCCGGGCGATCCTCGTCGGCATCGTCGCCGCGACCATCCTGAGAATCTTCTTCGCAAGCGTCACCACCCAGCTGCTCGAGATCGTCGGGCTGCTGCTTGCCGGCGGCATCCTGCTGCTGTGGGTGTGCTGGAAGATGTGGCGCGAGCTGCGCACCACCGCGAAGGAAGAACACGATCTGCAGGAGACGCTCGCCGACCAGGACCTCGACGCCGACGGCACGGTCGGCGCCGCCGGCGCGCCCACCAAGACATTCGCCCAGGCCGCCGTGCAGATCGTGCTGGCGGACGTCTCCATGTCGCTCGACAACGTGCTGGCCGTCGCCGGCGCGGCTCACGAGCATCCCGTTGTGCTGGTGTTCGGCCTTGCGCTGTCGGTCGCGCTGATGGGCGTCGCCGCCTCCTTCATCGCCCGCCTGCTCAACCGCCACCGCTGGATCGCCTATGTCGGACTGCTGATCATCCTCTACGTGTCGCTGGAGATGATCTGGCGCGGCAGCGTCGAGGTCTGGCCTCTCGTCGAACCGGCCGCCGCCGCGCTGATGGACTGACGCGCGGCGCCACCGGCCTCGTCCGTAGCGGGCCCGTAGCCCGGATGGAGCGCCGCAGCCTTTGACCTTCGCAACGATGCCGCATCCGGGCACGCCCCTGTTACCCGCACCGCGCCCCGTAGCCCGGATGGAGCGAAGCGCCATCCGGGGGCGCAATCCGGGAAGGCCGCTCCCGGATTTCGCTCCGCCCCACTCTCCCCACGTCATCCCGGAAATCGCGACCGCGATTGTCCGGGATCGCCCCACGCCGCAGCCTATGGCTTTCGCAACGATGCCGCACCCCGGCACGCTCCCCTCGCCCGTAGCGGGGCCCGTAGCCCGGATGGAGCGAAGCGCAATCCGGGGAGGCCGCTCCGGATTTCGCTGATGCTCCATCCGGGCTACGTTACAGGCCGGGTCGGCCCAACGCGCCTCGCCACGACCATGCCCGTGTCCCGGAGCGTCGCGGCCATCTCCTGGCCTCGTCCAGAGGCGGTCGCGCCGCGCCCGTCACGAAGGAAACGGCCACGCGGTATGGGCCGGCGCCCGTCCCGTCTCACGCCTTGGTCGAATAGCCCCCGTCGACGACGATGCCGGCGCCGTTGACGTAGTCCGACGCCGGGCTTGCCAGGAACACGGCGACGCCGGCGAAGTCGCCCGGATCGCCCCAGCGGCCCGCCGGCGTACGGGCCAGCACCGACTCCTCGAGCCCCGGCAGGTCGGCGCGCGCCTTCACCGACAGCGGCGTGTCGATCCAGCCGGGCAGCACGGCGTTCGCCTGGATGTTGTCCTTGGCCCAGGCGCAGGTCAGCGCCTTGGTGAGCTGCAGGATGCCGCCCTTGCTCGGCCCGTAGGCGACGGCCACGGGACCGCCCATGAACGACATCAGCGAGCCGACGTTGATGATCTTGCCGCCCCCGGCCTTCAGGAAGTGCGGGTAGACCGCCTGGCACAGCACGAACGCCGCCGTCAGGTTGGTGTCGATGACGTCGTACCATTCCTCCAGGGTGAAATCCTGCGGCTGCTTGCGGTAGTTGATGCCGGAATTGTTGACGAGGATGTCGATGCGGCCGAACCGGCCGGCCGTCTCCTCGACCAGCGCCTTGCACGCCTCCGGCTTGCGGATGTCGGTGGCGATCGCAACCGCCCCGGAACCGCCGCTGCTCGGGCCGGTCTGATTGATCTCCTCGAGCGCGGCTGCGTTCTTCTCCGCGTTGCGGGCGGCGACCACGACGGTGGCGCCGGCTTCGGCCAGCCCGCGCGCCATGCCGAGGCCGATGCCGCCGTTGCCGCCCGTGACGATCGCCACCCTGCCTGTCAGGTCGAACATTCTCATTGCTTCCTCCTTGGGTGGCGACACGGTGCGGCCTGCGGGCCGTCCGCGGAAGATCGCCGAATATGTTGCGGAAGCCATTGGGGCTTCAGCATTGATCGCCGACGTTTCGCAGGCTGAAAATTTTTCCGCGCTGTCCACGGCGCAGCCCGGGGATCGCCGCCGCACCCGGCGCTCCGTGCACGCATCAGGCGAAGACGGAAAGCTCTTCGTTCCGGAGCCAGATCACGCAATCGCACAGCGCCTGCAGGAAGGGCTCGACCGGATGGCGCTTCAGCGCCTCGGCCGGCGCCGACAGCAGCGCGTCTACCTCGCCCCAGTCGAGCAGCGTCTCCAGGTCCCCCGCGCCGCGTGTCTCGGGCAGGTATGTCGCCAGGAAGGCCTGGCGCCGGTAGACGTCGCGTAGCGGTGCGGCGACCGTCGTCATGTCGTACTTCCGCAGGTTCGGGTCGAGGCGCGGCCGGAACGACGTGTCCCGCTCCGAGGTGCTCGGCGGAATCTGCCGCTTCACCGGATCGGTTTGGAAGGATTTCGGCGTCTTCGCCGTGATCGGCGGTTTGCGGATCGCGGCGCGCTGCTCCTCCTTCGCGAAAAGCGCGGCGTCCCACTCCTCGTTCGCCAGCGGCAGTCCGGCCACCGCGTCGCCGCCGACGCGCCGGATGAGGTCGAGGTTGACCTTGCCCTTCATCCGCGCCATCGGCGCCGCCTTCAGCGCGCAGGACTGCAGGTGGATGTCGTACAAAAGGTCGATGTAGTTGCGGGTCTGCCCGCGAAGCCTGGACAGCATCCCGAAATGGGAGCGCAGCCGGCCGAGATTGTAGAAGTGCAGCGGCGCGTCGGTCGCCGCAGCCCCGGCGGCCTCGTAGGTTCCCAGCCGCGCTTCGAGAAGGCTGCGCAGCCACGCGATGCCGCGCGGCGTGAAGTATCGCAACAGGCCGATCGACGCCAGCCTTGCCAGGTAGTTCTCGGAAAGGTCCGGATAGGTCGGCGGGTGCGTCCCGCTCCAGAACCGCAGCGAGTTTCGCGTCCCGCCGGCGATCTCGCCGTAGCCGCCGTGGATGTGCGCCGTGTCCGTGTAGGGCACGGAGATCGTCGTCCCGGTCTTGGCGCCGGCCCCCATCGACACGAACGTCTCGAACCGCATCTGCTGGATTGCCGACAGGCCCCGGCGCTCGAACCAGGGGATGCCCTGTACCCGCCCCAGCCCGAACGTCTCGCCGATGAGCGCCGCGCAGTGGCCGTCGGGATGGGGATAGTCGTACATCGTTCGATAGTCCCAGCCGAGCCGGGGCGCGCGCGCCACCACCGCGGCCAGCACCATCCTGCTGTCCATGCCCCCGGTCAGGTCGAAGAACACGTTCTGCCCGTCGAACGCCGCCGCCAGGGCCTCGATGCGCTGGCGAAGCCTCTGTGCGGCGTGGTCGAGGGCCTCTTCGTAGGATGCGCCCTCAGTGGCGTCCTGCATGTGGATGCCCCGGCGCACGACCTGCAGGTCCGGCCCTCCCCGGAGCGCTTCGCCGGGGCCGACGATGTCGATCTCCTCGTAGGGGCTGCCGGCATCGTAGCCGGAGCCGAGGGCGAAATCGGCCAGGTAGGGAAGCACGCTGCGCGTCAGCCTTCCACCCGTCGCCGGAACGAGGGCGCCGATGAAGTGGATGTTGTTGGACACCGCGAACCGGTCGCCGCTGCGCCAGAGGAAGCACGGATAGGCATTGAGTGGGTCGAACTGGATCAGGAAGCCGCCCGTGTCCCGGTCGATCGACACCAGACAGAAGCATCCGGCCGTGTCGCCTGGCCGCGACGAGGCCATGTCCTCGAGGTCCCGCAACGAGGGCCCGTCCAGGTTGCGGAAGTTCGAGATCAGCTTGTCGTGGACGAACACCGACCCGTCGAACACCAGGTCATGACTGCCCTCCGCGAGCGCCGCCGCGCTCAGATACGTCTGAAAGGGGCCATAGTCCGAGACGGTGGTCAGCGGCGCCTCCGTGATCCGGACCCTGTTCAGCCGTTCCAGTATCGCCTGCGCATCGTCGACTGGAAGGTTGGAAAGCAGAAACTCCACGCAACGGCCCCGCGCATTGTCGACCCACCAGAAGCGGCTTGCGGCGGGAGGGACGAATCCGGCCGCCCGGATTGGCGGGAGGCTACGGTTTGGCTCTTTGACATGGCAATCGATTTCTGCCTGCTTCGGCATCGTCGGCGCCTGTCCGGAGGTCTGCCGACCCGGGCGGCCGACGCCCTCGGGATGACATGCCCGCCAGCGGACAGTAGGATCGCACTACTGGGATTTGGGGGGATGCAATGGAACCGACGAATTTGCCGGCACTGTCGCGCCGGACTCGATTCTTGGCCGATCTGGCCCGTTCGACCGCTCTCAGCCGACGGGGATTCCTGGCGTCCGTGGCCCTGCTCGCCGCCCCGGGCCTCTTGCGGTCGCAGGAAGCCTCGGCTCCGACCACCGACTCGCAGGCGCTCGAGGGCATGGCGGTCGAGCCGAAGCCCGACTACACGCTCGTCGCAAAATTCGCCACCTACGACGTCGACCTCCTCTATGGCGTCGACGCGGACGGCAATCCGGAGCCGGGAAGCGACCGGCTGAAGGTCGGCAAGTTCCAGTTCATGACCCGTAGCTGGGCGATGGACGGCGTCCTCGACGACAACTATCTCGGCCCGCTGATCGAGATCAGGCCGGGCGACAAGTTCACGGTTCTGGTCAGGAACGAGCTGTTCGAGGAGGGCGACTACGCCGATTACGGGCCCGAGCCGCCGAGGCCCGAGGACTGGATGACGGTGATCAATCAGAAGGTCGGCCCGTCCGTCTTCCTGCACGAGGACCAGCCGCTCGGCTACCCCTTCTTCAACACCTGCACCCCGGATACGCCGATCGGCGACTTCGTCATCGACGAGGAGAACGTTCCCAAGAACTTCAACTGGACGAACCTGCACCTGCACGGGCTGGAGATCGACCCGCACCTGTTCGAGCCGCAGGGCACCTCGAACCCGGCCGCCGACTACATCACGATCAAGCCGGGCGGCGACTACCTCTACCGCTTCGAACTGCCCGAGGATCACCCGCAGGGCACCTTCTGGTACCACCCGCACCGCCACAACTCGGTCGCCATCCAGGCCTGGGGCGGGCTCGCCGGCCTGCTGATCATCCGCGGCCTCTATGACGACGAGCTGAAGGACTACGGCGTCACCACGGAGATCCCCTTCGTGGTCCACGACCCGCACTACGAGATCGTCGAATATCCCGACGGCGACGAGCCGGGGATCGCCAAGGTCGGCCGCTTCCTGCAGAACCAGAATGGCCTCACCGACTACACCTACATGGTCTCCGGCCGCTTCCAGCCGACCTACACCGTGAAGCGCAACGAGATCGTCCAGTTCCGCCACCTGACCGCCACGGTCGAGAACCTCGCCTGCTTCCGCATCGTCGCCGCGCCCGGCACGCTGTCGCAGGCGGCCAGCGAGGGCGTCGAGGGCGAGAACCACCCCTTCTACATGACCGCCTCGGACGGCATCGCCTTCGGCGGCGCGCCGGTGAAGAAGAACATGATGGTGACCGGCGGCGGCGAGCGCCACGACCTGCTGATGTGCTTCGAGGAGCCCGGCGAGTACCTGATCAAGTCCGACCACCTCGGCACCATCCAGTTCTTCGGCACCGGACCGCGCGACCAGATCCTCGCGAAGATCGTCGTGACGGAGGAAGACGCCGGCCAGTCGATGGCAGACATCGAGGCGATGCGCTTCACCCCCGGCATCCCTGCCGAGGGCCCGCCCGGCGTCGCCGACATCCAGCCCTCGGAGATCACCCGCCGCCGCCACTTCGTCTTCGACATGGACGGCGACACCTGCCGGCTGCCGAACCCGCAGTTCCGCATCAACGACACCGTCTACGCGACCGACAAGGTCGATTTCGAGATCGAGCAGGGCACCGTCGAGGAATGGGTTCTCGTCAATCCGACCGGCGGCACCCATCCCTTCCACGTCCACGTCAACGCCTTCCAGGTGAAGGAGAGCTACTCGGCCCAGGTCCCCGACCCGAAGCTGGTCGGCGCCGATGCGCCGGTCGTGCAGTCGCGCATCGACGCGCTGAAGACCATCGATCACCCCAACCAGTGGCGCGACACGATGATCATCCCGCCGAAGGGCTATCTCAGGGTCTGGACGCGGATGTACTCCAAGCGGGTCGGCAAGACGGTGCTCCACTGCCACTTCCTCGCCCACGAGGAGACGGCGATGATCCAGAACTTCCTGATCAGGCCGGCGGGCGGCTGACGGGCCTCTGCGGCGCCGGCACGGGCGGACGTCAGTCCGTCTTCAGCGCCTCCTGGCGCGCCAGCAGGTCCGCCTCGATGTCGTCGGCCTCCTCGCAGCCGATGCGCACCAGCGGACGCACCGACATCGCCGACTTGGTGCTCGACTTGGTGTGCACGTAGAGCAGGCTGTCGGCGTCCGGCTGCGTCACGTGGTCGAGCCCGCCTTCCGGAAAGCCGAACGTCAGGAAATCGGCGGCCGGATTGTAGGCGCCGTTCTGGTAGGTCGGGCCGAGCACGTAGCTCTTCGGCTCGTCCCATTCGAAGATCCGGCCGAAGGCGAGATGCTCGGTCCCCTCGATCCGGTCGAAGCGCAGCAGCATCTTCTCGTGCACCAGTTCGGCGCTGCCGGCATCGCTGCTGTCGCTCAGGAGCGACGTCGCGTCGAAGGCCCGGCTGATCCAGCAGCCGGTCATCTCGTCGAGACCGCCCGCCATGGTGCCGCCGGCGAAGCAGGCGGCCAGCACCGCCCCTGCCGCGAGCGACCTCGCCGCCGCCTTTGCCCCTACCGCCGCGGCCGGGATCATTTCAGCTCCGGCACGCGCGGGATGACGAAGTCGCGGACGTGGGCGCCGTAGCCGGGGTTCGACTCCGGACCGACGATCGGCGTCGACCCCTTGTAGCCCAGCCGCAGCATGCCCTTGTTGCCGATCGAGAAGATCTGCGCCGCCGGCACGCCGACGGCGAGGAAGGCGTCGGTGACGACGCTGGAATCGACGTAGCCGTATCGCGGCTCGATGGCGTAGTGGTCCTTGACCGCTCCCACCATCGATTCAAACAGCGCCGTTCCGTTGCCGCCCATCCACTCGGCCATCGCCGAGCCGGGATCAGGCGCGTCGACCACCGACGGCACGCCGTCGCGCAGCAGCACCAGCGTGTCGCCGGCCTCGGTTGGAAAGCCGTTCGCCTCGAGCCAGCCGAGGGTCGCGTCGCACATGCTGTCGCCCAGCACCTCCATCTGGCGCGGCCGCCCGGCCATGTAGACGATCGCATAGCCGCGCCGGTGGTAGACGTTCAGCATCAGCGCCGCATCGGCGCGGGCGTAGGCGATGCCCTTGTCGAGGAACGCCCCGTTGGTCGGCCCGTAGTCGAGCAGGATGTACTGGCTGAGCACGCCGTCGATATCGGTGACGACCGCCGGGCGGCCCTGCAGCCGCGCCGCATCCGCCTCCGACACGGTGCGGCAGGCGTCGGCATGATCGGCGCGGGCCGCGTCGGACTCCGCGCCGAGGAACGCGGCGACCAGCGCCAGCGCCGCAGTGCATGCGCGAGCCATCTTCATCGACCTTCCCCCCACTGTGTCCCCAATCTCCCTACAGTGCATGTCCGGGGCGAGACCGGCAAGCCGGGCCGGGCCGCCGGGCGCCTGCCCGCAGCCTCCCGCCTGTCGCCGGTGCGCGCCGGTCGTCTTGTATACGCCGCGGATTCCGCTACGCTCGATGCCTGTCGGGAGAGGCGGCAGACCGGGCCGATCGCATCGGTCGCCCCGGATCCGCCGACAGGCCGCATCCGTCGATGGGGGGAATCGGGGGAATGGCAGGATCGAGATACCGGTCCCTGGCGGGCCTGGTCGGCGCCGCGGGCCTGCTGGCGGCGGCGACGCCGGCGCTGTCCGACATCAATCCGTGGATCCAGTCGGATCTCTACAACCCGGGCAAGTGGGACACCGCCGGCCCCGACACCGACACCCGCTGGCTGCATCCGGGCACATGGACGCCGGGGCAGGACTGGGGCTGGCTGTCCGGCGACGCGCAGGCGGAGAACATCCTGGGCAGCTGGGGCGGCCTCCGCGACGAGCTCGAACTGAAGGGCATCTCCTTTGCCACCGCCTGGTCCGGCCAGCTCGCAGCCAATCCGGTCGGCGGCCAGATCCCCGACGGGGCAAGCTGGATCGACTCCTGGAGCTTCGCGACCTTCGTCGATTTCCAGCGCCTGCTCGGCACCGCGCACAGGACCTACTTCACCGCCTCCTTCAGCCTGGAGACCGGCAATGTCGGGCTGACGCCGGACTATGTCGGCAACTACTTCCCGGTCCAGCTGTCGAACTCCGGCGACCCGTTCCCGCAGACGCGGCTCGTCCACTTCGCGTTCGGCACGCAGCTCCTGGACAACACCGCCGAACTGGTCGGCGGCCGCATCGTCACCGGCGAGGACTTCGCGACGATCGCGCGCGCCTGCACCTCGCTCAACCAGTCGATCTGCGGCAATCCGATCGCCGGCGCCAGCACCATCAACTTCCCGACCTACCCGAACGCCGTGTGGGGCGGGCGGTTCAAGGTCAAGCCCGGCCAGGAATGGTACGCCATGGCCGGCGCCTACCTGGTCTATCCCGACCTCGGCGACCCCGACCTGCACGGCGTCGAGTTCGGCGCGCCGGAGGGCTCCGGCATACTGGCGATCGGCGAGGCCGGCTTCAACGTCGGCAGGCGCGCCGGCCGGTCCGGCCTGCCCGGTACCTACAAGGGCGGCTACTACTACGACACCGAGGAGCTCACCAACCTGGTCACCGGCGCCTCCGACCGCAACACCTGGGGCATCTACGCGATGGGCGAGCAGATGCTCTACGCCGAGGACGACACCTACTCGAACGGGCTGTGGGCCTGGGCCTCGTTCAGCTACGCGCCGCCGCGGATGAACGACATCACCTTCATGGCGGCAGGCGGCCTCAGCTATGTCGGTCTCTTGCCCGACCGGCCCGACGACGCGCTGTCCTTCGTTGCCGCTGTGGGCGTGTTCAGCGACTACCTCGCCGGCCAGGAGACCGAGACGGTGCTGGAACTGAACTACCGCGCCCAGATCCTGCCCGCCGTCTACGTCCAGCCGGACGTCCAGTACGTCATCGATCCCGACGGCAAGTCCGGCATCGACGACGCCCTCGTGATCGGCTTCGCGATCGGCGCGACGTTCTGAGGGTTCGGCCGGGGAGCGCCGCGCACGCCCCGGCGCGGCTGCAGGTCCCAGAAATCTGGACTTTTCGGTTGAGCGAAGGGCAACATGACGTAAAGTAACTCCCGCTGGGTCATCTTGAACTTCCAGGGCACGGGGGAGACATCGTCAAATGCCGTTCATCGACGCGAAGCCATTTCCTTTTCAGTTCGATTTCGACCACGTCGCGCTCATCTGCATCGACATGCAGCGCGACTTCTGCGAGCCGGGCGGATTCGCCGAGTCGCTGGGCAACGACATCGCCAACATTCAGCCCTGCATCCCGGTGATCGCCCGGCTGCAGGCGGCCTTCCGCAAGGCCCGGCTGCCGATCATCCACACCAAGGAATGCCACAGGCCCGACCTGTCCGACCTGCCCACCGCCAAGCTCAACCGCGGTAACCCGAAGATCAAGATCGGCGAGTTCGGCCCGATGGGTCGCATCCTCATCGACGGGGAGCCGGGGGTCGATTTCATCTCCGAGAACGAGCCGCGCGAGAACGAGCTGGTCATCGCCAAGCCCGGCAAGGATTCCTTCTACCGGACGGAGCTCGACGAATACCTCATGCGCCGCAAGATCTCCGGGCTGGTGATCACCGGCGTCACCACCGAGGTCTGCGTCCAGACGACCATGCGCTGCGCCAACGACCGCGGCTACGACTGCCTGCTCGTCGAGGACGGCACCGACAGCTTCTTCCCGGAGTTCAAGGACGCGACGCTCCGGGCCGTCGTCGCCCAGGGCGGGATCGTCGGCTGGACGTGCAGGTCGGACGCGATCCTGGATATGCTGGCCAGGGAGGTGCCGGGCCAGGTCAGCCCGGCGTGACGGCCGTCCCGCCGCACCCGCGCGAGCGGCGGACGCCCGCGGTCCCCTCGCGGCAACGCCACGGAGGCAGCCCGTGAAGCCGCCGGTCGATTACCTCTTTCCGCCGATGACGTCCGGCACGGTCCCCTACTGGCGGCTGACGCTGCGCGGCTGCTCGCAGCTCTGTTTCCAGACCAACGAGTTGACCGGCATCTTCTTCCTGGTCGCCGTGCTGGTGACGTCGCCGCTCGCGGCAGCCTACATGCTGGTGGCCGCGCTCATGGCGCCCGGCGGGCGGATGCTGCTGGGACAGCGCGGCGCCGTGCTGGAGACGGGGCTTCCAGGCCTCAATCCCTGCCTGGTGGCGCTCTCCCTGCCGGCCTTCTTCGAAACCGGCTGGACCGACTGGGGCATGTGGGCGGTGCTCGTCGTCTGCGTCGCCGTCGCCATCGTCCTCGTCCGGGTCCTGCTGCTGGTCCTGCCCTTCCCGATCCTGGTGCTGCCCTTCCTGATCATCTTCTGGATCCTGTGGGCGCTCGAGCCGCATGTCGGCTTCCTCGAACCGGCCGCCGGCGGACCGGCCGCGGCCGCGACCTTCCAGCCCGTCGCCGCGGTGCTGCGCGGTCTCGGCGAAACGCTGTTTTCCCCCGCCATCGTGTCGGGCCTGCTGTTCCTGTGCGGCGTCCTGCTCGGCAACTGGCGGCACGGCGTGATTGCGCTCGTCGGCGCAACGACCGGGACCGTGGTCGCCTACTATTACCGGCAGGTCGATCCCGGCAGCGCCGACCTCGGGCTCTACGGCTTCAACGGTGTTCTGGCGGCGGTATCGGCCTACGTGGTGTGCGGCGGCAGGCTGAGGCTGGCGGTTCTCGGCGCCGTGCTGGCGACCATCCTGACGCCGGCGATCTCCGCCGTCGGCGTCCAGGCGCTGTCGGCGCCCTTCGTGCTCACCACCTGGTTCCTGCTTCTGCTTGGCTGGATCGAGGACCGCTGGTTCGGTGCGCCCCCGCAGCCGCAGCTCGCCGGGAGTGCGGCAACGCCGGCCGCGGACACGCAGACGCCCCTGCCGGCCCGCAACGGAGACTGATCGATGCCCAACCCGACCGCGCCGATCGTGCTGTCCGACTTCCTCGACTATGCGCGCAACCTGCGCGACGGCGAAGACTGGGTGGCCTTCCGCCCGGGCGTCACGGCGCACTGGTTCTACAACGAGGGCGGTGGCGGTCCCGCTGCCGTGCTGCTGCGCTACGAGGCCGGCGCTCGCGTTGCCCTGCACGAACATGTCGGCTACGAGCAGCTTTATGTGATCGAGGGCGACCAGTATGATGAGTACGGCGCCTATCCGGCCGGCAGCTTCATCGTCAACCCGCCGGGCACCCGGCATTCGCCCGGCAGCAGGAGCGGCTGCATCGCCCTGCTGATCTACGAGAAGGCGGTCCGGTTCGTGGAAGCCGGCGAATAGCGCCGCCGGCGCCGCATCGCATGGCGAACTCCCCCTGCGGGACATGGCAAGCAGACGCTATGCTTTTGAATGAATCCAATGTACGGTTCCCCGGTGAAAGGCCGTCCTGGAAACGGCTGCAGGTTTGAGGGGAACCTGGTGAAGACGACGCGCCGTGAGTTTCTCGCGACGACCGTGGCGGGGCTCGCCATTTCGGTGAGCCCGATTCATCTTCTCAGACCGGTTGCAGGATCGAACGAGGCGAAAGCCGCGACGGTCGCACCGCCGCCCGACTGGCAGGCGGGGCCGGGCAAGGCCAGGTTCCGCATCGACGGCCTGCGCAAGGTCACCGGCCGGAAGACCTATGCCCGCGACTTCCACGCCCGCGACCTGGAGGGTTGGCCGGACGAGCAGGACGTCGTGCTCGTCATGCGGACGCCGGTCGCCAACCGCACCTTCCACGGCCTCGACCTGGGGCGGTTGCCGCAGGCGCTGCAGCCGAAATCGACCATCACGGCCGAGGACCTGGCCCGCGATCATATCGGCATCGCCGAGGACGACTACCCGGAGGGCGACTATCTGCTGCCTGCCGGCAAGGTGCCCGACTATCTGGGCCAGGAGGTCGCCCTCCTCTACTACGACGATTTCTTCACCATGGATAAGGCCCGTCGCGCCATCCGGTCGGACGTGCTGCAGGGACTGAGCTTCGGCGAGGAGATGCCGATCCGGCCCGAAACATACTACCAGCCGGAAACCAGCATCATTCACGCCGAACCTGAAAATGGCGACGAGCAGACCTTTTCGCAGGTTGGCGGCGGTCCCGTGCGGCCGGAAGAGGCCAGGACGCCGCGCGACATCGAGGCGATGGGCTGGGTCGACAGGATCCGGGAGATGATCGCGAGTTCCGAGGAGCGCGGCTGGACGACGCTGCACCGGACCTACGAGACCCAGGTCATCGATCCGATGTTCATGGAGCCGGAATCGGGTCTTGCCTGGCTCGACCGCGAGACCGCCACGCTGCACATGCTGATCGGCACCCAATCGCCCAGCTATGACGTGACGGCGGCGGCAGAGATTTTCGCCGGCCCGTTGTGCAGGATCGGCGTCAGGAAGGTCAACTTCCTCGCCGCGTATCCCGGCGGCGGATTCGGCGGTCGCGATACCTCGATCCTGTGTCTCTTCCTGGCTCTGGCCGCGGCCTATTCCGACCGGCCCGTCCAGATCATCAACGACCGCTTCGAGCAGTTCCAGGCGGGCATGAAGCGGCACGCGTCGCGCTGCGATCTGTCCATGGCGGTCGACAAGGACCGCAAGTTCAGGGCGCTTCGCAACTACATCTACCTGAACGGCGGCGGCCGGCGGAACGTCAGCACCTTCGTGGCGCAGGTCTCCGGCATCAACGGCACCGGTCCCTACGGGGTCCCCTACGTCGACATCTGGTCGCGCGCCCTGAAGACCAGGGCGATCACCGCCGGCTCGATACGCGCCTTCGGCGCGGTGCAGAGCCAGTTCGCCATCGAGACGATGGTGGACGAGCTTGCCGCCGAGATCGGCGTCGACCCGATCGCGCTGCGGCGGGCAAACGTCCTTCTGGAAGGCGAGGCCGTCGACACCGGCGCGCCCAACGCGCCCCCCGGCCTTCCGGAAATGTGCGACCGGGCCGCGGCGCATCGGCTCTGGCGGGAGCGCGACGCCCGTCACGCGGCGGCGGCCGGCAGCGACGTCGCCTACGGCGTCGGCTTCGCGATCACCATGAAGAACTACGGAACCGGCGCCGACGCGGCGCTCGACGAGGTCGCCATCGATCCGGACGGCAGGATCACCGTGACGACCAACGTGATCGACATGGGCAACGGTTCGGCGACCACGCTGGCCATTGCGACGGCCACGCACCTCGGCGCCAACGCCACCGAGGTGAAGACCGGCTACCTCGACCCCTTCGAGGCCCTGCAGCTCGAGCAGAGCTTCGAGATGCAGCCGGACAATCCGCGCTGGACGCCGCTGATCCACGAATCGACCAAGGCCTCCTCGACCTCGTCGAAATGGGTGCATGGCGTCGAGCAGGCCTGCTCTGTGCTGCTGGCGAGCGGCCTCCTGCCCGCGGCCCGCGAACTGTGGGGAGCCGGCGCGGAAGGGGTGAGCGTCGCCGACATCCGCTGGGAGGACGGTGCGCTTGCCGCCGACGGCCGCCAGGCCATTCCGCTGCCGGCGCTGGCGCGTCAGGCCCACGAAAAGGGTCATGTCGTATCGGCGATGATCCACGCCTTCTACAGCGGCCGCTGGATCGAGGCCGACTACACCATCGGCGCCGAGACCCACCGATGGCAGATCGACGCCCTGTCGGTCCGCCGCGGCGGACAGACGGGCCGCGACCTGATCGACCGCAAGAACGCGAAGCTCTTCACCGTCGAGAGCACCTATGAGGGCAACGGCCAGAGCTTCGGCGCCTGCGCCTGCCTGGCCTCGGTCACCGTCAACCGCCGGACCGGGGAGGTCAGGCTCGACGAGGCGGTGCACTATCTCGGGCCGGGCAAGGTGCGGCAGCAGGATCTCCTGGAGGGCCAGCTCGACGGCTGTTTCGCCATGGGTCTCGGGCAGGCCCTGCTGGAGGACATTCCCGCCTACGAGGATGGCGGCGGCGACGGCTTGTGGAACCTGCATCGCTACAACGTGCCGCTGGCCCGGGATGTCGGCCTCGGCCGGGTCGAGAAGGTGATACTCCCGCCGGAATCCGACGATGCGCCCGCCCGCGGCATCGCCGAGGTCGGCATGATCCCGATCCCTCCGGCGATCGCCAACGCGGTCGCCCATGCGACGGGCGTACGGTTCCGGCAGCTGCCGATCACTCCGGAACGCGTCCGGGCGGCCTGGAGGGGATGATGGATACGATCGACCTGGACTTCACCCTGAACGGCGAGCGCGTCAGCCGGTCGGGCATCGATGCCGACATGATGCTGGTCGATTTCCTGCGCGAGGACCTCGGCCTGACCGGCACCAAGTTCTGCTGCGGCATCGCGGTCTGCCGCGTCTGCACCGTCTCGCTCGCCCGCGTGCCCGGCGCGCACGAGGTCGCGATCCGCGCCTGCACCACCCCGCTTTCCGACATCAACGGGCAGGTGGTCACCACCGTCGAGGGGCTCGAGGACGACAACGGCCTGCATCCGCTGCAGCAGGCGTTCCTCGACAACTTCTCGTTCCAGTGCGGCTATTGCTGCCCGGGCTTTCTTATGGGCGCGTACGCGCTGCTGGACCGCCTGAAGCGCCAGCCGATTCCGGCCGAGGCGGTCGACGCCGCCATCGCCGACGCGGTCGGCGAGCACATCTGCCGCTGCACCGGCTACGTGCGCTACTACCGCGCGATCCGGCAGGTCGTGCTGGATACGCCGGGACTGGTGACGTGATGCGTGGTCGGGGCGGGACCGTGAAGGGGATCGTCGCCGTCCTGCTCGCCGGGGCCCTGGCGGCACTCGCCGGCGGCGCCGCTGCCCAGGACGATGCCTACACCATTCACGAATACGGCGCCGACTGCGCCGAGCTGATCGCCGAGGCGCCGGTGTTCTCCTGCCTCGACCTCGACCTCATTCCGGTGACCGTGAACGGCAGGACGCCGGACAACTACACGCCGCACATGCAGTGCGACCGCCCGGCCTACCTGCCCTATCCCGACAAGACCGACGGCCAGTGCGCACCCTACAGCCGCATCAAGGTCCACCGCGACGACGACATCCAGATGGTTCTGCTGTGCCGGCGCATGTACATCCGCCCGGTCGACGACCCGCAGTTCGACTCCATCGAAATCATCATGCACAACGTCAGGACGGGCAGCACCTGCTTCTTTATCTCGAAGGACTTCGGCGAGGATCCAAACGGTGAGGACGGCAGCCGCGTCCCGCCGCCGACCGAGTTGACGCCGCCGCCGGGCGAGGTCTCGGCGGAGGAGCTGTGGGCGACCCCGCAGGAGATTGCCGGCGACGGCTGCATCTACTGCCACGACAGCGATCCGTGGATGCGCACCCCCTGGGTCTCGCAGACCGGCCAGTTGCCGGCCGATCCGTGGGGCTTCCACTCCGTCGATGTCGGCGGCCCGTTCGCGAAGTGGCCGAAGCCGCACGCCATCTCGACGCGCGGCAACACCTGCACCGGCTGCCACCGCATCGGCTCGCTCAACACCTGCGGCGACCAGCTGATCCCGACCTTCGGCGAGCAGCCGGCAAAGATGCTCCAGTCGATCGGCCAGGCCCCGCACGGCCGCTTCGGCGCCCGGCCGGGAACGATCTACGAGTCGCCGCCCGACCCGTTCGACGCCTGGGCGTCGACCTATCCCCATTCCGCCTGGATGCCGCTCGGCAACGAGCTGCCCTACACCGAGTGGCGCCGCATCTACGAAAAGGACGTCGCCGACCTGCAGCGCTGCTGCGAGACTCCCGAGGCGCCCGAGTGCATCGTCACGCCGATCCAGGGCCTGCGCGCCTGGCTCGCGCAGCAGGACGCGGCAACCGCAATAGGCACACCGACGACAGACTGACGGAACGCTGACGACGCACTGTCGGCACTGCGACGGCACCGCATCGGTGTCGTTTCGGCGGCCGAAATAGCGCCGGGAAGCGGGTGCGGCCGCCTGCGGATTTTCCCTACTCTGGCACCGCCTTTCCGCCCGCGAGCGGAAGTTCGCTGCCATCCATCCGCACCGTCACCACGGAGAAATCCCGTGCAGGAAGTCGTAATCGTCACCGGCGCAAGCACCGGCATCGGGGCCGCCACCGCCCGCATCCTCGGCGCCGCCGGCGCCAGCGTCGTCGTAAACTACAAGAGTTCCAGGGACTTGGCCGAAGGCGTCGCCGCCGAGGTGGAGGCCCTGGGCGGCAAGGCGATCGCGGTCGGCGCCGACATGGGCGTCGAGGCCGACATCGTCCGCATGTTCGAGGAGACCGACAAGGCCTTCGGACCGTTGACCGGCCTCGTCAACAATGCCGGCATCAACAGCCCGAAGCACCGTGCCGTTGAGGACTATACCTTTGAGGAAACAATGGGAATCCTCGCCGTCAACACCGCCGGCGTGCTGATTTGCTGCCGCGAAGCGGTGAAGCGGATGTCGACCAAGCACGGCGGCAAGGGCGGTGCGATCGTCAACGTCTCGTCGATCGGCGCTCTCACAGGCTCCCCCGGCCGGTTCATCCACTACGCCGGCTCGAAGGCCGCGGTAGACACGATGACCATGGGCATCGCCGCCGAGGTCGTGCGCGACGGCATCCGCGTCAACGCGATCCGGCCGGGCATGGTCGACACGCCGATCCACGCCAAGACCGGCCAGGCGGACAGGCTGACCCAGGCGGCCACGCTGACGCCGCTCGGCCGGGCCGGCAGACCCGAAGAGGTCGCGGAGGCGATCGTCTGGATGCTGTCCGACAAGGCCTCGCTCGTCACGGGGGCGATTCTCAACGTCATGGGCGCCCAGCGCTGAGCCTGCACGTCCGGACGGGAGCTGCATGTTCCGGCGGTTTCATCGTGCGAAAATCACACGCACGGGCACCGGGTCGCGCACCGAGTTGTTATAGCGTCGACCCATTGACGCCGCGCCGCGCGGCCGGGAACCGGTGACCGCCGGGCTTTGATCGCGCAGGGATTTCGGCGATCCGAACCGAGCATCGCCGGCGGCGACAACACGACGTCTACAGTTGGGAGGACACGGAAATGACCACATCGACCTTGGCTCTCCGCCGCGGTGCATTGACCCTCGCCGCGGCCTCGGCGCTCGTCACCGCGACACTCGCCCTCGCCCCCGCCAGCGCATCGGCGAACGACTATCCGAACAAGCCGATCACCGCAGTCGTGCCGTTCGGCGCCGGCGGCGGCACCGACACCCAGACCCGCCTGTGGGGCGAGGCGATGGCGCCGCTCATCGGCGAGCGCATCATCGTCGAGAACGTCGCGGGCGCGGCCGGCGTGATCGGGACGAAGCAGGGGATCGCTGCCGAGCCGGACGGCTACACGGTGGTGATGGGGGTTGCCTCGACGATCACCATCAATCCGTTCACCAATCCCGCCGCCGACTACAGTCCGATGGACGACCTCCAGCCCGTCGCCCAGATCGGGTATACGCCCTACGTGATGGTCGTGGCCAACGATCTCGGCATCAAGACGCTGCCGGAACTGATCGAATACGGACAGGAGCACGAGGGCGAGCTGACCTACGCCGGCTGGACCGGCGTCGGCGAAATGGCGCGCAAGGGCCTGGAGGTGAAGACGGGCCTCAAGATGACGCCGGTCCCCTACAAGGGCATGGTCGAGGCGATGACCGACATCATTGCCGGGCGTGCCTCGGGAACCATCGTCGATCTTGCCTCGGCGCTGCCGTTCATCCGCTCGGGCGACGTGACCCCGATCGTCATGACCGGTCCCGACAAGTCCCCCGCGCTACCTGACGTGCAGACGATCGACGAGGCCGGCGTGAAGGACTACTTCATCGACTCGTGGGTGACGCTCTTCGTCCCGAAGGGCACGCCGATGGAGATCGTCGAATACCTGAACGCCAAGACCCGCGAAGCGCTGCAGACGAAGGCCGTCCAGGATCGCTACGAGGAACTCGCGATCGAGTTCCGGGACTACGATGTCGCGCAAACCGAGGACTTCATCCAGCGGCAGATCAACGGCTGGAAGACCCTGATCGACGAGACCGGTTCGGGCAAGTAGCGGACCGGATCTCAAGTCGGTTCGACTGTCGTGCGGCAGGCCGAGGACCTCCGGCCTGCCGGACATCCCCTCAAGGGCAGCGCCTCGAGGCGTCTGCCAATCGTCCGGACTGATCCCGATCCAGGAACCAACGATGGAACTTGAACCGACGGGCCCGCACGGATCGCGCACGGTGCCGCGCTATGCCCGGGTCGACGTGATCGGCGGGGCCGTGATGGTCTTCATTGCCGGCCTGATCTGGTACGGCGCGATCGGCCTTGCCGTCGGCAACATCACCAACTTCGGACCGGGGGCGATGCCGAGAGTGCTCGCCGGCATTCTGCTGTTGGCCGGCGGCGCGGTACTCGTGCACGGGCTGTTCCAGCGCCCCGGGGAAGCGGAGCCGCTGACGCTCGCGCTGCGCCCGCCGCTGATACTGACCATTGCGATCTTCCTGTTCGCCCTGTTCATCCGGGGCGGCGACTTCTGGTTTCTCACCACTCCTCGGTTCGGCATCATGGTGGTGGGGCCTTCGACCGTCCTCATAGCCGGATTGGCCACGCCGGAGGCGAACCTGAAGGAGCTCCTGGTGCTGGCCTTCGGGCTGACCGCGGCGGCCCTCCTCGTCTTCTCCGATCTCCTCGGCGTGCCGATCCCGGTGTTTCCGAGGGGTCTGGAGAACATGATCCCGCCCTCCTTCGGGCTCGATGCGGCTGTGAGGGTCCTTTACCTGGTCTACGGCTCCGTCGCGGCAGCCTTCTACGTCATCTTCTTCGGCGTTCCGGAGGCGCTGCGTGGCTGAACTCTTCAACCATCTCATCCTCGGGTTCTCCGTCGTCCTGTCGGTCCAGAACGTGCTGCTGTGCCTCGTCGGCTGCCTCGTCGGGACGATGATCGGCGTGTTGCCGGGCATCGGCCCGCTGGCGACCATCGCGATCCTGCTTCCCATCACCTACAATGCCGAGCCGATCGGCTCGCTGATCATGCTCGCCGGGATCTACTACGGCTCGCAGTACGGCGGTTCGACCACGGCGATCCTGGTCAACATGCCGGGCGAGTCATCGTCCGTGGTGACGACGCTGGACGGCCATGCGATGGCGCGCCAGGGGCGGGCGGGCAAGGCGTTGGGGATTGCGGCAATCGGCTCCTTCATCGCCGGAACCTTCGCCACCCTCGTCGTCGCCGGAATTGCCGTCCCCCTGTCGCGTCTGGCGCTCGGCTTCACGGCAGGCAACTATTTCGCGGTGATGGTGCTGGGCCTGAGCCTGGCGATCGTGCTCGCCGGGGGGTCGCTGCTCAAGGCGTTCTGCATGCTGCTGATCGGAGTGACGATGGCGATGGTCGGCGCGGACCAGATCACCGCGGAGCCGCGCCTGACGTTCGGCAGCCAGGATCTCTACGACGGATTCGGAATAGCCATCCTCGCCATGGGACTGTTCGGGATCGCCGAGATCCTGCGCAATCTGGAGAACCCCGAACGTCGTCCCTTCGCGGGAGACGTGGTCGGCGGCCTGCTCCCGGACCGCAAGGACATGCGCGAGTCCGCGGGCGCCATAGCCCGCGGCTCGCTGCTCGGGGCGATCGTCGGCATCATCCCCGGTAACGGGGCGACGCTCTCCTCCTTTGCCTCATATGTCCTTGAAAAGCGGGTCTCATCGCACCCCGAACGTTTCGGAAAGGGCGCGATCCAGGGAGTCGCGGGCCCGGAGTCCGCCAACAACGCGGCAGCGCAAACGACGTTCGTCCCGCTTCTCACCCTCGGTCTTCCCTCGACCGCGACCATGGCGCTGGTGGGCGGCGCGATGACCCTGCACGGGGTCGTTCCCGGCCCGCAGGTGATAGACCTCCACCCGGACCTGTTCTGGGGCGTCGTCACATCGATGTGGATCGGCAATCTGATGCTCGTCATCATCAACCTGCCGCTGATCGGCATCTGGGTGAAGTTCCTCAAGGTGCCCTATCGCCTGCTGTTCCCGATGATCGTGCTGATCTGCTGCATCGGCATCTACTCGGTGAACTCGCGACCCTCGGACGTCATCCAGGTCGCGCTGTTCGGGGTCATCGGCTATGTGCTGCACAAGCTGAAGTTCGAACCGGCGCCGCTGTTGCTGGGACTGGTGCTCGGCGGAATGCTGGAAGACAATCTTCGCCGCGGCCTCATCCTGAGCCACGGCAACGTCCTGGTGTTCCTCAGCGACCCGCTGACGCTGGCGCTCCTTCTGGTGACGCTGGTCGTGCTCGGCTCGGCGCTGCTGCCGGCTCTCGGGAAGCGACGGGAGCTTCTCGCGGAAGAAGACTGACAGCCGACGCGAACGTGGCCACCGGAGACCACAAGCCCACATGCCGTTCAGACTGCCCGCCCCCAGACCGGCGCGCGACGCCGACCACAAAATCGTCATTCGGCGCGAGGACGCCTTCTGCGGCTGGCCGTTCTACTGCGGACTGTGGCGGGTCGCCAACGGCGACCTCGTGGCCGGCTTCAAGATGGTCGCCGCAAGCTATCGCGACGAGGCCGAGATCGCCCACGACCGGCTGACCTATCGCCGCGGCGACCTCGTCCTGATCCGCTCCGGCGACAACGGCGCCAGCTGGAACGATGACGATCTGGTCCACGTCCACCGGCTCGACATCAATGCCACCGAGATCCTGTCTCAAGGTCCGCGCGACTACCGCACCGAAGGGCCCCTGGATTTCTCAAGCCCCGACACGCTGATCATGTCCGGAGCCGTTCCGGCGTTTCTAAAGCCCGACAGCCAGGCCTGGCTGCGGGCCTCCACCGACGGCGGCCGCACCTGGCGGCGCCATATCCTGCTGCCGATGGGAGGCTTTCCCGCTCTTTCCGGCAGCGGCTCGTCGATGGTCCGAAGCGACGGCATGAACCTGATCGGGCTGGCGATGACGACCGACGACGGCTGGGTCAACCGACCGCTCGTCTATGGCAGCCGCGACGGGACGGAGTGGCACTTCGTCTCCTTCATCACCCCGCGGCCGGACGACTCGCAGTCGCTCAGCCGCCGCGAGGGGAACTTCATCTTCGGCGCGATCGGGCAGTTCTACCCGCGCCTGATCGCGATGCAGGACGGACGGATACTGGCGTCCGTCCGCTTCCAGCGGGATGCGCGCAACGTGATCTGGACCGACATCTACCGGTCGGAGGATGGCGGGCTTACCTGGCACTACCTGTCGCGCGTCAGCGAATGGGGTGCGCCTGGCGACCTGGTCCAGCTTCGCGACGGCCGCGTGGTCTGCGTCTACGGCTACAGGGTCAATCCCCCCGGCATCCGGGCAAGGGTCTCGGAGGATTTCGGAGCCACATGGGGAGGCGAGATCATCCTGCGCGACGATGGCGGAAGCTGGGATCTCGGCTATCCGCGGATCATCGAGCATGAGCCCGGACGTGTCCTGGCGATCTACTACATGAACCGCGCCGACGACCCCATCCAGATGAACGGGGGCGTACGCCACATCGCCCAGACCACGTTCATGCCCGACTGAGCTGCCGCCGCCGGCCGGAAGACCGCCAGTACAACGATCGACGGCCAGGACTTTCGGAGTATCGAAAAAGACGGGACGCCCCGTCCGTTCGAATACGCCAGTCCATTTCACGGCGTGACGGGCTTCACCTTCACGGCCCGCACAAGGAACCCGTTGAATTCTTCGCTGCAGGGTTCGACAGACCAATATCGTCGGCTACGCTCGCGGCAACGGGGCTTCCGTTTCGTCACATACCCCAACCGGTTTCATGTCTGTCGCCCGGATATTTGCTTGCGTGAAGCGAATCCGCCAGAGTCGCGGCAACAAGCTGGCGTCGACCGCTGCGGCATGCTGTCGGCGTCGCAATGCCCTTACGTGTCGAGTGCGCTGGCGCTCGCGTCAGCCAATACCGCCCCCTACGGATACGATCGACCCATGCGCTGCATCCTTACTGCCTTCCTCCTTACGTGTGCCCTCCTGATCGGCAGCGTGTCGGCGCAGGAGGGAGCGCCGCCCGAGGCGCCGGGCGGCGCCGCGGCAGGCGCTCCATCGGACGGCTCCGGCGTCGAAGCCCCGGCGGGATCGGTTCAGTCGCTCATCCAGATCCTGGAGAACGACCAGGCGCGCGCCGAACTCATCGCCAAGCTGAAGGAGACGGCGGCGGCGGATCCTGCACCCGAAGCGGCGCCTGCCGAAAGCGAGGATCTCGGCCCTGCGCGGATCGCGGCCGAATACACCCGCTCGATCGCCAATCATACCGCAGAGCTCGTGACCACCTTGGGACGCGTCGGTGCCGATCTGGGCGACGCGCTGTCCGACACCAGCGAGATCGATACGATGCGGCTGGGCCGTACGGTGCTCAATCTCTGCCTTTCGGTGGCCGTCGTGTTCGGCGCATTCGTGCTGCTGCGCCTGCTCTCCCGGGCTCCCTTGCAGATGTTCGCGCGGCGCGCGGAAGGCAGGCGCTGGGTCGCACGCGTCATGTATCTCGTGCCGACGCTGCTCGTGGAAGCGGCAACCATCGTGCTCGCATGGCTGGCCGGCTACGTGTTCTCGCTCTTCTTCGGCAGCCGCGGCGAGATGAGCATCTATCAGACGCTCTTTCTCAATGCCTTCATCGCGATAGAAGCCGTGAAGCTGGTCTGCCGACTCCTGTTGATGCCGGCGTACCCGGCGCTGCGCCTGATCCCGCTCGGCGATACCGGAGCAGCCTACTGGTACTTCTGGCTCAGCCGCGTCGTCAGCCTTGTCGGTTACGGCCTCCTGTTCGTGGTGCCGGTCGCGGCCGCCGAGATATCACCCCGATTCTCCGGTGCGGTGAAGGTGCTCGTCGTGCTGACGGCGGTCGTCATGACCATCCTGATCATCCTGCAGAACAAGGGCCGGGTCCGGGCCTTCCTGCACCGGCGGATGGAGGCCGGCAAGACCGACGCGCTCGGCCGGTTCTTCGCCTTCCTTGGAAACCACTGGCACCAGATCGCGATCCTCTACCTGATCGCCTTCTTCGTGGTGTGGAGCGTCAATCCGGAGGAAGCCCTGCCGTTCATGCTGCGTGCGACGGCCGAGTCGCTGGCGGCGATCGTGGTGGGCGTCCTGGTCACGGGTTTCGTGTCCCGGGCGATCTCCCTGGGACTGCGGCTGCCGGACGACGTGAAGCAGCGGCTGCCGCTGCTGGAATCCCGTCTCAACGCCTTCGTGCCGACTGTCCTCAAGGCCGTTCGTCTCGTCGTGCTGGTTGCGGTGCTGCTGACGATCGCCGACGCCTGGAACCTCCTGCAGGTACTCGAATGGATCGGCTCGGAGGAAGGACAGGGCTTCCTCGGCAAGATCCTTTCGGTGCTGATCGTTCTGGGTATCGGCGGGGCGATCTACCTGACCGTCACGTCCTGGGTCGAGTATCGCCTCAATCCCAGTGCCGGGCGGCCGCCGACGGCACGCGAGATCACCCTCCTGTCGCTGCTGAGGAACGCCTTCACGATCGTCCTGTGCGTGATCGTCTTCATGCTGGTCCTGTCCGAGATCGGGGTGAACATCGGACCGCTGCTCGCCTCGGTCGGCGTGCTGTCGCTCGCCTTCTCGTTCGGCGCCCAGAAGATGGTCCAGGACGTGGTGACCGGCGTCTTCATCCAGTTCGAGAACGCCATGAATACCGGCGACGTGGTCACCGCCGGCGGGATCACCGGCGTCGTGGAGGCGCTGTCCATCCGCTCCGTGTCGCTGCGCTCGCTCGACGGGACGCTGCACCTGATCCCGTTCTCGTCGGTCGATGCGGTCTCCAACTTCATGAAGGGATACAGCTTCCACGTCGCCGAGATCGGCGTCGCCTACCGGGAAAGCATTCCGGAGGTGAAGCAGGCGATGCTCGACGCGTTCGAGAAGCTGAAGGAGACCGAGCACGGCGCCTCGATCATCGGCGACCTGGAGATGCACGGCATAACGGCGTTCGCCGATTCCTCGGTCGTCGTGCGCGCCCGCATCAAGACACCACCGGGCAGCCAGTGGGGCGTCGGCCGGGCCTACAACGAGATCATCAAGGAGGTGTTCGACGAGCGCAACATCGAGATCCCGTTCCCGCACGTCACCCTGTACATGGGCGAGGACAAGCAAGGCAACGCGCCGCCGATGCGCGTGATCAACGAAGACGGCGACAAGGCGAGGATCGCGCCGGAAGAGGCCCGCGACCGGACCGCCACGACGGGAGCGACCGACCTGGCCGAGCCGCGCCGGGGTCCGGTGACGCCGGTCAACCAGGATGGCCCCGACACCGACGAGGGCAAGGAGTGAAGGCGCTCAGCCGTAGACCAGATTGGGCAGCCAGAGGCTGAGTTCGGGCACCAGGGCGATCAGCACGACCACCGCGATCTCCGCAGCGATGAGCGGCCAGAGCATCCGGTTGATCCGGCCGAGGGGCACATCGCTGATCGCGGCCGCGGTGAAAAGCGTGTAGCCGAAAGGCGGGGTCGCCAGGCCGATGCCGAGATTGACGACGATCATCGCTCCCAGGTGGACGGGGTCGAGACCGAGCTGCGTGCCGATGGAGATCAGGAAGCCCGAGAACACGATCATGATGGCGATGGTGTCCATCAGTGCGCCGACGAGCAGCAGCACGACGTTCAGGACCAGCAGCACGATCACCTTTTCGTCGGAGAACTGGGCGATTGCCGCGCCCAGCCGATCTGCCACCTTCTCCAGCGCGATCAGCCAGCCATATGCCGTCGATAGCGCGACGATGAAGATGATCGCCGCGGTGGTGCGCATCGAGCGCAGCAGGATCGCCGGGATATCCGCCAGCTTCAGCTCCCGGTGGATGAACAGGCCGACGATGAGGCCGTAGAGGACACCGATGACGCCGGCCTCGGTCGGCGTGAATATGCCGCCGTAGATGCCGCCGAGGATAATGACCGGCGCCAGCAGGGCCCACTTGCTGTCCCACAATGCCCTGCCCAACTCGTTCCAGCTGAACCGCCGCGAGTCGCGCGGCAGGTCGATCCGGCGCGCGTAGACATTGCACATGGTCATGAGAGCCAGGCACAGGAGGAGGCCCGGCACGATGCCCGCCAGGAACAGGCGCGGAACCGAGACATTGGCGATGATGCCCCAGATCACCATCGGTATCGACGGCGGGATCATGATGCCTATCGGGCCGTACGCCGCCGCCAGCGCCGCCGCGAAGGACTTGGAGTAGCCGCGCTTCTCCATCTCGGGGATCGTCAGTTTGCCTATGGCAGCAGTCGTCGCCGGAGCCGAGCCCGAAATTGCCCCGAAGAAGGTCGCCGACAGGACCGCGACCATGCCGAGCCCGCCGCGCAGGTAGCGCGCCGTGACCATGGCGAGCTCGACCAGGCGGCCGGACAGGCCGCCCGTATGCATGATGTCGCCCGCAAGGATGAAGCAGGGCACGGCAAGCAGTGCGTAGACCTCGATTCCGGACACGGAATACTGGATTGCGACAATCGTATCGATACCGGAGACCAGCAGCGCCAGGACCACGCCGATGCCGATTGCGAAGGCGAAGGGAACGCCCAGCACCAACAGGACGGTGATGCCGGCGGTGAGGATCCAATCGGCACCGGTCATGTCGTTTCCCTTCCCGCGAGGCGGTTGAGAAGACGCGCGACCGCATGCAATACGATCAGCGCCCCGCAGACCGGAGCGACGCTGTAGAGATACTGGACGGGGTATCCCGTGGCGGCCGACGTGTTGTCCCAGGTCAGGTCGACCAGGCGGAGCCCGGCCTCGACGACGAAGATCCCGAAACCGGCGATCGTCAACTCGATCATCCCCTCCATTGCGGAGCGCCAGCGGTCGCTGGGGAGGCTGTCGATGAAGAAGGACAGGCGGATGTGGAAGCCCTCTCGCACCCCGACGCTCGACAGCAGCAGCACCGCCCAGACGAACAGGAACATCGCGATCTCTTCCGACCACGACAGCGGGTCGTTCAGGGCGTAGCGGAAGAAGACCTGCGCGAGCAGAGAAAGCAGGAACCCGGCAGTCAGGATAACGGCGACGGCCGCGGACACCTTCGACACGCCCTTGCTGACCAAGTCGACATATTTGACGACCGACATCGAGACCGACATTTCGTGGCCCGGGAGATTCGCGGATCTACAGGATACTGCCGGCGGGCGTGGAATCGCCCGCCGGCAGTTCCCGCGGAACCATTATCCCTTGGCTGCTGCGAGCCACTGGTCGAGCAGGTCCGACCCGACGCGATCGCGGTATTCTTCGTAGAGCGGCGCCATCTTCTCGCGGAAGGCACCGATATCCTGGACCTCATTGACCTGCATTTTGCCGCTAGCCTTGAGACCCTCGATGATGTCGCGCTCATGCTGGGCGCTGATCACCCGCTGCCGCTCGCAGGCAAGCATGCCGGCCTTGTGAATGGCCTCCTGCTGTTCGCTGCTGAGCCGGCTGTAAAAGCTCTTCGACATCATCAGCGGGGCCACGGTGTAGATATGATTGGTCAGCGAGAGATATTTGGTGATTTCGTCCAGGCTGAAGGCCGGAATGGTCCAGGCCGCGTTCTCCAGGCCGTCGACGGTTCCCTGCTGCAGCGCCGTTACCGTGTCGCCCCAGGCCATCGGCACTGCCGCGCCGCCGAGGTTGCGGAACATGTCGATGAAAAGCGGGCTCTGCATGACCCGGAACTTCACGCCGACCACATCTTCCGGCGTCTCGATCGGCTTTGCGTTGTTGATCATCTGGCGATAGCCGGATTCGCAGAAGGACAGACCGATGATGTTCTTCTGTTCCAGCGCATCAAACAGCTTCTCGCCAAGCGGGCCGTCCAGAATCTCCGCCGCCTGCTCCTGACTCGAATACAGGAAGGGCAGATCGTTGACCGCCAGCTGCGGCGCGACATTCGCGGCGGTCGAATTGGTGACGATCGCCATGTCGACGGTGCCGAGCTGCAAGCCCTGCATCAGTTCCTTTTCGTCGCCGAGCTGGCGGTTCGGATAGTAGGTGACCTCGAACTGTCCGGGCGCCACCTCTTCCAGAGCTTCCGTGAACTTGTTCGCCGCGATGGTGTAGACGTCGTCGTCCGTGCCGGAGCTGTTCGTTGCGAGCTTTATGGCGATCGGATCGGCCGCTGCCGCCATCAACGGAAGGGATATGACGGCTGCGACCACGCAACCGGCCAATCCCAGCTTCTTCTGAATTCCCATGGGTGTTTCCTCCTGGATTCTTTCAAGCGGCGGAACCAGCGGGACCGCGAGCGCTCCGTCTCCTTAATTATTGTTCTATCATTTAAAACGCAAGCGGTATTTTAGCAACTATTAAATTAGTCGGGCTGAATCGCTTGCGTCGTCGCCCGGCCCGCTACGGCATCGAGACCTTCAGGGCCCACCTCAGGGCGGAGTCGGCGCCATCCAGGCACAGATCGATCTTCGTGGCGATCAACGCGTCCAGATCGTCGCTCAACTGCTCGCCGTGCACCCATCGGCGATAGGCGGTGTGGAAGATAGCCGCGTGAATCGACTGCACCACTTCCAGTTCCAGAGGACTGAACTCCGAACCGTCGTCCCGTCCCCCGATGTCGCGCCGGATCGCCCTGCCGATCCTCGTAAAGATTCGCCTGGTCAGCACGTCGTAGTGGCGAGCGTTGTAGATGTTGTTGGCCAGTCCGCTGTACAGGAACAGCCGGACATGCTCGTAGGTCAGGACCTGATGGAAATACTCGCCATAGAAGGTCCTGAGGCGGGTGCGCAGCGGGATGGAATCGTCGTCCAGCAACCGCTCCCACGCCGGATACCTACTTGCCGGCAGAAGCTCCTCGTAGACCCGGTCGATGAGGGCCCCCTTCGTCGAGAAGTAGCGGTACAGGAGGGGTTGCGTGATGCCGATCCGCCGCGCGAGTTCGGCCGTTCCGGCGCTGAGACCCTGCTCGGCGAAATAGGCGGTCGCTTCTTCGATAATGACCCGCTCGCGCTCCTCCCACGACATTCGCCGACGGCGGCGCGGTGCCTCACTGCTGGGTGTCGTTGCAACCATGTCGTTGTGTCCGGCCCCGGATATCTCGCTCTTTCCCCGTCAAAGTGGGGCGAAGTCGTACAGTTCGGCCGGATTGTCCACCAGTATCCGTTTGCGAACCGACGGATCCGGCGCCCAGTCGGCGAGGAGGTCGAAAAGCTGACCGTCATCGACCATCCGGCCTTCGACGGCGGTGTGCGGCCAGTCCGACCCCCATACGCAGCGATGCGCCGCCCGGTCCACGAATGTGCGCGCCAGACCGGCGACGTCCGCATAGGGGAAACCGGCGGAAGAGTTGCGGTAGCCGGTCAGCTTGATCCAGGCCTTGTCCTTGTCCACCAGGTCCAGGATTCCCTTGACCACGGGATCATCCGCACCCGCGTCGGCGGGAACCCCGCCAAGATGATCGAAGACCATCGGGACCGGAATCCCGGCCAGGACCGGCAGCAGATCCACCCACTCTCTCGACGGCATGTAGGCTTCCAGATGCCAGCCGAAGGGGGCGACCCTGGCTGCGATTTCGGGCAGCTGATCGACCCGCGGGCCGCCGCGCGCCGTCGTGATGAAGCGCGCGGCCCGGATCCCCGCGTCGTGCAGGCCCTGAATGTGTTGCTCGCTCGCCGTCGCCTCGATCATCGCCACGCCGCGGACCCGATCCGCACCCATTTCGGCAATGGCGTCCGTCAGGCGGCTGTTGTCTGATCCGTACACGCTTGCCTGAACGATGACCGCCCGGTCGCACCCCAGGGCCTTCAGTATCGCGTCGTAGCTCTCGCAAGAGGCATCCGGCGGGGTGAAGCTGCGATCCTTCACGAACGGATATTTCTCCGCCGGACCAAATATATGGCTGTGACAGTCGCACGCCCCTGCCGGCGCCCTGAACTTCGGGGGAGTCGCCGTTGTTCGCGGCGGTTGGCACAGCACCTCATTCATTCGCTCACGTCCTTGCAAGTACCCGATTCGGCACGACGGCCTTTGTTTAGCACTTAATAAACTAACCCGCTTCCGTGTCAAAGCCGACGGCCCGCCGCCGCTCTTATTGACAGATCTATAATCAGTCTGTCATCTAGCGATCCGTGTCGGGCGCCCGCCCGGATCCCAGAAGCACGACGCGCCGGCCCTCCCGGGAGTGGGATGGAGGCGGAGTCCGTCATTCAGCCGGAGCCTCTAGAAGATGAGTGTAGCAGCCACCGACAACAGGGGTTTGATGCTTGCGATGATGGAGCCGCCCGCCAGTCTGGAGGACGAGTTTCAGCAATGGTACGACTCCGAGCACTTCCCCGAGCGCCGGTCGATCGAAGGCTTCCTGACGGCCAACCGCATCGTCTGCATCGACGGCTGGCCCCGCTACGCCGCGATGTACGACCTGTCCGACCTGGAAGTCATGCGGGGCACCGGCTACGCCAACATTTCAGGTGACAACTATTCCCGCTGGACGGACCGGATCATGGGCCATGTCTGGGGGCAGTATCGCGCGGAAGCAACGCAGATCTACCCCGGAAAGGCTCTCTTCGGAGACAATGGCGCCTGCTCCCGCGTCGCCCTTTGGCGCTTCCGGGCAGTCACCGAGACGCTGATGACGGAGATCGTGGACGGTCTGCGGACGCTCTATGAAGAGCGGCCGGAGACCGCTCAGGTTCGCGTCTTCCGCTCCCAGCAGCAGGACGCAATCGACTGCCTCGGGATCGTGGAACTGCACAGTCCCTGGAAGCCCGCCGAGGGCCAGACCGCCGTCTTCGGGGCGGCATTGAAGCATCTGGACCTCGTCAACATCTATACCCGATACCAGCGCGTATGGGGCGGCACGTATCCACAGCAGAAGTAGTCCGGCCGCAGGAACGAACAGCGACAGCCGGTGCGTTTGCTCCGGCCTCGGCGGCGACGGGTGGGTTCTCTCGGGCTGGCCGGCCAGGCGGGCCCCGACCCGTCAGCCGGGCCTGGAACCGTTGGTCGTCAGATAGATCGAGTAGAGCGACGTCGTCCCGCATATGAACATGCGGTTCCGCTTGACCCCGCCGAACGTGACGTTCGCGACGATCTCCGGAATCAGGATCTTGCCGATCAGAGTGCCGTCGGCATCGTAGCAGTGGACGCCCTCCGCCGTGCTGGTCCAGATACGGCCCTGCCAGTCGACCCGGAACCCGTCGAAGAGGCCGGAACCCGATTCGGCAAAGATCTCGCCGCCTTTAAGGCTCTTGCCGTTGGCACCCACGGTGAAGCGCCGGATATGGCGCGGACCGTCGGCGAGATGCGTGGCGCCGGTGTCGGCGACGTACAGGTATTTCTCGTCGGGCGAGAAGGCGAGGCCGTTCGGACGAACCATGTCGCCTACCACGCGAGCCACCGAACCGCTCCTGGGATCGATGCGAAAGACGAAGCAGCCGTCGATTTCCTGTTCCTGGCGATCGCCTTCGTAGTCGGTGTCGATGCCGTAGGAGGGGTCGGTGAACCAGATCGAGTCGTCCGACTTGACGACGACGTCGTTGGGCGAATTCAGGCGCCGGCCCTGCCATTTGTCGGCCAGGACCGTGATCGATCCGTCGACCTCGGTTCGGGTGACCCGACGGCTCAGGTGCTCGCAGGTGACGAGCCGGCCCTGGTTGTCGACCGTGTTGCCGTTCGAGTTGTTCGAGGACTCGCGAAAGACGGAGACCTGGTCACCTGGATCGGTGAGCCGCATCATCCGGTTGTTGGGAATATCCGACCAGACCAGATAGCGCCCGGCCGCAAACCAGGCCGGGCCTTCGCACCAGCGCGCGCCCGTCCATAGCCGCTCGACGCGGACATGACCGGCAAAGCAGTCAGCGAACCGCGGATCGAGGGTTACGATTTCCGTTCCCTCGACTTGTCCGTACCACATGTGTTTCCCCCCTGTTGCCGTTACGACGCGAGCCTATCGCCATTGCGCGAAGGCGTCGATGCAGGGGGCCTCGCCGAGGGACGGCTTCCGCCGGATCGGGACCTGTCGTCGCTTCCAGTGCGGGGTTGTGGGATCCCTGGCCGTCCTGCCTGTGGCCGGGGTTGCATCCGCTTCGCTTAGGGTTCGAGCAGCCGGTACCCGACGCCTGGTTCGTTCATGATGTAGCGGGGACTGGCCGGGTCGTCGTCCAGCTTCCGGCGGAGCTGGCGAATGAACACCCGCAGATACTGCGTATCGTGCTCGTGCGCCTTGCCCCAGACCTCGCGCAGCAGCGCCTTGTGCGTAACGATGCGCCCTGCATGCCGGGCGAGGGTCCACAGCACGTCGAACTCCTTTCGGGTGAGTTTCAGCGGTTTGCCGTCCTTGCGAACCTCGTGCGCGGCGACATCGATATGCAGGTTGCCGATCGCCACGGCAGCATGGACACCGGCATCCTCCGACGCCGACCGGTCACGCAGCAGGCTGCGGATGCGTGCCAGCAACTCCTTGATGCCGAAGGGCTTGACCACGTAGTCCTGCGCGCCCGCGTCGAGCGCCTCGACCTTCTCGGCCTCGGCCTGACGGACGGACAGCACCAGTATCGGCGTCTGGGACCACTCCCGGACCTTTGCGATGACGGCCTTGCCGTCGATGTCGGGAAGCCCGAGATCGAGCACGATGAGGTGCGGATCTTCGGTCGCCGCCTTCTGCACGGCCTCCAGGCCGGTCGCCGCCTCGAACACCGCGTAGGCGTGGGCCTCCAGGGCCACCCGCAGGAAACGCCTGATCTGGGCTTCATCGTCGACAACGAGGATGCGGGCGAGCGCGCTCATGCGGAGCGCTTCGTGCCGGCTGCGAGCGGCAGTCTGATCTCGATGCGTGTACCGGTACCGTCGGCAACCGCCGGCCCGGCGCGGATGCCGCCGCCGTGCGCATCGACTATGCCCTTGCAGATCGCAAGTCCCAGCCCCGTGCCGGCGCGCTGTCCGTCGGCTGCGCGCACGCGGTAGAACATGTCGAAGACGCGCTCCCGATCCGCCGGCGGGATGCCGGGTCCCTGATCGCTCACTGCGATCACGAGGGCGTCACCGCCCGTTGCTCCCGTGACGGTAACGTTGGAGCCGATCGGCGCATACCTGGCGGCATTGTCGAGCACGTTGGCAAAGACCTGCTGCATCAGTATCGGGTCGACATCCACAGGCGGCAGATCGTCGGCGACGTCAAGGATAAGCGTGTGCCTCTTCAGTTCCGGCCCGAGCTGCCGCACGGCCGCGCCGACAAGCTCGCGGACATCGCTCGGCTGGCGGTTGAGCTTCAACGCTCCATATCCCAGCCGCGTCATGTCGAGGAGATTCTGGACGTAGCGATTGAGGCGGTCGCCCTCTTCCCTGATCGTCTCGGCAAGTTGCCGGCGGCCATCGCTGCACAGCACTTCGTCTGCCTCGATCAGCGAACTGGCCGCCCCGATGATGGACACCAGCGGTGTCCGCAGGTCATGGCTGACCGAGGACAGCAGCGCCGAGCGCAGCCGTTCCGTTTCCGACAGGATGCGCGAGTCCTGAAGGTCCGAGACGAGCCGCGTGCGCTCGACGGCGATGGCCACCTGGTCGCCCAGGGCATCGAGGATGCGCAGGTCGTTCGGGCTCAGCGATCGCCGGTCCTCGGGTTTGATGCCCAGGACACCCTGGGTCCCCTGCGCCGTCCTGAGCGGCAGGAAAAGCCAGTTTGACGACGGGAGCGTGGCCGTCGTCCGGCCGGCGGGTTCCCCATGATCCCAGGCCCAGAGCGCTGCGCCATGGTCGCGGGCGTCGAGCTCGTCCAGGGGCGGAAAGGCTCCGCTGATCTCCAGCCTGTCACCGGCGCCCGGCATGAGCGCGACCGTCTGGCATCGCAGGATCGCTCCGACATTGCTGACGGCGGTCCAGACGACATCGTCGAAGGACGCGGCGCTGGCGAGCTTGCGGCTGAACTCGTAGAGGCTGGCGGTACGCCTGGCGATCGCCCGCTGGGCAATTGCCTGATTGCGCAGCCGGGCGGCCAGATTGCCGGCCAGAATCGACGCCACGTAGAAGAGTACCAACGTCAGGATGTCGTCCCGCCGGTGCATGATGAAGGTGCGGTAGGGCTCCGTGAAGAAGAAGTTGTAGGTGAAGAAGCTCACCGTCGCGGCGTAGAGCGAAGGCCAGAGGCCGAAGCGGGTCGCGGTGACGAGGACACCTGTCAGGAAGACGAGCGACAGGCTGGCAACCGGAAAAACACGTTCGATCACGAAAGCCGTCGCGGCGGCGAAGGCGACGATACCGGTGGCCGCGAGATACGCCCTGGGATCGCGCTCGACCTCAACCCGCCCGGCCCGGATTGCAGCCTTTCTTGCCTCGTCCTGGTCGGCGGCGATCAGGGTGATCTCGAAGTCCTCGCCCTTGCGGACCAGCGTCTCGGCCACCGTCTCGCGGGTAAAGCTTGCGAACATCCGGCGCGGACGGGGCCGGCCGATCAGGATCCTCGTGACGTTGCGAGACCGGGCGAACTCAAGGATCTCGCCGGCGATGTCGGACCCGGCGTTCACGCTCGCGATCTCGGCGCCGAGCGCCTCGGCGAGCCGCAACGCTTCGGCGATCCGATCCTTGGACGCCTCGGACAGGCTTTCCCTGGATGACGTGACCACGTTGAGGGCGAGCCAGGGCGCGCGCGCCCTGTCAGCCATGCGCTTTGCGGCCCGCACCAAAGGCTTCGCCACGGGCGCCTCGTTGATGCAGACCATGACGCGATCCTGCGTCGGCCACGGTCCGCTGATCGCGTGCGACTTCATATGCGCGATCATCTGCGCGTCCACACGGTCGGCGGCCACGCGCATGGCCAGTTCCCTGAGCGCTGTGAGATTGCCCTTTGAAAAGAAGTTCTCGATGGCACGGGCGATCTGGTCGTGCAGATAGACCTTGCCCTGGCGCAGGCGCTCGATCAGCTCCTCCGGCGGAAGGTCGATCAGTTCGATCTCGTCGGCGAGTTCCAGAACGTTGTCGGGTACGGTTTCGCGCACGCGTACCCCCGATATGCGCGCGACGATGTCGTTGAGGCTCTCCAGATGCTGGATGTTGAGGGTCGTGTAGACGTCGATGCCGGCAGCCAGCACGTCTTCGACATCCTGCCAGCGCTTCTCGTGCCGGCTTTCGGGTGCGTTGGTGTGAGCCAGTTCGTCGATCAGAGCGATTTGCGGCCCGCGTTCGATCAGCGCTTCGAGATCCATCTCGTGGAGAATGCGCCCGCGGTAGAAATGGGAGCGGCGCGGCAGCACGCTCAGGTTCCGCAGCAATCGTTCCGTTTCCTGACGGCCATGGGTCTCGACGATGGCGACGACCACGTCGGTGCCTTCGGCCGCGCGTGTCCGCGCGGCCTGAAGCATCGCATAGGTCTTGCCGACCCCCGGTGCGGAGCCGAGAAAGATCTTCAGCCTTCCGCGGCCTTCCTTTCCCGCCTCCGCGAGCAGAGCATCGGGCTCGGGCCGACTCTCACTTGACGGTGCTGGCCCCATCCGTTGGTCCCGTTTCATCTCCCGGAGCGGTGCGCTGGTCGAGCGCCAGGTTCAGCTTCAATACATTGACACCCGGTTCGCCGAATACGCCGAAGAGCGGCGCTTCGACATGCATGTCGACCAACCGGCGAAGCTCGCTCGCCGGCAGATCTCTCGCCCCGGCGACACGCACGATCTGAAGATAGGCACTTTCCGGGGAAATGTGCGGATCGAGCCCGCTGCCGGATGACGTGACGAGGTCGATCGGCACGCGGTGCACCCCGGTCTCCGCGGCGAGTTGCCGCGCTCGCCCTGCAACGGCTTCGATCAGCTCGATGTTCGTGGGCGCAAGGTTCGTGCCGCCGGAGGCGGCTGCGTCGTAACCGACGGCCGAGGGGCGACCGTGGAAGTATTCCGGCCGCGTGAACGCCTGTCCGACCAGTTCGGACCCGACCACCACTCCATTCCGGGAGATCAGACTTGAGCCTGCCCGGTGAGGAAACAGCGCCTGCCCGGCGGCCGTTATCGCGAGCGGATAGGCTCCGCCGGTCACCAAAGTCATGATCGCAAGCAGCACGATCGCGGGTCGCAACTGCGAGAGCATTGCCGGCTCCTTCCTACGCCAGACCGAGCGCGGAGACCGCCAGGTCGATGATCTTGATGCCGACGAATGGCACCACCAGTCCGCCAAGTCCGTAGATCAGCAGATTGCGCCGAAGCATCTCGCCCGCCGTCGCCGGTGAATAGCGCACGCCGCGCAGGGCGAGCGGGATCAGCGCGACGATGACCAGCGCATTGAAGATCACGGCTGACAGGATGGCACTGGCCGGACTCGACAGATCCATGATGTTGAGCGCCTGAAGCCCGGGATAGGCGGCGATGAACAGGGCCGGCAGGATGGCGAAGTACTTCGCCACATCGTTGGCGATCGAGAACGTCGTCAGCGCGCCGCGGCTGATCAGTAGCTGCTTGCCGACCAGCACGACCTCGATGAGCTTGGTGGGATCGCTGTCGAGGTCGATCAGGTTGCCGGCCTCCCGGGCAGCCGGCGTGCCGGAGTTCATGGCGACGCCGATGTCTGCCTGAGCAAGCGCAGGCGCATCGTTGGAACCGTCGCCGCACATGGCGACGAGTTTGCCCTGCGCCTGCTCGGCGCGGATCAGCTCCAGCTTCCTTTCCGGTGTCGCCTCTGCGAGAAAATCATCGACGCCGGCCTCGGCGGCGATGGCCGCGGCCGTCATCGGATTGTCGCCGGTGATCATCACGGTCCGGATCCCCAGCCGCCGCAGTTCGGTGAAGCGCTCGCGAATGCCCGGCTTGACGATGTCCTTGAGGTGGATGACGCCGAGAATCCGCCTTTCGCGCGCTACCACAAGGGGCGTTCCCCCAGATTTGGCGATGCTCTCGACGATGCGCGCCAGATTCGCGCTGGGCCCGGTCTCGACGTGGCGGAGGATGGCATCGCTCGCGCCCTTGCGCATTTCGGAACCATCCATCAGGTCCGCGCCCGAAATGCGCGTCTGCGCACTGAACGGCACGAAGACCCGAACCCGCTCCCGAAGCGCATCGATCTCCCCGCCGAGCACCTTGCGAGCCAGGTCGACGATCGACTTTCCCTCCGGTGTCTCGTCGGAAAAGGAGGCGAGCAGGGCCGTTTCGATCAGTTCGCGCTCGCCGACACCTGGCAAGGGCACGAAGGCATCCGCCATGCGGTTGCCGAAGGTGATGGTGCCGGTCTTGTCGAGCAGCAGCGTGTCGACATCGCCGGCCGCCTCCACGGCGCGGCCGGACTTCGCGATGACATTGGCTTTCACCAGCCGGTCCATCCCGGCGATGCCGATCGCCGACAGGAGCCCGCCGATGGTCGTGGGAATGAGGGTGACGAGCAATGCGGCAAGGAACGCGACCGGAATCGTCGTGCCCGAGAAGAGGGCGAAGGGCTCCAACGTTGCCACAACCAGCAGAAAGATGATGGTCATGCCGACGAGCAGGATGTTGAGCGCGACCTCGTTCGGCGTCTTCTGGCGCTCGGCTCCCTCGACCATCGCGATCATCCGGTCGAGAAAGCTCTTGCCGGGTTCGGCGGTGACGCGGACCACCAGCCAATCCGAGACGAGCCGGGTGCTGCCCGTGACCGCTGACCGGTCGCCCCCGGATTCGCGTATCACAGGCGCGGACTCGCCGGTGATCGCCGATTCATCGACAGAGGCGATGCCCTCGATCACCTCCCCGTCGGCCGGGATCAGCCCGCCAGCCTCGACCAGAACCACATCGTCCCTGCGGAGCGACGTGCTCGACACGATCTCGAAGTCGTCGCGTGCGGCTGCGTTTCCGACAAGACGCTTGCACAGGGTCTCGGACTGCGTGGCGCGGAGGCTGTCCGCCCGCGCCTTGCCACGGCCCTCGGCGATGGCTTCGGCGAAGTTGGCGAACAGCACCGTCACCCAGAGCCAGAAGGCGATCTGGCCGACGGTGCCGGCCGTTGCCGCGCCTGTAACGAGATCGCGGACGAAGACGAATGTCGTCAGCAGCGCGACCACGGCCGTGACGAAAATTACCGGGTTGCGGGACAGCAGACGCGGATCGAGCTTGCCAAACGCGCCGCGTGACGCCTGTGCGACGAGCGCGCGGTCGAACAACGAAATGTCCTTTTGTGTGTGCTTTGCCATCGAGACGCCTCAGAACGTCCGGCCGGCCTGCACCGCAACCTGCTCGGCAATGGGACCGAGGGCGAGTGCCGGGAAGAAGGTGAGTCCCCCGAGGGTCACGACGACGATCACCAGCAGGATGACGAAGATCGGTCCGTGGGTCGGGAAGGTGCCGGTAGACCCCGGCGTTGGCGTTTTGACTGCCAGGGAGCCTGCGATCGCCAGCATCGGCACGATGAAGGCGTAGCGGCCGAGCAGCATGGCAATGCCCTGCAGAGTCGTGTGAAACGGCTGGTTGGCGCCGAAGCCGGCGAAGGCCGAGCCGTTGTTGCCGGTGGCAGACGAATAGGCATAGAGGATCTGCGAGAGCCCATGCGGCCCCGGATTGCTGACGGCTGCGAGGGCGCTCGGAATGGTCGCGGCCAATGCCGCGAACACCAGAATGCCGACCGGCATCGAGAGGAACGCCAGCACGGCGAGCTTGACCTCCCTGGCCTGGATCTTCTTGCCGAGATATTCAGGTGTGCGCCCGACCATCAGCCCGGCGAGGAACACGGTCAGCACGACAAAAAGCAGCATGCCGTAGAAGCCGGCGCCGACGCCGCCGAAGACGACTTCGCCGACCTGCATGTTGAGCAGAAGCGCAAGGCCGGCCAGCGGTGTGTAGCTGTCGTGCATGGAGTTGACCGAGCCGTTCGAGGCGGCCGTCGTGGCCTCGGCCCACAGCGCCGAGAGGCCGGTGCCGAAGCGGACTTCCTTTCCCTCCATGTTGCCCGCCGCCTGATCGACGGGCAGCGTGGCGAGGAGAGGGTTGCCTTGAAACTCCGCGCCATAGACGACGGCAAGGCCGACGACGAACAGGATGCCCATCGCGGCGAAGATCGCGACGCCCTGCCGCCGATCCTTCGCCATGTGGCCGAACAGGAAGCAGAAGGCTGCAGGAATCAGCAGGATGTAGACCAGTTCCAGGAGATTGGAGATCTGGGTCGGGTTCTCGAGCGGGTGCGAGGAATTGACGTTGAAGAAGCCGCCGCCATTGGTGCCGAGTTGCTTGATGGCGATCTGCGAGGCGGCAGGACCCTGGGCGATGATCTGTTCCTGCCCCTCGAGCGTGGTCGCCTGCGCATATGCGTCAAGGCTCTGGGGCACGCCCTGCCAGACGAGGACGAGCGCGCCGACGATCGATAGCGGTAGCAGGACGTAGAGAACGGAGCGGGTCAGGTCGACCCAGAAATTGCCGATCGATCTGGCGCCGTGGGCGGCGAATCCGCGGATCACGGCGACGCCGACAGCAATGCCCGTGGCCGCCGAGAGGAAGTTCTGCACGGTCAGCCCAACCATCTGGCTGAAATAGGAGAGCGTCGTCTCGCCCCCGTAGGCCTGCCAGTTTGTGTTGGTGACGAAGCTCACCGCCGTATTGAAGGCAAGGTCCGGCGACATCGGTGCCAGGCCTTCAGGGTTCCACGGCAGCAGGTGCTGCAGCCTCAGGATGGCGTAGAGGACAAGCCAGCCGGCCAGGTTGAACACGAGCACCGACAGCGCGTATCGCGTCCAGTGTTGCTCCTGCATCGCGCCCCGTCCCGCGATCGCGCAGATCCCGCGTTCGACCGGTGCGAGCACCGGGGAAAGCAGCGTGCGGCGGCCCTGGAAGACCCGGGCCATGTAGGCGCCGAGCGGCCAGGCCAGCGCGACAAGGAGGGCCGAATAGAGCAGGAACTGAAGAATGTCGGTGGCCATTTCGACCTTCCTCAGAACCGCTCCGGACGCAGCAGCGCGGCCGTGAGGTAGGCGAGAAGCGCCAATGCCACGACGGCGGCGATGAGATACTCGATCATCCCCGTGGCCTCACAGCAGCTCGCAGGCCGGAATAGCGGCAATGAAGGCGAGGAAACCGCAAACCGCCAGTCCGACGTAGATCAGGTCCAGCATGGGCCGACTCCATGGCATGAGCGCCGGCCGGATAGATGCAGCTTGGGGGAGTAAGCGCGCTATGGCGAAAAGCCCGCCCGCCTGTAAGGAATCCGTAAAGCCCGCCTTGATGAATGACCAGAGCAGCCGCGACCCCCCAGGCGTGCCGTGGACCCAGGCATCGCCAGCAGCGGTGAAGTGCCTCGAGACCGTTGAATTTCAACGATCTATGGCGTGCCGTGTTCAGCTATGAGAGGGGGAAATGGTGCCCAGGGGCGGAATCGAACCACCGACACCGTGATTTTCAGTCACGTGCTCTACCAACTGAGCTACCTGGGCATTCCACACGTGCCGGTATTGCGGCCGAAAGCCGTGATGCGGCGCGGGAAGCCGGCGGGTTATAGGAAATCCGCCTGCGCATGTCCAGCGGGTCGGACGACTTGGCCGACGTTGAATTCAGGGACCAGCGACATCGAGGAGGCCGGCCTCACGCGGCGCCGTCCGGGCCTTCGGAATCGCGCGGACCGCCGTCCTCGTCTTCGTCCTCGACCACGGGAATCGCATAGTGGCCGGTCAGCCAGCGGTTGAGGTCGATATTGGCGCAGCGCGACGAGCAGAACGGCCGGTTGCGATGGACCGTCGGCTGCCCGCAGATCGGACATCTCTCGCCGGCGCGGGGCGCCGCCTTGCCGCCCGGATCATGGTCGTTCATCTGCCGTCTCCTCAACCTTGCATCCGGCAAGCCGGCCAGTTCTCCCGGGCCTCACCTCGGCGCCACACAATTCACCGTCGCCTGCCGGTGGGCGAGCGGCTCGCGGGCGATCGAACCGATCGCCCTGTCATGCCTCCTGCCGTCGCGCCTTGTCGGATTCACGCAGTTCCGTCTTGAGAATCTTGCCGTAATTGTTCTTCGGCAGCGCCTCGACGAAGACGTAGTCCTTCGGACGCTTGAACCGGGCGATGTTGTCCAGACAGAGACGATCGAGCTCCGTCGCCGCGGCGTCGCCGACGACATAGGCGACGACGACCTCGCCCCACTCCGCGTCCGGCCGCCCGATGACCGAGACCTCCCGGATCCCCGGATGGGTGAGCAGCACCTCCTCGACCTCGCGCGGATAGATGTTCGTGCCGCCCGAGATGATCATGTCCTTCGACCGGTCCTTGAGCGTGACGAATCCGTCCTCGTCCATCACCCCGACGTCGCCGGTGTGCAGCCAGCCGTTCCTCAGCGCCGCCGCGCTGGCGTCCGGATTGTTCCAGTAGCCGGGAATGACGCAATCGCCGCGCAGCAGCAGTTCGCCCGTCTCCCCGGCCGGCAAGGGTTCGTCCTCGGCATCCGCGATCCGGACCTCGCAGGCGGAGTTGGCGATGCCGGCCGAGCCGATCCGCTCGAGCCAGCGCGGATGATCGCGATCGGCGATCACGTCCTTAGCCAGCACCGTCCCGGTCATCGGCGATTCGCCCTGGCCGTAGATCTCCGCAAGCCGCGGCCCGAACCGGTCGAGCGCCTTCTTGACGTCCTCGACATACATCGGCGCTCCACCCCACACGAGGGTGCGCAGGGCGCCCGGGTCGAGGTCGCCAGGATGCTCCACCATCCGCTTGATCATGGTCGGCGCCGCGAACATCGAGGTCCCCGGCCGGGCGTTGATCAGGCGGAAGATCTCCTCCGGTTCGAAACCGCCGGATTCCGGCACCACGTTCAGGGCCGCCCGGCAGACATGCGGCAGGATATAGAGGCCCGAGCCGTGGCTCATCGGCGCCGAATGCAGCACCGCATCGCCCGGGCCGGTCGGGTCGACATCGGCGAGATAGCCGAAGGTCATGGAGACGATGTTGCGATGGGTGATCATCGCGCCCTTCGGCCGTCCGGTCGTCCCGCTCGTATAGAACAGCCAGGCGAGCGCATCGGGTGCGGCGCCGGCGGGCGCCGCGGCGTCGCCTGCAAACAGCGCCTCGTAGCCGGGCAAGCCGATCTCGACGAGCGCCTTCAGTCCGCCGGCCGGATGGCCGGAGATCGCCGCCGCCTCCTTGGGAGTCGCAAGACACACCCGCGCCCCGGCATCCTCGATCATCCAGGCGAGTTCGGCGCCATGCAGCTTGGCGTTCGCCGGCACCGCCGCGAAGCCCCCCCACCAGATCCCGAACAGGCACTCGAGATATTCCGGGCAGTTCTTCGCGGCGATCGCCACCCGGTCGCCGGGGGCAAGGCCGAGGCGGGCGAGACCGGCGGCAAGACGGCCGGCGCGCAGGGCCAGGGCCCCGTATGACTGGTGCACGCCTGCGCCGTATCCGACCGCGGGATGTTCAGGAAAGGTACGGCCGGCCCGAGCCAGCCAGGTCGCGACGTTCATCGGCCCTCCATGATATGCGGGACGCCGGTCAAGCAGGCCCGCTCAGCCAGTTGAAGTAGACCGGATACCCCTCGCCGTGCAGCATCGAGACGGTCTCGTAGAGCGGCAGTCCGACAACGGCCGTATACGACCCCACCAGCCGGACGACGAAGCTCCCGGCGATTCCCTGGATTGCGTAGCCGCCCGCCTTGCCGCGCCACTCGCCGGAGGCGAGATAGCTTTCGATCTCCTCGCGCGACAGACGCTTGAAGCGGACCCGGGTCTCGACCAGCTTCTGGCGGATCGCCCGCGACGGCGTCACCAGGCAGACGCTGGTGTAGACCTTGTGGTTGCGTCCCGAAAGCAGCCTCAGGCAGTTCGCCGCCTCGTCGACCATTTCCGCCTTTGGCAGGATGCGCCGTCCCACGGCAACCACGGTATCGGCCGTCACGATGTACGCGCCCTTGAGCGCCTCCTCACGGTCGACCTGTCGTATCGATACTTCGGCCTTGGTTCGCGCCAGCCGTTTGGCAAGGGTGCGCGGGGTCTCGCCCTTGCCCGGCGCCTCGTCGATATCGGCCGGCTGCAACGAATCCGGTTCGATCCCCGCCTGCTGCAGCAGGCCGAGCCGGCGCGGCGAACCGCTGGCAAGCACGAGTGTCGGGCGTCCCGTCATGTATCGTGGTCCGTCTGAGACGTCCGAATCCGGCCGCGGCCGTTCAGATCCCTGAGCGAGTCGATGGAGGCCGTTCCGCGGCGCGGAGCCGGACCGGCGCGGAAACTAGCGAATTGCTGCTGAAATGTGAACCGGGGAAACAGGTCGCGCCGCCGCCCCGCCTCCCGCAGCCGCAACGGAACGGGCAAACCATGTCGGTCAGCGGCCGGACGCAGTCAACCGGTCAGCGGCGGCTTCCAGCCGAACCGCTCCTTGATGCGCTGCAGAAGCGTGTCGCGCACCCGGCGATAGGCGTCCAGGCGCTGCTCGCGGGTTCCGCCGACGACGGTGGGATCCTCGGTCGGCCAGTATTCCGCGTCGAAGGCCATGGTCCGCGTCAGTTCCAGCGCGCGGTGATGCGCCTCGGGCGCCAGCGAGATGACGACGTCGAAAGACGTGTCGGCGAGGTCCTCGAAGGTGTGCGGCTGGTGCCGAGAGACGTCGATCCCGATTTCCTCCATCACCGCCGTGACGAAGCCGTCCGGTTCGCCCTCCCGCACGCCGGCGGAGGCGACATAGATCGCGTTCGGGAAGAGATGACGGGTGATCGCCGCCGCCATGGGGGAGCGCACGGCATTCATCCCGCAGGCAAACAATACCGCCGAGGGGGAGCCGTTCACGGCGCCAGTGGGTTCGCCCCCCGCCGCCACGTCTCAGCCTTTCCAGTGCAGGACGCAGATCAGTGTGAAGAGCCGCCGCGCGGTATCGAAATCGACCTCGATCTTGCCTTCAAGACGCTCCGCCAGGATCCGCGAGCCCTCGTTGTGGATGCCGCGTCGGCCCATGTCGACCGCCTCGATCCGGCTCGGGCTCGCCGTCCTGATCATCTGGTAGTAGCTCTCGCACACCAGGAAGTAGTCGCGGACGATGCGGCGAAACGGGGTGAGCGACAGGATATGTGTCACCACGGGCGCCTCGCCTTCGTTGCGGATGTCGAAAACCAGCCGCTTTTCCCGGATCGACAGGGTCAGGCGGTAGGGACCGCTGTCGTGGCCTGCCAGCGCGAAGCTGTTCTCCTCAAGCAGGTCGTATATCGCCACGGCGCGCTCGTGCTCGATGTCCGGCGAGCCGCGCCCGATCGAGGACTCGTCGAGATCGACGGAGACGAGCCTGTCGGACCTGCGCGTCACGCCGCCACCCGGGTCATGACGGCCGGGTCATGATGACCGGCCCGCTCACGCGCCTTCGCGGGCCGCGGGGCCGGTCTCCCCGGCCGCGGCTGCGGCCGCGCCGGTCTCGTGGTCTGGGACGGACGACGTCGACCACACCGGGCCCAGATCGGACAGCCTGGCCTCCAGGCACTCGACGTCCAGCCGGATCACGCCACCGGCCGAGAAGATCAGTTCAACGGTCCCGGCGGGCGCGTCGGTTTCCTCAAACCTGACGGCCAGCAGGTTGAGGACGGCATCGGCCCGGTCCTGCCGGATCGCGCGGCGCCGGACCGACTGGACGCGCTCGAAATGCAGGGCGGTGCGGGCGCGGCGATAGGTGCCGGCCTTGCCCGGTTCGCTCCGGTCGAAGCGGTTGACGACAATGACGAAACGCTGCTCGTCGGGAAGCCAGCGCAAGTCGGCGATCCGCACGACGGCATCCTGCAGGTGCGCGGAGATGACCTCCAGGTCCTCCGCGTCGAGCGCAAAAAGCTTGAGCTTGCTCATGTTCGGTTCTGTCGCCCGGCTACCGGCGGCCCCGGAGCCGGGGCCGACCTTCCTGTTAACGGCTTCGCTTTCGCGGCGCAACGCTGCGGCCGCGGTCGCCTATATCGGGAAAGGGGGGCAGGCCTTCAAGCGCTGCCGGGCGGCTCAATCCGCCGCGTCCGGCTCCGCCTCGCCAGGCTCGTCGACCCTGGCACGGCGTGCCCTTCCCTGTGCCTTCCGTCTGCCAAGATTGCGTCGTAGCTGTGCCGCCAGCCTGTCACGGCGCTCTTCCGCCGTCTCGGACTTCCTGCTCCCGCTGCCGGGCGTCGCTTCGTCTGCCATGGCGCCAAATTACGACAGCCCGCAGCAGCAATCAAAGACCAAAGGATCGCCTCGGCACCGGTGGGCCAATTTTCACGAATTCGGCGCAAAACCGGCCAGATCCGAGCGAGATCCCGTGCTACATACCCGCATCTGTGACCATATTCGCACATTCCGGGGAAAATCGAGCGATCGATCCCCCGACGGGCTTCGCAATTCGGCATCGGCCTGATAGGAACGGCTTCGATCCCGGAGAGCATGGCGGCCGCCGGGTGCGCCGGCCCTGGCGGCGACCGGCCGGATCGCCCCGGCTTTGCGGTGCGATGCGCGGATGTGACCGAAGATCGATGCGGGGACTCATGATTGAGCGGGCAGGAAGGCTGCGGGCCGGCCGCGGCGCGGGACATCTCCCGTTCCGGACGGTCGCGATGACCGCAATCGCGCTCGGCCTCTCCCCGCTGGCGGCGGCGGCCGGGGACCTGACCCGCGACCGGCTGCCGATCAGGAGCGAGATCACCGGCGACAACTCCTACGTCGTGAAGCTGGAGGCCGAGCTGCCGACCGGCTGGAACGCGGTGATGGGGATGGACGTGTCGGTTTCCGGCGTCGAGGCGACCAGCCAGGCCAGGGCGCTCGCCGACGAGGTCGATCCGTGGTCGAAGCCGGCGGCGCCCGGCACCGTCGCCTGGGCGAGCGTATCGATGCCGGCGCCGGGGTGGATCGGCGGCCAGGCGCGCCTGCGCGTGCAGCTCAATCCCTATGCCGACAGCGCCGCCGTCTCCGGCAGCCTGACCCGCAGCCGGTCGCTCGGCGACCACCTCCGGGCGAGCCTTTCGAGCGACCTCATCGTGCGGGAAACCGGCCTCGGCACAGTCGCCGCAGCGCAGAGCTGGGAGGCGAACCGTTCGCTGCGCATCGACCTGACGGAGACCGGCACGGCGCTGATCGCCCGGGGCCAGGTGCTGGGGTCGGGACTGGAGCAGCCCGAGGTCAACACCACCCTGACGGCCGAGCGGCCGCTCGGCGGCGGCCTCGGCATGTCGACCTCGCTCGGAGAGCTGGAGACCGGCGAGCCGGTGCTGACGGTGGGCGCCCGCTTCAACCGCACCTGGTGACGTGAACGGGGGGTGCCCTGACGGGTGAGCGGAGGCGGCGGGACGGCCGCCGCGTCTATTCCGCGCGAACGGCTTGCGCTCGCCACCCCCCTATGGCAGTTATGCGCCGCTTCGCCGGCGCCCATGTAGCTCAGTGGTAGAGCACTCCCTTGGTAAGGGAGAGGTCGCGTGTTCAATCCACGCCATGGGCACCATTTCCTTTTCCCCAATCTGCCGGAATTTCCGAGTGCCCGCTGGTCCTCAGCCGGTACTCCCATCCCCGTGCCCGATCCGCATTGACCGGCTCGGAGCGGCCCCGACAGCCTCGGCGTGGCGGGTTGATCCGCGAGGATGGAATGTGATGCAGTTCGGGCCAAAAGGGAACTGTCTATGAAACTGGCCTACGATGCGCTTCCTGCGATCTACGATGTATCCTTTTCGGACGAAAAATGGATTTCGACCCTCGATGCGGTGAGTGCAGCCGCCGGGGCCAATGGCGCCATGCTCTTCGGCATCAACGAGACGGAGTTCGTCTACCAACTGGACTTTGCCAGCTCGTTCTACGCCGACAAGCTGCCCTTGCTGCCGGTATTCATGGAAAATTTCGGCCACTACGACCGGTTCGGCCGCGAGTTCCTGCTGAGCGTGGAATCCAACAGGCCCATTTCGGATCTCGATATCTGGCCCGGCGAAGATCTCTGGAATCGCCCGGACATGATCTTCATGCGC
>NZ_JAZHOF010000010.1:0-234490 GCF_037855135.1 Microbaculum marinum
GATGCCGTTCAGGACCTTGCGATCATCGACCCGGGCAACGCCGCGCGGCTTGTTCGGCAGCAAGGGCTCGATGATCGCCCATTCAAAATCAGTCAGTTCGTAGCGGCGCTGGGACATGACAAACTCCTTGCGGAGCTTGAATCATCCTTCACCCTGCGCCGCTACCGATTTATGAGTTTGCGTCCTAGCTCACCCGGGGACCCAGATCAAAGGTGTTCCGCAACGCCGTTTCCAGCACGGAAGCAGCGGCAGCGACCGTTGTTGCGACGAAAATCAGAAACAGAGCGATGGCAACGCCTCCGGCGATGTCGTCCTGACCGCGGACAATGACAATGAACCAGGCCTCTGCCGCCAGTAGCAGCGCCACCAGCGATATCGCGCAGTACCTGATCACCCGCAACGCCCTGATCGAGTCCGGCGTGAACACCTTGTTTCGCCCGATGCGTCCGAGCAGCATGAACGCCTGGTACAGCGCCACGAAGAAGGGAAGGGACGCCAAATACGCGAGCGCCAGAAACGGGTCGTTGAAATACACCTGGAAGAGGGATGCATTGACATTCCTGCCCTCGAGGTGGGGCTCCCAGAGCATTGCGGCGAGAGCGCCAACGCCGAGGAGTACGATCACTGCCTGAAGGAACATCACGGCGCATCTTCTCACGGCGACCGCCTCCCAAAGGATGATCCGGTTGCATATCGGTATATTGCCCGCACTCCGCCATCAGGTATTTGCAGTCCGAACGTCGGCCCGGGCCCACGTCACGCGCACCCGGGGATCGAACTTGTCGACCCCGGCGCTCGAGGCAGCCGTCTTGCGGTCCGGCCACTGAACAACCGAAATGGGGCGCGAAGCGGGCATCGCAGGCGCGGCATCGTGAGGGCGCGGACGGCCTGGCCGGTTGCACCTCCGCCGCGCCGCGGGATTTGAACTCGATGCACCGGACGGCCTACACTCCGCCGGGCCGTGGTCAGGGTCGCGCGACGGCGACGGGAGAAATCAGGGGAGAGCGTACATGAGAGTTCCAGTTCTGATCGCCGTCGCCGCCTTGCTGGCGGCATGCGGGGGCAGGGACAGCGAGAATGCGGTCCCGATCGACACCATCGTGCCGGTCGATGTCGCAGACCTGGTCGGGGCCAAGGCGGCCGACGGCGAGACGCAACTGAAGGAGCGCCGCTACGAGGTGACGCGCAACGACGGCGCGACGGCCTACTGGTGGAGCGGCAGCAGGGGAAGCTGCCTGCGCGTGGTGATGGCGGACGGACGCTACCAGTCGGTCGAACCGGTGGCGCCGACACAATGCAGTTCGACGGCCGGCAAGAAGCCGGTCACCTCCGACGCCGGCGAGGCGCCGGCCGATCTCGTCAGCTTCGTCGGCGCCAACGGCGGCCAGTCCGAGTCGGCCCTTCAGAACCTCGGATACGAGGCGACCCGCACAGTCGGTCTGACCAGCTACTGGTGGAACCAGGCGACCGGCGTCTGCGCGCGGATCGTCACCGCCGACGGGCGCTACCGCACGATAAACACGGTCGCCGAGAGCAACTGCAAGGCGTAGCGGTTCGAGCCAGGGCGTCTCTGGCGGCGCATTTGCGCAGGCGCGGGATCCGACCAGCGCACATCGCAGGCTGCGCCTGAGGGTGACGCGCCTGCGTAGACATCGAACCTGTCCGCACGGCGTGAGCAGTGACCTGTCCCAGCGCTTCGGGGACCGGCGGCCAAATCGCGCTTGACGACATACCGACTGGTTGGTATGTATCGGCGCCAAGGGAGAACGCCATGTCCACTCAGCCCGCGAAACGGGACGCCCGGTCCAAGCTGCTCGATGCCGCGCTGTCGGTTATTCGGACGAAAGGCTACTCGGCCACGACCGTGGACGAGCTCTGCGCGGCGGCGGGCGTAACCAAAGGGGCCTTCTTCCACCACTTCCGGTCCAAGGAAGAACTCGGCGTCGCCGCGGCGGAGTACTGGTCGGAGACGACGGGTGCGCTGTTCGCGCAAGCGCCGTATCACGATTGTGCGGATCCGCTCGACCGCGTGCTGGGATACGTCTCCTTCCGCAAGGACCTGCTCGAGGGTGGCGTGGCCGACTTCACCTGTCTCGTCGGGACAATGGTGCAGGAGACCTACCAGTCGACCCCGGCGATCCGGGATGCCTGCGAGCGCAGCATCAGCGGCCACGCGGAGACGCTTGAATCCGATATCGAGGCGGCGATGCGGGTGCGGAACATGTGCCCCGACTGGACGCCGGCCTCGCTGGCACTCCACACCCAGGCCGTTCTCCAGGGAGCCTTCATTCTCGCCAAGGCGAAGGGCGGCCCGGCGATCGCCGCCGACAGCATCGATCATCTCACCCGGTATCTGCAGCTGCTGTTCAGCCCGGCCACTACCGACCCTCAGTCCTGAATCCATAAGGAGGAATTCGCCATGCCCAGCACCATCCGACTTCATAGAGTCATCGCGGCCAAACCGGAAAAGGTATATCGCGCCTTTCTGGAGGCCGATGCGGTGGCGAGCTGGCTGCCGCCGTACGGCTACCTCTGTACGGTCCATGGCCTCGACCCGAAGGTGGGCGGCGGCCACAGGATGTCTTTCCGGAACTTCACCACAGGTGAGAGCCATTCCTTCGGCGGCACCTATCTGGAACTCGTGCCGGGCGAGCGCCTCGTCTACACGGACGCCTTCGAGGATCCGAACCTCCCCGGAGAGATGCGCGTCACCGTAACGCTGAAGGCCGTATCGGTCGGCACCGAGGTCACCATCGAGCAGGAGGGCGTTCCCGACGTGATCCCGCCGGAGGCCTGCTACCTCGGATGGCAGGATTCGCTGGAGAAGCTTGCCAAGCTCGTGGTTCCCGAGATCAACCAGTAGCCGCGAGGAGCGTGCACGTCGCGCAACACCGGCGGCTGATCCCCCGCGGACGAAGGGTCGCCTATAAAAGATCAGGCGGCCCGGGTCCGGGGAGATCGAAAAATGAAAGCGGCAACCGACACGCCGCAGACAGCGGGAGCCTTCCGATGATCCCGACCATCACCGCCTTCGAAGAATCTCCGGACCGGGGCAGGGGCCTGGCGCGCGACATGCGCGTGCGGTGGGCACTCGAGGAGGTGGGCCAGCCCTACGACGTGCGGCTCCTGTCGTTTGCCGACATGAAGCAACCGGAGCATCTGGCGTTGCATCCGTTCGGCCAGATCCCGACCTACCAGGACGGCGACCTCGCCCTGTTCGAGACCGGCTCGATCATCCTGCATGTCGCCGAGCGCCGTGCCGGCTTGTTGCCGCCGGATGCGAACGGCCGGGCAAGGGCGATCACATGGATGTTCTGCGCCCTCAACACGGTGGAGCCGCCGATCGTTGAACGCGAGGCAGCCTCGTACGCGGAGCGGGACAAGCCGTGGCACGAGGACCGCCTGCCGGTGATGGAGGAGCGCATCCGCGGCCGCCTGGGCGCGCTGTCCAGCCGGCTTGGAACCGCCGACTGGCTCGACGGCAGTTTCAGCGCCGGCGACCTGCTGATGGTCTCGGTGCTGCTCAGGTCAAGATCTTCGGGCATCCTGGACGAATTCCCGGCTCTGTCGGCCTATGTCGCCCGAGGCGAAGCGCGGCCGGCCTACGAACGTGCATTCGCCGCGCAGCTGGCGGTGTTCACCGGCCTGCCAGCGCCGGACTGAACCTGGTCGGCACCGGTTGCCATGCCGGTTGCCGCAGCCCTGACCGTGCAGTGGTCCAAATGCGCCGGACAGCCGTATCTCCGAAAACCCGCGGGGTCGAATACCGGAGGATCGGATGAGGCGCGACGCAGGTATTACGGTTCTGGCAGCGCTCGCCATGGCGACAGTGGTCGCGGCGGCCGTTCCGGCGATTGCGGCGGTCTGTCCCGAGGGGGAAACCAAGTTCAGGAACGGCGTCTTCTACACCTGCACCTGTTACGGCGGCGGCGACGGCGGGAAGACGTGCTTCTGGAAGCCCGACTGACCGACGCCACGGTCAGGTCGCGGCGTCGAATTCTCATTGTCCCGGCCGCGCCGGCTGCGGAATGCGGTTAGCCGGCTTGAAATATCGATCGTTCCGTGATAGCAATATTGCGCGCGAGGGGCGGCCCATTGGGTATTGTCTGCGATGGCCGTCGCTTATTTTTTTGATGTATCAAGTATATTTCGAGACGTGACGGCTTTTCGCTCCCATAGAGGAGTTCGATACAATGAAAGCCAGTTCCAGATTTTCGCATGGATACTTTGCATTCGTCATGGCAGCTGCGGCATGTGCGCTACCGGCCACGGCCGGAGCTCAGGACGCGTCGGGCAACACCGGCAAGTCGCGGCCCGTTCCCGAAGCGAGCGGACATATCGGAGGCTCGATAGAGCGGGCCAAGTACAGCTGGGCCGACGACACCGTGACCACGTCGTCGACCACCTACGTCAACATCCCGAGCATGGCCAGGACGACGAAGACCAAGCGGAAGGGACCGCTGATCGTGATCTTCTGCGCGGAGGCGCACGCAGACGAAGGAGAGGCAGTCTGGGTGCGGGTCCTGCTCAACGGCTCCGACATGCTGCCGGATTCCAGCGGCCAGAACGTCGTCTTCGAGGGCGACAACGGCTTCTGGTATCAGTCGAAGTGCTTCACCTGGGCGAAGAAGGTGCCGGCCGGGACGCACACGATCCAGGCGCGCTACCTCAGCGCCAACGGCGGGCCCGTCGGCCTTGACCAGAGATCGATGACGATCCTGCAGCGCTGAGCGCCCACCGTCGGTTCTGACAGATTGCCAAGCGGCCGCTCTCGCGGCCGCTTCGGCGCACGGCGGCGCCTCTGATGCGTGGCACGCCGCCGGCCTCCCGCCTACCTGCGTTGACACTCCGGCGCGGCGGCCATAGCGTCGGAGACGAACTCGCCGGAGCACGCGCCATGACACTGCAAGCGTTACGCACGGTGCCTGCGACAGCCAGGCGCCTCGACCGGTAACCGGATTCCGGACCGGTTTCACGTGCGCCTCCGAACCCCGTTCGGGGGTTTTTCGTTTGCAAGGCCGCCTTCGTCAGGCGGCGCCCCGCCCTCCGGTCCCAGCCGATGCTCCCTGCAGCGACGTCCCCGCCGAAGCTGAGCACGCTGATCCTGCTCAGCGGCCTGTCGGTGCTTTCTCTGAACATGTTCCTGCCGTCGCTGTCGAACATCGCGGCGGCGTTCGAGACCGACTACGGGCTCGTCACGCTGTCGGTCGCCGGATACGCCGCGGCGACCGCGGTGCTGCAGGTCGTCATGGGACCGCTGTCGGACCGTTTCGGCCGCCGCCCGGTGCTGCTGGCGGCGGTGGCGATTTTCCTCGTCGCCTCGCTCGGATGCGCTCTTTCGACCAGCATCTGGTGGTTTCTCGGCTTCAGGCTGCTTCAGGCGGTGATCATATCCGGCTACGCGGTGTCGATGGCGGTGGTGCGCGACGTGGCGCCGGCGCAGAAGGCGGCGAGCCTGATGGGCTACCTGGCGATGGCCTGGGCCGTGGCGCCGCTGATCGGACCGAGCCTCGGCGGGGCACTCGACGGTCTGTTTGGCTGGCGGGCGAGTTTCTGGACGTTCTTCGGGCTCGGCGTTGCGGTGCTGGCGCTGTGCTGGTTCGATCTCGGCGAGACCAATGCGACCCCGTCGGATTCGATCGTCGGGCAGTTCCGGTCCTATCCCGATCTGGTCCGCTCGCCGGCGTTCTGGGGATATTCGGTCTGCATGGCCTTCTCGATCGGCGCGCTCTATGCGTTCCTCGCCGGCATCCCGATGGTGGCCGACACGGTCTTCGGCCTGCCCCCGGCGGCGATCGGGCTGGTGATGGCGACCACGACGTCCGGCTTCATTCTCGGCAGCTTCCTGTGCGGCCGGCTGGCGGCGCGTGCGCCGCTGGCCACGATGATCCTGGCGGGGCGGCTGATCGCGACGGCGGGGCTGGCGGGCGGGCTCGCCCTCGTGCTTGCCGGGATCATCCATCCGGTCGGCTATTTCGCCGCGCCGCTGCTGGTCGGCCTCGGCAACGGCCTGACCATGCCGAGCGCGAGCGCCGGTGCGATGTCGGTGGAGCCGCGGCTGGCCGGCAGCGCGTCGGGGCTGTCCGGGGCCCTGACGGTCGCCGGCGGCGCGCTGATGTCGGCGATCACGGGAGCGGTGCTAAGGCCGGACAACGCTGCCGCGATGCTGATCGCCGCCATGCTGGCGAGCACGCTCGTCAGCCTGGCCGCGGCGCTCTACGTGTCGCGGCTCGAGCGGACGTCGCCGCGAGATGCGTAAAATTCATTGCGCGATTGTGTTTCTGTCGTCCGTTGAATAGGCCTAGTGGGGGGTCGCCATCGGGGACGGCTCAGGGGGAAACCTGTCAACGAGGGCTGGAATGAAACGTCTGCAAAACCGTCTATCTGTCCTGGGGATCGCCGTGGCCACGGCCCTGCTGGCCGCACTTGCCGCCGCCCCGGCCGAGGCCAAGTCGAACAACAAGGGAATGTCGACGATACCGCTCAAGGTGGTGAACAAGTCCGGCCAGTCCGGCAAGCTGTACGTGCTGGTGATCGGCCAGTCGGGCAGCGACTGGTACTACGTCAAGGACAAGAGCGGCAACGTCACGAAGTTCGCCGACAATCTGGGGTATTCCGCCTATGGTCTGAAATTCGGCTCGCAGCAGAAGTTCACGCTGCGGATCCCCGAGCTGGTTCACTCGCGCGTCTACTTCTCGTTCGGGCAGAAGATTCAGCTCAACACCGGCTCGACCGGGGCGCCAAGCTCGCCGGCGGGCTGGACAAGCACGGATCCGAACTACAACACGCTGTTCGACTGGTTCGAATACGGATGGCAGGTGCAGGATCCGCCGATCTCGACGCTGCCCCCGAACGCGACGCTGCTGAACGGCAACCAGACCGAAGTCGACATGATGGGCATCCCGATGCTCTACACGTTCAAGGGCGTCGACGCGAACAACAGCAAGACGACGGTCAAGGGCGGCTTCTCGCAGAAGGGCGCCAGGACCAAGATCTTCAATGCGATGAAGAAGGCGGGGCTGCCCTGGTCCCATCTCGTCATCGACACCCGCGGAGGCCAGCCGCTTCGCGAAATCTCGCCCTACAACGGCATCGACAGCGGCCGGTTCTCGCCGACGCAACTCGACGCCTACATCAATTCGGTGTGGAGCAAGTACACCGGTTCCAAAAAACTGAAGGCCAATACAACGGGCCCCGACCAGAGCTTCACGGGATCCGTCAACGGCAGCGGCGTGCTGGTGTTCACCCGGTCGACGGGCGGCACGATCTCGTTTCCCAAGCCGACAACCGAAGAGGCCTATCGCGGCCAGTTCACGGCGACGCTCTCGGATCCCTCCGACGGTGATCTGAACACCGCGGCAGGCGAACTCGTGACGATGCTGCAGGCAACGTTCATGCGCACCACGATCCTGGCCAAGGGCAACATCAGCAACTGCCCGACGCCCGGCAAGGCCTACTACAAGAACGCGCCCGTCAACCAGTACTCAAAGATCATCCACGAGTATGCCTACCAGAAGAAGGCCTATGGCTTCGGATACGACGACGTGTGCAACCAGTCGAGCGACGGCCAGGTGTTCCAGCCCACCAAGGTGATCCTGAACATCCCGCCATTCGACAAGTAGCAGCGCGGAAGGCCCGCATTCGACAATGGAAAGGGCGCCCGCGGGCGCCCTTTCTCGTTTCCGGCGCTTTATCGACTGCGGCCAGGGCCATATAGGAGGGCAATGCAGCCGCACGACACCGAAGATCCGATCGCCCGCGCGTTCGGCTATCCCTATCCCCGTCATCCCGGCCCGGTGCTGTTCGATCCGGCCACAGGCGCCCACGAGGCGCATGTCGTCGACATCGGGCCCGAGCGCGAGCACGCCGTCGCCGGCCTGGCGCGGCCGCTGCCGGCACGGGCGGTGGCCGTCCGCGTCGCCGGGCAGACGATCGAGATCGACGATGCCGTGGCACTGGTGGCGGCGGGCTCGAACGGCTCGACCGTGCAGCTTGCGCGGAAATACCGCGAGCGGCGATCCGCCCGGCCGACACTCATCGCCCCGGCCACGGTACGCGGCGCGGTCAGCGTCTATTCCGCCCACATCACGTCCTACGGATCTGTGCCGGCCACGATGCACGGCGCGGGCGGCGCGTCAGCCGACCTGCATGTCCTGCTGCTGCCGGCGGAGGAACTCGCCCACATCAACGCGACGGAGTCGCTGGGGGTAAACTACGTGCTGGCGGCGCCGCACGGCACGGCGGCCACGATCGAGGCGGTGACGCTGTCGCGTCCGCTCGCATACGTATCGAAGCGCGGCGCGCTTTCGATCGACGGGTCCCCGTCGCTGCTCGCCGGCACGGGCGGCAGGGATGCCGGCTACCCGGCGGCCGACCAGCGCGAGATGATGGCGCGGGTGCAGCGCCATGTCGGCGACGCGGGGGCGCTGGAGGAGTTCGTCCGCGCCATGATCGCCGACAGGCAGCGGCGCCTCGCGGTGACGGCGCTGCTGGCGGAGACCGCGGAACCCTGGATGCTGGAGGAAGATGAGATCGTCGGGGACGGGACGCAGGCGTGAGCGTCGGAGGCTCGTAGCCCTGATCGGGAGCAAACGGTCATCCGGGAAGCCAACCCGGATCCACACCCGCGGTCCCGGATTGCACTTCGCTCCATCCGGGCTACGGAAAAAACGGTGGTCAGCGAACCCCGAGAATGCCGCCACCGGGAACCTTGCCGCGCAGGCGCGACAGGCCTTCCTTGGCGGGCTCGTAGCCGGCGTTGATCGACAGAGCGCGGTTGTAGGCGTCGACCGCCTGGACGTAGTCGCCCTGCTGTTCGAGCGCGATGCCACGGCTCGTCCACGCCTCGTAGTAGCGCACGTTGATCTGCAGCGCCCGGTTGAAGTCCTCGAGCGAGCTGTCGATGTTGCCGAGCGCCAGGTTGGACAGACCGCGGCCGTGATACGGCTCCGGGGCTGTCGGATCGAGGCCGATCGCGGTGGTGAAGTCCTCGATGGCGAAGTTGTGCAGGCCGCGGGTCTGGTAGATCAGCGCGCGGTTATGGAATCCCTGCGGGTCGTCCGGCTGCAGGCGGATCGCCCGGTCGTAATCGGCGAGCGCCAGCGAGATCTGGTTCTGCTGCCGGTAGACATTGCCGCGGCCGATATAGGCCGGCGCATAGCGGGGCTCGGTCCTGATCGCCCGGTCGTAGTCGGCCAGCGCCTTGTCGAACTCGCCAAGCTGGCGATAGACCAGCGCGCGGTTTGCATAGGCCTGATGGAAGGTCGGATCGAGCTGAAGGGCGCGGTTGAAATCGTCCAGCGCCTCCTTGTAGCGGCCGGAGGCGCCGTACGCGGTGCCGCGCACGTTGTAGGCGCTGGCGTCGTTGGGAGACCGTTCGACGACTTCCGTGAGAGAGGCGATGTTTACCGAAGCGCCCGCGAAGGTGCCCGAGTCCGCCGAGGCGAAGGTCTCGCCCGGTGTCGTCTGGCAGGAGGCAGCAACCAGCCCCACCGCGACCAGCGCGCCGGCCGTGAACAATCCGCGTGTCGCGGAGTACAATGGTGTCATGGGTGGCGCGGCCGGCATCGATAACGGCAAGGGCAGGCTCCCCCCTAGTGGAGCGAATGTGACATTTGATCCCCACTTGCAGCAAGTGCCGCATCAAATGTCAAATTCAAAAGCTCCACTAGAATCATATAGTTGCTAGTGGTCCCTGGAATTCAGACATTTGCTCTCTGACTCGCTTCAGCGGGATGCAAATGTCGGAATCCGACCACTAGCCGCTCATTGCGGCGGCAATTGGATCGGCGACGGATCAGGGAGATGGGGCCGACTGGAATGGGACGTGCCCGGCTCAGCGTTTGCGCTTGCCAGGGATCAGTCCCTCACGCTGTGCGCGCTTGCGGGCGAGCTTACGGGCCCGGCGGATCGCCTCGGCCTTTTCGCGTGCCTTCTTCTCGGATGGCTTCTCGTAGAAGTTCCGGAGCTTCATCTCGCGGAAAATGCCCTCGCGCTGCATCTTCTTTTTCAGCGCCCTGAGAGCCTGGTCCACATTGTTTTCGCGAACGATAACCTGCACGCGTTCACCCTTCCCGTCGTCGTCAAAAGCTGTCTGGGTTCTTGTTTCAGCCCGCCGGCCATTTACGGGCCGCCGGCACGAAGCCTGCGACACCACCGTGTCACGAGCTCAAATCGCGCGCCGCAATACCAGAGATTTCGACCCAAGTCCACTTGGACCGCGCAAACAACGTCAATAAAACAACCGGATGACAAGTCTCACGACCCGCGAGGACGTAGTCGGGTGACGTGGCCCATCTTGCGGCCCGGCCGCGTATCGCTCTTGCCGTAGAGATGAAGCGCCGCTCCCGGCTCGGCGGCGAAATCCCGCCACCGGTCGGCATCCGCGCCGATCAGGTTGACCATTTCCGCGTCGGCGTGGCGCTCCGTCGAGGGAACAGGCCAGCCGGCCACCGCGCGGACATGCGCCTCGAACTGGCTGATCGCGCAGGCCTCGATCGTCCAGTGGCCGGTGTTGTGCACGCGCGGCGCGATCTCATTCACCATGAGGCGTTCGCCGCCGGCGTCGCGAATTACGAACATCTCGACGGCCAGCACGCCGACATGGCCCAACTCCTCCGCGATTTGCCGAGCGATCTCCACGGCAGCAGCGGCCGTCGCCGGCGCAATGCGCGCGGGAACACGGCTGATCCGCAGGATGCCCGCCTCGTGCACGTTCTCGACCACATCGTAGGCCGCGAAATCGCCGGCAACGCCGCGTACAGCGACGACGGACACCTCAAGAGCGAAGGGTACCAGCGATTCGACGATCGCCGACGCCGCCGCGATCGCCTCCCATGCGGCATGTGCGCCATCCAGGGTATCGATGCGCGCCTGGCCCTTGCCGTCGTAGCCGAAGCGTCGCGTCTTCAGCAGCGCCGGCGTGTCAATGTCGGCGAGCGCCGCACAAAGGTCCTCCGACCGGTCGACAGGGCGCCACGGCGCGGTGCCGATGCCCAGACCCTCGACCAGCGTCTTCTCCGCCTTGCGGTCCTGACACACCGCAAGCGAGCGCCCGGATGGGCGGGCTGGCAGCCTGCCCGTCAGGATCTCGACGGTGCCAGCCGGCACGTTCTCGAACTCGTAGGTGACCGCGTCGCACTCCGCCGCGAACCGCTCCAGGGCCACTGCATCGTCATATGCGGCGACAGTATGACGGGCGGCGACGGCGAAGGCGGGGCTGTCGGGATCGGGGCAATAGACGTGACAGGACAGCCCGAGCCGCGCAGCATCCATCGCCAGCATGCGGCCGAGCTGCCCGCCGCCGAGGATGCCGATGGTCGAGCCCGGGGGGAGGGGATCACCGGCCACAGCAATTCTCCGGGGCGGCTCGTTCTACGGACATCGCAGCGAAGCGCAATCGCATCGGGCGCATCGCAAGGTCCTTGCGCCCCGACAAGGCCGCGTGTCCAGTCAAGAGGTGGCGGGCGGTTCTAGGCATCGTCCGAGGGGCGTTCGGCGACGGCCTCGGCCTGCCTGGCGCGCCAGGCATCGAGCCGGTCGGCCAGCGCCGGATCGCCGAGCGCCAGCACCGAGGCTGCCATCAGAGCGGCGTTGATGGCTCCGGCGCGGCCGATGGCCAGCGTGCCGACGGGAATGCCGGCCGGCATCTGGACGATCGACAGCAGGCTGTCCTCTCCCTTGAGCGCCTTCGACTCGATCGGCACGCCGAATACCGGCAGTGGAGTCAGCGCGGCGGTCATGCCCGGCAGATGTGCAGCCCCCCCGGCCCCCGCGATGATCACCTGGAAACCGGCAGCCCTGGCGTTCGCGGCGAAATCGAACATCCGCCGAGGCGTGCGATGCGCCGAGACGATGCGCGCCTCGTAGGCGACGCCGAGCGCGTCCAGCGTCTCGGCGGCATTGCGCATGGTCGCCCAATCGGACTGGCTTCCCATGATTATGGCGACAGGCGGCGTTGCGGCCATCGATCCCTCCCCGGAAAAGGCGGCGGATTATAGGGACGATGCCACGCGGAGCAAGCAAACCTCCCCCGCGACGCCGCAACACCGACGCCCCCGACCGTATGCGTGCCGGGGTCGATGGATTCTCGCGCCCGATGTCGGCGACACTGCGGCCATGATGACGTTACGTGAGCGGCCCGAACTTAACATCTAAAGATTGGTTAACGATTTCCATGCCAGCTTGTACCTTGCGAATCGAGCAGGGGGCGCTGCATGGAACCAGAACGCAGCCACGATCAGGCGCTTGGCGCCGAGCGGGCGGGGCAGGGCGAACTGCGCCGGCGCCGGGGCCGGCGCAATTCGGACGGCGTACTGAGGGAATTCGAGTCGCCTGCCATTTCAGACGACGTGCGCTCCGTCGTCTTCCAGCTGACGCGTCGGCTCGACGAACTGACCGGGGAACTTGACCGGACGCGCCGCCGGGTGATCGAGCTGGAGACGCTGACGGACGAGGATTCGCTCGTCGCCGCCCTGAACCGGCGCGGCTTCAGGCGCGAGCTCGGCCGGATAATCTCCGTCATCAAGCGGTATCAGTCCCGATGCGGTCTCCTTCATGTCGACGTCGAGGGGCTGAAGTCGATCAATACGTCGTACGGGCACGAAGTCGGCGATGCGGTGCTGATGGCGCTGGCACGCCGGATTCGCTCGCAGGTCAGGGCCTCGGACGTGGTCGGGCGGATCGCCGGCGACGCGTTCGGCGTCATCCTGCTGTCGGCGGGCCAGAAGGATGCGATGAGCAAGGCGGACCTTCTGGCAACCGACCTGGCCAAGCCGTTGGTGACGGAAGAAGGATTGTCGGTATCCGTGTCGGTGAGAACCGGTGCAACGGACATATTCGCAGACGACACGCCCGGCGCCGCGCTGATCAGGGCGGCGGCCGCCGCCAACCGGATGGACGGATAGCGCCGCCGCTCAGGCGATGATGTCGGGGGTCAGGCGATCCTCGAGATGGGCGATCCGGTCCTTCAGGGCGAGCTTGCGCTTCTTGAGGCGTTTGATCTGCAGACTGTCGCCGGCGCTCGAGGTATCGAGTGCGGCAATCGCACTGTCGAGGTCGCGATGCTCCTGGCGAAGATCCGCCAGTTCCTCGCGAAGGGCCTCGTCGTCCGTGTCGCTCATGAAAACCCGATCCCCCGAGCGGCCGCCTGAAGCGGCGTCGCGCGATCATACCAGATTGCGCGGGGACAGGGCCACACACGGGCAGGTCATGGAGGTTGTCCACACCGTCTCCCCGGCGCGGCGCGGATTTTGACAGCCGGCGTTCCAAAAATTCGACATGATTCCGAGCTTATGTCACACTGACGTAACCTTCATTGCGGCAAGTGGGAGGTTCTGCATGACAATGGCATCGCATCTGGCCGAGCTGGTCGAGAAGCATCAGGCTCTCGAACGTTCGATCGAGGAAGAAATGGCGAGGCCTTATGCCGACAATGTCCGGGTATCGGACATGAAGAAGAAGAAGCTCAGACTGAAGGAAGAAATCGAGCGGATCCGGTCTGACGGGCACTCGATCCACTAGTTGGTGAACGTGTGCCGGCGGAATGCCGGCGGGAAGATTTGCTGGATACGACGAAGCGCTCGCCGTAAAGCGGGCGCTTTTTTATTTTTCGGACCGATGTATCCTCGCCGCCGGCTTCGTGTCGCCGCCATCGCGAATCGGTGCGCTGCCGCCCGGTCGTGAGCATTCGCCCGTTCGGCTAACAGGATATGGAGGCGGACCTGGATACGCTGGACTGGCAGGATTTCGTGTCGAACCTGGCGACGCTGTGGGTCGTGCTCGACCCGATCAGCACGGTCCCGGTCTTTCTGGCCCTCACGCCGGGCATGGACGCCGGCTCGCGGCGGCGGCTTGCGACGAAATCGGTGCTGATCGCCACCGGCATCCTGCTGGCCTTCATGATCGCCGGGCAGGTGCTGCTCGATGCGCTCCGGATACCGCTCTATTCGTTCCAGATCGCCGGCGGCATCGTCCTGTTCCTGTTCGCGCTGCGCATGATCTTCGGCGAAACGAAGCCGCAGCATGCCGAAACGATCACGGCACCGGCGCCGGACGAATCGATTGCCGTGTTTCCGCTGGCGATCCCCGCGATTGCCGGGCCGGGTGCGATACTGGCAGTGATCCTGCTGACGGACAACGAGCGCTACTCGTTCGGCCAGCAGGTCGACACGGTGGGCATGCTCTTCGCCATCATGCTGGTGCTGTGGCTGGCCTTGCTGTCGGCCAACTTCATCAGCCGGGTGATCGGCGCCTCGGGGGCGAACGTGATCGCGCGGGTGATGGGGCTGCTGCTGGCCGCGGTGGCCGCCAACAGCGTCCTGCAGGCGGCGAAGATCTACATGACTACCCTCGCAAGCGGCTGACGGGGCCTGCAGCGAGAGCGGCCGGGCGCCGTGAGGGTCAGCCGTACATCAGGGCGAGATGCGCTGTCAGGGCCTGCGGTGACGGCGGCCGGATGCACAAGCCGAGATGGCCGTCGGGACGAACCACGCACAGCGTCGGCACGTCGGCCGAGAGCCGCTCGTGCAGCGAGCCACCGGTATCGAATACGACATCCTCTCCCATGTCGTTCTGCCCCGGCGATGCGCGCCTGACCGCGTAGAGGGCGAGGTCATCGTCGCGGGCCGCGGCCTCCCGCAGCGCATCCAACTGCCTGGCGAGGTCGCCGGCGCTCGCCTCCGCGGGAAACAGGAAGACGGTCATGCCGGAGGGCGCGAGCAGGTCGTGCAATGCGACGGGCGCCCCTCGGCGGACCAGCCCGGGGACGTCTCCGACGCGGCAGCCGGGTTCGGTCGCTCGAGGCGAGCCGGCCGGCGCGTCGCCCGCCGCCTCGACGATCGGGCTGTCGCGATAGGCGAAGCCGAGTTCGGACTCCGCCAGCGCCGCGAAGCTGCGACCCTCGCCGGTCGACAGGAAGTCGTAGAGCTCTTGCCGAAGCTCCCGGCCCTCCACCGCCATCCGCGCGTAGGCTTCCTCCCCGGACGCGACGATCTCGCGGTCCGTGGAGCGGCGTTCGGCCTGGTAGGACCCGAGCAGGTCCTCGCGGGCCTTGCCGGCCATGATCGCCGCGAGCTTCCAGCCGAGATTGTAGGCGTCCTGGATGCCGGCGTTCATGCCGTGGCCCTCGATCGGGTTCGACGCGTGCGCCGCGTCGCCGGCAAGCAGGATCCGACCGATGCGGAAGTCCCTGGCCAGCCGCGAATGGCAGCGGAAGAACCCGGGATCCTGCGGGTCAGTGAGCCGCGCATCGGGGCAGATCGCGCGCAGGCGTTCGCCGGCAACCTGCAGAGCCTGCGGGCCGGTCATCCTGCCACCCGTGGCGCCGGTGTTGAAGTAGATGCGCCAGCGGTCCTCGCCGAGCGGAAACGGGATGACGATCGGCGCGTCGAGCTGTGCGCAGACGATGTTGCGCGGCTTGTTCCAGCCGGCCAGGTGCGTGTCGAAGACGGCCCAGAGCCCGGGATGGTCGGTGCCGTCGAAATCGCCGCCGACCGCTTCGCGCACGGCGCTGTGGTAGCCGTCCGTTCCGACGATCCAGGAGGCCTCCAGTTCGTGGTCCCTGCCGCCGGACCTGAGGTGCGCGCTGGCCCCATCTGCAGCCTGGCTGAGGCCCACGAACTCGACGCCGTAGTCGACGCTGCCGCCGAGTTCCTCGAGCCTGTCCGTCAGGATGCGGATGACGTCGGATTCGGGAAGTGACAGGATGTGCGGGAACGGCGTGTCCAGTTCGGCGAACCGGTAGCCCGCGACCTTCCTGCCGTCCGAATACAGGTCCACGCCATCGACGATCTGGCCATGTTCGTACAGGCGCGGCGCCAGTCCCAGCCCGGAGAGGATTTCCAGCGTCCGCGGCTTGATGAAGATCGCCTGGCTCCAGCCGACCGGTCCGGCCAGCCGGTCGATCAGGTGGAAGGGAACGTTGCGACGGGCGAGTTCGATGGCCAGCACCAGCCCGGTCGGGCCGGCGCCGACGATGAGAACCGGATCGAGCCGGGACCGCTCAGCCCCGGCCATTCGCGTATCCGCCCGTCATACCGCCTTCGCCATCTCGCGCAGCACGAATTTCTGCACCTTGCCGGTCGAGGTCTTCGGCAGTTCGGCGAAGACGACGTGGCGCGGTACCTTGAAGCGGGCCAGGTGCTGGCGGCACCACTCGATGATCTCCTCGCCGGTCGCCTCGGCCCCCGGCCTGAGCTCGACGAAAGCGCACGGGGTCTCGCCCCACGTGTCGTCCGGCCGGGCGACGACGGCGACGGCCTGGACGGCGGGATGCTTGTAGATGACGTCCTCGACCTCGATCGAGGAGATGTTCTCGCCGCCGGAGATGATGATGTCCTTGGAGCGGTCCTTGAGCTGGATGTAGCCGTCGGGATGCGTGACGCCGAGGTCGCCGGAGTGGAACCAGCCGCCGGCGAAGGCCTCGGCGCTGGCCTTCGGGTTCTTCAGGTAGCCCTTCATCACGACGTTGCCGCGGAACATCACCTCGCCGATGGTTTCGCCGTCTGCCGGCACCGATTCCATCGTCTGCGGATCGCGCACCGACAGCGCTTCGAGGGCGGCGTAGCGGACCCCCTGGCGCGCCTTGCGGGCGGCGCGGCCGGCGCCGTCGAGCGCGTCCCACTCCGTCTTCCAGTCGTTGACGACGGCGGGGCCGTAGGTCTCGGTCAGGCCGTAGAGGTGGGTGACGTTGAAGCCGTTGTCGGCCATCGCCGCGAGCACCGCCTCGGGCGGCGGCGCGGCGGCGGTGAAGAACTCCACGGTATGGTCGAGGTCGCGCTTGTCCTGCTTCGCGGCATTGAGGATCGTCGACATGACGATCGGGGCGCCGCACAGGTGGGTGACGCCGTGGTCGGCGAGCGCGTCCCAGATCGGCTTCTGGCGCACCGCGCGCAGGCACACATGGGTGCCGGCGATCACCGACAGCGTCCACGGGAAGCACCAGCCGTTGCAATGGAACATCGGCAGCGTCCACAGGTAGACCGCGTGCCGGGGCATCGAACCGGTCAGCACGTTGCCCTGGGCGAGCAGGTAGGCGCCGCGGTGGTGGTAGACGACGCCCTTCGGGTTGCCGGTCGTGCCCGACGTGTAGTTCAGCGAGATCGCGTCCCACTCGTCGTCGGGCATGTGCCAGGGGTAGTCGGGATCGCCCTCGGCCAGGAACTCCTCGTAGTCCAGATCGCCGAGCCGCTCTCCGTCCTGCGGGAACTCCAAATCGTCGTAGTCGATGACGAGCGGCCTCGCCTTCGCCAGCGACAGCGCTTCCCTGATCGTGGCGGAGAACTCCCGGTCGACGATCAGCACCTTCGTCTCGGCGTGATCGAGGGTGAAGGCGACGACCGCGGCGTCGAGACGGGTGTTCAGCGTGTTCAGCACCGCCCTGGTCATCGGCACGCCGTAGTGGGCCTCGAGCATCGGCGGGGTGTTGGCGAGCATCACCGACACCGTGTCGCCCTTGCCGATGCCCCGCTTCGCCAGCGCCGAGGCGAGGCGGCGGGCGCGGGCGTAGAACGCGGCGTAGGTGGTGCGGCTCGCGCCGTGGATGATCGCGGTGCGGTCGGGGAAGACGGCGGCGGAGCGCTCCAGGAAGCTGAGCGGCGTCAGCGGCTGGTAGTTGGCGGGGGTCTTGTCGAGGTCGTGATCGTACGGACTCGCCACGCTGGTCCTCCCTGGCCGATCCGAAACTGCCGGCGCGCGCCGGGTCGCGGTGACGCTATCGCGGTCGCCGGAGCGTGACAATCAATCCCATCAGCGCCGCGGCGGTGAGTCCACCGCTCACAGCAGCGCGCTTGCCCCGTCCCAGATCAGCTTCAGCGACACCAGCAGCAGACCGACATAGACGACCCGGTAGAAGGCGTCCGGCCGGATCCGCTTGACGGCCCAGACGCCGACCAGGGTGGCGAGCGGGGCGAGCGGCAGCAATACGGCCGACGTCCACAGGTTGGCCGGGGACAACTGGCCGAGGAAGAAGTAGGGGACGACCTTCACCGCGTTGATGACGGCGAACACGATGATGGCGGTGCCGGCGAACACCTTCGGGTCGAGTCGCAGCGGCAGCATGTACATCTGGAAAGGGGGCCCGCCCGCGTGGCTGACGAACGAGGTGAAGCCGGTCAGCGCGCCCCAGAAGGTGCCCTTCAGCCGGTTGTGCGGCTTCGGTTCGGCGCGCTTGCCGGCCCCGGCATAGTAGTTGACGCAGAACAGCAGCACGACGATGCCGACGATCAGGCGGACATGGGCCTCGGTGACCCAGGCCGCCGTGGCCCAGCCAACGGCGATGCCGAGCATCGCGGCCGGCACCATGATCGCGATCGCGCGGGGATCGAAGGTCCCCCGCCAGGCGAACAGTCCGACGACGTCCATGCAGATCAGGATCGGCAGCATGATCGCCGCGGCCTGCACCGGGGAGACGACCAGCGCCATCAGGGGCACCGCCAGCATGCCGAACGACCCGCCGAAGCCGCCCTTCGCCAGTCCGGCAAGCAGCACGCCGGGGATCGCGGCCAAGTAGAACCAGGGATCGGTGATCATGACGGGTCCGGTGAGACTGCGGTGCGCAGCAGGGCGGTTATAGGCTTCCCGCGGGCGGGGCGAAAGGCCGGCGCGGCAACGCTGCCATGCGCGCTCAGGACGCGCCAGCCGCCCGGCGCGCGCCGCCGGTCAGGTCCGCCACCCGGATCTCCCGCTCGGCTGGAAGGAAGCGCCGGTCGCGGTCGGCATCCAGCTCGAGTTCTGCGGCCGTCCGCAGCATCGTCTCGCGCAGCCGGCAGTGCATCTGCCAGCCCGTCGTCGGGTCGGGCGCCGCCGCATAGAAGCCGACCAGCATGCCGGTCGCGTCGTGGCCGATCACCAAGACCTGGGCGCTCTTCTTGTCGAGGATGTCGTCGCTCTCCTCGACGAAGGCGTCGAAGCGCTCGCGAAGCGCGTCGACATCGGCGGTGTGGTTGAGCCTTAGCTCGACGAGCTTGGTGATGGCGGGATCGCGCTTGGTCCAGTTTTCGAAGGGCTCCGACACGAACCGGGTTACCGGAACGACGAGCCGCCGGTTGTCCCAGGTCTTGAGCTGGACGTAGGTGAAGTTGATCTTCTCGACGTGCGACCACTGGCCGTCGAACAGCACCGAGTCGCCGATCGCCGCCGCCTTGGACAGGGCGATCTGCAGGCTCGCCATGATGTTGCTCAGCGCCGAGCGTCCTGCGAACGCGAGGACCAGCGTGAGCAGTCCGGCCGAGCCGACGAGGGCGATGCCGGTCGCCGCCAGGAAGTTGATCCGCGTCAGCACGATGCCGACGAAGACCAGGAGGGCGATGACGAGGGCGACCCGCCGGAATGCCGAGATGTTGGTCTGGAACGCCCTCGCATCGGCGTTCTCCGGCTTCTCCAGCTCGGCGACGTCGTTGCCAAGCGTGCGGTCGATGATCAGGTCGATGATCCTGACGAAAACGATCAGGCCGCCCCCGAACAGCAGCACCAGCAGCGTTGGCGTGACGAAGGTGTCGATCGCCACCGAGAAGACGAACAGGGTCTTCGTCGCCCAGTAGAGGACCATGCCGGCGCCGATCAGCGCCGCCGGAAGGGCGAGCTCCGACACGACGCTGCCGGCGATGCCCCGGTCGAACCGCCGGCTCACCGCAGTGGCGATGCGGTAGACGACGACACCGGCGCCGAGCGCCAGAAGGACGATGAGCGGCAGCGCCAGCAGTTCCCATATCGGCAGGCCGAACAGCGCCGGGCGCTTCGACCAGTCCGGCAGGCCACGCTCGAAGGCGCGCGGCCCGTAGAGCGCATGGAGGGCGGCAATGTTGTCCACCGTCTGGGAGGCGAAGACCCACACCGGCTCGCCTCCCGCCGGCTTCACCCGTTCCAGCCGGATCGGAACCGGACGCCCGTCAAGTCGGATCGTCTCGAGCCGCAGCGAGCGCCGGGGCTGGCCGGCAAGCGGATCGTTCGACGAGGCGGCAGGATCGAGGCCGTCCGGACGGTCCGGCAGCTCGGCCCAGTCGATCCACACCTTCCGCTCGATGATGTCCTTCAGCTGGCGGGCCAGCTTCGGCCCGTCCTGACGCTGGCGGTCCGGCTCGAGGCGGGACAGGTTGAGGAGATGGGCGGCATTGCCGAAGTCGTCGCGGCTCGCGAAGTACTGGAAGCTCTCCACGGCGGCCTGCGGCGTCTCGCGATCGATCTCCCTAGCCGGGCCGAGCCCGGCGTTCAGCGAGTCGATGTCGAAGTAGCTCGTGCCGGACCCGCCGTCCTGCGCGGTCGCGGCACCGCAGGAAAGGATCAGCAGCGCCGCGGCTGCCAGCGCCGCCAGGGATCTTGGAACAGGCATGGGATATCGTTCGGTTGCGCGCGAAGGTCACAGGTAGAACCACCGCCCGTCCGCGTGGTTCCATCTCCGATCCCCGCCGCACCGCCGCCGACGCGAGAATGCTGCCCGCGAGTCATGCCCCGGGAAAGGGGTTGCTTTGCGATTCAACAAGGACACAATCGCCGCCGCCGGACAAATGACCGCACTTGGGCGAGCGAAAGGGAGGTCGGCATGTCGAGCCGCTATCACGAGGTCTACGAGGACTGGTCGAAGGACCCGGAGGCCTTCTGGGCGGCGGCGGCGCAGGACGTCGTCTGGACGAAGCCGTGGGACAAGGTGTTCGACGCCGACGCAGGTGTCTACGGACGCTGGTTCGTCGGGGCACAGTGCAACACCGCCTACAACTGCCTCGATCGCCATGTCTTTGCCGGCCGCGCCGGCCAGCCTGCGCTGATCTACGACAGCCCGGTAACCGACACGAAGAAGACCTACAGCTACGCGGAACTGACCGAGGAGGTCGCCACTCTCGCGGCCGTGCTGCAGCGGCACGGCGTCGCAAAGGGCGACCGGGTGATCATCTACATGGCGATGATCCCCGAGGCGGTGATGGCGATGCTCGCCTGCGCGCGGATCGGTGCCATTCATTCCGTCGTATTCGGCGGTTTTGCGGCGCGCGAACTGGCGACGCGGATCGACGATGCCAAGCCGAAGATGATCCTGTCGTGCTCGTGCGGCATAGAGCCGGGCCGTGTGGTCAGCTACAAGCCGCTGCTCGACCAGGCGATCGAGATGTCGAGCCACAAGCCGTCCGCCTGCCTGGTCTTCCAGCGACCGATGGAAACCGCGTCGCTCATCGAGGGGCGCGATTTCGACTGGGCCGAGCAGACCGCATCCGCCAGGGCCGCCGGCGAGAAGGCCGACTGCGTCTCCGTCGCCGCAACCGATCCTCTTTACGTCCTGTACACATCGGGAACGACCGGCCAGCCGAAGGGCGTCGTCCGCGACAACGGCGGCCACATGGTCGCGCTGAAATGGTCGATGAACGCCGTCTACGGGATGAAGCCGGGCGAGGTCTACTGGGCGGCCTCCGACGTCGGCTGGGTGGTCGGTCACTCGTACATCGTCTACGCGCCGCTCCTGCACGGCTGCACCACCATCCTGTTCGAGGGCAAGCCGGTCGGCACGCCGGACGCCGGCACGTTCTGGCGGGTGATTTCCGAGCACAAGGTGGCGGCGCTGTTCACGGCGCCCACAGCGTTCCGGGCGATCAAGAAGGACGATCCCGAAGGGGCCTTCATCGGCAAGTACGATCTCAAGCATTTCCGCACGCTGTTCCTGGCCGGCGAACGCGCCGACCCGGACACTGTCCAGTGGGCCGAACGGATGCTCGGCGTGCCGGTGCTCGATCACTGGTGGCAGACCGAGACGGGCTGGGCGATCGCTGCCAATCCGGTGGGGCTGGGCACGATGCCGGTCAGGTACGGGTCGCCGACGGTGGCGATGCCGGGCTACGACGTGCAGGTCCTCGACGAGGCGCACCGGCAGGTGGACGCCGGCAAGATGGGATCGATCTGCGTGAAGCTGCCGCTGCCGCCCGGATGCCTGCCGACCCTGTGGGGCAACGACCAGCGCTTCGTCGACAGCTATCTGACCGAATTCCCGGGCTACTACGCCACGGCGGACGCCGGCTACAAGGACGCCGACGGCTATCTCTACATCATGGCCCGCACCGACGACATCATCAACGTCGCCGGCCACCGGCTGTCGACCGGCGGCATGGAGGAGGTGCTGGCGAGCCATCCCGACGTCGCCGAATGCGCCGTGATCGGCATCGCCGACCCGATGAAGGGCCAGATCCCGGCCGGCTTCATCGTGCTGAAGTCCGGCGTCAACCGGCCGGTTGCCGACATCGAGAGGGAAGTGGTCCAGCTGGTGCGCGAGCGGATCGGCCCGGTTGCCGCCCTGAAGCTGGTTGTTACGGTCGGCCGCCTGCCGAAGACGCGATCCGGCAAGATCCTGCGCCGCACGATGCGCTCGATCGCCGATGGCGAGGACTACAGGGCGCCGGCGACGATCGACGATCCGGCAATCCTCGACGAGATCGCCGCCGCACTGAAGGATCACGGTGTGGCGAAGGGGAACTGAGCGGGTACACTGTTTGCTGGCGAATCGGTGACCGGCTGCCGCGCGGACTGAGCCGGCCCGAGATCCCGCATCGAGCCCGCCGCGTTCGAATCACGATCGCGAAATTCCCACCGCTTACGCGCGAATAACCAAAAAAGGGCAATATCGTGCGACTGTGCACCTTCCTGTCGGCAGCCGTTCTTGCGGCATTTTCCTCCTGGTCAACTCCATCCCACGCGAAAGATCCGAAGAACCTGGTGTTCATCATCGTCGATGACATGAACAACTGGCCGACTCCGTATTCAGGCCACCCGGATGCCTACACGCCATCGATGGAAGAGATCGCCGAAGCGGGGTTTCGTTTGAATGGAATCTCACCCTCGCCGGCATGCTCTTCTGCGAGAACCGCCATATTCTCCGGGATCTCGCCCTCCACCTCGGGCGTCTACGGAAATCACCAGAGCATTTTCGACCTCGCCAAGAAGCGCAGTTTCCGGACCCTGCCGGGATTACTTCGCGCGAGGGGGATGTATGTCGGCGGAGCCGGGAAGATATTTCACCACTCCGTTCCGAACAGAAAACTCGACCTGCACGATTGGGACGAATATTGGCTGCCGAAGGACTGGAAGGCCAAGAGATTCGATCAGGGCTACCGCCGATCCGAATATGCCAGGCAACAGAGCGGTGCGGAAACCCAGCAGGATTGGGGCGTGGGCGAGTATGCGGATCTACACGATAACGAAGTGACCGATTGGGCGGTCGCCAGACTTGCCGCGTACAGGAAGGCCGGCAGGCGCTTTGCGCTGTTCGTCGGGCTGACCGGGCCGCATCTGCCGATCGTCGCAGGGCAAAGGTATCACGACATGGTGCCGGACCATCCGTCCCTGCCGCCGCAGATACCTGCGAACCTGCCGTACGAAGATGCCATCCAGCGCGATCTGGCAGATGTTCCAGATGCGGCGTTCCCTCGGAGGCAGTGGTTTGAATCGGAAATCTACCAGGGCCTCGTCGAATACGATGAATACGAGGACTTCCTGCGGGCCTACCTCGCCGTCCTGGCAAGGACGGACGAGAACATAGGACGCCTGTTCGATGCGTATAACGACCTAGGGTTCGACGAGGACACCTTGTTTGTCGTGACGAGCGACCACGGGTTCCATCTGGGCTCGAAGGGGAAATTCTCCAAGTTCACCTTGTGGCAGGAAAGCCTGCAGGTTCCCCTTCTGCTGGTCTCTCCGAACCTGGACTCCGGCATAGCAACCAGCCGGCCGGTCAGCCTGCTGGATCTTTATCCGACAGTCTTGCGGATGCTGAAGATGAGGATCCCCGATTGGGTTGAGGGCGCAAATCACAGGAAAAAGCTGATCAACGCCCGTAATGTAAAGAAAATGCCGGTTTGGGCCTATTTCGACGACAACGGCCAGTCGCAGCTCAGGTCTGCTGTAATCGACGGAAGAAGGAAGGTCATATACAATCGACCTGGGCGGGAAGTCTACAAATTGTCGAATGATCCCTATGAACTCACCAATATTGCGAGTTCGGTGCAGGGCTATTAGGTAATTTCTCCAGCAGGAGAAACATTTCCCCGTCCCGACCGGCAGGCCGGGCAGCTTCGAGGCCAGCCTCCCGCGGCGGCCCGAGAATGCCGCGAGCGCCCTTTGGCAGGGCGGTCGCTGCGGGATGCGTCGGACGCAGACCCGCCCGGAGCAGCGGAGGACTTTCCGAACACAGGTCCGCGCGGACGATCGCCCGGCGCTGCCGCCGGGCGGAGTGCGACAGCCGCCTCGCCGCCGCGCGGCAGGATCTCAGTCGGTCGTCGACTCGTCTCCGCCCTTCATCGACTTCAACTTGGCGAACACCGCGTCGGCGTCGAGCTCGTCGGAGTCGGCTTCGGCCGCGGCCTGCTGCTCGAGTTCCCGCGCGTAGCTCAGGCTCTCCTCGGGCGTCAGCAGGCGCGGGCCCTCGGCGGCCTCCGCCGGACGGTCCTTGGCGGCCGCCTGAACCTCCATGTCGAGGTCGATCTGCGAGCACAGGCCGAGCGTCACCGGATCCATCGGCTGAAGGTTGGCGGCGTTCCAGTGGGTGCGCTCGCGGATCGACTCGATCGTCGTCTTGGTGGTTCCCACCAGGCGCATGATCGCCGCATCCTTCAGTTCGGGATGATTGCGCACCAGCCAGAGGATGGCGTTGGGGCGGTCCTGGCGGCGCGACACCGGCGTGTAGCGCGGGCCCTTGCGCTTCTTGGTAGCGGGAATCTTCACCTTCGGCTCGGCGAGCTTGAGCTTGTGGGTGGGATCCTTCTGCGCCCGGTCGATCTCCTCGCGGGTCAGCTGGCCGGTCAGCACCGGATCGACGCCCTTGATTCCCTGGGCAGCCTCGCCGTCGGCGATCGCATGCACCTCAAGCTCGTGCAGGGCGCAGAATTCGGCGATCTGCCTGAAGGAGAGCGAGGTGTTGTCGACCAGCCAGATGGCGGTGGCCTTGGGCATCAGCAATGTATTCGACATGAGTTTCTCCCTTGCGCGCCGCCGCCTCCGGCGGGGCGCCCCGGTCGATTTCAAGGTGTCACGGGGATGGCCCCTATATAGGGGCGTTCGCGCGGCGACGCAAACGGATTGGCCCGCATCCGGAGATTGATTTTCGGTCCGCTCGGCCGCCGCGGCCGGGCTGCTACAGCCCTGTCTCCAGGATCACCTTGCCGATGTGATCGGCGTCGAGCCTGGCATGCGCGGCGGCGGCCTCGGCCAGCGGAAAGGTCGAATCCATCACGACCTTCACGTCGCCGGCGGCGATCAGCGGCCACACCTTGGCCTCCAGCGAAGCGGCGAGGTCGGCCTTGAACTCGACCGGCCTCGGACGGAGCGTCGATCCGGTATGGGTCAGTCGCTTGCGCATCAGCGGGTTGAGGTCGATGGTGGGCTTGTTGCCGCGCAGGAAAGCGATCTGGACGATGCGACCGTCCTCGGCGGCGGCGTGATAGTTGCGCGGCACGTAGTCGCCGCCCACCATGTCGAGGATGACGTCGACGCCGCGGCCGCCGGTCGCCTGCTTCACCGCCTCGACGAAATCCGCCGTCTTGTAGTCGATCGCCAGATCGGCGCCGAGATCCTCGCAGGCCTTGCATTTCTCGGCATTGCCGGCGGTGACGAACACGGTCGCACCGTAGGCCTTGGCAAGCTGGATCGCCGTGGTGCCGATGCCGCTGGAGCCGCCGTGTACCAGCAGCGTCTCGCCTGGCTTGAGGCCGCCTCGATCGAACACGTTCGTCCATACGGTGAAGAAGGTTTCGGGGATTCCGGCCGCCTCGGTGAACGACAGCCCGGCGGGCAGGGGCAGGGCGTTGGTGGCGTCGACCGTGCAGTACTCGGCGTAGCCGCCGCCGGGCAGCAGCGCACAGACCTTGTCGCCGACCTTGAAGCGCGCGGCGCCGTCGCCGACGGCGACCACCGTTCCGGCGACCTCGAGGCCGGGAATGTCGGAGGCGCCCGGCGGCGGCGCGTAGACCCCGATGCGCTGCAGCACGTCGGGCCGATTGACCCCCGCCGCCGACACCCGCACCAGGATCTCGCAGCCGCCCGGCTTGGGCACCGGCCGCTCGGCCGGCACCAGAACGTCGGGGCCGCCGGGCTCGCGTATCTCGATCGCGGTCATCGTGCGGGGCAGTATGGTCATCGCCTGCGGTCTCCTCGGTTCGGTCGGGTCCGGCAAGCCGGCTCGCACGGAATAGCCGCCGTCCCCTTCCGTGACAATGGCGCCGGGCCTAAACTGCCGGTCGCGGTCACGGCCACGACCGGAAAGCAGGGGAGCGGACGCCATGTTCCTTGACGACGACAAGCCGAAAAGAACGCCGGAACACGAAATCGGAATGGACCTTTCGGTGCTGTCCGTGAACGAGCTGAAGGCGCGTATCGTGCTTCTGAAGGCGGAGATCGAGCGGCTCGAGGCCGATATCCGGTCGAAGGCCTCGACCCGCGACGCCGCCGAAGGGCTCTTCTCCAAGTCGTGACGGACTGTACACCGGTTAATCGTTTATTAGGCTTTTCAGGGTAAACAGGCGGTTATCCAGTCTTCTGGATTTCGAGTGGCTCCTGTCCACTCTGTTTGACGCCTCCCTGTTAACCAACTGAGCCGCTTCAAGGCGGCTCTTTTCTTTTCGCCATTGCATTGCAATATGGCTGTCACGATGATCCGGCTCCGGCGAGCGCCTCTCCGTCGGAGATGAGGAGCCACGCGCGGTTGCGATTGGCCGGCCGGTGCCGAATCGGGCATTGAGCCGAGCGGCGCTGGCGCGAACCGGCCCGGACCACACGAGACGACAGGGTTTGCATGGAGAACGACAGGCCAGACACGCGCGCGGCGACCGCCTCCGTTCTCGATGCGGTTTCCTTCGCCGAGAAGATGGCCGGCTCGGGGACCTTCGACGGCCTGTTTCGCGACGGCATGGCCCTGCTCGAGGAAACGGCCGACTACCTGGACGGCCCCGGCCGTATCGAGTCGCGCAATCTCAGCCGCCTTGCCGGGCTCGCCTATGCCACCGAAAGCATGAAGCTGACCACGCGCCTGATGCAGATCGCGTCGTGGCTGCTGCTGCAGCGCGCCGCCAACGAGGGCGAGATGTCGACCGATCAGGCCAGCGAGGAAAAGCGCAAGGTCCGGCTCGAGCATCCGGAGGACCGGCAGCAGGCTGAAGCCTTCGACGACCTCCCGGCCGGGTTGCGGGAGCTGATCGGGCGCAGCCTGCGCCTGCAGGACCGGGTCCGCCATCTGGACATGCAGTTGCGCGGGGAGTCCGAATCCGTCGCGGCAGACGATCACCCGGTCATGACTCAATTCGCCCGGCTGCGCACGGCCTTCGGCGGAAGCTAGATTTGGATCATCGGCGGCCCTGGCGGGGCCTCCGGTCCGGACTGCAGACAAGAAAAAGCCCCGAGGCCGGGGCTTTTCGTCGTCTGTACCTTCCGGGCCTGCTCAGATGAAGCCTTCGTACTTCTTCTTGAAGCGGCTGAGGCGACCACCCCGGTCGATCAGGTGCTGTGAACCGCCGGTCCAGGCAGGGTGGGTCTTGGAATCGATGTCGAGATTGAGGGTCGCGCCCTCCTCGCCGTAGGTCGACCGCGTCTGGTACTCGGTGCCGTCCGTCATGACCACCTTGATGAGGTGGTAGTCCGGGTGGATGTCCTTCTTCATCGCTCAAACCTTCTTCCCGGCGCCCATGACGCCGCTTCGCGTATCGCGGATGTTACGGAATTCGACGCTGCCTATATCGCGGAACGGCATCCGGGGCAAGCGGGGGAGATACGGGCAATCGGAACAGTCTTCGGGCGATGGGTGCCGGGGATTGCACTTGTCTGAAAAAATAATTCGGCTAGTGTTTGAATTTCCTGCGGAAACCAAAGGATTTCGCGATGGTTAAGGCGTCAGCCGCCGGCCCGCCGATCTTCCATTTCGTAATGATCAAGCCGACCCATTACGACGATGACGGCTATCCCATTCAGTGGCTACGCTCGGCCATTCCCTCCAATACCCTTGCCTGCCTCAACGCGCTCGCGGAAGATGCCCGCAAGCGCGAGGTGCTCGGCAGCGGTGTCGACATCCGGCTGCACACCTACGACGAAACCAATCGTCGGGTACGCCCTGACAAGATCATCCGCATGATCGAGGAGGCCGGCGGCAGGGCGCTGATCGGCCTCGTCGGCGTGCAGTCGAACCAGTTTCCGCGCGCCGTCGACCTGGCGCGGCCGTTCCTCGAGGCCGGCCTCCCGGTCTGCGTCGGCGGCTTCCATGTCTCCGGTTGCCTGGCGATGCTGCCGGAACTCCCCGAAGACATCCGGGCTGCCCAGGAGCTCGGCATTTCGCTGTTTGCCGGCGAGGCCGAGGAAGGCCGGCTCGACGTCGTGCTGCGCGACGCCTTCGAAGGACAACTGGCGCCGCTCTACAATCACATGAACGATCTGCCGTCGCTCATCGGCGAGCCGCCGCCGATTCTGCCGCGCAAGCATGTGGCGCGGACCTCGGGATCGCTATCGAGCATCGATCTCGGCCGCGGCTGCCCCTATCAATGCTCGTTCTGCACGATCATAAACGTGCAGGGCCGCAAGAGCCGGATCCGCTCGGTCGACGACCTCGAGCGCATCGTGCGGGAGAACTATGCGGACGGCATCAAGCGCTTCTTCATCACCGACGACAACTTCGCCCGCAACAAGGACTGGGAGCCCCTTTTCGACAAGCTGATCGAGATGCGCCAGGGCGAGGGCATGAACATCGGCTTCACGATCCAGGTCGACACGCTCTGCCACAAGATCCCGAACTTCATCGAGAAAGCCTCGCAGGCCGGTGTCCGGCGCGTGTTCATCGGACTGGAGAACATCAATCCGGACAACCTGATCGCCGCCAAGAAGCGGCAGAACAAGATCACCGACTACCGCGAAATGCTGCAGAAATGGCGCAATCACGGCGCCATCACCTACGCGGGCTACATCATCGGCTTCCCGTCCGACACCAAGGAAACGATCGCCCGCGACATCGAGATCATCAAGCGCGAACTGCCGGTCGACATCCTGGAGTTCTTCTTCCTCACTCCGCTGCCCGGCTCCGAGGACCACAAGAAATTGTGGGAGAAGGGGGTGTGGATGGATCCCGATATGAACAAGTACGATCTCAACCACCGGGTCGCGCATCATTCCGGCGGGATGTCCGATACCGAGTGGGAAGAGGCCTACAAGCTCGCCTGGAACACGTTCTACACGCCCGAGCACATCGAGACGATCATCAAGCGGGTCTGCGCCAACAAGCTCGGCCGGCCGGGGACGACGCTGACGACGATCCTGTGGTTCTACCTGATGATCCTGTACGAGGGCGTGCATCCGCTGGAAGGCGGGGCGCTGCGCCGCAAATTCCGGCGCGACCGCCGTTCCAGCATGCGGCGCGAGAACCCGCTGGTCTTCTACCCCCGCTATTTCGGAGAAACCGTGTCCAAGGCGGTCGGCTATTTCAGGGTCTATCGCCGGACCAAGAAGATGCTCGATGCTGCGCTCAAGGCGCCCGACCGCTGGACCTACACGGATCTTGCCATCGCGCCGCCCGAGGCCGACGAGTTCGAGGCGCTCGACCTCTATCACGCGACAACAGGTGGCGAGGAAGCGCTGGCGCGCAAGCGCAGCGGCGACGAGATCCGGGCCCGCGTGGCCGGCAAGGCCGGAGCGGTTGAAAGGGTTGCCGCCGCCGAGTGAGCGAGACGGCTGCCGGGGACACGACGGCTCCGAGAAAGAAGAACGGCGCGGTCTCTCGACCGCGCCGTTGTTTCGTGTCCGGGTCTGGAGCCGGGCCTAGCAGCCGATCGAGACCGATGCGCTGTACTGGCCGCCGTTCTGGTTGACGTGCTTGGAAGCACCGTTCCCGTACTGCCACATCAGATGGCCGTTGTTGTTGCCGTTCTGCTGGACGGTGCCGTTGTGGTTGTTGCCGTTCTGATAGACGAAGGCGGAGTTGCCTGCGCCACCCTGGGCGACGCCCGCGGCGTTGCCGTTGCCGTTCTGATGGACGGCGGCGTTCGCGCCACCGTTCAGGATCGAATGGATCTGCAGGCCGAGCTTCATCTTCTCGACGTCGTCCGGGGTCTGCGGGACGTAGGAGTAGGACGTGCAGTTGCCGGCGACTGCGGGGGTGGTCGGGGCGGTGAGCGCGGTGGTGGCGATCGCGGCTGCGACGAGGCTGGCGGCGACGGTCTTGAGGGTCGTGCGGGTCATCTCTGTCTCCTGGATCTGGCGTTGCTGGCTGGTCTGTGTCGCCAAGCGATGAGCGCAGTTTCGCTCCGGGCGGCTGAACCGAACCGGAACCGGCCGTTCACGTGGCGTTCATCAGGAAAAATTGTCGGGGGCCAAAAACAACCCTGGTAAAACAAGGGGCTCCGGCATGCCGGAGCCCTTGATTTCGCGCATCGTGTCGTCGGCGGTTCAGGTCTTGCTGCCGATGCGCTGAGTGCAGCTGTAGGTCCTGTCGGAAATCGTGACCTTCAGTCTGGCATCGTAGACGGCGCCGGAATTGACGAGCGTGACCTGGCCGAGGGTGATGGCGCCGCCGGACTCGACCGAGAAGCCGCCGCTCTGGCTGATGTTGGAGGAGCCGCCGCCGGTGGCGACGACGGAAAGCCAGTAGAAGCCCTGCACGGCGGTGTCGGCGTGGAGGATTCCGGAAAGCGCGACCGCGCCGCCGGACCTCGTGGCGAGGATCTCGCAGCTGACCGGGACCGCTGCGCTGGCCCGAGCCGGGGCCGACGGGGTCGCGCCGATGCCGATCATGCCGAGGCCGAGGACGGCGGGCAGGATGCGGGCGGCAAAGCGCCTGTGGGTGCGAGTCATGGTGGTGTCTCCTTCTGTACCGGTGGTCGGCCGGCGGAACGGGGTCCCGCGAGCCGGGCATGTAGGCCTGGTCGAAAAGGCTGCGGCCGGGTGGGGGAGCCCCCGCCCGGCCGATCGCTGGATGGTCGACGGCGGCTGCTTACGGGCAGGCCTGGACGAAGGCTGCGACGTTGCCGCTGCCGGCCTGGGTGACGGCGCCGGTGCAGCCGTTGCCGGTCTGCACGCCGGCGGCGACGTTGCCATTGCCGTCCTGGCTGATGACGGCGTTGTGGTTGGCGCCGAACTGGCCGATGCCGGCGGCGTTGTTCTTGCCCTTCTGCCAGGTGCCGGCGGAATTGTTGAAGCCGTTCTGGCCGATCGCCGACAGGTTGTTCTTGCCCTGCTGCTGGCTGACGGCGCCGTTGAAGATGCCGTTCTGGTGGATGCCGATGGTGTTGTTGTGGCCGGCCTGTGCGCCGCCGGCGGCGTTGCCCCAGCCGTACTGGTTGAGGTAGACGCTGTTGGCCATGGCGGGCACCGCGGACAGGCCGAGGGCGGTGGCGATGGCGGTGGCGATGAAGAACGTGCGGGTCATTGTTCCGTCTCCTGGTCGTGCGGGTCGTGCCGCGTGCTGTTGACGGTGACGGTTCTACGCGGGGTCCCTCGAACCCAGCCTGAACCGCGCGTTCATCCGCCGTTCAGGTGCGCGAAGGGCGCGGGCGGAGACAGATCAATTATTTGAGATCGAACAAGATACGAGTTTGGCGGTCGCCGGTCGCGGGATCCCGATAATGGAGCATCCGCGCGTGATAGACTGACTGCGCGGGCCAGGTCGGACCGCTTCGGTTCGAGCCGCGAAGATCTTGACGACGGCGCGGCATAGCGCCCGATTGCCCCTCGGTGGATGCATGTTGCATTTTCCGACCACGAGGAAGCAGGCAGGTACGAGATATGGCCGATCACACGGCGCCGGCTGATGCGGGTGCGTTGCACGATGGCACCGGGGCGCGAACCAGGGGCCGACAGGCGATCGCACCGTTGCGCGTGCTCCTGCCATATGTGCTGCGGTATCGCGGCCGGCTGTTCCTCGCCTTCATCGCACTGATCGCCGCCGCCGGTGCAACGCTGGCCGTTCCGCAGGCCGTGCGCCGCATGATCGATTTCGGCTTCGACGCCGACAACACCGAGCTCATCAACCAGTACTTCGCCATGCTGATCGTGGTGGTGCTGGTGCTGGCGACCGCCAGCGCGGCGCGCTACTACCTCGTCACCTGGCTCGGCGAGCGGGTGGTGGCCGACGTGCGCTCCGACGTCTTCGCCCGGGTGATATCGCTCGGCGCCGACTTCTTCGACACGGCAAAATCCGGCGAGGTGATCTCGAGGCTGACCGCCGATACCACCCAGATCAAGTCGGCCGTCGGCGCCAGCGCTTCGATCGCCTTGCGCAACATCCTGTTGGGCATCGGCGCAGTGGTCATGATGGTCGTCACCAGCCCGCGCCTGTCGGTGCTGGTGCTGGCGGTGATTCCGGTGATCGTGCTGCCGCTGGTCGGGTTCGGCCGCGCGGTCCGGCGCCGCCAGCGCCAGGCCCAGGATACCCTGGCCGATGCGACCGCCTACGCTACGGAGAACATCGGCGCGGTCCGCGTCCTGCAGTCCTTCACCAACGAGGCCCTTGCCGGCGGCCGCTTCCGGGCCGCCGCGGAGGAGGCATTCGATGCTGCGCGGCTGAGCGCCAAGGCCCGCGCGGCCCTGACCTTCGTGGCGTTGTTCCTGGTCTTTGCCAGTGTCGTCGCGGTGCTGTGGTATGGTGCTCGCGATGTCTTGGCGGGGCGAATGACGGCGGGCACGCTCGGCCAGTTCCTGCTCTACGCGGTGTTCGCCGCCGGCGCGCTCGGTGCATTGAGCGAGGTGTGGGGCGAGGTGCAGGCAGCCGCCGGTGCCGCGGAGCGCCTGGCGGATCTCCTGGGCCGCAGGTCGTCAATCCTGGCACCGGCCCGGCCCGTGCCGATGCCGGAGCCGCCGCGCGGCGAGATCGCGTTCGACCAGGTCTCCTTCGCCTATCCGACCCGGTCCGACGCGCCGGCGCTGCATGATGTCAGCTTTGCGGTGGCGCCGGGCGAGACGGTGGCGATCGTCGGTCCCTCCGGCGCCGGCAAGAGCACCATCTTCCACCTGCTGCTGCGCTTCTACGATGCCGATCGGGGCACGATCCGCATCGACGGCGTGCCGTTGCGCGATGCCGACCCGCACGCGCTGCGCCGCCGGGTCGCCGTGGTGCCGCAGGACACCGTCATCTTTGCCGGCACGGTGGCGGAGAACATCGCCTATGGCCGCCCCGATGCGACGGACGACGAGATCCGCGCCGCCGCCGTCGCCGCCCATGCGGAGGACTTCATCGCCGCGCTGCCGGAGGGCTACCGGACACTCGTCGGCGAACGCGGCGTCACGCTGTCGGGCGGCCAGCGCCAGCGCATCGCGATCGCCAGGGCGATCCTGCGCGACGCGCCGATCCTGCTGCTCGACGAGGCGACCTCGGCGCTGGATGCCGAAAGCGAGACCGCGGTGCAGCGCGCCCTCGACGGCCTGATGCAGGGCCGCACGACGCTGGTCATCGCCCATCGCCTGGCAACGGTGCTCAGCGCCGACCGGATCCTGGTCATGGACGAGGGAAGGATCGTCGAGGAGGGGACGCACAAGTCGCTGTACGCCCAGGACGGCCTCTATGCCCGCCTGGCGCGGCTGCAGTTCGAGACCGACGAGGACGCCCGGGTATCAGGACGGGCGGCGGAGTAGGGCCCGACCGAAGGTGTCGCCTCCGGCCGCCGTTCAGCGCTCGGTGAGCTTCAGTTCGATACGGCGATTGGCGGAATAGGCGTCGTCCGTATCGCCCTCGACGAGGGGATAGTTGTCGGCAAAGCCGGCAGCGACGAGGTGCTGCGGATCGACCCCCTTGTCGATCAGGTAGCGCACCACCGAGATGGCCCGCGCCGACGCGAGCTCCCAGTTGGACTGGAAGCGGGCCGAGTTGATCGGCCGGGCGTCGGTGTGCCCGTCGACCCGGAGCACCCATTCGATTTCAGGCGGAATTTCCTGCTCGAGCTCGAGAATGGCGCTGGCGAGCTTGTCGAGCTCCTGGGTGCCGGCGGCGTTGATGACGTCGGAGCCCGACGGGAACAGCACCTCGGACTGGAACACGAAGCGGTCGCCGACGACGCGGATGTCGGAGCGCTGGCTGAGGATCTCCCGCAGGCGTCCGAAGAAGTCCGAACGGTAGCGCGACAGTTCCTGCACCTTCTGGGCGAGCGCCACGTTCAGGCGTCGGCCGAGATCGGCGATCCTCGACTGGCTCTCACGGTCGCGGTCCTCGGAGGCCTCGAGCGCGTCCTCGAGGGCGGCGATCTGCCGGCGCAGCGCCGAGATCTGCTGGTTCAGCAGTTCGACCTGGGCAAGCGCCCGCTGGCTGATCCGCTTCTCCTCGTCCAGTTCGACGTTGAGTTCGGCGATCTGGCCGCCCGCGGCCTCGGCGTCGCCGGTCTGCGCCGACAGCAGGCCCTGCAGGCGCTCCCGGTCTGCTTCGGTGCTTTGCAGGTTCGACTGCAGGATCGCCAGCTGGTCCTCGATAGAGCGCCTGCCGGCCCGCTCCATGGCGAGCAGTTCGGTCAGCTCGGCGATCTGCAGGTTGAGCCGGTTCAGCACGGTGTCGCGGCCGGAGATCTCCTGGCTCAGGAAGAACTGCGCCAGCACGAACACCGAGAGCAGGAAGATGAAGACCAGCAGCACGTTCGTGAGAACGTCGACGAAGCTCGGCCAGTAGTCGATCTGGCGACTGCGACGCCGACCAGGGGACATGGACATGGGCCCGGCCTACACCTTCTCGCGGTCGGCGAGGCGGGCAAGCAGATCGCGGATCTCGTTCTGGCGGTCGGCCTGGGCCTCGACCCATTCGCGGATCATCTTCTGTTCCGAGCGCATGTGCTGGACGAGGCCCTGGATGCCTTCGGCGAGATCGGCCATGGCCGCAGTGGCGGCGCGGTTCGAACCGCCTTCGCTCATCAGCTCGGCAAGCCGGTCGAGCGACTTCTGCATGCCGCTCGTGTCGATCGGCGGCGCCTGCACCGGCGCCGGCGCGGCGACAGCGACCGTGCGCGGCTCCTCCGCGGCCCGTTCCTCGCCGCCGGTGATCTCGGTGACCGACGACAGCCAGTCTTCCAGGTCGTTGTAGAACCGGTTCTGGGCCTGCCCGGCCTGCAGATCGAGGAAGCCGAGGATCAGCGAGCCGGCAAGGCCGAACAGCGACGAGGAGAAGGCCGTTCCCATGCCGGCGAGGGGCGCCTGCAGGCCTGCCTTGAGGTCCTCGAAGATCACGCCGGTGTCGCCCGAGCCGATGTCGAGCGACTGGATGGTGCCGGCGACCGAGCCGACCGTCAGCAGCAGGCCCCAGAAGGTGCCGAGAAGTCCGAGGAAGACCAGCAGACCGGTCATGTAGCGGGCAAGGTCGCGGGACTCGTCGAGACGCATCGCGATCGAATCGAGGATCGAGCGCATGGTCGGGGCCGAAATCGCCATCCGGCCGACCCGGTCGCGCAGCAGCGCGGCCATCGGCGCCAGCAGTACCGGCGGGCGGGCGACCTCGAGGCCCGGGTCGGCGAGGCGGAAGTCGTTGACCCAGGCCACCTCGCGGAACAGCCGGAACACCTGGCGGATCGCCAGGGCGATGCCGATGAACAGCACGCCGATGATCAGGCCGTTGAGGCCGGGGTTCGACATGAAGGCAGAGTAGACCTGCGGGAACAGGATCGCCCCGATGAACCCGGCAATCACCAGGAAAACGACCATACGCACCAGATAGATGCGCGGGGTTGCGAGTTTCTGGGGGTCTTGAAGTCGGGCCATGTGTTCCCGGAGTTGCTCCCGGCGACGGGTGGATAACGGTCTAACCGCTAGTATCGGGCACTTTCACGCAACGCAAGTTACCGCCGACGGACCCGCATGTCCAAGCAGTAAGCGCGCCCGGCCTTCAGGCGCCGGCGATTTTGTCGACCAACTGGCGGTGAATCTCCGGATTCGCGGCGATGATCGAGTCCGCGTAGAGCGCCGAGCCGCGCCCCGAATAATCGGTCGCGAAGCCGCCGGCTTCGCTGACGATCACGAGGCCGGCCGCGACGTCCCAGGGGTTCAGCCCACGTTCGAAGAAACCGTCGAAGCGTCCGGCCGCGACCCATGCGAGGTCCAGCGACGCCGATCCCGTGCGCCGGATCCCGGCGCTGGCGGCCATCACCGGCGCGAGGTCCTTCAGGAAGGTGCGATGGTTGCCGCGACCCTGGTGCGGCACGCCGCAGCAGATGACCGCCTGGGACAGCTCCCGGCGCTGGGCTATCCGCATCCGCCGGTCGTTGAGGAAGGCGCCGATGCCCTTCTCGGCCACGAACAGCTCGTTCATGATCGGATTGAAGATCACCCCGGCGACGATTTCGCCGTCGCGCTCGAGCCCGATCGATACAGCGAACATGGGAATGGCGTGCAGGAAGTTCGTCGTGCCGTCAAGCGGGTCGACGATCCAGCGGTGCTGCGGGTCGCTGCCCTTTATCTCGCCGGATTCCTCCAGCAGCAGCCCGTAGGTCGGCCGCACCCGCTGCAGTTCCTCGCGGACGATCTTCTCGGCCTTGTGGTCGGCGGCGGAGACGAAGTCGCCGGGCCCCTTCATCGAGACCTGCAATTGCTCCACCTCGCCGAAATCGCGCACGAGCGCGCGGCCGGCCTTGGTGGCCGCCGTGACCATCACGTTGAGAAGGGCGGAGCGTGCCATAGGATCAGATTCGAAGCTGCTGCCTGGTTTGTCCGGAAGCGCGGGGACGTGTCATGCCGATGGCGACACCTAGTCGGCGCGCTTCACATAGGTCAATTCGTTGGTATCGACGACGATCCGCTCGCCGGTCGTGACGAACGGCGGCACCATGATGCGAACGCCGTTTTCCATCTTTGCCGGCTTGTAGGAGGAGGCTGCCGTCTGACCCTTCACCACCGGATCCGCCTCGACGATCTCGAGGGTCACGTGCTGCGGCAGGGTGATGCCGATCGGCTTGCCCTCGTAAAGCTCCACGGTGACCGTGATGCCGTCCTGCAGGAAGGCGGCGCGCTCGCCGACGAAATCCTCGTGCAGTTCGAGCTGCTCGTAGGTCTCCAGGTCCATGAAGATGAGATTCTCGCCCTCGGCGTAGAGGAACTGGAAGTCCTTCTGGTCGAGCCGCACCTTGTCGACGGTTTCGTCGGCGCGGAAGCGCTCGTTCAGCTTGGTGCCGTCGATCAGGTTCTTCAGTTCGACCTGATTGAAGGCGCCACCCTTGCCCGGCTTGACGGCGTTCGTCTTGACCGCGACCCACAGCCCGCCCTTGTGCTGCAGGACGTTGCCCGGGGTGATCTGGTTTCCGTTGATCTTCATCTCGGTTGCTCGCGAATGGCTCCGGCCGCCGGCCGTGCGGTCATGGTAACGCTCGTCGGCGGACCGGGACGGGGTCCCGGCGCCGGTCCTGACCTATGACCGACAGGGTGACCGGAGGGATTGAACGGCGCCGTTACTAGCAAACCTTGGCGGCGGAAGCACTAGAAAATCACGTTGCCGAGGCCCATCGACAGCCCGGACGCCCATTCCTCGACGCGCTGTTCCGCTTCCTCGACCTGCTCTTCCTCAAGCGATCCGAGATAGCCGTCGAGCCAGGCATCGCTGACCCCGGAGGCGCGGGCGAGAATGTGCCACTTCGCCGCCTCGACCGGGTCCATTTCTACGCCGCGACCGTCGGCATAGAGGCGCGCCAGGCGGTTCTGAGCGACCGGATTGCCTTTTTCGGCCGCTCGCGTGAACCACCGCGCAGCTTCCTTTTCGTCGGGCTCCGTTCCCTCGCCGCGAAACAGCATCACTCCGAGCTCCACCTCGGCAAGCGGCATGCCGGCTTCGGCGGCGCGCTGCATCCACTGCAGCGCCTTGCCCATGTCGCGCGGCAGGCCCTCGCCCTGGCCGTAGAGCAGGGCCAGATTGTACTGCGACGGCGTATGGCCACGTTCGGCCGCGAAGGCGAGGAGTTCGGCCGCCTTCGCCATGTCGCGCCTGCGGTGCTCGCCCTCCACGTAGATCAGCGCGAGATTGTAATGGGCCTCGACGTGTCCCTTGTTGGCGGCGGCCTCGAACCAGCCTGCCGCCTTCTCCTCGTCCTTGTCGGTACCCTCGCCGCGGGCCAGAGCCAGGGCCAGCGCGAACTGGGCCTCGCGGTTGCCAGCGACGGCTGCCTGGCTGTACCACCAGACGGCCTGCTCCATGTCCTTCGGGATGCCGAGACCCTTGGCGTAGAGTTCGCCGAGCAGCGTCTGCGCGGCGGAATCGCCATCCTGGGCGCGTTCGAGCGCGGACCGGAACGCCGTCAGATAGTAGCCACGCTGGTAGGCGCCGTAAGGAACGTCCCGCGCCGTGGAGTCGTCCTGCGCCAGCGCCGGACCGCCGACGAGAAACAGTCCGATCCCGATCGCGACGAACGCAACCAGCTTCATGCCGCCTCCACACGAAGCCTGGCGGCGATGTCGAGAGCCTTCTCTACAGCTTGGGCAATGCCGCCGCGATTGGTCCAGACCAGGTCGCGCAAGGCGATGAAGTCGGCGCCGCCGTCGACGGTTGCTTCCACCGTATCCCAGTCCTCGGCGCACAGCGCCACGCAAGGCAACTGGAACAGGTCGCTCCACCATTCGACCAGGTTATGGGTCGCGGGTATGTCTCCCTCGGGATCCAGCCGGCCCAGCAGGACGTAGTCGGGCGTGATCTCCCCCAGCAGCATCGCGGCATGCCGGGTCGTACAGTCGCCGGCGCCGACGATCATGTCGGGCCTCAGCATGCGTATTGCGGAGGAGAGCGCCTCGGTACCGAGGGTCATGTGGGAGCCGTCGGCACCCAGCTCCCGGACAAGTTCCGGGCGATTGTGCAACTGGAAGGCGGTGCCCCGCTCCTGAGCGATCGGGCACAGAATTTCCGTGGCGCGGCGCCAGTCGGCGACGTCTTCCGAAGCAAGGTCCAGGATGACCGCGGCGATGCTGCCGGCGTCGAGCGCCTCGATCAGTTTCGGCGCAAACTCCGCGGCGTCGATATTGGAAGGCGTGACGAGGACGAGACGAGCGGGGGCGTGTTCCATGGCCTTGGGCAATCGTTAACGGCTGATTAATTCGGTCGAAACCAGTCCGTTACCCCGCGAATAAGGCAAAACATGGGACCGGCTGCCAAGCGGACGCCATGATGCGCGCCGTTTTGTTAACCTCCCGTTAACGACGTTGCACCGCGCGGTTCATGCACTCCGGCACGGGCTCGCGCCCGGACGGAACGCCCGCCCGGGATCGCGTCGCCACGAACCTGGCAAACGCCGCGGTCAGGCGGCCTTCTCCAACTCGGCGGTCCAGCGACCGGTTGCGGCCAGGCCGTTCATCCTGGCGCGGTGGGTGAAGGCGCGCTGCGCGGCGGCGACGTTCTCCGGCTTGCCGCCCCAGGCCTGCAGGGCGGCCGCCTGCAGGGCGCGGCCGTAGGAAAAGGTCAGCTTCCAGGGCAGCGGTCCGAGCTCGTTCATCAGCGAGAGGTGCTGCGTCGCCTCCTCGTCGGACTGGCCGCCCGACAGGAAGGCGATGCCGGGCACGGCGGCCGGCACGCAGGACTTGAGGCAGCGGACGGTCTTCTCGGCCACTTCCTCCGCTCCCGCCTGGCTGGAGGCGTTCTTGCCGGCGACGATCATGTTCGGCTTCAGGATCATGCCCTCGAGCAGGACCCGCTGCTCGAACAGTTCGTCGAAGACCGTGTTCAGTGTCCACTCGGTGACCTGATAGCAGCGGTCCGCGTCATGGGTGGCAACCGGTCCGTCCATCAGCACCTCCGGCTCGACGATCGGTACGATGCCGTTTTCCTGGCACAGTGCCGCGTAGCGGGCCAGCGCGTGGGCGTTCGCCTTGATGCAGCCCCAGGTCGGGGTGCCCTCGGCGATGTCGATGACCGCGCGCCACTTGGCGAAGCGGGCGCCGAGCTTGTGGTACTCCTGCAGCCGCTCGCGCAAGCCGTCGAGGCCCTCAGTGACCTTCTCGCCGGGAAAGCCGGCCATCGGCTTGGCGCCGGCGTCGACCTTGATACCGGGAATAGACCCGGCCGCCTTGATCAGGTCGGCCAGCGGCGTGCCGTCGACGGCCTTCTGGCGGATCGTTTCGTCGTACAGGATGACCCCGGAAATGCAGGACTTCATCGCCTCGTCGGCACGGAACAGCATCTCGCGATAATCGCGGCGGTTCTCCTCGGTCGACGTGACGCCGATCGAGTCGAAACGCTTCTTGATCGTGCCCGAGCTCTCGTCGGCGGCGAGAATGCCCTTCCCGTCGGCCACCATGGCCTGGGCTATGTCCTCGAGCCGTTCGCTCATCGTTTGCTCCTCATGTCCCAGTTGAAATGTCTATTTTCGCAGAACTTCGACGCCCGGCAACGCCTTGCCTTCGAGCCATTCGAGAAAGGCGCCGCCGGCGGTGGAAACGAAGGTGAAGTCGTCGGTCACGCCGGCCTTGTTCAGGGCGGCGACGGTGTCACCGCCGCCGGCGACCGACAGCAGCCGGCCGGCCTTCGTCAGGCGTGCCGCCGCGCGGGCGACCGCGTTCGTGCCGGCATCGAACGGCGCCAGCTCGAAGGCGCCGAACGGGCCGTTCCAAAGCACGGTGCGGGCCTTCGACAGGCGGGCCTCCAGGTCGGCCTCGGTCGCAGGACCGATGTCCAGGATCATCTCGTCGTCGGCGACCTCGTCGAGGCCGCAGACCCGGTGCGGCGCGTTCGCCTCGAACGCCTTGGCGGCGATCACGTCGGTCGGCAGCACGAGTTCGCAATTCGCGGCCCGCGCCGCTGCCTCGATCTCCAGGGCGGTGTCGAGCTTGTCGCGTTCGCACAGCGAGTTGCCGACGGGATGGCCCTGGGCGGCCAGAAACGTATTGGCCATGCCGCCGCCGATCACCAGCTCGTCGACCTTCTCGACGAGGTTTGCGAGCAGGTCGATCTTGGTCGACACCTTGGCGCCGCCGACGATGGCGATCACCGGGCGCTCGGGGCTGGAGAGGGCCTTCTCCAGCGCCTCGATCTCGGCGGCCATCGTCAGTCCCGCAGCCGCCGGCAGGTGATGGGCAATGCCGACGGTGGAGGCATGGGCGCGGTGGGCGGCGGAGAAGGCGTCGTTGACGAAGACGTCGCCGAGCCCGGCGAGGGTTTCGGCCAGACCGTCGTCGTTGGCCTCGTCGCCCGGGTGGAAACGGGTGTTCTCAAACAGCAGGACGTCGCCCGGGGCGGCACCGTCCGCGGCCGTCTGCGCCGCACCGTCCGTCCAGTCCGTCTCGACGAGGCGTACCGGGCGACCGAGGGCCTCCGACAGGGCGGACACGACGGGTTTCAGCGACATCTCGGGCACGACCTTGCCCTTGGGGCGGCCGAAATGGGACAGCACCAGCACCGCCGCGCCCTTGTCGAGCAGGACCCGGATCGTGTCGGCCGCCCGGTCGATACGCGTCGCGTCGCTGACCTTGCCGTCGGCGACCGGCACGTTCAGGTCGGCGCGCAGGACCACGCGCTTGCCGTTGACGTCAAGGTCGTCGATCGTGCGGAAGGATGTCATGTCAGGCGGCCTCCGGGCTTCATCCAACCGTCGCGGGTCCGCCCTTTCAGCCGAGCTTGCTCATCGCCACCGCCGTGTCGGCCATGCGGTTGGAGAAGCCCCACTCGTTGTCGTACCAGGACATGACGCGGACGAAGTTGCCGTCCATCACCTTGGTCTGGTCGAGGGCGAAGGTCGACGACGCCGGATCGTGGTTCAGGTCGACGGACACCAGCGGCTGGTCGGTGACCGCGAGGATCCCCTTCAGCTCGTTCGAACCGGCCGCGGCCTTCACCGCCTCGTTGACTTCCTCGACCGAGGTGTCGCGCCTGGCGACAACCTTGAAGTCGATGACCGACACGTTGGGAGTGGGCACGCGCACCGAGACGCCGTCGAGCTTGCCGTTCAGTTCCGGCAGGACGAGGCCGACGGCGCGGGCAGCACCCGTGGTGGTCGGGATCATCGACATGGCCGCCGCCCGGGCGCGGTAGAGATCCTTGTGCATTGTGTCGAGAACCGGCTGGTCGCCGGTATAGGAGTGGATCGTCGTCATGAAGCCCTTCTCGATGCCGATCGCATCGTTGATGACCTTGGCCACCGGGGCGAGACAGTTGGTGGTGCACGACGCGTTCGAGACGACGGTGTGCTCCGGCTTCAACTGATCATGGTTGACGCCGTAGACCACGGTGAGGTCGGCATTGGTGGCGGGAGCGGACACGAGCACGCGCCGGGCGCCGGCCTCCAGGTGCATTGCGGCCTTGTCGCGGTCGGCGAAGATGCCCGTGCATTCGAGAGCGATGTCGACGTCGAGCTCCTTCCACGGCAGCTCCTTCGGGTCGCGGATCGCGGTCACCCTGATGGGGCCGCGGCCGGCGTTCATCGTATCGCCGTCGATGGTGACCTCTTCGGGAAAGCGGCCGTGCACGCTGTCGTAGCGCAGCAGATGCGCATTGGTCTCGATCGGGCCGAGATCATTGATGCCCACCACCTCGATGTCGGTGCGGCCGGATTCGATGATCCCGCGCAGCACCAGCCGGCCGATGCGTCCGAACCCGTTGATCGCAACTCTGACAGCCATACCCTCGTCTCCCATTCCACGTAACGTCCGAAGCCGTCCGGCGTTCGGTTTGATCAAACAGGGGCCGCTGCCGGCCCGGTTGCTCAGGCGTCGTCTATCTGCTGCAGCTCTTCAACGCGCCGTTTCGCCTCGGCCACGACCGCTGCGGCATTGATGCCGAAATGCTCGTAGAGGGCCTTGTAGGGGCCACTGGCCCCGAAGCCCTTCATGCCGACGAAGCCGCCGCCGCGTCCGATGAACTTGTCCCAGCCCTGCCTGATCGCCGCCTCCACGGCGACCCGCACGGGAGTATCGTCGAGAATCGAACGGCGATAGGCGACGGACTGTTCCTCGAACAGTTCGAAGCACGGCACCGACACGACCCGGGTGGGAATGCCGTCGCGCTCCAGCATCGTGCGCGCCTGGATCGCCAGGGCGACCTCCGAGCCGCTGGCGTACAGGGTGACCAGCGCCTGGGCGCTCGCCGAAACGATCTCGTAGGCGCCGCGCGCGCAGCAGTTGTCGTCGATGAACGAGGTCCGCAGCGCCGGCAGGTTCTGCCGTGTCAGCGCCAATACGCTCGGCCGATCGCGCGATTCGAGCGCCAGCTGCCAGCATTCCGCCGTCTCGGTCGCGTCGGCGGGGCGGTAGACGTTGAGGTTCGGGATCGCCCTGAGGCTCGCCAGGTGCTCGACCGGCTGGTGCGTCGGCCCGTCCTCGCCGAGTCCGATCGAGTCGTGGGTCATGACGTGGATGGTCCGGACGCCCATCATCGCCGCCAGCCGGATCGAGGGGCGGCAATAGTCGGAAAATACCAGGAACGTGCCGGAATAGGGGATGACGCCGCCATGCAGCGCCATGCCGTTCATCGCTGCGGCCATGCCGTGCTCGCGCACTCCGTAGTGGATGAACCGGCCGGCGTAGTTGTCCGCCGACATGATGCCGAGGGTCGGCGTCAGCGTGTTGTTGGAGCCGGTCAGGTCGGCCGATCCGCCGATGGTTTCCGGCACCACCGGATTGATGGCGGCAAGAGCGGTTTCGGAAGCCTTTCGCGTCGCCATTTCCGGCTTGTCGGACGCGAGCTTCTCCTTCAGCGACTTGATCGCGGCGCTGAGTTCGGTGGGAAGCTCGCCGCGCATGCGCCGCTCGAACTCGTTGCGCACGTCGCGGTCGAGGCCGTCGAGGCGCTTCTGCCAGGCGCGGCGCGACTGTCCGGAGCGCAGGCCGGCGATCCGCCAGGCGTCGCGGATCTGCGAGGGGAACTCGAAGGGCGGGCTGTCCCACCCGAGTTCGCGGCGGGCGGCCGTGATCTCGTCGGAGCCGAGCGGCGAGCCGTGCGTCGCCGCCGTGCCCTGCTTGTTCGGGGCGCCGTAGCCGATCTTCGTGCGGCAGGCGATCATGGTCGGCGCGTCCGAACGTCTTGCCTGTTCGACGGCGTCCGCGATCGCCTCGGGATCGTGGCCGTCGATGCTGGTCGTGTTCCAGCCCGCCGCCTGGAACCGGGCGATCTGGTCGGTCGACTCCGTCAGGCTGGTCGGTCCGTCGATCGATATCCCGTTGTCGTCGAACAGCACGATGAGGCGATTGAGCCTGAGATGGCCGGCAAGCGAGATCGCCTCGTGGCTTATGCCTTCCATGAGGCAGCCGTCGCCGACCAGTGCGTAGGTGTAGTGGTCCACCAGGTCGTCGCCGAACTCGGCGTTCAGATGCCGTTCGGCGATCGCCATGCCGACCGCGTTGGCAAGCCCCTGGCCGAGCGGACCGGTGGTGGTTTCCACGCCCGGCGTATGGCCGTATTCCGGGTGGCCGGCAGTCTTCGAGCCGAGCTGTCGGAAGTTGCGGATCTCCTCGATCGTCACCGCCTCGTATCCGAGCAGGTGCAGCACGGCATACATCAGCATCGAGCCATGACCCGCGGACAGCACGAAGCGGTCGCGATCCGGCCATTCCGGATCCTTGGGGTCGAATTTCAGGAAACGGGTGAACAACACCGTAGCGATGTCCGCGGCACCCATCGGAAGGCCGGGATGGCCCGATTTTGCCGCCTCGACGGCATCCATGGCGAGCGCGCGGATGGCGTTGGCCATCGCGCGGTGATCGACCTGTACGGCTTGTTCTGTCATTTAGATCCGGTTGGCCAACTTGGTCGCGAGCAGCGGCTTAATGGCATCTGAATTGAGCGATTCGCGGCGAACGAGGTAACGCCTGTCTGTGTTGGACGGTGCCGACCCCGCGAAATGGGGCCGATCAATACCACCTCGCATCGGCGAGTCAATCGACGCCGGCGCAGGGAGCCCTCCCGCCTCGGGCGGGTCTTCAGGCGCGCCCTGATGGATTGTGGTTAATAACCGGCGCGTGCCGCTATCCCGGGCGGTTGACCCGCGCTTATACCGATGCCTAATGTCTCCTTGCTAATCCTTTGACCCTTGGGGAGATTCGCCCACAAGGTGCGGCGGCCACGAGTGTGCCGTCTCGCGGGAAAACCATCGATACCGCGAACCGGCTTGCGGGGAGGCGAGACATGAACGTCGATACCAGTCCCGTCGAACGGGCACAGCGGCGCTTTTTCGGCGCACTCGATGCGCTCGAGGCTGCCGTGCGGCGCCACAAGGAAAACGAGCGCAGCAAGGAGGCGCTTGAGGCAGAACTGCGGACTCTGGGCGAGGACCGGTCGCGCCTCGCCCAGGAGCTGGATCGGTCGCAGGCGCGCGCCGTCAAGCTGGAGGCCGTCGTCGGCGACGTCTCCGGCCGGCTGGACACGGCGATCGGCACCATTCGCGGACTGCTGGAACAAGGCGCCGGCCGGTCGCGGAGCGGCAACACGGAGCCGGCAGGCTGACATACCGATCGGAACTGCGGGTCGTCATGGCGGCGGTATCGGGATCGAGTGCGCCGGGTTGGGGGCGAACGGCGGAGCGGAAGCCATGCCTCAAGTGACGGTTTCCATCAACGGCCGTGTCTACCGGATGGGCTGCGACGAGGGCCAGGAGCACGTGCTGGCGGAACTCGCGCGCGACATCGACCGCCGGATCGAGGCCTACAAGTCGAGCTTCGGCGAGGTCGGCGACATGCGCCTCATGCTGATGGCGGCGATGGAACTGGGTGACGAACTCGGCGACACTAAACGGCGTCTGCAGGAACTGGAGGCGGAGGTCGAAAGCCTGCGCGATGCCCGCTCGGCCATTCTCGACAAGGTCAGCGCGGCGCAGGATTCGGTTGCCGGGATGCTCGACCAGGCCGCGGCGAGAATCGAGAAGATCGCAGCGATGATGAACGGCGCGGAGGAGGGCTCGGCGCACCGCGGGGAGGGCGCAGCGACGGAGTCGCGGCCGGACCCTGCGGAGGATTAGCCCTGCCGATCTGCCGGCTGCAACATTGATGCGACGATGCTCTGGCAACGCCCCGCATTGGCCACTACATTTCCCAGCGCGAGGCTGCCCTGCTCGACAGGAGACAAAATTCCCCGGGGCCTTATCGATCTCCAAGGGAGCTGTCCCTGGTTGAGCCCGTGGGCTCTTTCATACGGCGCCCACCTACACAGGTAGGTTCCCGGGATCGACGTTCTCCACCGGCCGTGGCGGCCTCGCCCATCCCGCCTCTCTTGCGTACGATCCCCGGACGTCCAATGACCGACAACAAGGCCGAGAAGGCATGGCTGCGCAGACGCGGACGTGCGACGCGGCGGCGGCTTTCGGCACAGGCGCGCCGCGCGGCCGCCCGAAAGGTTGCCGCCTGGGCACCGGACATCGCCCGCCTTGCCGGGCGCGGCACGGTATCCTGCTTCTTCAGCTTCGGCGACGAACTCGATACCGCGCCGCTGATCGGCGAACTGGTCCGGCGCGGCTCTCCGCTCGCGCTGCCGGTCGTCACGGGACGCGGCCAGCCATTGACCTTTCGCCGCTGGCAGCCGGGCGATCCGATGGGGCGCGGCGCCTTCGGCATCCGCGAGCCTCTGGAAACCGCGCCGGTGGCAGAACCGCGCGTGGTGCTGGTGCCGCTGTTGCTGTACGACCGGCGCGGCTACCGCATCGGCTATGGCGGCGGCTACTACGACCGGACGCTAGCCGCGGCCCGGGCAGACCGGAAGATCGCGGCGATCGGACTGGCATTCTCGGCCCAGGAGATTGGCCGGGTCCCCACCGACCGCTACGATCAGCCGGTCGACTGGGTCCTGACCGAGCGGGGACTGATGGAATGTGCGGGAGGCGCGCGTGCGGCTCATCTTCCTTGGTGACGTAGTCGGCCGCTCCGGCCGCGAGGTCGTCCTGTCGCGCCTGCCGGGCCTGATCGACACCCTGGAGGCGGACTTCGTCATCGTCAACGGCGAGAATGCCGCCGGCGGCTTCGGAATCACCGAGGCGATCTACGACGACCTGACCGACGCCGGCGCCGACGTCGTCACCACCGGCAACCATGTCTGGGACCAGCGCGAGGCGCTTGTCTTCATCGAGCGGACGCCGAACCTGCTGCGGCCGGTCAACTTCCCTGCCGGGACCCCGGGCCGTGGCGCGGGCCTGTTCGAGGCCCGCAACGGCGCCCGGGTCATGGTGGTGAACGTCATGGGACTGGTGTTCATGCCCGCTCTCGACGATCCCTTCGGGGCGCTGGAGCGGCAGATCGAGGCCTGCCCGCTCGGCTCCGGCGCCGACGCCATCGTCGTCGACATCCATGCGGAGGCGACCAGCGAGAAGCAGGCGATGGGACACTTCCTGGACGGCCGGGCCAGCCTCGTCGTCGGCACCCACACCCACGTGCCGACCGCCGATCACATGGTGCTGCCGGACGGCACCGCCTACATGAGCGATGTCGGAATGTGCGGCGACTACGATTCGATCATCGGCATGAACAAGGACGAGCCGCTCAACCGGTTCCTGACCAAGATCCCGTCGGGCCGCTTCGAGCCGGCCCTGGGCGAGGCGAGCCTGTCCGGCATCCTCGTGGTGACCGACGACGCGACCGGGCTGGCGACCTCCATCGAACCGATCAGACTGGGCGGACGGCTGTCGGAGACGTTTCCGCGAAGCTAGCAGGAGAGCTGCGGCGCGGTGGATTTTCCGTTTTCTCCGACCTATAAGCGGGCGAAATCCGCGGTCGCGGCGGCTGCCGGGTGTCCGGTTCGTCGCCGCGTGGCGCCCGCCCGAATCTCTCCGTTCGACCGCACCGCATAGACCAGAGGCACGACATGGCAGGACATTCACAGTTCAAGAACATCATGCATCGCAAGGGTCGTCAGGACGCGGCCCGGTCGAAGCTGTTTTCGAAGCTCGCCAAGGAGATCACGGTCGCAGCCAAGATGGGCATGCCCGATCCGGACATGAACCCGCGCCTGAGGCTTGCCGTGCAGAACGCCAAGGCGCAGTCGATGCCAAAGGACAACATTGAGCGCGCCATCAAGAAGGCCTCCGGCGGCGAAGGAGAGAACTACGAGGAGATCCGCTACGAGGGCTATGGGCCGGGCGGGGTTGCCGTCATCGTCGAGGCGCTGACCGACAACCGCAACCGCACCGCCGGCGCCGTGCGCGCCTGCTTCACCAAGCAGGGCGGGGCGCTGGGAGAGACCAATTCCGTCGCCTTCATGTTCGACCGCGTCGGCGAGATCGTCTACACCGCCGAGGCCGGCGACGCGGAGAAGGTGCTGGAAGCCGCCATCGAAGCCGGTGCCGAGGACGTGCAGAGCGACGACAGCGGCCATGTCATCTTGTGCGCCTTCGAGGATCTGGGCGAGGTCTCCAAGGCGCTCGAGGAGAGTCTGGGCGAGGCAGAATCGGTCAACGCCGTCTGGAAGCCGAAGACCATGACCGAGGTCGACGAGGACAAGGCCGGAACGCTTATGAAGCTGATCGGCGCCCTCGAGGACGACGACGACGTGCAGAACGTCTACGCCAATTTCGAAGTGTCCGAAGACGTCCTGGAGCGCCTGACGGCGGCGTAACGGTTGCGGCTCGCGAACTGCCGCAACCGACCTCCGAAGACTAAGCGAAGGCGGCGCCCCCTCTCCCGACGCTTCGCGTCGACCTCTCCCCGCCGGGGAGAGGTGGCGGCGAGGCCGAGCTCCGCGGCAAATACATTGGCGATTGGCGCCGAAGGCGCACCTCTCCCACGGGGAGAGGTCGGGACGCAGGCCCGGGTGAGGGGTTCCGGTGCCAGCTACAGGGACAGCCCTTCCGCCAGCCACCCTACCGCAACAGACCGTCCAGCGCCGGAATGCCGGTGATCGCCGCCAGCGCTATGATGGCGCAGGCGATGCGGCGGCGGAACGGGCCGGATGTCGGCCCGATTGGGGGAGGCATGAGGCCTGTCCCGGAGCCAGGTCGAAGTACCGTACAGGCCCTGCGCCAGTTCTTTGGTGAGTAAGTGCCCTTACGTCAGATTCCGCTTGCTCGGTCCGCCCGTCCCGCTAACAATCGCCTCATGAGGGTTGTTGCTCCGGCTTCGCGTCACGCGTGAGCGAGACAATCCGTTTCTGCCTTTGGGGGGGACAGAAATGCCGCGTTTCGATTATCGATTCCTGCTTGATGAAAATGACAATACGACCGGTCCTGTTGATGGTCCTGAAGTCTTGAATGATTTTCAGGACAGTCCGCAGGATCTGCTTAACACTTTCGGAGATATAGAGAACGATCATCTAGGAAATTCCGGAGTTTATGTTTACGTCGGCAAGACAGAAGATGGCGAAATAATAGCCGATTTTTCAGGCGATAAGATATTATTCACGAATACGGACTATACCGAAGATACCCATATCACCTACACCACCGATTCTTACTATGTCTGCTTCGCCGCCGGCACGCTGATCCGCACCCCGCGAGGCGACGTTCCGGTGGAGGCGCTCGCCGAGGGCGACGTGGTGGTCACGGCCTCGGGCGAGCAAAGACCCATCCGCTGGGTGGGTTCGCGCAGCGTCGACTGCCGGAGAAGCGCCGATCCTCGCCAGGCCTGGCCGGTGCGGGTGTCGGCGGACGCCTTCGGCCGCGGCCTGCCCGAGCGCGACCTCTGGCTGTCGCCTGCCCATGCAGTGCAGGTGACGGTCGCAGAGGACCTGCTCGTCCCGATCGGCTCTCTCGTCAATGGCGCCACGATCCAGCAGGTCGCCGTCGAGACGATCGATTACCACCACATCGAGCTCGATAGTCACGACGTCGTCATCGCCAACGGCCTGCCCGCCGAGAGCTATCTCGACTGCGGCAACCGGGGCTTCTTCCTCGGCGCAGACGCGGAAGGGGACGTGGCGCCGGACTCCGGGCGGGCGGAGGTCGATCCGGCCACGCTGCCCTTCTGCCTGCCCTTCGTGGCCCACGGCGAGAGTGTCGACGAGGTGCGCGCGCGACTGGACGCACAGGCCCTTCTGCTCGGCTGGATCACCGAGGACGCGGACGCCGACATCGCCGTCGAGGCCGGCGGCGCGGTGTTAACCCCCGGCGAGGCGGGCGGCAGATTGCGGGTGACGCTGCCGGCGGACGCGACGCACGCCTGGCTGGCGTCCTCCTCCTGGGTGCCGCACCATCATCGGGCGAGTTCCGACCGGCGCGATCTGGGCGTTGCCTTCCGGCATCTCACGCTGACGGACGTGACCGGCGAGGCGCGGCGCATCCGCGCCGACGACCCCCGCCTCGGCTTTGGCTTCCACGGCGTCGAGGGCGAGGGCCGCGATGCGATCCGCTGGACCACCGGCCGGGCGCTGCTGCCGGGATCGTTGTGGGCCGGGATGACCGGCCAGGTGACGCTGACGCTCGCCGCCGAGGCGGGCGAGACCCGCAGATGGGTGGCGCCGCCAGCTTGTGACGCGGCTCGCGCCGCCTAGCGCAATATCCCGTCCAGCGCCGGAATGCTGGTGATCGCCGCGAGTGCGATGATCGCGTAGGCGATGCGTCGGTAGTATCGCTCCGGCGCCCTGCCGAACAGGCGCGCCCCGGCGAACAGGGAAACCGCGTAGACCGGCGCGAAGATCGCGATCGTGCCGATGACCTCGCCAGTGAAGAAGCCGTTCCAGGCATAGGCGGCGACCGCCGACACGCTGACGATCGCGAAGAACATGATCATGTTGGCGCGAATGATCGTCGGGGGGTGCGGGCCGGCGACCCAGAAGGCGATCATCGGCGGGCCCGAGACCTGGCCGATGCCGCTGAGGATGCCTGCCGTTCCGCCGACCGCGACCGAGGCGGCGCGAGGTGGTTCCCCCGAATAGCGCAGGCCCGAGGCGAGCAGGCCGAGCAGCGCCAAGACCAGTGCCGACAGGCACCAGCGCAGAATGACCGGGTCGGCGCTTGCCAGGATCGCCGCACCGACCGGCACCGTCGCAATTGCCCCGATCGCCGCCGGCAGGACGGTGCGCCAGCCGCATCTCGGCGCCGCCTTCACGACCAGCGGCAGGGCGAGGAAATTGTCCATGATCAGGAAGGCGGCCGCAGCGAGCTTCGGGTCGATCGCGGCCGCGGCCACCGGCATGAACACCAGTGCTGCGCCGAAGCCGGAGAAGCCGCGAACCAGTCCGGCGACCAGCGCCGCCACCAGCACGGCGATGAGGGAGGCATCGAAGGTCATCGGCAGTCCGGCAGGCTGTGGGCGAAGCGATGGCGGGTGGCGCGCTATGCAGCCGCCCCTTAATGCGGCTACATCGGGACATGGCGCAACAGGCGATTCGCATCCTCGGCATCGACCCGGGCCTCAGACGCACAGGCTGGGGCGTGATCGAGACGCGCGGCAGCGTGCTGTCCTTCGTCGCCGCGGGCTCCGTCACATCGGACGCGAGCCGCAGCCTCGCCGAGCGGCTGGTCGAGCTGCACACCGGCCTGTGCGCGGTGCTAGACGGCCAGTCGCCGCACGAGGCGGCCGTCGAGCAGACCTTCGTCAACCGGGACGCGACCGCCACCCTGAAGCTCGGTCAGGCGCGCGGAATCGCGCTGCTTGTACCTGCCGCGCGGGGGCTGAGCGTCGCCGAATATGCGCCGAACCTCGTCAAGAAGACCGTCGTCGGTTCCGGGCACGGCGACAAGAAGCAGATCCGCATGATGGTGTCGGTGCTGCTGCCGAGGGCGAGCGTCGATTCCGATGATGCCGCCGACGCGCTGGCGATCGCCATCACCCATGCCCATCACCGGATGTCGCGCGTACTTGCGGTTGCGGCCGGTTGAAGATGTTTCCATTCTGTTCTATTCTTACCGTCTGAGGTAAGAAAGGGCATTCACCGTGCGTGTAACATCCAAAGGGCAGGTCACCATCCCCAAGCATCTTCGCGACCGGACAAGCATCAAGCCGGGATCGCAGGTGGATTTCGAGGCATGCGATGATGGTCTTCTCGTTCGCAAGTCAACGACCTCGCGCGGCACTGGGCCGGCAGACGATTTCGAGGAGTATCTCGACGACGTAACCGGCATCGTCGATCTGGGAATGTCGACCGATGCGTTCATGGAACTAATGCGCGGCGAATGACCGATACGCTCGTCGACACAAACGTGCTGATCGATGTTTTTGGGGCTGACCCGAACTGGGTGGAATGGTCCCGGAGCAGACTCCGGGCTGCCGCAGGTAACGGTGAGCTCGTCGTTAATCCGATGGTCTACGCCGAACTTTCCGCCATGTTTCCGACGCAGCGCCAGTTGGACCATGCTTTGCCGCGTGACAGGTACCGGCGCGAGGACCTGCCGTGGGACGCCGCCTTCAACGCTGGGCGCGCGTTTCTTGCGTATCGGCGGGCTGGCGGGGCCAAGCGGTCGCCGCTGCCGGATTTCTACATCGGCGCCCATGCGGAGATTCACGGCTACGACCTGCTGACGCGGGATCCGGCCCGCTATCGGCAGTTCTTCCCGATGTTGAAGCTGGTGACTCCGGACACCCATCCATGATCGGCAAGCTGAAGGGTATCGTCGATTCCTACGGCGAGGACTGGGTGATCGTCGACGTCGGCGGCGTCGGCTACATGGTGACCTGTTCGACCCGCACCCTGTCGGCGCTGCCGGGGACCGGCGAGCCCGCCGTCGTCTTCGTCGAGACGGTGATGCGCGAGGACGCGATCCGGCTCTACGGCTTCGCCAGCGAGGCCGAGAAGCAGTGGTTCCGGCTGCTGCAGTCGGTGCAGGGTGTCGGCGCGCGGGTGGCGCTCGCGGTGCTCGGGACCCTGTCGGCGGCCGACCTCGGAAACGCGGTCGCGATGCAGGACAAGGCGATGGTGGCGCGGGCGCCGGGAGTCGGGCCGAAGGTTGCACAGCGCATCGTCTCGGAACTGCGCGACAAGTCGCCGATCGTCGGCGGCGACGTCGCCTTCGCGAAGGTGTCGGGCGAGGTGAGCGAGGGCCGCGCCGCCTCGCCGGCCCGCGACGCGGTGTCGGCGCTGGTCAATCTGGGCTACGCTCAGGCGCAGGCCGGCGCGGCGGTGGCCGCCGCCCTGAAGGGGGCCGGCGAAGAGGCGACCGCCGAGACCCTGATCCGGCTGGGACTGAAGGAGCTGGCACGGTGAGCGACCGCCTCGTAGCCGCAGACGAGACATTCGAGGACGAGGACACCGACGCCTCGCTGCGGCCGCAGACGCTCGACGCGTTCGTCGGGCAGGCGCAGGCGCGCCAGAACCTGCGCATCTTCATCGAGGCGGCGAAGTCGCGTGGCGAGGCGCTCGACCACGTGCTGTTCGCGGGTCCGCCCGGCCTCGGCAAGACGACGCTCGCCCAGATCGTCTCCCGCGAGCTCGGCGTCAACTTCCGCGCGACCTCCGGTCCGGTGATCGCCAAGGCCGGCGATCTTGCCGCCCTGCTGACCAACCTGGAAGAGCGCGACGTTCTGTTCATCGACGAGATCCACCGGCTGAACCCGGCGGTCGAGGAGATCCTCTATCCGGCGATGGAGGACTTCCAGCTCGACCTGATCATCGGCGAGGGTCCCGCGGCGCGGTCGGTGCGCATCGATCTGGCGAAGTTCACGCTGGTCGGCGCGACCACCCGCTCCGGGCTGCTGACGACACCGCTGCGCGACCGCTTCGGCATCCCGATCCGGCTCGACTTCTACACCGAGGAGGAACTGGAGCTGATCGTGCGCCGCGGCGCCCGTGTCCTCGGCATCGCCATCGCCGACGACGGCGCCCGCGAGATCGCCCGCCGCGCCCGTGGTACGCCCCGCGTGGCAGGGCGGCTACTGAAGCGGGTGCGCGATTTCGCCTCCGTCGACGGCAACGGCGGCATCGACCGCAAGATCGCCGACCGGGCGCTCGCCGAACTCGAAGTCGACGCGCGCGGCCTCGACGCAATGGACAGGCGCTACCTCTCCACCATCGCCCTGAATTTCGGCGGCGGGCCGGTCGGCATCGAGACGATCGCTGCGGCGCTGTCGGAGCCGCGCGACGCGATCGAGGAGATCATCGAGCCCTTCCTGATCCAGCAGGGCTTCATCCAGCGCACGCCTCGGGGGCGCCTGCTGACGCCGCATGCGTTCAGGCACCTGGGTCTTGCCGCACCGAGCGAATTCGCCCCACAGATGGGGCTGTTTGCGGACGGAGAGGGCAAGTGAGCCGAGCGGCCGCGCGCTGCCTGCGGGGATTTACGAACAGGCTGTCGCGTCGCATAAGGCGGATATGACCAACGACACCGATACCGCCTGGCCAGACCTCGCCGGCCGCATCGTCGACGGCCGTCACGTCCTGCCGATCCGCGTCTATTTCGAGGACACCGACTTCTCCGGCGTCGTCTACCACGCCAGTTACCTGCGCTTCATGGAGCGGGGCCGCTCGGACTTCATGCGCCTGTCAGGGGCGGACCACGCCGAGCTGTTCGACGGCGACGATCCGCTCGCCTTCGCCGTGCGACGGATGACCATCTCCTACGAGCGGCCGGCCGGGATCGACGATATCCTCACGGTAGAGACGCGGACGAAGGAGATGCGCGGCGCGTCGATGATCCTCGGCCAGCGCGTCATGCGGGGGGAGACGGTGCTGGTAGCGGCCGACGTCCAGGTCGCTCTCGTCTCGCGAAGCGGGCACGCCCGGCGCATCCCCGCCGAGTTGCGGCGGATCCTCGGCGAGGCTGTCGAACCGGGCTGACGACAGCCGGTAACCGAGCATTAACCATAGTAATTGACTTCTAGAGGGGTGGCGTACGGCTTGGCACGCCCTCGATTTGACATATTCGGCCGCAACCAGATGCTGCAACGCAAAATGCGCCGTAGGTCGGCGCACGTCCGCGCCTCAACGAGAGGGCCGCGGGGTCCGGCGCCGGCGAGCGGTCCGGACGCCGGCCGGATGGTCATGTTTTCTCCAGCGAGGTCTCGCTAATGCTCGATGTCACGACGTTGTCGTCGCCCGGAGAGGTGTCGATCCTGTCGTTGTTCCTGCAGGCCCACATCATCGTCAAGCTGGTGATGCTGGGGCTGATCCTGGCTTCGGTCTGGACCTGGGCGATCATCTTCGAGAAGGTCTTCACCTACCGGCGGACCCGGGCGCAGATGGACCGCTTCGAGAAGGTGTTCTGGTCCGGTCACTCGCTGGAGGAGCTGTACCGAAGCCTGCAGTCGCGGTCCAACACCGCGATGGCCGGTCTGTTCGTCGCCGCGATGCGCGAGTGGAAGCGCAGCCACGAGACCGGCGCATTGTCGATGATGGGCGTCCAGTCGCGAATCGAGAAGGTGATGGACGTGACGATGTCGCGGGAAGCCGCCCGGCTCGAAAACCGGCTGCTGTTTCTGGCCACCGTCGGCGCCGCCGCACCATTCATCGGCCTGTTCGGCACGGTCTGGGGAATCATGTCCAGCTTCCAGGCGATCGCTGCATCCGAGTCCACCAACCTTGCGGTCGTCGCACCGGGTATCGCCGAGGCGCTTTTTGCCACTGCACTCGGGCTGCTCGCGGCAATTCCTGCGGTCATCGCCTACAACAAGCTGTCCAGCGACGTGGCCAAGATCGTCATGCGGATGGAGGGCTTCGCGGACGAGTTCAGCGCCATACTTTCGCGGCAATTGGAAGAGAGAAGCTGACCCATGGGCGCAAGCTTTGCGGCAAACAACGGCAGCAGGCGCCGGCGCGGCCAACGCTACCGCCCGATGAGCGAAATCAACGTCACGCCGTTCGTCGACGTGATGCTCGTGCTGCTGATCGTTTTCATGGTTACGGCACCTCTGCTGACCGTCGGCGTTCCGATCGATCTTCCCGAATCCCAGGCAAAGCCGCTGGAGGGACAGAAGGAGCCGTTGACGATCAGCGTCGACAACGAGGGACGGGTGTTCTTGCAGGACACGCAGATCAAGATCGAAGAGCTGGTCCCCAAGCTCACGGCCGTCGCCGAGCAGGGCGTCGAGGAGCGTGTTTTCGTGCGCGGCGACCGCACCGTCGACTACGGCACGGTGATGCGGGTGATGGGCCGCCTGAACTCGGCCGGATTCCGCCGCATCGCGCTCGTCACCGACATGGAACAGAGCGAGCAGTGAGGCAATGCGCGTCGCGCTGTCAGTCTCGACCGTGGGCCATGCCGCGATCCTCGTCTGGGGCATGATCGCGCTGCCGGGCACCGACCCATACGAGTCGACGCCGCAGCCGTCGCTTCCCATAGACCTCGTGTCGATCACGGAGTTCACCGAGATCACCGCCGGCACGCGCGACGGCGACAAGGCGCTCGAACCGACGCCGCCCAAGCCCGTCGAGAAGGCGCCGCCTGTGGACCAGCCGAAGCCGGACCCCGAACCGAGGCCCGAGCCGACCGCCGCGCCGGCGCCCCAGCCGGAACCCGAGCCGGTCGAATTGCGCACGGCTTCGCTGCCGCCTGAGGACTCCGAGCCGGCCCCGATCCCCGAGCCGGCGCCGCAGGCCGAATCCGAACCTGCGCCCGAGCCGCTCGCGGATGCGCCGGTTCCGCGCAGCAAGCCGAAGGTCGCGTCGAAGCCGAAGCCTCCCGCCCCCAAGACGGAGCCGAAGAAGACGTCCCAGGAGTTCGACGCCGACAACATCGCCGCGCTCCTGAACAAGATCCCCGATTCCGGCGGCGGATCGCCGGCCGACATCGGCTCGGACACGCCCTCGCTGGGAACCGCGACCGGCACCGGCGCCGCCCTCACGATGAGCGAGATCGACGCTCTGCGGGCCCAGATCGCCCGGTGCTGGAATCCGCCAGTCGGCGTGCTGGAGGCCGGCCAGCTCCTGGTGCGCCTCGGCATGGACCTCAACGTCGACGGAACGCTCGCCTCTCCGCCGGCGTTGCTGAACGCGTCGGCCGATCCGATCTTCACCGTCGCCGCGGAAGCTGCAATCCGCGCCGTCAACACCTGCCAGCCCTATTACCTGCCGCCCGAGAAGTACGAGTCGTGGCGGGAGATCCGCATGACATTCGACCCACGGGAACTGATGGGCGGCTAATCTCGCCTCCCATCCCGGACCGGTAAATCGAGCAAGAACGATGAGAAAAATCCTCACCGCGGCATTCACCCTGATTGCGATGGTGCTTTTGACAGGCACCTCGATCCGGCCCGCGCAGGCGCTTGTCGAGATCGACATCACACAGGCCAACATTCAGCCGCTTCCAATCGCCATTACCGATTTCGCCGGTCCGGGAGGCGACCCGGAAATGGGCCGGCAGATCAGCGACGTGGTGTCGGCCGACCTGCAGCGATCTGGCCTGTTCAAGCCGATCGACAGGGCGGCCTTCATCGACAATACCGGCTTCGATGCCGTGCCGAACTTCGGAAGCTGGCGCGTCATCAATGCCCAGGCGCTGGTCACCGGGCGGGTGACACGCGAATCCGACGGGCGGCTGAAGGCGGAGTTCCGGTTGTGGGACGTCTTCGGCGGCGAACAGATCACCGGCCAGCAGTACTTCACCACGCCGGAGAACTGGCGCAGGCTCGCCCACATCATTGCGGATGCCATCTACGAGCGGCTGACCGGCGAGCGCGGCTACTTCGATACCCGCATCGTGTTCGTGGACGAGACCGGCCCCAAGGACGCACGTGTCCGGCGGCTCGCGATCATGGACCAGGATGGCGCCAACGTCCGCTATCTCACCAACAGCCCGAACGAGATCATCCGCAACCCGCGCTTCAGCCCCTCACGCCAGGAGATCACCTATGTGTCCCAGCCCTACGGCGAGACGGCGCGGGTCTACCTGCTCAATATCGAGACCGGCCAGCGCGAGGTCGTCGGCGACTTTCCGGGAATGACGTTCGCCCCCAGGTTCTCGCCGGACGGACAGCGCGTGGTGCTCAGCCTGGAGCAGGGCGGCAACGCGAACATCTACATGATGGATCTCAGGAGCCGGCGCACCACGCGGCTCACCAACACCCCCTCCATCGACACCAGTCCGTCGTTCTCGCCGGACGGCCGCCAGATCGTCTTCGAGTCCGATCGCGGCGGCGCGCAGCAGATCTACGTGATGAATGCCGACGGGACCGGCCAGCAGCGCATCAGCTTCGGCCAGGGGTCATACGGCACGCCCGTCTGGTCTCCCCGCGGCGACCTAATCGCGTTCACCAAGCGGGCCGGCGGCCGGTTCTCGATCGGCGTGATGCGGCCTGACGGATCGGGGGAACGGATCCTCACCGAGGGCTACCACAACGAGGGCCCGACCTGGGCCCCGAACGGCCGGGTGCTGATGTTCTTCCGCGAGATCCCGGGCGCCGGGGGCGGCCCGCAGCTGTGGACGGTCGACCTGACCGGCTACAACGAGCAGCGCGTACCCACGCCCGCCTTCGGGTCGGATCCGGCCTGGTCGCCGCTCTTGAACTGAACGGGCCGGCCTGCAGGAGATGGGCTTTACTGAATACGGTCCGCTGCTGCTGCAGCACCGATTGTGTTAACGCAATTCACTCGGGGCGAGGGGGCGTTAACCACGTTTCGGAACCGGCGGTTAAGGAAAACCGACTAGGTAAATCGAACGTGTATCCGGTTCAAAAAGGGAGTTAGCCGGAATGTCGAGTTTGACGAGTTTCGGCCGCGGCGCGCGCGTTGCGGTCGTTCTGGCCGCCGCCCTGATCGTTGCCGCGTGCGCGCAGAACAAGGCCCAGCAGACTGCCGACGGCAACGTGACGCCGGGCAGCGCGCAGGACTTCGTCGTCAATGTGGGGGATCGCATCTTCTTCGAGACGGATTCAACGTCGCTGACGGCCCAGGCCCGCGATACGCTGAACAAGCAGGCCCAGTGGCTGCGGCTGTATCCGCAGTACACGGTGACCATCGAAGGACACGCCGACGAACGCGGCACCCGGGAGTACAATCTCGCCCTCGGTGCCCGCCGTGCCCAGATCGCCTACGACTATGTGGTTGCGCAAGGCATCCAGCCGACCCGGATTCGCACGATTTCCTACGGCAAGGAGCGCCCGGTGGCGGTCTGCGACGCGGAATCCTGCTGGTCCCAGAACCGCCGTGCCGTGACGGTGCTCAACAACGCTCCGCCGAGCTGACAGGATCCTGTTCGCCCGCCTTCGCCTGTGATCCGGCCCGGCCTCCAGACGGAGGCGGGTCGGATTGCTTCGGTCGGGTTCAGTTCGTCAACGTCCCCTACATCAAGTTCAGTCGGGGCAGAAGACGAGCAGGTGAAACGGGGCGTTGCGGAACGCCGGAAATCCGGTGGTGGGCACGCCGACGAGGACGACCAGTGTGGTTTCGCTGTTCGACCCCAGATCCTCGTGGAACGTCGTGCGCATTGCGCTGGCGGCCCACAGAAAGTTGGTCACGCCGGGATCGCCGGGATGACCGACGGTCGCCGAATAGGTGCAGTCGACAACGCTCCGATTGAAGATGACCTCGTACTGGCCCGTATTGCGCTGGATTGCCGAAACCGCCCCAGTGCCGCGAACCAGATTGCCCTCCACGGAGACCACCGCCGACAAGACGCTGGAGTGGCCTGGATCGCCCTTTTCCCCTTGCGGACCGGGCGCTCCGGCCAGGCCCTGGGGCCCTTGCGGTCCAGCGAGGCCCTGCGGTCCCGCCGGGCCAGTCGGCCCTGCCGGTCCTCGCGGTCCGGCCACTCCCGGAGCGCCGCGAGACACGTAACGCTCCCACTGCCTGGCGCTCTGGTTCGGGGCTCCGCCCTTACCGGATCGTTTCGCCAGATAGCTGGACCCCTTGTAGGTCACCAGGTCGTCGGCCTGGTAGGAGGTTGAGTTCGACCATGGGCCTCTCGGCTTGATGCCGCGAGCGCCGCAATTGGCGACAACGGCCGTCGCGGAACTCAGCCCGGCGTCGATCGCGACGATGCAGTCCGCAGGATGATAAGCGGGAAGGGAGAAGGAGTACGACCTTTCAGAATTCGACTTTGCCGTGTATTTTTCGTCGAGGGTCACCGTCTGCCTCGGCTCCGGCGTCTTTCCTTCGACAACGAGCCGACCTCCGGCAATCCTGGCGTCCGAAACGGTCAGCTTTGACGCCTCGGCCTGGCCAAAGGAAGCCAGAAGGACAATCGAGACGTTCGTTGCCTTTCGAAAAGTATTCATCGGACGCCTCGGAACACGGGATCAGCGCTAGTTGGTGACCTGGATCCAGCCATTGACGCGGTATACGTAAAGGTCTCTCGGTCCCCAGTTCTTCAGGCAAAGGCCGACGCTGCCGGAGCCGTTGTAGCCGGGCACGGCGGTGTCGCTTATCGACAGCGCCCGCTCGGTGCCTGCCGAAATGTTCATGCTCAGGTATTCGTTGTTGAACAGCACGAGGGCGCCGTCCTTGTAGTAGCAGAGGTTGTAGGAGACCTGGGTGTGGTCGGCGCCGATCTGGACGTTAAGCGATAGCGATCCGGTCAGGCGCTGATCCGCCGAGAAATATACGGCGGGCAGCGATCCGAGGATGGTGAAACCGGTCGAGGGCGGCACTGTCAGGAAGTCGGATTCCCGTATGCGTACCGTCTGCACCACCCCCGAGGGACCTTGCGGACCGGCCGGGCCGGCGACCCCCGGAGGTCCGGCCGGTCCCGCCGGTCCGGCAGCGCCCGCCGGTCCCTGAGGGCCGGCCTTTCCGGGCGGCCCGGGATCGCCCTGCGGCCCGGCCGGTCCGGCAGCGCCTCTTGACACGAACTTGTCCCAGAACCGGGTGTCCTTTCCCGGCACCTTTCCTTTGCCGGGGCGCAGGGCCAGAAAGGTCGAACCGTTGTGGCTGACAAGGTCGTCGGTGTCGTAGGATGCCGATTTCTTCCAGGCTCCGCGAGGTGTGACGCCGCGGACGCCGCAATTTCCGACGACGGCCGTGGCAGAGATTTCTCCGGCTTTGAGTGCAACGATGCAGTCTTCGGGGTGATAGTTCGAGATTGAGAAGGCAAATGACCGACCCCCATCCGACCTGACGGAGAACTTGCTGTCCAGCGTCACCGTCTGGCGGGCCTCGGGCGCCGTTCCCTCGACCATGAGCCGGCCGCTCTCGATGGTTGCGACTGTCAACTTCAGCGATGCAGCATTGCTGGTGCTGGCGGCTGCCAGAATCATTCCCAAGGCCAGTTTCGCCCTGGCATGGCGGTGCAATACCATAATGACCTTTCTCCAATGATCGGCCCGATGACGGCCGGTACAATGGGCTCATGGTTCCATATCGACGCGGCTTGCGCCTCCGCCGTTTGGGGGAGATAGTCCCGAGTCGATCCTCGGATTGGACCGGTCGCCAGCGACTTCCTGCCGGGATCCGCCCACATGAATGGAAAAGGCTGGTTCGATGCGGGTCGGGCCGCTCGGCGTGTGCATCTGCGGGAGCGTTCGGCGGTGAGTGGCGAAGCCTCGCTGGAAACGTTCTCCGGCCTGGTCGGCTCGATCTATGACTGTACGTTCGATCCCGGACGATGGGACGAAACACTTGCCGGCATTGCCGTCGCCTTCGGCGGGGAGGTGGTCAACCTTTCACTCAACGATCGTAGTGCCGACCGACTGTTGATCGAAAAAAGCGTGGGATGGGGCGCGCCTTGGCTTGCCGAGCGCCAGAAGCACCTTCCCGAGATCCATGCACGGCTGTCGGAATGGCTGGCCCGCGGCCCGTCACCGGACGAGCCCTACGTCGCCTCGCAGCAGCTGGACGCGGCCTATCTCGAAGCTTCCGCCTATGTCCGCGACTGCCTGAAACCGCGAGGGATCGCCGACATCATGCATTACGTGCTGATGGAGACGCCGGCCTACTTCTCCGAGCTCGTCGTTGGGCTGAGCGTCAACCGGGGGTTGATCACCGACCGGGAAATCCGGATCGGCAAACTGCTTCTGCCACATCTGCGCCGAGCGGTGACGATCAGCAATCTGCTCGACGTACGGGCGCTAGAACGGGCGCGTTTTGCCGAGACGCTCGATGCTCTGCGATGTGCCGTCATACTGGTCGACGAACGAGCAATGGTTCTGTACGCCAACAGGAGGGCGCAGGAAATGCTCCGTTCAGGCAGCGCCATCCGTACGGTCGGCGGCGCGCTTCGCGCCGGCACAATTGAAGCGGCGCGCGAACTGGGGGTGGCAATCCGAATCGCCGCAACCGATGAAACGGAAATCGGCGCATCGGGCCTCGCCGTTCCGCTCGCAGATCCAGCCGCATCGCCGCTGTTCGCTCATGTCCTGCCGATCCGCGGGAGCGCGTTCCGCGCCGACCTGGATCCCTCGGCAGTCGCAGTGGTCTTCATTGGCGCGCCGCCCGGCGAGCGCGACGGCGCAGAGGCCATGGCCGCTGCATTCAGGCTGACGCCGGCCGAAACCCGGGTTCTCGCGGGCCTCTTCGCCGGCCGAACGCTTTCCGAAGCCGCCCGGGTCCTGGGCATCGCACCGTCGACGGCCAAGACTCATCTGGACAACATCTTCCAGAAGACCGGCACCTCCCGGCAGGTCGACCTCATGCGCCTGGTGACGCAACTCGTGCCGGTTGCAAGACGGCCCGAGCCGTGACCGCCAATCGCTATGAGGACCGGATGCATGGCGCAACAGCAACTGCCCAACTTTGGTCCCAGTCGATCCTATGGTAAGAGCCGGTTTCTCGACATCGCGATCATGATCGGCTCAGTATCCATGGCGTATCCGTCATCCCGCTGCCTCGTGCGGCTCCTGTGCGTTGCCGCGATCGGCACGTCCATTGCCGTCGTCCTTGCCGGCACGGCCTCGGCTCAGTTCCTGCAGCGCGGCGACAGCCAGGCCGACGTCGCGGGCCTCACCGTGCGGCTCAATACCCTGGAAGACCAGGTCCGCCAGCTCAACGGCCAGATCGAACAGCTCAACTTCCAGATCAGGCAACTGCAGCAGCAGGCGATGTCGTCCGGCAACGGCGGCGTCCAGGGGCAGGTGCCCGGGCAGAGCAGTATGGGCTCCTCCGGCACCGTCCTGCAGCCGCGGATGCCCTCGCAGATGCAACAGGGTTCGGGCATGAACCAGGGAGGCTCTGCAGGGGCGCCGCCGCAGTCTCTCGGCCAGGTCCCCGGCCGGCCGCTCGACCTGTCGTCGGCGCTCGGCCAGCCGCTTCCCCAGTCGGGGCAGGACCAGTCGATGTTCAACACCCCGGCCGTGGGCGGTCAGAATCCGCAACTGGTGCTCGCCCCCAGCGGCGATCCCAAGGACGCCTACGACCTCTCCTACGGCTATATCCTGCGCGGCGAGTTCGATCTGGCGGAGGCGAGCTTCCGGCAGTTCCTAAACCAGTTCCCCAACGACCCGCTGGCCGGCAACGCCCAGTACTGGCTCGGCGAATCGCTGTTTGCGCGGAACGACTACCGGCAGGCCGCCGATGCGTTCCTGAAGGGCTATTCGGACTATCCGGACAGCGCCAAGGCACCGGACAGCCTCTACAAGCTCGGCATGTCGCTCAAGGAACTGGGCCAGGCGGACGCTGCCTGCTCGACCTTCGCCGAGATTGCCCGCCGCTATCCCAATGCGCCGCAGGCTGTCCAGGAGCGGGCGCGCAGCGAAATGCAGAAAAGTGGCTGCTCATAGCGCAGATGCACCGCTGAGCCGGCCGGAAGCCGACCGTCTGCTGGCCCCTCTCGCCGCTGCCGCCGGCATCGGGCTGGCCGTTTCGGGGGGTGCCGACAGTCTGGCGCTGATGCGGCTTGCCGCGGACTGGCGCCACCGCCTGCATCCCCGCCTGCCGATGATGGTCTTCACCGTGGATCACGCGCTGCGGCCCGAGGCGGCCGCGGAGGCGGCTCAGGTTGCGGAATGGGCGCGCGCGGCAGGCCTCGAACACGCGACTTTGGTGTGGGAGGGGGCCAAGCCTCGCGCCGACATCGCAGCGGCCGCCCGGGAGGCGCGCTACCGGCTGCTGGTCGAAGCCTGCGCGGCACACGGCCTGTCGCATCTGGTTACCGCCCATCATCGCGACGACCAGGCCGAGACGCTCCTCATGCGACTTGCCCGAGGGTCGGGCGTCGACGGTCTGGCGGCAATGCCGGAGGCCTCGGACTGGCGGGGCGTGGTCCACCTTCGTCCGTTCCTGGGCACAGCGAAGGCGCGACTTGGCGCGACCTTGGCCCGCTTCGGGCAGACCTGGATCGAAGACCCGTCGAACCGGGACGACCGCTTCGCGCGATCCCGTATTCGCGCGCTGATGCCCGACCTGGCGAAAGAGGGGCTGGCGTCGCAGCGTCTCGCCGAAACGGCGCGGCGGATGCGACGGGCGCGCGCGGCGCTGGAATCGGCGGCCGCGGACCTGCACCGGGCGGTCGTCCGCGAAGATCCGGCCGGGTTCTGCCGCATCGACCGTGAGGCATGGTCGAGCGCGCCCGAGGAACTTGGCCTCAGGGTGCTGGCACGTCTGCTGATGGGGATCGGCGGCACGGACTATCCGCCGAGGCTGGAGCGCCTGGAACGCCTCTACGGCGATCTGACCTGTGAAACCGAAGCGCCGGCCGCCGCGACGCTGAACGGGTGCCGGGTCGTCAGATCGCCCGAGACGGTACTGGTCCTACGGGAAGCGGGCCGCGTCGGCCTGCCGGTCGTGTCCCTCGACGCGGCGCCAGGGGTCGTCTGGGATCGACGCTTCCGCATCGATCGGGCCGGCGCGCCGGCGAAGGGGCTGACCGTCAGGGCGCTGGGCGCTGACGGGGTGGCCGTGGTCCGCAGGACCTCGGAACTGCGGGCGATCCCGGTCGTGGCCGCACGGGTTGCGCCGGCCGTCTTTCTGGGCGAGACACTTCTGGCCGCGCCGCTGGTGGAAGCGCGCCCCGGGCCCTACTCCGGAGCGGAGTTCACCTTTTCGTTCGTTGGTGCGGCGCGATTTGCGTGACACGGTTTGCGATGAGCGGGTATGGCGTTTACGTCGAATTGCATTGATGTGACGTGGATCATTGGCATATCGCCCATTGGTACCTATTTTAACGATCAGTAGCGCCGTCAGGCCCCACTCTGTTAGAAAATCCTCGTCCGTTTCGGGTCAGTCAGGACACAGATGAACGCCAATTTTCGCAATTTTGCACTCTGGGTGATAATCGGGCTTCTCCTTATCGCCCTTTTCAACCTGTTCCAGAGTCCGGCCCAGCGCGGCGCGCCGAACGAGATGAGCTATTCCCAGCTTCTCGCGGAGGTTGACGAAGGCAAGGTCCGGGCCGTGACGATATCCGGCCCGCAGGTGACCGGAACCCTGACGGACGGGCGTACCTTCCAGACATATCTGCCGGACGATCCGAACTTCGTCTCCAAGCTCGAGGACAAGGGCGTCTCGATCACCGCCAAGCCCACTTCGGAAGACGTGCCGTCGCTGCTCGGCGTGTTCGTCTCCTGGTTCCCGATGCTGCTGCTGATCGCCGTATGGATCTTCTTCATGCGTCAGATGCAGGGTGCCGGCGGCAAGGCGATGGGGTTCGGCAAGTCGAAGGCGAAACTACTGACTGAGGCGCACGGTCGCGTCACGTTCGAGGACGTCGCCGGCGTCGACGAGGCGAAGGAGGACCTCGAGGAGATCGTGGAATTCCTCCGCGACCCGCAGAAGTTCCAGCGCCTCGGCGGCCGCATTCCGCGCGGCGTTCTGCTGGTCGGCCCGCCCGGCACCGGCAAGACGTTGCTGGCCCGGTCGGTTGCCGGCGAGGCGAACGTGCCCTTCTTCACGATTTCCGGTTCCGACTTCGTCGAGATGTTCGTCGGCGTCGGCGCGAGCCGGGTGCGCGACATGTTCGAGCAGGCCAAGAAGAATGCGCCCTGCATCATCTTCATCGACGAGATCGACGCCGTCGGCCGCCATCGTGGTGCGGGCCTCGGCGGCGGCAACGACGAGCGCGAGCAGACGCTGAACCAGCTTCTCGTCGAGATGGACGGCTTCGAGGCGAACGAGGGCATCATCCTGATCGCGGCGACGAACCGTCCCGACGTGCTCGATCCGGCGCTGCTGCGTCCGGGCCGCTTCGACCGCCAGGTCGTGGTGCCGAACCCCGACGTCACCGGCCGTGAGAAGATCCTCAAGGTCCACGTCCGCAAGGTGCCGACGGCACCGGACGTCGATCTGAAGGTCGTCGCCCGGGGTACGCCCGGCTTCTCCGGCGCCGATCTCGCCAACCTCGTCAACGAGGCCGCGCTGCTTGCCGCCCGCCGCTCCAAGCGGCTGGTCACGGCGGCCGAGTTCGAGGACGCCAAGGACAAGGTGATGATGGGCGCGGAGCGCCGCACCCTGGTCATGAGCGACGAGGAAAAGCGCCTCACCGCCTATCACGAGGCCGGCCACGCGCTGGTCGCCCTGCACATGCCGGCGTCCGATCCGATCCACAAGGCGACCATCATTCCCCGTGGCCGCGCGCTCGGCATGGTGATGCGGCTTCCCGAACGCGACCAGATCTCGCTGACGCGGGCCAAGTGCTACGCCGACCTCGCCGTGGCGATGGGCGGGCGCGTCGCCGAGGAACTGATCTTCGGCCACGAGAAGGTGACGTCCGGCGCATCGGCGGACATCCGCATGGCGACCAAGCTGTCGCGGGCGATGGCGACCCAGTTCGGCATGTCCGACAAGCTCGGACCGCTGATGTACGGCGAGAACGAGGAGGAGGTCTTCCTCGGCCACTCCGTCGCGCGCCAGCAGCACGTCTCCGACGAGACACAGAAGCTGGTCGACGAGGAGATCAAGGGCTTCGTCAATACCGGCTACGAAACGGCCAAGAAGGTCCTTACCGAGAACCTGAACGATCTGCACATCATCGCCAACGGCCTGCTCGAGTACGAGACGCTTTCCGGTGACGAGATCCGCGACCTGCTCGATGGCAAGCCGCCGATCCGCGACACCGACATCGGCTCCGATACCAGCAAGCCGAAGTCGTCGGCGGTGCCGAAGGCGGGCAAGTCCAAGCCGTCAGGCGAGGAGCCCGATGCGGGCGGCATGGAACCGCAGCCGCAGGCCTGACCGCCGGTCAGACGGGAGACATCAGATGACCCGGCGCTTCGGCGCCGGGTTTTTCGTTGGCGCCCCTGACACCGCTATCCGCGAGGTTCCGACAGGGTCGCTATCGGGTGCCCGCTCTCGTAGGCGCGTGCGGCGCGCAGGACAAGGTCGTCGCGGCCGGGCGGTCCGACGATCTGCAGGGCCACGGGCAGGCCGTCCTCCGCAAAGCCGCAGGGTATCGAAGCGGCCGGCTGCTGGGTCAGGTTGAAGGGGTAGGTGTAGGGCGACCAGTTGATCCAGTCCTCGCCGAAACGGCCATCGGCAGGCGTGACGCGCCCCGCCTCGATCGCGGGAATCGGCATCTGCGGCGTCAGCAGCAGGTCGTAGCGGTCGTGAAGCCGCAGCATGGCGTTGCGATACTCGGCCCGGCGGCTCTGGGCCTGGAGGTAGTCGAACAGGGAGAAGCGCCGGCCATGCTCTCCGATGGCCAGATAGCCCGGATCCATCCTTTCGCGATCCTCGGGGGATTTGGCCAGGATGACCGCCGCCGACACGGAATACCAGAGCGTCAGCAGGATTTCGGTCGGATCGGGCCCGTCGGGATCGACCTCTTCGACGATCGCGCCGAGGTCGGCGAACGCCTTCGCGGCCTTTGCCGCCGTCGCCTCGACATCGGCGTCGATCGTCCGGACGTAGCCGAGCCGCGGGCTCCAGGCGATGCGCAGGCCACGGACGCCGTCTTCGAGGCCGATCCGGTAGTCCGGCGCGGGCGTGGTCCAAGCGGTCGCGTCGCGGGCGTCGGGACGTGCCATCACGCTCAGCATCAACGCGGCGTCTCGAACGTTGCGCGCCAGCGGCCCCTGATGGGCGAGCGTCGTCATCACCGAGGCCGGATAGGCAGGAACGCGGCCGTAACTTGGCTTGATGCCGAACACGCCCGTGAAGGCTGCGGGAATTCTGATCGATCCCGCCGCGTCGGTGCCGTGGTGGAGGACGCCGAGATTGAGCAGGGCCGCCGCGGCGGCGCCGCCCGACGAGCCGCCGGTGGTGCGCTCGAGATTCCACGGATTGCGGGTGATACCGGTCAGCGGCGAGTGGCAGGCGCCGATCCAGCCGTATTCCGGCAAGGTCGTCTTGCCGAGGAAGACCGCGCCGCATTCGCGAAGCCTTGCCACCGCGGGGGCGTCCCCGGCGGCCGGTTTCGAACTCGTCGTGAGCGATCCGAACCGGGTCGGAAGGCCGGCCATGTCGACGATGTCCTTGATCGTCGTCGGCAGGCCGTCGACGAGACCGATCGGCTCGCCTTTCAGCCAGCGCGCCTCGGAGGCCCGGGCAGCGGCGAGCGCCGCTTCCGAATCGACGACGACGAACGCGTTGATCCGGGGTTCGAAACGCTCGATGCGTTCCAGTGCGTCGCGCGTGACCTCGACAGGGGAGAGTGACCTGTGGCGGAAGTGCGTCAGCAACTCGTGCGCGGTGAAACTCGAAATGTCCGAGCACCGGTTCATGCGGCGGTTTCTCCAGCGAAGACCATGCCTGATGATCGTACGCACGGTCGCAACGGAAGAAAACCTGCCAGCGCCCCCGCTGTTGCGGGCCAGGTCGGCGTGAAACAATTGCTCATGATTTTTGAAGATTCCGGCAGTATGTTGCCGTCATAATGCCGCGCGAAAAAATGGCAGAAACGTAGAAGACAAGCGGGGTGCGGCCGATGTCGCGCAAATATTTCGGAACCGATGGCATCCGCGGTCTGGCCAACCGCCATCCGATCACGCCGGAGATCGCCCTCAAGGTGGGCATGGCGGCGGGAACGGTCTTCCGGCGCGGTGTCCATCGTCACCGGGTGGTTATCGGCAAGGACACCCGCCTGTCGGGCTACATGATCGAGTCGGCGCTGGTTGCCGGCTTCACAGCGGTCGGCATGGACGTCTTCCTGCTCGGACCCATGCCGACGCCCGCGGTCGCCATGCTGACGCGGTCGCTTCGTTGCGATCTGGGAGTGATGATCTCCGCCTCGCACAATGCCTATCAGGACAACGGCATCAAGCTCTTCGGCCCCGAAGGCTACAAGCTGAACGGTGAAGCCGAGGAGCAGATGGAGACCCTGATCGATTCGGACCTGTCCGAATATCTCGCCGGCTCCGACGTGCTCGGACGCGCCAAGCGGATCGAGGGCGTACACGCGCGCTACATCGAGTTCGCCAAGCGGACCCTGCCGCGCGACCTTCGGCTCGACGGCCTGCGCGTGGTGGTCGACTGCGCCAACGGCGCCGCCTACAAGGTCGCCCCGGACGCGCTCTGGGAACTCGGCGCCGAGGTCGTCTCGATCGGTGTCGATCCGAACGGATTCAACATCAACAAGGAATGCGGTTCGACGTCGACCGACGCGCTGTGCCGCAAGGTGCACGAGGTTCGCGCCGACATCGGCATCGCCCTCGACGGCGATGCCGACCGGGTGATCATCGTCGACGAGCACGGCCGCATCGTCGACGGCGACCAGCTGATGGCGGTGGTCGCCCAGTCGTGGCACGAGGACGGTCGGCTGTCGCAGCCGGGCATCGTGGCGACCGTCATGTCGAACCTCGGCCTGGAGCGCTATCTTGGCTCCATCGGCCTGGAACTGGTCCGCACCTCGGTCGGCGACCGGCATGTCCTCGAGGCGATGCTGGCCGACGGGTACAATGTCGGCGGCGAGCAGTCCGGTCACATCATCCTGTCGGATTTCACCACGACCGGGGACGGTCTTGTCGCCGCCCTGCAACTGCTCGCGGTTGTGTCGCGGTCGGGCAAGCCGGTCAGCGAGGTCTGCCATCGCTTCGAACCGCTGCCGCAACTCCTCCGCAGCGTCCGCTACAAGGCGGGCAAGCCGCTGGAGACAAGCCTGGTGAAGGAGGCGATCGAATCCGGCGAAGGCCGCCTTGCGGGCGCGGGCCGGCTCGTCATCCGGCCCTCCGGCACCGAGCCGGTCATCCGGGTGATGGCGGAAGGCGAGGATTCCAGGCTGGTCGAGTCGGTCGTCAGCGATATCGTGTCGGCACTCGAAGGCGCTGCCTGAGACCGCCTACGCGAGCGCCTCTTCGAGCGCCGAGAAGAAGCGGTCGACGTCGTGCGCGTCATTGTAGAGGTGTGGCGTCACGCGGATCGAGTCGCCGCGCACGCTGACGTGGACGCCGGCCGCAGCCAGCCGCGGCAACAGGTCGTCGGGGATTCCCTCTGCGTATCGCAGTCCCAGGAAATGCGGCGCCCTGAAATCCTCCGGCGCCGTCGAAAAGCCCAGTTCGGCGGCCCGCCGCACGATTTCCCGGTTGCGGGTGCCGAGCGTGCGGGCGATCCGATCGACGCCCCAACCGAGGATCGTCTCCAGCGCCGCCACTGCCATCGGCATCAGGTGGAAGTTCGACCGTTCCCCCATGTCGTAGCGCCGCGCGCCGCGCTGGTAGGTGTCCTGATAGTCGACGAGCCCGGCGAAGTTCTCCGAGCCCGCCCGGGCGATCCAGTTCTCCTCGATCGGGCGGCCCGCCTGGCGGTGTGGCGCGGCGTAGAGGAAGCCCAGTGCGTAGGGTCCGAGAAGCCACTTGTAGCTCGCAGCGACCATGAAGTCCGGTTGGACGGCGGCGACGTCGATCGGGTAGGCCCCGGCGGATTGTGTCACGTCCAGGACGAGCGCGGCGCCGTGCTTCCGGGTCGCCTGCCCGACGGCGACGAGATCGACCAGCGAGCCGTCCGTCCAAAGACAGTTCGGCGCCGCCACGATCGCCGTATCGGGACCGATCGCGTCGGCCAGGGCAGCGGTCCAGTCGACCGCGCCGTTGGCGCCCGTCGCCTCGGCGCGTGTGACGGTGCGGACGCGTGCGCCGCGGCCTTCGGCGAGACGGCGCCAGGAATAGACGTTGGAGGGAAACTGGTCCTCCAGCAGAACGATCTCCTGACCCGCCGAAACCGGGCAGTTGGCCGCCGCCACCGAGATGCCGTAGGAGGCTGACGGGACGATCGCGACGTCGTCGGCGGTGGCGTTGATCAGACGCCCGAACGACGTCCTGGCCGTCTCGGAGGTCGAGAAGAAGTCGGGCGGAGTCAGCGTCCACGGATGCGCCTTGGCAAGGATTCCCGCCTGTCCCGCCGCAACCGACGTGTTCATCAGCGGCGACATGTAGGCACAGTTCAGCCAGACCATGTCCCGGGGAATGTCGAACAGGTGCCGCTGGCTCGGGATCAGATCACGGTCGGACATGTGTGCTCTCTCCGGTTGTCGATGTGGCCGGCGGACCGGCGGAATTGTCGAAATCATGGGACAAAACCGCCCCCGAACGGGGCCGGTTGATTAACAGACGTGGTTAAGGAGCGTGGTTAAGCCCGATTTAACGAATGAGCGCCAAGATCATCCGCAATCCTACTTGTCAGCACGGCGCTGTCACGAGGCTCACCGCGGTTTTCGGGATGTAGTGGTATGATTAGAATCGCAAAAGCTCTTCTGGCGGGTGGCGTGGCCGTCGTCGCCATGGCGGGACAGTCGCAGGCGGCCGACATGGTCCAGATCGTCGAGCCGTATGTCGAGCCCGTACCGATTGGCGGACTGTACCTGCGCGGCTTCGTCGGCGCGAGCAACCAGCAGCTGGGCAACCTCGACAATGCGCTCTTCCACGTGGGCGGGATCGTTCAGTTCACGGAGAAGGGAAACTTCGACGCGGCGCCGTTCTTCGGCGGCGGCGTCGGCTGGCGCTTCAACGACTGGTTCCGCATCGACGTCACCGCCGAGTACCGCGCGTCCGCCGATTTTTCGGCTTTCGACAGGTACGACTTCAATTCCGACGGCATCTGGGACGGCACCAACGACTATTCCGGCAGGAAGTCCGAAGCCCTGTTCCTGGCCAACGTGTTCCTGGACCTGGGAACCTGGAATGCGCTGACGCCCTATGTCGGCGCGGGCATCGGCACGTCGCGCAACACGATCACCGGCTTCACCGACATCAACGCAGTGACCGGTGCCATCGCCTATGCGGATGCCGCCCCGAACTGGGATCTCGCCTGGGCACTGTATGCCGGAATGGCGTGGAACATCGCACCCGCCTTCGCCATCGAACTGGGCTACCGCTACGCCGATCTCGGCGACGCGCAGACGGGCGACCTGGTCGGATTCAACGGCGCGAACACCGTCTACAATCCGATGTATTTCAATGACATCACCTCGCACGACGTGATGCTCGGCTTCCGCTACAGTTTCCTGTAGCCGATTTCAGACACGCACCGTTCCAGCGTACGGCGGGTCGGCAGGCCCGCCGTACGCGCATTCAGGGCTGCGCCACGACGGGCAGGGGCCGGCCTCGAAGCGCGGCCTTCATGAACGAACGTGGTTAAGGAACGTGGTTAAGCGCCCCTTAACGATTGGCTGCGCATAGTCCGTCGAAAGCATGATCGCCCACGTCCCGCGTCCCGGGGCGGGCACGGATGTGACGGAGTTTCGGCCATGCATGCCCTGATGAAATCTGCCGCGACCGCGGGTTTTGCCTTGACCATTTTCGGCATTGGGAGCGGAGCGCAGGCGGCCGACGTGACGGACGACGTGTTCCTCGAGCCGATCCTGCCGGTCGAGGTGGTGTCCTCCTGGTACCTGCGCGGCGATGTCGGCTACAGGGCCTACACCGGTCCCGACGCCTCCTACCAACCCGCCCTCGGTGGGACGCTGGGCTACTACGACCAGGACCTCGACGACGCCTGGCTCGTCGGTTTCGGCCTGGGCTACAAGTTCAACGAGTGGTTCCGTACCGACGTGACGGTCGACTACGCCGCTCCGTCGGATTTCGGCGGAAGGATCGCCTGTATCGCCTGCCCCGGGCTCCCCTATACGCTGGAGTCGGGACGCATCTCCGCCTGGACGGTCATGGCAAACGCCTATATCGACCTCGGCAACTGGGCCGGCCTCACCCCGTATGTAGGCGGCGGCATCGGCGCTGCGAACCTGCGCCTGTCGGATTATACCGGCTACAACCCGCCGTTCCTGGCGGCGACGGGCCGATTCGGCGCCGACGCGGACGCGTGGAACTTTGCCTGGTCGGCGACGGCGGGTGCGAGCTACGATCTCACTTCGAACCTGCTGCTCGACGTGAACTACCGGTACCTGGCCATGGGGGATGTGTCGACGGTGGACCAGATCGGCGGGCGTATCGCTATCGACGACGTCAACTCACACGAGTTCCGCGTGGGGCTGCGCTACCTGATCTACTGACTTGTCTGTCCGAATGCGGTAGTGCGGGCGGGAGTGGAGAACTCGTTTCGGCGGAGCCGCGGCTCCGCCGTATTCGTCCGATAGCCTACTCGTCGCTGCCGTTTTCCAGGACGCCGAAGTCGCCGGACTTGGTATCGCCGTCGGCGAGTTCGAAGCCCTCGGCCTTCAGACCTCTTCGCAGCAACTCGCGGATCGCGGCGGCCCGGCTCGGCATGCGCGTGCTGAAGCGCCAATCGTCGATGGCCTTTCGTTCGTGCGAGCTCAGCATGATCTGCAGACGTTCCTCGCGTGACCTGTTCATCCTGGCCCCCGGCATTTCATCAGCGTCATATGTAGTGTGAGGCACAACTGACGACAAGTTAGTAAGTGACGGAAAACGCGACATGACCGTCGGTTCCGTCAATGTCACATAGGGAAACGCCTGCGCCCTGTGAGTCGGCGGGGACTCTACGACGCACGCCAGGCGTACTACCTTACATCGCAACGATACCTGTGGCTGTCTTGGCCGGAGGGTCCGGAAAGACGCGAAAGGAGCGTGAAACCATATGGCGATGCAAGATCGCCTTTCCCCGCAGTTCGATCCAATCTTATTGCACGCAAACGGCAGATACATCGTGGTGGACGACTGCGAGAACGCGATCGAGTTCGCAAGAGAGGCCTGGCAGTTCGGCGGTGACCAGGCAACGGAATGGATTGGTGTCCACGAAGCGCTGATCCAGGCACTGGAATCGGGCCGCACGGAAGCATTTGGCGATGCGGTCAAGCGGTTCAGGAATGCTGCGCACGTGTCCGGCTGGCTCGATCCCCATCCCATGATCACTGCCAATGATCCTGATGCCGGGATCGTTTCGCCCAGGGATGCGGCGTTGCGCCGCGCCAGTGAGCGCAAGAGGGCATAGGCCCTCCCACCCCAATTGAGCCGGGCCCCTTGCCGGAAGGCTCTAGGCTTCGAGCGACCCCGGTACCCGTGGCTCAGCCAAGGGTCGCAATGCGGCAACGAAACGTCGCATGCAATTCATTTGACAGAAATTGCGAACCCGCCTACGTCCATCCGTGGGACACCCCTCCCCAACGAGGGGCTTCTATCTGGAAGGGTAGGCTGACATGACCACATCGACGAAACCGGCCATCCGGCCGGCAAATCCGAATTTTTCTTCCGGCCCCTGCTCAAAGCGACCGAACTGGTCGCCTGAGCTGTTGCGGGATGCCCTCGTCGGGCGCTCGCACCGCTCCAAGCCTGGCAAGGAGCGCCTCCTCAGGGCCATCGAGCAGACGCGCTCGGTTCTCAAGGTTCCCGCCGACTACAAGATTGCCATCGTGCCGGCCTCCGATACCGGGGCCGTAGAGATGGCGATGTGGTCGCTGCTCGGCGAGCGCGGCGTCGACATGCTAGCTTGGGAGAGCTTCGGCGAGGGCTGGGTCACGGACGTCGTCAAGCAGCTCGGCCTCGACGCCCGCATCCTCAAGGCGCCTTACGGAGAACTGCCGGATCTCGGCGAGGTCGATTTCTCCCGCGACGTCGTCTTCACCTGGAACGGCACCACCTCCGGCGTGCGCGTCCCGGACGGCGACTGGATCGCCGCCGACCGGACCGGCCTCACGATCGCGGATGCGACCTCGGCGGCCTTCGCCCAGCGGCTCGACTGGCAAAAGCTCGATGTAGCGACCTTTTCCTGGCAGAAGGCGCTCGGCGGCGAGGCGGCGCATGGCATGCTGATCCTGTCGCCGAGGGCGGTCGAGCGGCTGGAAAGCTACACGCCGGCCTGGCCGCTGCCGAAGATCTTCCGGCTGACCAAGGGCGGCAAGCTGATCGACGGCGTCTTCAAGGGCGAGACGATCAACACCCCGTCGATGCTGTGCGTCGAAGACTATCTGGATGCGCTGGACTGGGCGGAATCGGTCGGCGGTCTCGACGGGCTCGTCGCCCGGGCCGACGCCAACACCGCGGCCATCGCCGCCTGGGTGGCGGCAACGCCGTGGATCGACTTCCTGGCAGCCGATGCTGCGATCCGCTCCAACACCTCGGTGTGCCTGGCCTTCACCGATCCCGACATTTCCGCGATGCCGGTGGCTGACCAGTCTGCGTTTTCCAAGCGCGTCGCCGGTCTGCTCGACCGGGAGGGCGTCGCCTACGACATCGCGCACTATCGCGATGCCCCGCCCGGTTTGAGAATCTGGTGTGGTGCCACCATCGAAACGTCCGATGTAGAGGCCTTGACGCCCTGGATCGATTGGGCCTTCGCCGCCGCCAAGGCCGAAATCGCCAAGGCCGCCTGAGCGGCTGCTTCCAACACAACTGTCGTCATTCCGGAAGCCGCATCAGCGGCTATCCGGGATCGGAGAGCCACAGGCCCTCCGCGGCTCTCCGATCCCGGCTTTCCGCTCCGCGACGGCCGGGATGACGAAGGAGAGTTCGGAGGCCGGAAACAAACGAAAGGTTCGCAATGCCCCCCCGCGTCCTCATCTCAGACAAGCTGTCAGCCGCCGCCGTCCAGATCTTCAAGGACCGCGGCATCGCGGTCGACTTCGAACCCGAACTGGGCAGCGACAAGGAGGCCTTCGCCGCCCGTGTCGGCGACTATGACGGCCTGGCGATACGCTCCGCTTCCAAGGTGACCGAGAAGGTCATCGCGGCCGCCGGCAACCTCAAGGTGATCGGCCGGGCCGGCATCGGCGTCGACAACGTCGACGTCGCCGCCGCCACCAAGCGGGGCATCATCGTGATGAATACCCCGTTCGGCAACTCGATCACCACGGCGGAGCACGCGATCTCGCTGATGCTGTCGCTCGCCCGCCAGATTCCCGCAGCCGATGCCTCGACCCAGGCCGGCAAGTGGGAGAAGAACCGCTTCATGGGCGTCGAGGTCACCGGCAAGACGCTCGGCGTCATCGGCTGCGGCAACATCGGTTCGATCGTCGCCGACCGCGCGCGCGGACTGCGCATGAAGGTCATTGCCTTCGATCCCTTCCTGACGCCCGAACGGGCAGTCGAACTGGGCGTCGAGAAGGTCGAGCTCGATGATCTGCTCACACGCGCCGACTTCATCACCCTGCACGTCCCGCTGACCGACAAGACGAAGAACATCCTGTCGCGCGAGGCGCTGGCGAAGACCAGGAAGGGCGTGCGAATCATCAACTGCGCCCGCGGCGGACTGGTCGACGAGGCGGCGCTGCGCGAGGCGCTGGAGTCCGGCCATGTCGCCGGTGCCGCCTTCGACGTCTATTCGGTGGAGCCGGCCAGGGAGAACGTGCTGTTCGGCGCGCCGAACGTGATCTGCACGCCGCATCTCGGCGCCGCGACGACCGAGGCGCAGGAGAACGTCGCCCTGCAGGTTGCCGAGCAGATGTCGGACTACCTGCTCACCGGCGCCGTCACCAACGCGCTCAACATGCCCTCGATCAGCGCAGAGGAGGCGCCGCGCCTGAAGCCGTTCGTGACGCTGGCAGAGCAGCTCGGCTCGTTTGCGGGCCAGCTCACCGAGACCGGCCTCAAGGGGATCCGCATCGAATTTGCCGGCGATGTGGCCGAGATGAATACCAGGGCCCTGACCTCGGCTGCAATCGCCGGGGTGCTCCGGCCGCTGCTGCAGGACATTAACATGGTTTCGGCGCCGGCGATCGCCCGCGACCGCGGCATCCGCATCGAGGAGGTCCGGCGCGAGCAGCAGGGCGCCTACGAGAACTACGTCCGGCTGACGGTGATCACCGAGCGCCAGGAGCGTTCGGTCGCCGGAACGGTGTTCTCCGACGGCCGACCCCGCATCATCCAGATCAAGGGCATCAACATGGAGGCGGAACTGGCCCCGCACATGCTCTACATCACCAACGAGGACAAGCCGGGCTTCATCGGCGCGCTCGGCATGGTGCTGGGCAACGCCGGCGTCAATATCGCGACCTTCAATCTCGGCCGCCAGGCGCGCGGCGGCGACGCGATTGCCCTCGTGGAGATCGACGACGCGCTCGCCCCCGACGTGCTCGCCGCCGTCGAGGCGCTGCCGCACGTCCAGCAGGCGAAGCCGCTGGCGTTCTAAGGGGCACGGCTGCGGCAGCGATGCCGGCCTTCGGTTCGCGGAAGGCCGCGCATCAGCCGACCCGGCGATCGGACGTCGCTGCCTGATGGGCAACTGGACGCCGGCGGCGGCGCACCTACTTACCCGGCATGCGAGCAGCTGTCCTGATAATCGGATTACTGCTGCTTCTGCCGAATGCGGCGCGCGCCGAACTGTCGGAGCAGGAGCTGTGGGCCGCGTTGCGCGGGGGCGGGCATGTCGTCCTGATGCGCCACGCCAACGCGCCCGGCACCGGGGATCCGGAGGAATTCCGCATCGATGACTGTTCGACCCAGCGAAATCTGGACAATCGCGGGCGTCTTCAGGCCCGGGCAACTGGCGCTGCCATGCGGGCCAACGGCATCGAGACCCTGGAGGTGCGGTCGAGCCAGTGGTGCCGCTGTGCGGAGACGGCGGAACTGCTCGACCTCGGTCCGGTGGTGGCCGACCCTGCGTTGAATTCCTTCTTCTCCGACAGGGGCTCCGGTGCGCAGCAGACGGCGGCTGTCCGCGACTATATCGCCGAGGTAACGCCGGGCTCGCCGACCCGGCTGCTGGTGACGCACCAGGTCAACATCACGGCCCTGACGAAGATATTCCCCGCTTCGGGAGAAATCGTCGTCATCCGCCCGACCGGAGATGGCGGCGAGGTGCTGGGCAGGCTCGGCCCATTCCCCAGGTAGGCTCAGCTGGCGGAACCCTCCACCAGCCGCTCCAGCTTGCCGAGCGCGATGTCGTCGGCTTCGCCATAGGCGATCGTGCCGACGAACCTGCCGTTGGCGTCCATCAGGAAGACCGTGGCGGTGTGGTCCATCGTGTACTCGCCGTCTTCCTGGTCGACACGGCGCGAATAGACTCGCCAGGCCTTCGTCATCGCCTCGACCTGCTCCGGCGACCCGCTCAGCCCCACGATGCGCGGGTCGAACGGCGAGATGTAGTCGCTCATGACCTGCGGTGTGTCGCGTTGCGGATCGACGGTGACGAAGGCGACGTTCAGCTTGTCTGCGTCCTCGCCCAGTTCGCCGAGATAGGTCGACATCTCGTAAAGCGTTGTAGGGCACACGTCGGGACAGTGGGTGAACCCGAAGAAGTAGACCGACGGCTTTCCGAGGAAATCTGCCTCCGTCACCGTCTCGCCGGTGTGGTCGACCATCTCGAACGGGCCGCCGACGGAAGCGATGCCGGGGCCGTCACCGGGTGTCCCCAGGACGGCCTCGCGGGCGTCGTCGGAGACCAGAACGGCGATAGTGATTCCGGCCACCAGCACCACGAGAAGCCAGGCTGTCCAGCGAATGGCACGCATCGGTTCCGGTCTCCTCGGGTTCAGTTGGTCTGGCCGTGCTTGTGCGGCATGTCCTTGGCGCCCACCGGCGACGTCGAAAACTCCACTGCAACCTCACCGGACTTCTCGAAGACCAGGACGGCGGGAACCCTCTCCCCCTCCTTGAAGCCGTCGGTGACTCCCATGAACATGATATGATAGCCGCCCGGCTTCAACTCGACCGTGGCACCGGCCGGAATCTCCAGGCCTGTCTCGAGCTCCCGCATCTTCATCACCCCGCCGTCCATGGCCATTTCGTGGACCTCGCCGCGGTCGGCGCGCGGCGAGGTGACCGCGAGCAGCGTGTCGGCAGTGTCGCCGTCGTTGGTGATCACCAGGAAGCCGCCGCCGACCTTTGCGCCCGGCGGCATCGCCCGTGTCCAGGGATGACCGATCGTGAGGTCCCCTGCCTTGTAGTCGTGCGCCCCGGCCGGTCCGGCAACGGGAAGGATGGCCGCGAATACGGCCGCGAGGATGTACTTGCGCATGTCTGTCTCCTGAATGCGGCGGAGTGCATTCCGCCAAGGTGCGTCGTGGATTCGGTCAGACGGACCTTGCAGGAGGTGCGCGGATCGCGCCGGGCGCGTCCGGGGCTGCGGCAATGTTGGAGGCGGCCGCATGCGGCCGCATCGGCGCGCCGAAGTCGAGCGGCAGGCCGTCCTGTGCGACGGCAAGGGCGGCAAGGCCGATGCCGCCGGCGTGGACGCAGCCAGTGGCGCAGCAATTCGTTTTCTCGTGCCCGGGTCTGGTGTCCGGCGCGCTCGCCGGATCGGCGACCCGCGCAAAGCCGCTGCCCGTGCAGATGACCGTCGTCCCGTCCGCCAGACGGAAGCTCGAAAAGGCGCCGGCCACGCCCCCGGCCGAGAGCAGGCCGGGCATCAGGAAGGCGAGAATGGCCAGCACGGCGAACGGATGCCGCTCGCGGATCAGGGTCTGGATGATGCCGGCCGATCTCATGAGGCCAGTCTAGCGGCTATCCGGCGGATGCAATTGCGGCATTCGGGCGCGGGCGTCCGGCGGTGCCTCAGGGCATCGGGATCGGCTGGCCGCGAGCCGGCACGTCGTAGCCCTTCTGGACTGCCGGCCGCTCCGCGATGCGGGTGTACCAGTCCTTCACGTTGGGAAATTCGTTCAGGTCGATACCCTGCCACTCGAATCGCGAGGCCCAGGGCCAGGTCGCGATATCGGCCATCGAGTACTCGTCGGCCAGGAAGTCGCGCCGCTCCAGGCGCCGGTCGAGCACGCCGTAGAGCCGCTTCGCTTCCTTGGCGTAGCGCTCTTCGGCATATTCCGCCTTGCCCTTGTTGAAGTGCAGGAAGTGGTGGGCCTGACCCAGCATCGGGCCGAAACCGCCCATCTGCCACATCAGCCACTCGACCGCGTGCCAGTGTCCGGCCTCGCTGGAGGGCATCAGCTTTCCGGTCTTCTTGGCGAGATAGAGCAGGATCGCCCCCGATTCCATCAGGGACAGGCCGGTGTCGCCGTCGACGATGGCGGGAATCTTGTTGTTCGGGCTGATCTTCAGGAAGGACGGCGCGAACTGGTCGTCCTGCATGATGTTGATTTCGTGGAGGTTGTACGGCAGCCCGAGCTCTTCCAGCGCTATCGAGACCTTGCGGCCGTTCGGCGTGGACCAGGTGTAAAGATCGATCACGGCGGTCTCCCCATTCGTACGGATCGTGACATGCGCCGGTCGATATCCGGGACTCAAGCGCGACGGGCGGCCACTCTACACGCGGTCGCCTGGATTTGAAGGGCACTGCCGCAACAGCGCTCCCGCGGACCTGTCCCAAGTACCCTCAGGATCAGCGTCTGCTGCCGGCCAGTTCCACCAGTTTGGCAATGGTGTTCATGTTGCGTGCCGTCCCGGATGCGGCGGCAGGGATCTTCAGTTTCGAGCGACCCATGCCGGACGTGTAGTGCACATAGATCTCGCGTGCGCCCGGAACGATCTCCTCGTCCGTCATGCCGCGGACGTCCTCCAGCGCGCCGGCGCGCGGCGGTTCGTCGAGGAAGATCGCGACCGTCCACTTCGCGGCCCTGTCGGAGAAGGGATTGCGATCGAGGACGGCCGCCATTTCGGCGGCGGTGCGGACCAGTACCCCGACCGGCCTACCAGCGTAAGCCTCGAGCCGGGTCCGAAGCGCCATCTTGACCGCCATCTCGTCCTTTTCGCTGTCGAAGACGACGTTGCCGCTGGCAATATACGTGCGTACGCCGGTCAGCTCCGCGTCCTCGCATATCGCCTTCAGCCTGGCCATCGGCAGCTTGCCGGTGCCCCCGACATTGATGGCGCGCAGCAGTGCCGTATAGGTCGTCATCCGGTAGATGGTTCCCCCGCGGCCTCTGACCCCGGCCTACTTCAGCTCCACAGCATACTCGCCGACCGGCACCGTTTCCTCGATAAGCCCGCGGTCTTTCATGAAATCTCCGAACCGTTCGTAGCGGGTCCGGTCGAGCGCGGCGGGGCGCTTGGCGAAGCGGGGCAGGGTGTCGAACCAGGCCCTCTTGTTGAGCTCGTTGTCGAGGTCGGGATGTGCGGCGACGAACAGGTCCCAGCCTTCCTCGGGGTGATTGGTGAGCCAGATCGTCGCCTCCTCGATCGCAGCGACGAAGCGCGGCAGGCGATCGTCCTCCAGCATGTCGTTGCGGGCGAGCAGGACCAGTTCGTCGTACACCGGGACACCAACCTCCTCGGGATAGAACGCCCGTCCGGGCCGGCCGTCGATGTCCATCTGGTTGAGCTCGAAATTGCGGAAGGCGCCGATCACCGCGTCGACCTGTCCGGCGTAGAGCGACGGTGACAGCGAGAAGTTGACGTTGACCAGTTCGACGTCGTCGAGGCTGAGGCCGGCCCCCTCCAGCATGGTGCCGAGCAGGGCGTCCTCGAAGCCGCCGACCGAAAAGCCCACGGTCTTGCCCTTCAGGTCGGACATTTCCGTGATCGGACTGTCTTCGAGCACGACGAGGGCGTTCAGCGGCGTCTCCACCAGGGTCGCGATGCGCGACAGCGGGAGGCCTTCCTTGACCTGCATGTAGAGGTTGGGCTGGTAGGAGATCGCCACGTCCGCCTGGCCTGCCGCGACCAGGCGGGGCGGAGCGGCCGGGTCGGCCGGCGCGATCAGTTCGACGTCCAGCCCGTGCTCGGCGAAGGTGCCGCGCTCGGCGGCGACGACCAGCGGTGCATGGTCTGGATTGACGAACCAGTCGAGCAGGACGGTGAGCCGGTCGGCGGCAGACGCCGACAGGGGCATCAGGCAGACAAGCACGGCGAAGGCGAACAAGATCGGACGCATGGAAATCTCCGTAGTTCTCAGGTTTCGGTTTCTTCGATCCAGGGCACCATCCGGCGGGTGAGCCCGTCGACGACAGCCCGGATCACGAGAGCCATCAGGGCAAGGAGGAAAAGCGCGGCGAACAGGACGTCGGTCTGCACCCGCGCGTTGGCCTGCAGCATGACGAAGCCGAGGCCGGCCGAGGCTCCCACCCATTCGCCGACGACCGCGCCGATCGGCGCGACGGCCGCAGCGACCCTGAGGCCGGAGGCAAGGCCGGGCAGCGCGGAGGGAAACCGGACAAGCGCCAGCGTGTCGAAGCGGCCGGCGCGGGAGATCGCGGCGAGGTCCAGCAGTCCCGGATCCGTACGGCGCAGCCCGTCAAGGAAGGCGGAGGCGACGGGAAAGAAGATGATCAGGGTCGCCATGACGATCTTCGAGGCCATGCCGAAGCCTAGCCAGATCACCAGGAGCGGTGCGATCGCAAACACCGGCAGCGCCTGGCTGGCCACCATCAGCGGGAGCATGACCCGGCCGGCGGCCGGAAACAGGCTCGCCGACAGTGCGGTGATCATTCCCAGAGCCGTACCGGCAACCAGGCCGAGCACGATCTCCGCTCCGGTGACTGCGGCATTGGTTGCGAGGAACCCGGCCTGTGCGAACAGCGCTGTCGCGATCCGGCTCGGCGGCGGCAGAATGTAGGCCGGCACGGCCAGGACCGTGACGAGGGCCTGCCAGGCGCCGAGTATCAGCGCTGAGATTGCCAGCATGCGTAGCAGACGCATGGAGAGCGACCGCCTAGTGGCCGCGTGGCGTTGCGGCTGGGTCCGGCGGCTGCGAATTTGGCGAAGGATGCATCTTGGATCTCCGCTTCTGACGACAGGGAGATCCGGGGACTCTAGGCTTAGGGGAGATCAGGCTCGGTCGACTGAGGTTCCTGTCCCTTCGCCGGCATGACCCGGATCAGGTTCGAAGGGTTCGGCCGGTCCGCACATCGCGGCATGACCATCTCAGCTCCGTTCGGAGCACCCCTCGGAACGACGGAAAACATGGAGCAGGTCGGCGGCGAAGGCAAGTGCGAAGACCGCGATACCTGCCATCGCCTTCCGGCTGCCCGCTATTCGCCCCAGGCTGCGAAGGCTTCGTTGAAGACCCGGGTGCCGGTTTCGCCCTTGGCGAGCGACAGCATCGCCCGGCCGCCGTCCTCGTAGATGATCGGCACGTCGATGAAGCCGCGCGACTTCATTTCCTCGATGTTGCGGGTCTGGTCGAGTTCCGATTCCGACAGACCGACGAGGAAGTAGCCGTCCATCACCGGCACCACCGCACCGACCAGCGGCTGGCCCGTCGACCGCGGCGTCGCCTTCATGATCAGGCCCGGTACGTTGGAGATGCCGCCGTTCGTGAAGTTGGGCCCGGTCTCGAACACCAGCTCGACGAGATGGCTGGCCGGCAGCGCCTGGTCCTCGTTGCGGCGGATGCTGACAGAAAGGGAAATATCCTTCTCCGGCACCCGCACGGTGCCGCGGATGACCTTTTCGGTGCCGCCGATCGCCTCGGTGTCGTCAGCGAGGACCCAGTCCACCGAGCCGCCCAGCGTCGAGGCGGGAGTGACGCCGGCGGCGCTCTCCTCGATCAACAGCGCCTGGGCGACCCGATCGCCATCCGCCGCGGTCGCCGGCGGCGGCGACTGCGGCTGGCTTGCCGGCGCCGAGGTCGAAGGGGATGGGGTTTGCGGTTCGGAGGTTCCGGACTGGCCCTGTGCCGGCTGCTGCTGGTCGGGCGTGTCAGCGTCGCCCGGCAGGCGATCGGCGATCTTGCCGCCGTCCTCGGTCGCGTCGCCGGAACTCAGCGAGTCGACGATCTGGGAGACGGTGTCGCGCTGCCAGAAACCGACGCCGGCGATGCCCACGATCACGAGCCCCAGGATGATCCACGCGACGAAGCGGCCCGATCCGCCCTTCTCGGCCACGTCCTCCTCGTCGTAATACTCCGTCTGCCGGGATGCGCGGCCCGGGGGGGTGTCGTATTGCGCCGAGGCCGCCGGCTCGTGGCGGGACGCGTAGGAATCCTCCCACCCGCCCGCATCGGCGGCGGCGTGATCGGTCTCGGGCGTCTCGTAGTCGTGAGATGGCGGATTGTGAGGCGGCGGCGGAGCGGGCTGGAATCCACGGTCGGGTGTGGCGGGCGCGTGTGCGCCGGATGACGCGGCAGCGGCGGCGGCAGAGGCGGATGCCTGTGCACCGGCTGCAGGAGAACTCGTCTCGGGTTCGGTCCTCTCCTGCGCCTCCTCGGAGTCGGCGCCCGCGAACTCCTTCTCGAGATCCTCGATCGCCTCGTCGAGCCCCCTGATCTGACGGTCGACTTCCTCGGGGCCGAGCGGCGGCTCGATCGCTTCGAGCTGCGCGCGCAAGGCCGTCCGGGCCTTGCCGTAGATGGCCTGGCGCGTGGCTTCGGTGTTGTTGTCGAGGTTCCCCACCGCCCGCCGGAGAACCGAAACGAAATCAGCCATTTTTCGTACTTTGCTTTCCTGAGGTGCTCTTAATCCTCAAACGGATCGTGAACAAGAATTGTGTCTTCCCTGCGCGGGCTCGTCGACAGCAGCGCGACCGGTGCGGCGATCAGTTCCTCGATTCTGCGTACGTACTTGACCGCCTGGGCCGGGAGCTCGGCCCAGGACCGCGCGCCTTCCGTGCTTTCCGACCAGCCTTCGAACGTTTCGTAGATCGGTTCGACCCGCGCCTGTGCGTCGCGCGACGCCGGCAGGTGATCGACGGATTTGCCGTCGAGCCGGTATTCCACACAGACCTTGATCTCGTCAAATCCGTCGAGGACGTCGAGTTTGGTGAGGGCGATGCCGTGGATGCCGCCGGTGCGGATCGCCTGGCGGACGAGGACGGCGTCGAACCAGCCGCAACGGCGCTTGCGGCCGGTGACGGTGCCGAATTCGTGGCCGAGTTCGCCGAGCCGGTTGCCGATCTCGTTGTCCTGCTCGGTGGGGAACGGACCGCCGCCGACGCGGGTGGTGTAAGCCTTTGTTATACCGAGCACATAGCCCAGCGCAGACGGCGCGCTGCCGGTGCCGGTGGCCGCCTGGGCGGCGACGGTGTTCGACGAGGTGACATACGGATAGGTGCCGTGATCGATGTCGAGCAGGGTGCCCTGGGCGCCTTCGAACAGGATCCGGCGGCCGCCGCGGCGCTCGCTGTCGAGCAGTGCCCAGACCGAGCATGCGTGTGCCAGGATACTGTCAGAAATGTGCCGTAGCTCTGCCTCCAGTGTGTCAGCATCGACCTCCGGTCTGCCAAGCCCGCGGCGCAGCGCGTTGTGGTGAACGAGCAGACGCTCGACCTTGCCGGCGAGCCGGTCGGGCTCGGCGAGATCGCAGACGCGGATCGCGCGGCGGCCGGCCTTGTCCTCGTAGGCGGGGCCGATGCCGCGCTTGGTGGTGCCGATCTGGGCGGCGCCGGCGGCCTCCTCGCGGAACGCGTCGAGTTCGCGGTGCAGCGGCAGGATCAGCGTCGCGTTGTCGGCGATGCGCAGGTTCTCGGGCGTGATCTCGACGCCCTGTTCGCGCAGCCGGCCGATCTCGTCGGCCAGCGCCCACGGGTCGATCACCACGCCGTTGCCGATCACCGACAGCTTGCCGGGCCGCACGATGCCGGACGGCAGCAGGCTCAGCTTGTACGTCTTGCCGTCGACCACCAGCGTATGACCGGCGTTGTGGCCGCCCTGAAAGCGCACCACCACGTCGGCGCGCTCCGACAGCCAGTCGACAACCTTGCCTTTTCCCTCGTCGCCCCACTGCGAGCCGACGACTACGACATTCGCCATATATCCAGATTTCCCTGTGCGCCGCTTTACGCGTGTCCGGTTCGTTGCCTCGAGCCTTTCCCCCGGGCCAAAGGCGCGCGACTATAGCGACACTTTTGCGTCTGCGCGACTGTCCCAAACGGCTTTACATGGCAGCCTATAGCCGGTAGCGAAGCGCCTTTCCAAGCAACTTCCAAAAAGACCGATGCCAGGAAGGTTCGCCCGATTCGGCCAGTGGCTCTACGGCCAGGCCTATCTGCTGCTCACCCTCACGACGCTGTTCTGGGCCGGCAACATCGTGCTCGGCCGGCTCGTCGCCGGGCACGTTCCGCCGGTGGCGCTGGCGTCGGTGCGCTGGGGCGGCGCCTTCCTGATCCTGCTGCCGTTCGCCTGGCCGCACCTGAAGCGCGACTGGCCGGTGATCATGCGGCACATGCCGATGATGCTGGTGCTGAGCTTCACCGGCATCACGGCCTACAACACCATGGTCTATTTCGGCCTGCAGTTCACCGGCGCGCTGAACGGGGTGCTGCTGCAGTCCTCGCAGCCGCTGATCATCGCGCTGGCGACGTTCCTGATCTTCGGCGAGCGCCTGACGATGCGCCAGGCGGCCGGCATCCTGATCTCGCTGGCCGGCGTCACGGTGATCATCTGCCAGGGGGACATGGCGAGGCTCCTGGCCATCCACTTCAACTTCGGAGACCTGGTCATCCTCGCCGCCGTGGCCTTGTACGGGCTCTATTCGGCGCTCCTGCGCAAGCGGCCGTCGATCCACTGGATCAGCTTCCTGTCCGCCACCTTCCTGTTCGGCAGCATCCTGCTGGCGCCGGTCCTCGTCTGGGAGGCCTCGACAGGCTACGTGCCGACGCTCGACCTGATGACGGTCGCCGCCTGTCTCTACGTGGCGATCTTCCCCTCGCTGATCGCCTATGCGTTCTTCAACCGCGGAGTGGAACTCATCGGCGCCAACCGGGCAGGGCCGTTCTTCAGCCTGATGCCGCTGTTCGGGGCGCTGATGGCGGTGTTTTTCCTCGGCGAGCGGTTCGAACTTTTCCACGCGATCGGCATGGTCGCCATCCTGTCCGGCGTGGCGTTGGCGACGGCGCCGCCGCGCCGGCAAAAAAAGATCGATTCACCTGCGATTTCTTCTTGATTGTGAACAGCGAAGGGCATACCTCCGCGCTTGCCCAATATTCGCACGTGCCTGTGGTCGCCGGGCAACCGCGGTTTCTCCGTAGGGTGGCGGCTTAAAGCAACGACGGTGCGGGCTTTTTTGGTCTCTGCCGGCCCTCCAAAGGCCGGGGTCACTGAAGAGGCACACCATCCTTGCCCGACGTGCGGATCGGTTCTCCCGACCCAATCAAAGGCAACCAGGCTCCGGACGTGGAAACGGCCTGACGGCCGCGTTCGCGCATCCCGAGCATCGAAGTCGGCGTCGACGCTGACGGCACCCGCGTCTCCACACCGCGGGGCCGAAGGCATCCGTGCCGGCGAGGTTCAACCTTTCGGGAACGGGAGACGACCCGATGACCACCGACCGCATCCGCTCCTTCCTCACCGAGCGACGACCCGAGGGCCCCTGCCTGATCGTCGACCTCGACGTCGTTCGCGAAAACTACCAGGCCTTCGCGCACGCGCTGCCGGACACCCGCATCTTCTACGCGGTGAAGGCCAATCCGGCGCCGGAGATCCTCAAGCTGCTGGCCGAGCTGGGGAGCTCGTTCGATACCGCGTCCGTGGTCGAGATCGAACTGGCGCTCGCCGCCGGCGCGTCGGCCGACCGGATCTCCTACGGCAACACCATCAAGAAGGAGCGCGACATCGCGCGCGCCCACGAGCTCGGCGTGCGCCTGTTCGCCGTCGATTCCATCGCCGAGGTCGACAAGATCGTCCGGGCCGCTCCCGGCGCCCGGGTGTTCTGCCGCGTGCTGACCGACGGGGTGGGGGCGGACTGGCCGCTCAGCCGCAAGTTCGGCTGCGATCCGGCGATGGCGATCGAAATTCTCGAATACGCCCACCGCAACGGCCTGACCGCCGCCGGGGTATCGTTCCACGTAGGCTCGCAGCAGCGCGACACCGAGGCGTGGGACCGGGCCCTGGAGATGGCGGCAGGCGTCTTCCGGACGCTCGCCGAGCGCGGCATCCAGCTGACCCTGGTCAACCTTGGCGGCGGTTTCCCGACCCGCTACCTGAAGGACGTGCCGGTGGTCGGCGCCTACGGCGAGGCGATCTTCGGCGCTCTGCGTCGGCATTTCGGCAACCGCCTGCCGGAGACGATCATCGAGCCCGGCCGCGGCATGGTCGGCTCCGCCGGCGTGATCAAGGCCGAGGTGGTGCTGGTCTCCAGGAAGAGCGACGAGGACCCGCTGCGCTGGGTGTTCCTGGACATCGGCAAGTTCGGCGGCCTTGCCGAGACGATGGACGAGGCGATCCGCTACCCGATCCGCACCCCGCACGACGGTGGCGAGGTCGCACCCTGCGTGATCGCCGGTCCGACCTGCGATTCCGCCGACGTGCTCTACGAACGCGACCCCTATCACCTGCCGCTCGGTCTGGAGATCGGCGACGAGATCCTGATCGAGTCGACCGGTGCCTACACGACGACCTACGCGTCGGTCGCATTCAACGGCTTTGCCCCTCTGCAATCCTATGTGATCTAGGGGATACGACGATGATCATGATTGCATCCGAATACCCCCAGGACGGGGCGGAGATCGATGCGCTGCTGGACGATTCCTTCGGTCCGCGGCGTCTGATGAAGACCGCCGAGCGGCTTCGCGAAGGCCGGCGTCCCGCCGAAGGGCTGGCGCTGGTGGCGTTCGAGGGGCGCTCGCTCGTCGGCACCATCCGCCTGTGGAACATCGACGCCGGCAGCGCGCCTGCGCTGCTGCTGGGACCGGTCGCCGTGCGCCGGGAGCGGCGCAACCTCGGCATCGGTGCGAAACTGGTGGAGACCGCGCTGAAGCGGGCCACGGCCCAGGGCCACGGCGCCGTCATACTTGTCGGCGATGCTCCCTACTACGGGCGGTTCGCGTTCAGCCGGGAGCTGACGCGCGACCTGTCGCTGCCGGGTCCGGTCGACCTCGACCGGTTCCTGGGGCTGGAGCTTTACGCCGGCGCGCTCGCCGGGGCCAAAGGCATGGTCCGGGCAACCGGCGCGCTGGTGGAACAACCGGACACCGAGCCGTTCGCCGAGATGGACGCGCCGCGCGTGGCCCATCCGTACTGAGAGAAGAGACCCACACCGACCGCTGACAAGGAGGGCGCGCCCCTAAATGGCTGAGTGGACGACCCACGCGACATTCGACGGACCGATCGTGATGATCGGCTTCGGTTCCATCGGCACCGGCACGCTGCCGCTTATCCTCAGGCACATCGCGTTCGACAAGGCCGACATGGTGATCGTCGACCCGAGCGACGCGCACCGCCACATCGCCGAGGAGAACGGCGTCCGGTTCCTGCAGGAATCGATCACGCGCGAAAACTACAAGGACGTTCTCACGCCGCTTCTGACCGCCGGCGGCCGCAAGGGGTTCTGCGTCAATCTCTCCGTCGACGTCTCCTCGGTCGCGATCATGGAACTCTGCCTCGACCTCGGCTGCCTCTATATCGACACGGTGGCCGAGCCCTGGCTGGGCTATTACACGGATTCCAGCCTGACCGTGTCGCAGCGTTCCAACTACGCGCTGCGCGAGATGGTCCTCGACCTGCGCAGGCGGCGGCCGACAGGCTCGACCGCCGTGTCGTGCTGCGGGGCCAATCCGGGCATGGTGTCGTGGTTCGTCAAGCAGGCCCTGGTCAACCTGGCGGGCGATCTCGGTGTCGAATTCACGCAACCGGAAAGCCGCGAGGAGTGGGGCAGGCTCGCCCAGAGCCTAGGCGTCAAGGGCATCCACATCGCCGAGCGCGACACCCAGCGGGCGAAGTCGCCGAAGCCGCTCGAGGTGTTCGTCAACACCTGGTCGGTGGAAGGCTTCATCTCGGAGGGGCTGCAGCCGGCCGAACTCGGCTGGGGCACCCACGAGAAGGAGCTGCCGCCTGACGGGCGAGAGCACGACTTCGGCTCAGGCGCCGCGATCTACCTGATGCGGCCCGGCGCCGGCACCAGGGTGCGGTCCTGGACGCCGACGGCGAAGGCCCAGCACGGCTTCCTGGTGACGCACAACGAGTCCATCTCGATTGCCGACTACTTCACGGTGATGGACGGCGAGGAGGCGGTCTATCGTCCGACCTGCCACTACGCCTACCATCCCTGCAACGACGCCGTTCTGTCGCTGCACGAGATGGCCGGCCGCCAGTGGCAGGCGCAGTCGGAGCACGTCATCCTCGACGAGAAGGACATCGTCGACGGCATCGACGAACTCGGCGTGCTGCTCTACGGGCACGACCGGAACGCCTACTGGTTCGGCTCGCAGCTGTCGATCGAGGAGGCCCGCGAACTGGCGCCCTACCAGAACGCGACCGGCCTGCAGGTCACGTCCGCCGTGCTGTCCGGCATGATCTGGGCGATCGAGAATCCGGACAGCGGCATCGTCGAGGTCGACGAACTGGACTACCGGCGGTGCCTGGAGGTGCAACTGCCCTATCTCGGCCCGGTCGACGGCTTCTACACGGACTGGAATCCGCTTGCAGATCGCGGCGAGCTGTTCCCGGAGGACATCGATCCCGAGGATCCCTGGCAGTTCAGGAACGTGATCGTCCGGTAGCGACGACTTCCCCTGGCGGAACCGCCGGGAAAACCGATGCTTCGATAGGCTCCTGCGGCGTTTACTCCGCCGCCAGGGCCTGATCGATGCTGACGACCTCGCCGCGGGCCGGATAGTCCTTGGCCAGCACGAAATCGATGGCGGTCAGGAGATCCTGCGTCTTCGGGCGGGCGAACGGCATCGACTGCACCGAGGCGAAGTACAGCGTGTTGTCCGGCCTGACCAGGAACATGCCGGGCTCGGAAAACAGCGCCGGCTCCTCGAGGCCGGCCGAGGTCTTGCCGCGGCCCGAGGACACATAGAGCCCCCAGCGTCGGGCGACATCGAGCCCCAGGCCATAGCCGATCGGCAGCCGGTCGAGCTTCCAGTCCGAGGGGGTGCGCTCACCGCGTTCCCTGTCGTCGGTGGAGATGGCCACGACATCGACGCCGCGCTTGTCGAAGTCGGGAAGCAGATCCTCCAGGTCGCGAAGCTGGCGGCTGCAGATCGGGCAGTGCAGCCCGCGGTAGAACACCACCAGCGTGAAATTCTGCGGATGCCGGTCGGCGAGACACCAGCGTCCACCGCGGGCCAGGTCGACCTCGAGTTCGGGCACCGGCTGGCGCGGCATCAATGGGGTGATTTCCGACATTCGGGAAGCCTTTCCGGAATCGAGAAGATGTCCTGGGACAACGGTTTGCGGGAAAGTAGGTTGCGGTACGCGGCCACATAGGTTGCGGTATTCCGCCGGGAAAGCCAAATTGCCATCAACTTGGTGTGACACCGGGATGTCGGGCGGAGCCGGTTTGGGCGGTCCGCCATCGGGGTGTGCGGGGTGTGCGACCGGGGACAATACCGGCGCTGAGGGAGAGATGCCGATGGAGAGACGCGGCACGGCCGTTCGCGTTCGCGAGGCGAGCCGATCCTGCAAAACCGGGCCGTGCGGCGGCGGGTTCCGCGCCGGCAGGACGTCGTGGATCCGGAGGGTCTTTGGCCGGCCGGTCCGTGGTTGGCCGGTTCCCGGTTTGATGGGAGCCTGAGCGATGGCGCCCGCCGAACCCGTCCGGATCGCCATGTGGTCCGGCCCCCGCAACATCTCGACCGCGATGATGCGATCCTTCGGCAACCGGCCGGATACGCGCGTGGTGGACGAGCCGTTCTATGCCGCCTATCTCGACCTGACCGGCATCGACCACCCGATGCGCAACGAGGTGATCGCGTCGGGCACCACCGACTGGCGCCGGGTCGCCGACGACCTGCTGTCGTTCGACGCGGAGGGAATCTCGGTCCACTACCAGAAGCAGATGACGCACCACATGCTGCCGGAGATCGGCCGCGACTGGCTGGCGCGGATGAAGAACGCCTTCCTGATCCGCCGGCCGGAGAACGTGCTGGCATCCTACGTGCGCAAGCGCGAGGCGGTGACGCTCGAGGACATCGGCTTCCTGCAGCAGGCCGAGCTGTTCGACCTCGTGGCCGACGCGCTTGGCGAACCGCCCCCGGTGATCGACGCGCGCGACGTCCTGGAGGATCCGAAAGGCATGCTGGCCGCCCTGTGCGGGGCCGTCGGCATTCCGTTCCGCGACGAGATGCTGGCCTGGGATCCGGGCTTCCGGGCAACCGACGGGGTGTGGGGCGCGCACTGGTACGAGGCGGTGGCGGCGTCGACGGGATTCGGTCCGCCGAACCCGGACGTGGAGGACCTGCCGCCGCACCTGCTGCGGATCGCCGAGGCGGCGCGGCCGATCTACGACCGGCTCTCGCAGGTCAAGCTGGCGCCGGTGGCGGCAGCAGACTGAGCGCCGTCAGCCGGCCCGCATCGCAAGACCGATCGTGCCCATCTCGGCGCCCATCGCCTGGGCGTCGTCGCCGCGCTCGCGGTCCTGGTTGCGCTCCTGCAGCAGTTCGACCTTCTTGAGCTCCTCATGGGCCTCGGCGAAGGCCTCGCGGGCGGTGGCGAGCTGTTCCTCCAGGCCGGCGATCGAGCCCTTGAGATTGTCGCGGCGCTGGGCGGCCGCCTTGGCGAAGGTCGGATAGGCGAAGTGGGTGACGTCGTCGACGCCGACGCGCCGCTCCTCCTCGAGGATCTGCCGGTCGAGCTCCTCGACCATGCGGGCGAAGTCGGCGATCATCGTTTCGATCTGCATCACCTGGCGCCGCTTCTCGTCGGCCTGAAACCGCTTCAGGCGGATGAGGTTTTCACGTGACTTCATCGGTCGGTACTCCCCGGCTCATGAGGTGCTTCCTCGCCATTTCCGATCACGGCCCGTGCCAGCCCCCAAGGCGTCGCCGGTCGTGGACTGCTGTTCCTTCTCTCAGAGCGAGAAAGACGTCCGGCGCTGCCGAACCGCGCCGCAAAACGCTCCGTCGCGGCAGGGCGGACACGGACATGGTACGAAAGACTGGTTTCAAAAGGTTAATGCGCCCGAGATGGGTCGGCGGCTGCCGACCGGCGCTTGCGACCCGGTGGCGGGCCCACCGTCGGCGGGTGAAGCGGGCGTAACCTTTCGTTTACGTCTCCTGTCAATAATTTGAGCGAACCTCTTAAGGCCTCGTAAACCAGGAACGGTCCGTTTCCGCATCCGGCGGGAGTGAGTCGAATGAATCGGTTTTGCGGGTTTCTTAATGTAAAGCGTTAACTATGACGAAGTCAGGTTTCGTTTAATTTTCAGAGGGCTGGCGCGATTCGCGGAAGCTGAAATCCAAAAACGCGGTTGACGAAAATGATCTTTTGTTAACCATTGGGCTTTAGCTTTCCGATTCGTGGACACCGGGACGGTGCCCCATCGGACCGCCGCAATTGCGAGTGCGGCGCCCAGCCTGGAAAGGCATGCGGAAAGGGACGGGCATGCGAGTTCTGCTGATCGAAGATGACAGCGCGACCGCGCAAAGCATCGAACTGATGCTCAAGTCGGAAAGCTTCAACGTCTATACGACCGACCTCGGCGAGGAAGGGATCGACCTCGGCAAGCTGTACGACTACGACATCATCCTGCTCGACCTGAACCTGCCGGACATGAGCGGATACGAGGTGCTCAAGACGTTGCGGCTGTCCAAGGTCAAGACGCCGATCCTCATCCTGTCGGGGCTGGCGGGCATCGAGGACAAGGTGCGGGGCCTGGGCTTCGGCGCCGACGACTATCTGACCAAGCCGTTCCACAAGGACGAGCTGGTGGCGCGCATCCACGCAATCGTGCGCCGCTCCAAGGGCCACGCGGAGTCGGTCATCGAGACCGGCGAGCTGAAGGTCAACCTGGATACCAAGACCGTCGAGGTGAACGGCCAGCGCGTCCACCTGACCGGCAAGGAATACCAGATGCTGGAGCTGCTCTCGCTGCGCAAGGGCACGACGCTGACCAAGGAGATGTTCCTCAACCATCTCTACGGCGGCATGGACGAGCCGGAGCTGAAGATCATCGACGTCTTCATCTGCAAGCTGCGCAAGAAGCTGTCGGCGGCGACCGGCGGCAAGAACTACATCGAGACCGTGTGGGGGCGCGGCTACGTGTTGCGGGATCCCGATCCGGAAGCCCTCTCGGCCTGACGCCCGTCCACCCTAGGCAACAGAAAAAAGCCCCGTCGCGAGCCGGGGCTTTTTTGTATCTGGATGGCGGCCGAGGCGACCGGTGTCGGGGTTTCAGGCGGCGGACATCAGCACGCCGCCGTCGACCGGCTTCACCTTCAGGGTCATCCCGAGAGAGCGCGACAGGCGGTAGGCATAGTAGGGCTGGACGGAACGGGCGTCTAGCCCGTCCGGCGGCATCTTGCCCTCGAAGATCGTGTAGACGGCGTCGGGCATGTTGGCGAGCTTGCCGGTCGCCCTGACGCTGATCGAGACGCTCTCGTCGACGGCGTCGCCGCCCTGGTCCACCTCCACGACGACGTCGCCGCCGCGCGGAATGGCCGAGACGGCGATGACGATCAGGTTGACCAGCAGCTTGACCTTGTCCTTGGGCAGGCTGCCGGCCCCGGCGCGCCAGTCGATCCTTGCCCGCTCGCCCTCGTAGAGGCTCTCGGTGAGGCTGCGGGCATCATCGAGCGGGAACCGGTCGCCCGTCGCGCCCATCGCCCCGAAGGCGAGTCGCAGGAACTGGAGGCGGGTCGAGGCCTTGTTGGCGTTGGTGCGGATGATGTCGAGCGCCATCTCGCGCATCGACTCGTCGGTCTCGTCCTCGAGGACCTCGAACCCGTTGGTAATGGCCCCCACCGGCGAGATGACGTCATGGCACAGCTTGCTGCACATCAGCGCGGCGAGGTCGAGGTCGCTCATCGGTGCCGTATCGCTCATTCGGGTCCGCCTCCGTGGGTATCGACTGCCGGATCGGCGACAGAATCACCGGCCACAGCCCAACGAGGAGCCGGAGTGTTACATCGTGCAACTGGGGGCCACAAGCGGGGTGGGCGGAACCGCCGCAATCTGCTAACAGCGCCGTCAACCAGCCTCCGGACGGTCCCGTCGGGAGGGGTGCAGCCAGGGGATTTGCCGTGACCGCAAGGGCCGAGAACAGCGTTTCAATCGACAGCGGCATGGCTCTCGGCGACGCGCTCGCCGCGATCGCCTTCGAGGCCGGCAAGGCGATCATGGAGATCTACGACACCGACTTCGAGGTCGACCGCAAGGACGACAACTCGCCGGTGACGCAGGCCGACGAATGCGCCGAGGCGATCATCCTGAAGGGGCTCGCCGCCTATGCCCCCGACATTCCCGTCATCGCCGAGGAAGCCGCCGCGGCGGGGAGGATCCCCGAGGTCGGCAAGCGCTTCTTCCTGGTCGACCCGCTGGACGGCACCAAGGAGTTCATCCGCAAGAACGGCGAGTTCACGGTCAACATCGCCCTCGTCGAGGACGGCGAGCCGGTGGCCGGCGTCGTCTACGCCCCGGCGCTGGGCATGATGGCGGTTGCCGACGGACCCGATGCCGCGCGCCAGGCCGAGGTCGATCCGGCGCGCGGGCCGGCCGCCGCAGGCTGGACGGCGCTGACCACGCGCGAGGTTCCCGCCGACGGACCCGTGGCCGTCGCCAGCCGCTCGCACCGGTCGGCGGAAACCGACGAATTCCTGACCAGGCACGGCGTCAGCGACACCCGCAGCGCCGGCTCGTCGCTGAAGTTCTGCCTGGTCGCGCGCGGCGAGGCCGACGTCTATCCGCGGCTCGGGCGGACGATGGAATGGGACACGGCGGCCGGACATGCGGTGCTGAGGGCGGCCGGCGGCTGCGTCCTGACCATGGACGGCGCGCCGCTGACCTACGCCAAGCGCGAGCGCGGCTACGACAATCCGGAATTCGTCGCCTGGGGCCGCCGGCCGGGGTAGCGGACCGCTCGATCCCACTTTGCCGTGGGCCACAAATCATCGCCTTGAAGACACAATATTAACCATCTGATCCCCAAGAATCGACGCGAGACGGGCCGGTTGCGGGCGTTCCGGCCATCGCGGTCGCGCCACGCACATGCGCCGTCGCGGCGCCAAACCGGCGGACCGTAACGGTGACCAAACAGCCTTGCGGGCCGGGGCTTGCCACTACGCGCCGCCTTCGGACGCGGCGCGAGACGGAGGATCGGACATGAAGGAAACGCGGCGATCAGTGCTCGTCGGCCTGGCCGCGACGGCCGGCGGAAGCCTCCTGCCCACACGGCTGCCGGCGCAGACCGCCGGCCAGCCAGGCACCTATACCACAGACGAGATCATCGAGGCCGGGCACGGCTTCTTCGGCCAGCTCAGCCAGGGCCTTGCGGAGGCAATCGAGTCGCTGTTCAGCAGCCAGGGACGGCCGAACGGCTACATCCTCGGCGAAGAGGGCGGCGGCGCGTTCGTCGCCGGCCTGCGCTATGGCGAGGGCGTCCTGAACACGAAGAACGTCGGGCAGCACAAGGTCTTCTGGCAGGGTCCCTCGATCGGCTGGGATTTCGGCGGCGACGGCGCCCGCACGATGATGCTGGTCTACAACCTGCCGGACGTCGAGGCGATCTACCGGCATTTCGTCGGCCTCAACGGCTCGGCTTACCTCGTCGCGGGGTTCGGCGTCTCGCTCTACTCCAACCACGAGATCCTTGTGGCGCCGATCCGCTCCGGCCTCGGCGCCAGGCTCGGCGTCAATATCGGCTACCTGAAGATGACCCGCAAAGCGACCTGGAACCCGTTCTAGGCGCTTCGCTCCGCAAAGCGGACGACGCGTAGGACCCCGCGGCAGCGGACGCCGCCTACGCCTGCACATACGGGGCGGCACTTTCTTTGCTGGAGTGTGGCCGCGCTACCAGTTACCCTGTTGCCAGCTTGGACTGGCGCACGGCGCCGGTATGTGTATTTTACGTGCGCCCCGGAGGGGTGCAGGTCGGCATATGATCGAAAATATCGTCGTCTTCGTTCTAGGCGCGCTTGTCGCCACCCTGTTCGCGCTTCTGGTGATCCCGGTCATCTGGCGCCGCGGTGCGCGTCTGATCGAGGAGCGCATCCGGACGACGACACCTTTGTCGATGACCGAGATCCAGTCGGAAAAGGACATGATCCGCGCCGACTTCGCCGTGCAGCTTCGCAAGATCGAGGTGAAGTACGACGAGATAAAGGCGCAGGCCGCGCGTCGTCAGATCGAACTGGGGCGTCGCGACTCGACGATCCGCGAGCTAGAGGCAGAGCTCGACGCGCGCGAGGAGACGATCGAGGACCTGGAGGCCCGCGAGGAGGAGCTGAAGAACACGGTTCTCGGTCTTGAGCGCCAGGTTACGCTGCAAGCGTCCTCGCTGAAGGAAAAGCAGAAGGCCATTTCGGATTCCAACGATGCGCTGCGCGGGCGCAGCACCGAACTTTCCGAGCTCCAGAGCCTCGCCGACAGCCGCAAGGTGGAAATCGCCGCACTGACGACGCAGCTCGAGAACTACAAGAGCCGGCTCTTGGAGATGCGCGCCGAACTGGCGACCCGATCGGTGGAATCCGAAGGCCGCGCCTCCGCGGTGGACGAGATGTCGGGCATCCTGAAGAGCCGGGACGCGAAGATCGCGCTGTTGAACGACCGGCTAAAGCAGCGCCGCCAGCTGACGGCGGAGCGCCGGCGCCGGGCCAAGGAACTCGAGAAACTGCTCGATGGCCAGCGAGAGCGCGTCGCCGAGAAAACCGCGGCGCTTTCGGCGGCCGAATTGAAGCGGCTGAAGTTCGAGGAAGACATCAAGAAGCTTACCGCCGAGCGCGCCGAACTCAAGGCGTCGCTGGCCGAACTCGAGGCCAAGTTCGAATCCCGGGAACGCGAGTCGGGCGGGACAGCCGGGGCGCCCGCACCGGGCGTGGCTGCGGCCCTTGCGCCTGCAGCCGCGGCGACCGACGGTCATGCCGGCGACGGCGCTGGCGACGCGCTGCTGCGCGAGAACATCGCCGACCTCGCGGCGCGCATTACCCGGCTGGCGGCAGAAGATGGCGACAACGAGATCCGCGCGCTGATCGACGCGGTCACCAGCGACAACCGGACGCTCAACGGTTCCGGCGGCGACGGCGGCGCCGGCAGCAAGGTGAAGATCAAGAAGGGTGCCCAAGGGCACCTGCCGCTGGCAAAGCGTATCAAGGAAGTCGATCTGACGCCCGGCGAATAACGGCTGCCATCGGTTCCTGCACGGCGTCCGGGTCCCCGGCCTCCGCATCGGCAGTCGTCTGCCCGCCGACCATCGCCTCGATCTCCGCAGCCGACGTCGGCCGCCCCCACAGGTAGCCCTGGATCAGCTCGCAGCCCGCTTCCTCGAGCGCGTCGAGCTGGGCATTCGTTTCCACGCCCTCGGCGATCACCCGGACGTCGAGCTTGCGGCCGAGGTTCAGGATCGTCGAGACGATTGCCATGGCCTGGGTGTCGTCCTCGATGCCCTCGATGTAGCTGCGATCGATCTTGATGAAGTCGACCGGCAGGTCCCGCAACAAGGTGACCGAGGTCTGGCCGGTGCCGAAATCGTCGATGGCGGTGCGAATGCCGCGGCTTTCGAGTTCCCGGAACGTCTGGCTCAGCTTGCGCCGGTCCTTCACGGCGACACCCTCGGTCAGCTCCATGCACAGGCGGCCCCTGATCGCGGGGTACTGTCGCAGTATCTCGTCGAGCCTGGGGAGGAAATCGGGATCTTCCAGGGTCGGCGGCGACATGTTCACCATCACCAGCGGGACGGCGACTCCGCGCGCCTGCCAGGCGCTGACAAGCCTAGCATTGTGGTTCAGTACCCAGAAGTCGATCCCCGTTATCAGGCGGACGTGTTCGGCGGTGCGGACGAAGTCTGCGGTCGGCACGCTCTGTCCCGTGCGCCGATTGGTCCAGCGAAGCAGCGCCTCGGCCGCCACCACCGTTCGCGTCTCGCGATCGAAGACGGGCTGATAGACCATGGAGAATTCATTGTCGGCAAGCGCCCGGCCGAGATCGAGCGTAAGGATGTGCTCTTCAAGATTGCGCTCGGCCAGTTCGGGAGCGAAGAACACGTAGGTGCCGCCGCCGACCTGCTTGCCGGCATACAGGGCGAGATCCGCGTAGCGCTGAACGGTCTCCGGCACGCTGGTATCGAACGGCATCGCCGCGATGCCGATCGTCATGTTGACGAAGACCTGTCCGTGATCGAGTCGGAACGGTTCCCTGGTGACGGTCAGAATGGCGTTCGCGATCTCCTCGGCCTCCGTCCGCGAGGCGCCCTCCACCACGAGACTGAATTCGTCGCCGCCGACCCTATAAAGGCGTGAATTGGCGGGCCGCGCCTTCTGGATCCGGTCCGTCAGGACCCGCAGCAGGATGTCGCCGGCGGCATGGCCGTAGCGGTCGTTGACGGGTTTGAAGCCATCCAGGTCCATTGCCAGCAGCCAGCACGGCCTGGAGTGCGTCGCGGTATCCGCGGCCCTTGCGACCGCATCCATGAACGCTGCGCGATTGCGGGCACCGGTCAGCATGTCGCGCAGGGCCAGATATTCGATCCGCCGTTCGGCGTCCTTCAGCGCCGTCACGTCGACGAAAGACATGATCGTCTCGCTGCCGCCGGCTACGCCCTTCGGCAGCTTGGACGTATAGAGGATGACGTGGCATGAACTCCCGTCCTTGCCGCGGATCGTGAGGTTGCCGAGTTCATAGCGGTTGGCGGACCAGTCGCCTGACTGATAGCCTTCGACGTTCCGCGACAGGTAGTCCGGCGCGCAGACGCCGTCCAGCTCCCCGGCATCGGACAAGCCGAACAGGGCCAGCAGCTTGTGGTTGACGAACAAGGTGCGGCCGTCGGCGTCGTAGTGCCAGATGCCGACCGGCAGGGTTTCCGCGACGCCCCTGAAGCGGGCGTGTTCGCGGTCGGCCTGCGCGGTCGCTTCGTAGAGTTCGGTGACGTCGATCCCCACTCCGACATTGGCCCCGCTCTCGGTGCGGGCCTTCAGGACGCGCAGCCAGCGGCCGTCGCTGCCTTGCCGGTCGACCGGCACGCCGGTCGCCTCGCGATGGCTGCGAAGGCGCCGTTCGAGCTCCTCGTCGAGTTCCCTGCCCGACAGCGTCTTGGCGAGGCTCGTGCGTACCAACTGCTCGTAGGTGAAAGGCGGGGAGAGCTGCCTGAAGGCGCCCGGATGGACGGTCTCGTACATGTCGTTCCAGGCAATCAGCCGGTCCAGATCGTCATACAGTGCGAAGGCCGAGGGCGCCTTGTTGATGGCTTCGCTGAAGAATGCCAGGCGTTGCCGCCGGCGTACCGCGGTGATCACGTACCACACGGCAAAGACGAACAGCCCGAAGAACATGAGCAACGCCAGCGGCCGGTTCGGGGGATACCCCAGCAACTGCCGGACCAGCCCGACAAACAGAAGCGCCACGGCCGTGCACAGGAAGCCGATGTCGCTCCAGCCCATCTGTCGAATCAGCCGGAGCGACCGCGCTATCGGGCCAGGAGTGGGGTTTTCTGCCTCGCGTGCCATTGCCTGCCGTCCGCACGCTGCCGCCGGACCTGTTGAACCCGGCCGATCGGAGCTCGCGACGACTTAAAACCCGTTACGTGACTGCGACCGGTCCGATGAAAACCAGTGTTTGCGAACAATGCATACAACAAAACGAAGGCGCCGGCTAATATCCGCCGGCGCCTCGGATAGAAACGGTGTCGGGTGGCGGGCGTCCAGTCACTCCGGTCCAGTCACACCGGGGCGTCGGGAAATGCCAGTTCCTGACGGTTGCGCCACTCCGGACCGACGTAATTGACGATCAGCGAACGCCGGATGCCCGGAATGGTCCGCTTCTCGAAGCCGTGCCAGGTGTTCCTCGCCGGCACGAAGACCATGCCCTGGTTGAAGGCGCTCGGCGAGGCGGCGAAGTGGGTGTTGGACTCGTCGTCCTCGTAGATGTCGGTGCCCAGGGTCTCGGCGCCCGGCAGGTCGATCAGGTAATGCAGGATGGTGATCCGCTTGGGGCCGATGTCAGTGTGCGGCTCGAGCCAGAAGCCGTCGCGGTCCTGGGCGTACTCGACGCGCAACGACGACCCGTCCAGATCGGCGCCGGTCACCTCCTTGATGGCGGCGACGGTATCGGGGTGCTGATAGGCGAGCGCGATGGCCTCGCAGACCGGGAACGCGGCCTGGTTCTCCTGCGAGAAGAAGATGCGGGTGGAATTGTGGGTGTCGCGCTTGCCGCCGGTGTCGTCGATGACGGGGGCGGGGAACGGCAACTCCACCACGGCGCGGGCCGAGGCCTCCGGAATCATGTCGTCGAGGACCCAATGGACGTAGGGACGGTCGTGGCGGGCCGACTGGCGGAAGGACCGGATGACGAAGTCGCGGACCTCGTCGGCGGAATTCGGTGCGGTCGCGAGATTTCGGGCGGTGCTCTGCTCGTTCATGGGATCATGCTTTCCGGGAGTAACCGTTCGGGTCCTGATGGATTGGGCCAGGGTGAAGCCAGCGCATCGCAGCGGCTAGCAGGAGCTCCCGACACCCGGCATCTGTCGATCGCTGGCGCTCCCTAGGGGACTCGAACCCCTGTTTCCGCCGTGAGAGGGCGGCGTCCTAGACCGCTAGACGAAGGGAGCAGCGGTAGGCGATCGACGTAGTCGACGGGATATAGACCGGAAGCGAAGACCCCGCAAGGGCGTGTTGCGACCGTGCCGGCCAAGCCGGCCGGGGCCGTGCGGGACCACGCACCGGGCGCGGTCGCCAGCCTACCGCGCGGCTTCGCCCGAGATCACGTTCAGCACCTGGCCGGAGCGCAGGTCCACCACCAGCACCGCATGGCCCTCGGGACGCTTGAAGACGATCGCCAGCCGGCTGCCGTCGAGCGCGGTGGAGACGACGTCGCCGTCGGGCCCCAGTATCGTGGCGACGTCGGCGGGCAGGGCGACGGCGACCGGTGCGGCCTCGTCAGGCGCATCGCTGGCGACCATCCGGTTGACGATCGTCGCGAAGACGACGATCAATCCGAGCACGATCAGCACGCCCATGACGATCACCGAGATCTTCAGGATGCGGTAGTTGCGTTCGGACCAGCCGCCCGCATTGGGGTCGTGATCCTGATCGGAAGCTTCGGGAGCGGACATGGGTACAGGCGCCAGCAGCAGGGACGGGGACGAGATCGCGTTTAGGCTTCCAGCCGAAAACCTGTCCGACCGGCTCGACCGTGCGCTTGCCCTGTCGCTGCCCGGGTTCAGCCGCTCGCGGCTGCAGGCACTGATCCGGACGGGCCAGGTCACGGTCGGCGGCCGGACGATAGTGGAGCCGAAATACCGGGTCAACGCGGGCGACGAGATCCGCCTCACGGTGCCGCCGCCGGAACCGGCGAAGCCGGCGCCGCAGGACATTGCGCTGAGCGTGGTCCACGAGGACGACGACCTGATCGTCATCGACAAGCCGGCCGGCATCGTCGTGCATCCGGGCGCCGGCACGCCGGACGGCACGCTGGTCAACGCGCTGCTGCATCATTGCGCCGGCAGCCTGTCCGGGATCGGCGGGGTCGAGCGGCCCGGCATCGTGCACAGGCTCGACAAGGATACCTCCGGGCTACTGGTCGTCGCCAAGACCGATGCGGCGCATCGCTCGCTCGCCGGGCAGTTCGCCGACCACGGCCGCACCGGCGTGCTGGAGCGCGCCTACAAGGCGCTGGTCTGGGGCGTGCCGCCGCGCCGGAAGGGAACGATCGACGCTCCGGTCGGCCGGTCGCCCCGCAATCCCGAAAGGATGGCGGTGCGCGAGGGCGGGCGTGCGGCGGTGACCCACTGGCGCCTGCTCGACACGTTCGCGGGCGCGGACGGCTCGCCGGTCGCCGGACTGATCGAATGCAGGCTGGAAACGGGGCGGACGCACCAGATCCGCGTCCATATGTCCCATGTCGGCCACCCGATCCTCGGGGACGCGGCCTACGGGTCGGGATTCAGCACGAAATCCAGCCTGCTCACCGAAACCCAACGAAATTTGCTGGCATCCCTTGGAAGACAAGCCCTGCATGCCTATCTACTGGTGTTCAGTCACCCGCGCAGCGGGGAGACGATGCGTTTCGAAAGCCAGCTGCCAGCCGACTTTCAGGCGCTGGTAGACTCTCTGAAGCGAGGGTGACTGCGAGAGGGAACGCAGTTTCGACACAAATTTCCTCTCAACTACCGAAATCTTGGCTGATTCCAGGACCTGCGGCGGAGGTCGCCCGTAGACGGGGACAGTTCGCAGGGGCCGCAAGAGGAGGAACCATGGCCAATATTGGACTTCCCGCCGTCACGGCGGAAGGTGGACTGTCGCGATACCTCGCGGAGATCCGCCGATTCCCGATGCTGGAGCCGAACGAGGAGTTCATGCTCGCCAAGCGCTGGCGCGAGCATGACGACCGCGAGGCTGCGCACAAGCTCGTCACGAGCCACCTGCGGCTGGTCGCAAAGATAGCCATGGGCTATCGCGGCTACGGCCTGCCGATCGGGGAAATCATCTCCGAGGGCAATGTCGGCCTGATGCAGGCCGTCAAGCGGTTCGAGCCGGACAAGGGCTTCCGCCTGGCGACCTATGCGATGTGGTGGATCCGGGCCTCGATCCAGGAATACATCCTGCGCTCGTGGAGCCTGGTGAAGATGGGCACCACGGCGAATCAGAAGAAGCTGTTCTTCAACCTGCGCAAGGTGAAGGGCCAGATCGCCGCCCTCGACGAGGGGGACCTCAATCCCGAGCAGATCGCCACGATCTCCGAGCGCCTCGGCGTTCCGGAAGAGGACGTGGTCTCGATGAACCGGCGCCTGTCCGGCGATGCCTCGCTGAACGCGCCGCTGCGCGTCGACGGCGACGGCGGCGGCGAGTGGCAGGACTGGCTGGTCGACGAACAGGACACCCAGGAGACGACGCTCGCGGAAACCCAGGAACTGGACAACCGCAAGCAGATGCTCGCCAACGCGCTCGAGGTGCTCAACGATCGCGAGAAGCGCATCTTCACCGCGCGTCGCCTCGACGAGGACCCGCTGACGCTCGAGACGCTGTCCGAAGAGTTCGGCGTGTCGCGCGAACGGGTTCGCCAGATCGAGGTGCGTGCCTTCGAGAAGGTGCAGAAGGCCGTGACGGACGCGGCCAAGAAGTTCGAGGCCGGCGCAGCCGCCGCCTAGGCTTTCGACATCTTCGGAACATGTTCGGACCGCGCCGGCCACCGGCGCGGTCTTGCTTTGTCGGCACCTCGCTACCTTTGCGGACCGTGTCCGGGGCATCGAACGGCCGGGTCGCTGGCAGCGGAGACAGCGACCGTTTGCTTGCCGTGCAAAACAGCGTATAGAGCCCCCTTTCTGACGTACCGGAAGGCCATTCGTGTTCCCTGGCCGCGATCGCGGCGGAGCCCAGAGACGCGCTCGAAGTGGACGGATCCACTGCCAGAATGACCATGGCGCTCGTCGCGCCCGGGGTGCTGTGCGTGTTCGCGCTCGCCTTTCTGTGGGCGTGGACGATCGAGAAGACCCGCCACTATCTGCTGCTGCTCGCCGCCGGGCCCTTCCTCTTTGCGGTCGGCGCGCTGATGCAGGTGTTCAGCTTCCCCGACGGGACGGCTCCGAATGCCCTGGCATCGGGCCTGTTCTATACGGCCGCGGTGCTGTTCGTCGCCGAAGCCGTGTTGTGGCGCTCCGGCAAGCGGCTCGGTGTCCGGACCGGTCTCGTCCTGCTGGCGGCCGTCATGGGCGGGCTCTGGTACTTCGCCGTGATCGAGCCCAACACGCTTGTGCGGGTCTACATCCAGAACTTCGGCTATGGCGCGATCTTCCTGCTGGCGGCCTGCAAACTGGTCTCACTCCGACGGGGACGGCTGGTCGATCGGGTCCTGTTCTGGGTGCTGCTGGTGTTCGCGCTGCAGTTCTTCTTCCGCACGGCGCTGACGATCGGGCTGGATGCGCCCAAATCCGCCGCAGCCTTCGCCGAGTCGCTGTTCTGGGCGGCGTTGCATCTGTCGCTTGCGGTCCTCGGAACGGCTTTCGCCACGGCCCTCCTTGCCGCGGCGGTCTCCGACCTGGTGGAGGACCTCCGCCGCGAGCGGGACGTCGACGCATTGACCGGGGTGCTCAACAGGCGCGGCTTCGAGGTCAGGGCCCGCACGATCATGACCTCGGGCAGTCGCCCCCTGACGCTGATCGCCTGCGATCTCGATCATTTCAAGCAGATCAACGACAGCTACGGACACGGCGCGGGCGACGAGGTGCTGCGGGCCTTCGGACGCCTGCTGGGCGTATCGGCGCGGCCTGTGGATGTCGTCGGCAGGACGGGCGGCGAAGAATTCGCGATCCTGCTGCATGGCGGACGGGATGCGGCGATCGTATTCGCCGAGCGGCTGCGGGTGGAACTTTCCAGGATGGAATACGCCTTCCTGCGCCCCGAGACAGCTGTGACGGCAAGTTTCGGCATTGCCGGCGCCGAACCGGGCGACACAATGGGCAGCCTCCTCGACCGCGCCGACCGCCGTCTCTATCTGGCCAAGCAAGGCGGGAGGGACCGGATCATCGCCGCCGATGCCGAGCCGGCGATGAGGTCGATAGCCTGACCGCGCGCTCGACGGGCTGCTGCAAGAGTTGCCGGACGGGCGCCGGCCAAGGCTGACCTCCTGACGCGAACTAGCGCCCGATCGCCTTGCGCACGAAGTCACCCGGGCCGCCGGATATCAGTGTGGCGCAGTCCATCAGCACGCGGGGCAGGGCGAAGCCGCCGGGCATCGCCATGTATCGCGGCGTCCAGACCGGGTGGAACTTGTCCTTGTAGGCGCGCAGGCCGGTGAAGTTGTAGAGGGACGTGCCGTGCGCGAAGACGAAGTTTCCGACCTTGTGCCAGATCGGGGCGAGCGGGTGGTGCTCGAAGCCCGACAGCGGCGCCATCCCCAGGTCGAACCAGGTATAGCCCTCCGCCTTGGCAGCCAGCATCAGTTCGGCGAACAGGTAGTCCATCGTGCCGTAGGGCGACACGGAGCGGTGGCGCATCAGATCGATCGAGAACTCCGCCTTGTCGACGCCGGAGCGCAGGATGTTGGCGAAGGCGACGATGCGGTCGCCGGCACGGATCACCGCGATGTCGAAGTTCCGCAGATAGTCGTCGGAGAAGAAGCCGAGCGAAAAGCCCTTCTCGCCGCCTGACTTGCCCTGCAGCCACTCGTCGGAAACGTCCCTGAGCTCCGGCAGGATCGCCGGCACGTTGGCCTTCGGGACGATCTCGAAGGTTGCACCCTCGCGGCCGGCACGGCGAATGGCGTACCGGAAGTCCTTGTACTCGGGTCCCTCCAGCGAAAAGTTGGCGAGCGGGACCCGTGCCTCCTCGCCGAACTTCGTCACCGTCAGCCCCAGGTCGAGAAACAGCGGCAGCGACTCCGGACGGAAGCTGTAGAACACCGGCGTGCCGCCGTAGCTGTCGACCAGTTCGCGAAACGCCCATGCCGCTTCCTGCCGGCCTTCCGGCGTGCCGACCGGCTCCCCCAGCGCGATCCACGAGTTGCCCTGGATCTGGTACATGATGAAGGCGGTCTCGTCGGGCGTGACGAGCAGCCGCTTGTCGCCGAGCAGGACGACGCTCGCCTCCGGATCCTCCGCATAGGCGAGCAGCGCCCGCACCGAATCCGGCACCGGCTCCGCCGAGGGTCCGGCGGGCCGGGTGGGGGCCTGGATACGCCAGATCAGGAACAGCAGCATCGCCCCGCCGACGACGATCATGGCGCGCAGGAAGCGGGGCGCATCGCCGCTCCAGGCGAACTGCCACCACAATTCGTTGCGGTACTCGACGTGACGGTAGCTGAAGAAGCCGAACCAGGCCGCGATCACCAGGATCGCGCCAATCGCCGCCACCCAGGCGAGCGAGAAGGTGCCCGCCGCGAAGCCCGAGCGGCGATGGAAGGCCGGGCGCGCGAGCACGACCAGGATCATCATGGCCGCGAGCAGGACGGTAACCAGCAGGCCGAGGCCCTTGAACAGCGACAGCGTGGTGCCGAGCGCCAGTGTGATCACGGTCAGCCGCCAGGCGACGGCAAGTCGTCGCATCAGTCCGCGCGACAGGATGAGCAGGGCAAGGCCGGCAAGGCTGGAGATCAGGTGGGAGGCTTCCAGCAGGCTCAGCGGCAGGAACGGCCGCAGGGCTTCGACATGGGCGGTGGCGGCCGGAATGGCTGCAGAAAAGATCATCACCGCGCCGGCCAGGAAGACGCCGGCGCCGATCAGCTGCGGCGCGACGGTCCGCAGCGCGGCGCCCGCCTGTCCGCCGAGCCCGGCGATGTGGTTGGCACCGCTGCGCGCGACGCCTGCCGATACCAGCGCCACGGCGATCCCGAGCGGCAGGATGAAGTAGAACAGTCGAAAGGCGAGGATCGCGGCAAACAGGCCGGCCTTGGTGTCGGCGGGCACGCTGAGCAAGAGCACCGCCTCGACCACGCCGAGGCCGCCCGGCACGTGGCTTGCCGCGCCGATCGCGAATGCGGCCACGGTGATTCCGGCAAATGTCAGGAACCCGTACGGCAGGTCGACAGGCACCAGCAGGTACAGCGCGGCCGCGGAGACCAGCACGTCGATCGTGGAGATGACGAACTGCGAGAACGCGATCTGCGGGGTCGGGATGGGCAGCGAGAAGCGCCGGAACTCGAAGACCTTGCCGCCGCCGAGCGCGGCCATCGCAAGGTAGCCGACGACGACCACCGCGCCGCCGATTGCAAGGGCGCGGACGATGACAGGCGGCAGGGTGACGGCGGCCGCCAGCTGGCTCGTGTCGACAATGCCCGCCATGGCCATGATCGAACCGGCGCCGATGACGAATGCGATGTGCGAATAGATCGTGATCAGCGCGATGTCGGACAGCGGCACCTTGAGCGCGGAATAGGCGCGATAGCGGATCGAACCGCCGGTCAGCAGGGCGAAGCCGAGGCTGTTGGAAAACGCGTAGGAGGTGAAGCCCGTCAGCAGCACGTCGCGGGCGGGAATGTCACGATCGAGAATCCGCAGGGCGAACCAGTCGTAGGAGGCGAGGCACGCATAGCCCACCACCACCATCAGCAGCGACAGCGCGATGGCGCCCGAGGGCACCGAGGCGAGCGCGTTGCGGATGTCGTTGGCGCTGACATGGGCCAGCTGGTGGCGCAGGATCAGCACCGCCGCGACCGCGATCAGCACAGTCAGCGCCGAGATCACCATCTGTCGCGTGTCGAAGGTGCGCAGCCGGGCGCTCCAGGCGGCCGATGTCATCCGAACGCGCCGCGGTCAGGCGAGGACGTCGCGCCAGTCGGGATGGCGCTCGAAGGTGGCGCGCGCGAACGGGCACAGCGGGATGATCTTGAAGTTCTTCTCGCGCGCATCGGCGACGATCCGCTCGACCAGCGCCTTGCCGACCCCCTTGCCGCGCATCTCGTCGGGCACCTCGGTGTGGTCGATGATGACAAGATGAGGATTGCCGCGCGAGAAGGTCATCTCGGCGTCCGGCGCCCCCTCGATCCGGGCGACGTAGCGGCCCTTGCTCGCGCCGTCCTCGAGTGCGATGTCCACTGGCTCATCCATTATTCCGTCCCCATCCCTTTGCCAATTCAAGCCGGCCTGACCGACTCCCGTCGCGCCAGCTCCTTGTACAGGCCCGCCAGCCGGCGCGTCACCGGTCCGGTGCGCTCACCGTCGCCGGGCGGGGTGCCGATCAACCGTCCGTCGACCTGGTGAACCGCGGTCAGGCCGGCGAAGGTCCCCGTGACGAAGGCCTCGTCCGCCCCGTAAACGTCGACCAGCGAGAACCGCTTCTCGCGCGCCGGCACCCCGTTGTCGCGGCAGACGCGCAGGACGTTGGCCCGGGTGATGCCGCCGAGGCAATAGAGCCCGTCCGACGTCCACACCTCGCCGTCGCGGACGATGAAGAAATGGGTCGAGTTGCAGGTCGCCACCGCGCCGTCGGGATCCAGCATCAGCGCCTCGTCGGCGCCGGCCTTCGTCGCCTGGATGCAGGCGAGGATGCAGTTGAGCTTGGAGTGGCTGTTGAGCTTCTGGTCCTGCATGTCGGGCGCCGTGCGGCGGATGTGGACGGTGAACAGGTTGAGGCCACGCCGCCTTATATCCTCTGAAGCGGTCTTGTACTCCGGTATTATGACGACGGTGGCGGGGCCGATAGTTACCCGCGGGTCCTGGTAGGGCGTCTTCTTGAGACCGCGCGTCACCATCAGGCGGACGTGCACGCCGTCGCTCATGGCGTTGGCGTCGAGGCAGTCGAAGATGCGCGAGGCGAGCCCCTCGCGCGACAGGCCGATGTCCATGTCGATCGACTTCGCGCCCTCGTAGAGCCGGTCGAGATGGGCGTCGAGGAAGGCGACGCCGCCGCCGATCACCCTCAGCCCCTCCCAGACCCCGTCGCCCAGGATGAAACCTGAATCGAACACCGAGACGACCGCCTTCTCCCTGGGAAACAGCTCCCCGTTCACCGAGATCAGGATATCGGCATTGCGGGGATCGTCGTCGTATTCGTGGGTTCCGGTGGCCATTGCCCGTGCCTCTCGTTGAACGCTTCTCCTCCATACGGCGCATATCGCCGTTGGGCGAGTCGGATCGGCGCAGGCTGCGCCAAGGCCTGCAATATGGTCTACTTTCCCACAGGAGACCTCGGTCCGAAATCGATCACCACCGCACGCCGTCCCGCGTGAGCAAAGGAGTTCAGATCATGACCGCACGGACAGTCGCCGCGATCATCGCCGCAGTCGCCATGATGGCAATCCTGCCGATCGACCGGCTGACGGCCGCCGCCGATAAGACGCTCGGCATGTCGGTGATGTCGGCGCGGGTCGGCGCGAGCGGCAACCTCGCCGGCGGCGCCGGGGCGGTGTCGGCACAGAAGGTCGGGCCGCAGGGACAGTACAGGATTGCCTTCGCAAGGGAACTGACGCCGACCTGCGCCGCGACGGCGACCATCACCGGCCCGGGCGCGAGCGGCGAGCAGGGCTTCATCGTCGCGGAAGCCAATGCATCCGGCGCACTGCTCGTGCGGACCTACGCGCCGAACTCGAACTTCGAGGACCGGAGCTTCAGCGTGATCGTGTTCTGCCACGCCTGAGCGACGCTGAAATGGCGCCGCAGGCACCGGCGCGCCAGTTCATCAATGCGCGCAGGTGCGGTAGTGTCGTCTCCGTCCCCCGATGCCGGAGCCGCGCATGACCGCCACAGCCCAAGACGAACACCTGATCCGCTACGGTGCCCAGTTCAGCCCCTGGCTGATCGAGCGGGCGCTCGGCTCCTACGTCTACGATGGCGATGGCCGGGCGATCCTGGACTTCACGTCGGGACAGATGTGCTCGACGCTCGGCCACAACCACCCGAGGATCGTCGACGCCGTGAAGGCGTCCTGCGACGGCGCCATCCACCTGTTCTCCGGTATGCTGAGCCCGCCGGTCGTCGATCTCGCCCGGCGGCTGGCGGCGATCCTGCCCGGAGACATGAGCAAGTCGCTGCTGCTGTCGACGGGCGGCGAGGCCAACGAGGCGGCGCTCAGGATGGCCAAGCTCCATACCGGCAAATGGGAAGTGGTCGGCATGACCGGCTCCTGGCACGGCATGACGGCGGGAGCCGCCTCCTCGACCTATGTCGCCGGCCACAAGGGCTACGGCCCGGCGATGCCGGGGACCGCGGCGATTCCCGCGCCGAACGCCTACCGCTGCCCGATCCGGCACTGCCAGGGCACCTGCGACATGACCTGCCTCGACGTCGGCTTCGCCATGGTCGATGCGCAGTCGTCGGGATCGCCGGCCGCCGTGATCGCCGAGCCGGTGCAGTCGTCGGGCGGCGTGATCGTGCCGCCGGAGGGCTACCTGCAGCGGCTGAAGGAGAAGTGCCGGGAGCGCGGCATGCTGCTGATCCTCGACGAGGCGCAGACGGCGTTCGGCCGGCTCGGGGCTAACTTCGCCTGCGACGTTTTCGGGGTCGAGCCCGATATCCTGACCCTGTCGAAGACGCTGGGCGGCGGCGTGCCGCTGGCGGCGACATGCACGACCGCCGCGATCGAGGAGGATTGCCACGAGAAGGGCTTCCTCCACCTGACCTCGCACGTCTCCGATCCCCTGCCGGCGGCGGTCGGGCTGGCGGTGCTCGACGTCATCGAGGAGGAAGGGCTGAACGCTCGCGCCCTGGAGATCGGCGCGCACCTGAAGGCCGGCCTCGACGCCATCCAGCAGCGCCACGAGGTCATCGGCGACGTGCGCGGGCTCGGCATGCTGTACGGCGTCGAACTGGTGAAGGACCGCCACTCACGCGAGCCCGATGCCGAGCGCGGCGCGGCGATCACGAGGCGCTGCATGGAACTCGGCCTGTCGATGAACATCGTCTCGGTCGGCGGCATGGCCGCGGTGTGGCGCATCGCGCCGCCGCTCACCGCCGGCCGCGAGGAGATCGACAAGGGGCTCGACATCCTCGATACGGCGATCTCCGACGTGGTCGCCGGCAGGGCGTAGAGAAATCGAAAAGCAGCGATCTGTTGAGCGGTCCGGCCCGGTCTGGTAGGATCTGGATGTCGGAAAAGACAGGCCGGTATGGTTAGTCCGGTCCCCGCCCGAGGCGGGTCTGTCCTTCGTTCGGGCGCTTCTGCCCGGCGGCGAGTCCCACGGCCTTCAACGCCCGCGCATGGTGCGCCGGCGCACGAGAGGACGTGGACATGCAACAGCAGATTTCCGTTATCACGCTTGCCGTTTCCGACCTGGAGCGCTCCAGGCGCTTCTACACGGACGGGTTCGGCTGGACGCCGGTCTTCGAGAACGAGGAGATCGTCTTCTACCAGATGAACGGCTTCGTCCTGGGCACGTGGCTCAAGGCGCGGCTGGAGGACGACATGGGGCGGGGGCTTCATTCGCCCGGTGCGTTCACGCTCGCCCACAACGTGTCCTCCGAGGACCAGGCGAAGGTGGTCATGGATCGTCTCGCCGGCGCCGGCGGGCGGATCCTGCTGGAACCGGCCGCACCGCCGCACGGCGGCATCCGCGGCTACATCGCCGACCCGGACGACCACACCTGGGAGATCGCCTTCAATCCCGCCTGGCCGATCGACGAGAACGGACACGTCACGTTCGGCGCATCGTAGTCGCCGCCAGGATACGGGCGCTGCGGCGCCCGTATCCGCATGCTTCAGTTGCCGATCAGCGGAACATGCGGTGCCGCGTCCCTCGGCAGCAGCCCGTCGATACGCGGGTCGGGGAAGGCCTCGATCTTGCGCGCATAGGGCACGAATCCCGAGCGCCGGTAGAATGCCAGGGCAGCGGGGTGGTCGAACGTGCAGGTGTGCAGCCAGACGCGATCGACCCCGTCGCGCCACGACAGCTCCAGCGCGCGGTCCATCAGCCAGCGCCCGGCGCCGCCGCCGATTGCCTCGGGAACCAGTCCGAAGAAGGCGATCTCCGCCGAGGGCATGTCCCTGAAGTCGAGCTCCAGCAGGCCGACCGGTCCGTCGCCAGAGGCCGGCAGGTACACCTCGACGGCCGGATCGCGGAGGATGTCGAGCAGCGCCGCATCGTCGAGCCGCAGGCGCGAACTCCACAGATACTCGGTGCCGACCCGCCGGAACAGGTCGCGATAAGCGCCCGGATCGAGGTCGTCGACCCGGTTCAGCGCCAGGTCGGGCCGCCGGGACGGCGCCGACGGTGTCGAACCCGGGGGCTCCAGCATTTCCAGGAACGTCGCGACCGCCGCCACGCGATCGGCCGGCAGGTCGGTGTAGCCTTCGAGGACGAGCTGTGTCATGCGGTCAGCCGATAGCGCGCCCGACAGCGTTGCGCAACGCCGCATCGATCAATGCTGCGCACACCGGACGCCCTTGCGATAACATGAGGCCCATGGACACCCCGATTCCCGACGGGCCAGAACGCCGCCGCCTGCCGCGCAAGATCGCGATCCGGACGCTGCTTGCGCTGAGCACCGGCGGACTGGTGCTGGTCGCCACCGTCGCCGTGCTGTGGATCGCGCTGGGGACGAGCACGAGGAACACGGTCGAACTGCTCAACGACCGGATCGTGCTGATCCTGGACGGGATCGAATCCGAGGTGCGCGACAGGCTGGACGCCGGCGCGGGACTGGTGGACGGCATCGCCAGCGAAATGCGCACCGACCATTTCCGCGCGGCCACGCCGTCGGAAGTGACTGACATGCTCACGGTGGTGCTGGCGACGGCGCCGGACGTGGAGGTGCTGCTGTACTGGGATCGCGAACTGAGGCGCCGCGGCGTCTTTCGCGATGCGCAAGGCATCTACAAGCAGCTCCCGGCCGAAACCGAGCTCGACCCGCGGCTGCGCAACCGGCTCGCCAGCGTCCCCGCCGGCACGCCGCACGTCTGGGGCGACCCGGTGGTGGAGAACGGCACCACGTTCCTCAACGTCGTCGCACGGGTCGATTCCGACGCCTCCGACGTCGCCTTCGTGGGCGCGGCCGTGTCGCTCCAGCAGTTCTCCAGGCTGGTCGCCTCGATCGGCCGATCCTACGACGCCACGGCGTTCATCCTGTATGGCGAAACCCACCTGCTGGCGCATCCCGACCTCGCAGCGGCGGCCGGGGGCTCGGGCACCCATGCCATCATCCCGGTGACGGAATCGAAGGATCCGGTGATTCTGAACCTCGACAAGGCCCAGCCGGTCGCGTTCACCGAAACGGCGCGCAAGAAGGGCGTCGAGGTCGAACGGCTGGATGTCGGCGACGAACGCTACCTGATCCTCTATCGCTGGGTGCTGGGATACGGCGAGCGCCCGCTGGCGATCGGGGCATACTATCGCCAGGAGCAGCTTGGCGAATCCCTGCAGCGCCTGATGATGTCGGGAATTGCCGGGCTGGTCGTCGCCGTTCTCGCCGTGATCGCGGCGCTGTTCATCGGCGGCTTCGTGTCGCGACCGGTCCGCCGTCTCGCCGAAAGCGCCGTGGCGGTGTCGCGACTGGAGATGAAGACGGTGCCGCGACCGGCCGGCAGCCCGATTGCCGAAATCGACGACCAGGCAAGGGCGTTCAACATGATGCTGGACGGCCTGCGGGTCTTCGAGACCTATGTGCCGAGACAGCTCGTCCAGCGGCTGATCGCGCTCAGCGGGGGAGAGGGCGTGACATCGGAGACCCGCGAGGTCACCGTGATGTTCACCGATATCGCGAGCTTCACGATGATCTCCGATCGGATGGGCGCGGAGGAAACCGCCGCGTTCCTCAACCGCCACTTCGGCTTGCTGGCGGAATGCATCACCGGGGAAGGCGGCAGCATCGACAAGTATATCGGCGATGCGATCATGGCGTTCTGGGGCGCGCCCGACCGGATGGACGATCACGCCGCGCGCGCCGTGGCGGCGGCTCGTCGCATCGCCGATACCATCACCCGGGACAACGAAAGACGGGCGCGCAAGGGCCTGCAGCCGGTGCGCATGCGGATCGGGCTGCACACCGGACCGGCGGTCGTCGGCAATATCGGCGCGCCGGGCCGAGTGAACTACACGATCGTCGGAGACACCGTGAACGTCGCGCAGCGGCTGGAATCGCTCGGTCACAAGCTGGACGCCGGCGCCGACGTGACCGTGCTGATGAGCGCGACGACCGCCAGGCTCGCGGGCGTGGGTCCCGATGGCGAGAACGTCGGCGAGCACGACCTCGCGGGCGTTCCCTACAAGGTCCCGGTGGTGCGGCTCCATACCCACCTGCAGCCGCAGGCCGTCGCGATCGGGAAGGCCGCCGTGCCCGCAAGATAGGGCGCAAGGGCGGCCGGGTCAGTCGAACAGGTCGAGATCTATCCGGTAGCTGATGCCCATGCCGGCAGTGAACTGATCGCGGCTGCCGGCCGTGGTGACGATCGGCGAGTCGGCGGCACCGCTGACCAGCCGGTCATATCCGGCGCGAAAGTGCAGGTCGACCTTTTCCGTCAGCGAGTAGACGGCCAGTCCCTGGATGCCGACAGACTTGAAGCCGGAGCCGGCGTTGTAGACCGGCAGGCCGGACAGGAAAGATTGCGTCGGGGTGACGGAGAAATAGGTGTCGAAGTACTCGGAGGTGGCATAGCTGACGTCCGGCCCGACGCGGAGCACGAACTGGTCCACCGGCCGCCAGACGCCGTACAGCGCGGCCTCGCCGACGAGGCCCTCGTGCCCGCCGAAGCCCTGACGCAGGGCCGCGTAGGCGCCCCAATGATCGACCTCGTAAGCGGCCTTCAGGCCGAGCTCGAAGGCAGCGTCGACATTGCCGAGACCGATCAGCGCCGGATCGGAGAACTGGTCGCGCTCGCCGACGAAGCCGAACGACGGCCCGATCGAGAACCCGACCGTCCTGCCGCCGAACTCGCCCAGTCCCGGCAGGCGCAGATACTCCAGCGAGACGATCGGCCAGGGCGCGATCTCGTAGTCGTCGGAACCTTCGTAATCCGGCTGCACCAGACCGCCGATGCCAATCCGCAGCGACAGGTCGGTCGTGGTGGTGTCGATCACCTCCTCTTCGACGTAGATCGTCTCGTACTGGTCGGCGAGCACCGGAGCGGCAAAGCCGGCGGCGGCAAGCGCCGCGATCGCAAGTGTTCGATGCACCATAGTCCTCCGGGCGGTTCGCGCGACTTTCATACGCAGTTTCACCGTTTCGGGATCAAATTGCACAGCTCTAATCCCTTCTCGTGCCCGGAAACACGCAATAGCCCGCGGTCGTGACCACAATGTCACACCGGCAGCGCCGCACCGGACGGCGGGGTAACACCACGAAGCAGGATATCGGCGCCCAGCACCGGGACGAGGTCCGGGCGGAATGAGAAACGCCGGCTTGCGGGCCGGCGTTCGAGCACGATCATGATGACTGGAACGGTCAGTGACGGTACTGCTGGACCCGCGTCGCGCGCAGTCCCGGCAGTCCGTGCCGGTCGATCGACTGCTGCCAGCTCAGAAATTCCTCCACCGTCAAGGTATAGCGCTCGCAGGCCTCCTCGAGGCTGAGCAGGCCGCCGCGAACCGCCGCGACCACCTCCGCCTTGCGCCGTATCACCCATCTCTTGGTGGTTTTCGGGGGCAGGTCGGCGATCGTCAGGGGACTGCCGTCCGGCCCAATCACGTACTTCACCCTGGGGCGGTACTGATCGGTCATCGATACTCTCACACACTCTACTGACCAACACAGCCGGCAGAGTAGGCGGATCGACTTAAGAATTGGCTAAAGCAATGGCGGTCATTTTCTTAACAGTTTCCTCGCTCTAGCCTCAAATTGAGACAACTGTCTTGCGATTTGGTTTCAATGCCGCCGGCCGCTGCCGACGGTAAGCTGTCGTAAACGATTTCGTTGGTTGGCGGGACGCGGCTGCCAACGGCAAGGCCCGGGCGCTGCGGTGTCCGGCGTGATTTCAGTTTGGCGCTTTGTGGCCGGTCGTGTATTGACCCAGTCCTCACTGTTCGAGCCGCAGTCGGCGAACGGGCCTGCTGCGATCCGCCGCTGCAGCGCGACCTTGAATGCGCGGCCACAGACCTTATCATCCAGCCGGCGTCCGGCTCTTCCGACGCGCCGGATCTTCGAACCGATCAACCCGAACGACGCCCTGAGAATGAACGAGCCGCCGCTCAACAGCCTCGAATTGCCGAAGCCGCCGGCCGAGACGCGTGTTGTGGTGGCGATGTCGGGCGGCGTCGATTCCTCGGTGGTCGCCGGCCTGCTGAAGCGGCAGGGCTACGACGTGATCGGCGTCACGCTGCAGCTCTACGATCACGGCGAGGCGACGCACCGGGCCGGCGCCTGCTGCGCGGGGCAGGACATCTACGACGCCCGCCGGGTCGCCGAGGACCTCGGCATCCCGCATTACGTGCTCGACTACGAGAGGCGGTTCCAGGAGGCGGTGATCGACGCCTTCGCCGACAGCTATCTGGCCGGCGAGACGCCGATCCCCTGCGTCGGCTGCAACCAGAAGATCAAGTTCGCCGACCTGCTGCAGACGGCGCGCGATCTCGGCGCTGACGCGCTGGCGACGGGCCACTACATCGCCAGCCGCCGCACGCCGGACGGCGGGCGGGCCCTCTACCGGGCGCGCGATGCGGAGCGCGACCAGAGCTACTTCCTGTTCGCCACGACGCCGGAGCAGCTCGATTTCCTGCGCTTTCCGCTCGGCGACCTGACCAAGCCGCAGACCCGCGAACTGGCGCGCGACTACGGCCTTGCCGTCGCCGAGAAGAGCGACAGCCAGGACATCTGCTTCGTGCCGACCGGCCGCTACAGCCAGGTCATCGAGCGGCTGCGGCCGGGCGCCGCCGAAGCCGGCGACATCGTCCATGTCGACGGGCGCCAGCTCGGCCGCCACGACGGGATCATCCATTTCACCATCGGCCAGCGCCGCGGCATCGGCGTGGCCGTCGGCGAGCCGCTGTATGTCGTGGCGCTCGATGCCGAGCGGCGGCGGGTCGTCGTCGGGCCGCGCGAGGCGCTGGAGACGCGCAGCGTCGTGCTGCGCGACCTGAACTGGATCGGCGGCGCGCCGCTGCAGGCCGGCCGCTACGACCTGTTCGCCAAGGTGCGCTCGACGCGCCCCCCGCAGCCGGCCCGTCTGACGGTGGGCGAGGGCGCCGTCGAGGTCGAGCTTCTGGCCGGCGAATACGGCGTTTCGCCGGGACAGGCCTGCGTGCTCTACGAATCCGACGAGGCCCAGAGCCGCGTGCTCGGCGGCGGCTGGATCGCCACGGCGCAGCCGACGCAGGTCCATCCGGCCGCCGCGGTGCGCGCGCCCGCCGTCGCCGCGGCCCGCTGACGGCCTGATGTCGGCATCGAAACGCTCCCTGCTGGACAGGCTGTTCTCGGCGCCGGGCAAGGCGATCCGGCCCGCATCGATGAACCACGAGGCCGTGCGGCGCGCCTACCGGCGCTGGGCTCCGGTCTACGACGAGCTGTTCGCGCCGATCGCCAGGCCGGCGCGCCGGACCGCAATCAGGCATATCAACGGATCGAGCGGGCGCGTCCTGGAAGTCGGCGTCGGCACCGGGGTCGCTCTGCCGGACTATGCGCCGCATCTCGACGTGGTCGGGATCGACCTGTCGCCCGACATGCTGGCGGTGGCGCGGCGGCGCGTGGCCCGCGCCGGGCTGCGCAACGTCGAGGCGATCCTGGAGATGGATGCCGGCGCGCTGGCCTTTCCCGATGCCTCCTTCGACACCGTGGTGGCCATGCACGTCGTCACCGTCGCGCCGGAGCCGGAGGCCGTCATGGCCGAGCTGGAGCGCGTCTGCAGGCCCGGCGGCGAAGTGGTGCTGGTCAATCATTTCAGCGCCGAGGAGGGGCCGCGCGCGGCCATCGAGAGCGCCATGGCGCCGTTTGCGGACCGGATCGGCTGGCATGCCAATTTCGCCGCCGAGAAGGTGCTTGGCCGGCCGGGCCTGGAACTGGAAGACCGCCGGCCGCTGCCGCCGGCCGGGCTGTTCACGATGATGCGGTTCCGCCGGCGCGCGGCGGCCGCCGCTGCCGTTCCCCTGCGTGCCGCCGCCGGCGCCTGAGGCGCGCCGGCGCCGGCTGCGGGACACTCCTGCTTGACACCTGCAAGCGGCGCTCCTTATATCGCCCCCACCCGGCGCGCCCACCCGCGGCGCGCCCGCGGCGGCGGAGTAGCTCAGCTGGTTAGAGCAGCGGAATCATAATCCGCGTGTCGGGGGTTCAAGTCCCTCCTCCGCTACCAATCTTTTCAATGAGTTAGGGGCAGCTTGGAGCAAATTAGCCTCGCTATAGCCTCTGAGTGCGCAGAGCAGTTCACCGAACGCGGCAATCTGCTCGAAGAGTTTCGCGAGAGGTGGGGTCGGACAGAGATAACGACAAATTGACCGCACGCGCATAGCGGACCACCGTCAGTCGTGCCGGCACATTCCGCTTCATAGCGCACGTTGACGTGGTGATCGTGCAGCGCATCCTGCCCGCTATGTCAAAGGTCAAAGCAAGAGATGGCATGGGCCGTCGATCGCGCTTCCAGCGGACGCCGATCGGCAAACGGATCTTTCTCAGCGACCGGGATTTCGAGATCCTCTGGTGGCTCTATCGCTATCGGTACCTGCGGGCCACGCACCTTGCGGCGCTGGTAGAGCCGCGGTCCGAGAAGCGCTTCGCCGAGCGCCTCGGCGACCTCTACCACGAAACTGGTCTTATCGATCGACCCGCCGCACAGTGGCGGCGCTTTGACGCTCGTTACCAGCCGATCGTATACGAGCTGTCCGCCAAGGGGTGTCGATACCTTGGCTGTCAAAGGGACCTGCCGCACCGCGCCGTGACCTTCGGGAAGGGCGAACGGGGCGGCACGACCCCGCACTTTGACCACGCCATGATGATCGTCGACGCGTTGGCGGAAACGGAGATCGAGACGAGGAGATGCAGAAGCCGGCGCTTTGTGCCGGTCGATGAGATTCTGACCCGCCTTCCGAACAGGCCCATTACTTCGGCAAAGCACCCCTTGGCGATACCGGTGACCGTGCGGCCCTCTAATGACCTGACGGCGATCAAGGCGCTGATCGCGACGGATGTTATTCCCGATGCGCTGTATGGGGTCGAGCACCTAGTTGGCGACGAGAAGCTGTATCGTTTCTTCGCCCTGGAGTGTGAGAATAGCAGCCCGAAAAGTCGCAGCACGGGAAAGCTCTCGTCACTAGCCTTCAAACAGGCGGCGTATGAGGCGCTGCTTCAATCGCAAGCATATAGGAGTGCTTGGGGAATTCCCTGCTTGGAACTGCGGGTACTGAGCGCTGGAACGGCACATGCCTCGACATTGGCTTTGGGCCAGACTTTATAGCGCCGTGCCTTTACTGGCGATCCGCGGCTAGTATCTGCCAATGTCGCTCCGGCTCGGTCAGTTATGCTTGGGCATGACTGAATGCATTGCAATCCGCGCGGCGGCACTTTGTTCGACGCATGAAGTGCAGTGCAATTCAATAGCCAGCGGCGAATCCGAAACGATGTTCCGATGGCTGCATCCTGCAGAGAACGCGGGGAGCGTTCATCCTAGTGACTCTCGGTAGAGCATCTCCACGCGCTTACACCTCTCATGAGCAAGTGTAGACAGATCTACCGAACCGGCGACGGATCGCCATCCAACAGACCAAATTACATATCCGGGTCCTCGTACTTGTTAGGCACATTGGCGCTCGTTCTGCCCACCGGTAAGTGGTCTTCATGTTCCGGTCCATACCGTGCAGGGTGCAGTGGGCAACTGGGTCGGTTGCGAAGAACCAATGCTCCAGCTGATCGACAGGATGCACTGAATATGTACACATTTCGAGGCAGCAGCTATACACTGCCCACTAGCAGGTCCATACTTTGCAGAGTACCTTAATGCAATGATAACGTTCTGCGATCGCTCAAAAACAAAATCTAGACAACTGCTCAATCGGAGCGACTTAATCCACGTTCGGGGGATGTGGGACAGCATTTTCGAGGATTTTCCATCGGGGGGGACGCCATGAACGGCCTGCACTCAGACGCCAAAGCCGACAATGAGAATTACAACTTCTTCGTTGTTATTCTCATTCTCTACATAGGAGTTGCGCTCCTAATATTTCTTATCGCAAACGCTGTTCCAGCCTCGAAAGATACCGAGGATTTCGCAAATCTCGAATCTCGCCTAATTTCTCTTGAACACGAATTAAGTTCAGACCCAGAATATGAAAGTACGCTATCAACTACTGGCGACAAAACCCTCGATAGCCTCATTCTTCGAGTCGCAATCCTAGAAAACCGAGTTCTAGAGAGTGAGAAGCGGGTAAGTGATAGATACCTTCGAATGGAACGTGGATTAAGTGAAGCACAATCATCATTTCAGTGGCAGGTGGCAATTATATGGGGCATCATTGTCGCGCTAACAGCCGCTATAATACCATTAAAGATATCTAGCCGGGGGAAGTAGCTATGTTGTCCATTGTCACAACCGCCGTTTTGTCGTTAATTGTGGTCGCATCTTTTCTTTATGTTGGATACAAGAACCGGGTAAAATCAAAATCGGCGGAAGAATACTTTTTAATGAGTCACAGTTTACGACGTCAGGGGTTCGCGAGTTCCTACGCAGCCGCGTCTACTTCCGTCGGAACCGTTATTTTCTTTTTTGTTGTGCTTGGATTGACGCATGGTGCATATATATTGTTCGCCCCCTTTACGTTGATAATTGGTGTTATATTGTTCAACAAAATTTTACTTCCCAGAATTCCTAATGAATTCTTTCATAAAAATGATCGCCATTTTATGGGCACTCTAGGAGAATTCGTCAGGGCAAAATACGAGAGCCGCATTATCAGTCTATCCGTTATGGCAATATCATTGCTCGGCCTCATGGCTATATTGTTGATAGAGCTGTACGTTGGGGTGTCGATTTTTCATGTATTTGGGTCAGAGAATATAACTTCTCTTTCTATTGTGATCATATGCTTCGTATTATTCCAGTACATAACCTGGGGCGGGATGAACGCGGTTGTGAAAACAGATAGTGTACAAATTTGGGTATTGATAATGCCCGTTATAGTAATACTACTGTTTCTAGCATCAGATAGCAGCGGATATAGCGCCTTGCTAAGTATGGAGAACATATTTCCGAATCCAGTTATATCGGAGGGAGGGTTTTTGCTGCCCTGGTCTATGCTTTTAAATGTGCTGGTAGTTAACGTATTCCTTACCCCTAGTCTTTTGCGTACATGGCAGATGACCGCATCGGCAAATTCGCGCACCGATGTTGGGCGCGGAATGTTGTTAGGAGCGATAATAACGGTTTTCCTTACCATGTTGTACGTCGCATTAGGTATCGTATTTTACAAAGGTATATTTACAAGTGATAATCCTGGACTTATAAACATGTTTGAGATCCTCAGGGATTCGGATGAAAATTTTCTAAGCAACGTACTATTCCCCGCGTTCTTTGTTTCATGTCTTGCTGCAATGTTTAGTACGCTGGATAGCGCGTTGCTGCCAATAATTCATGCGATATGGGTAGAACTAAAGTTTAAGGAAAACGAAAGGGACGGTAATGCGAGAGAATTGTCGCTTTCTATCGTGCCAACTATTACCTTCTCTATACTTGTGTTTGCAATTATTCTATATGTGGGTGTTTTTAAGTTTATGGGATTTGATATAATATCCTGGATGTTTACTATATTTAGCTTTTCTATTATCGTGGCGCCTACGATTGTGTTTGCAATGCTACTAGAAGAAGGTGTTCTTAGATCGAAAATCGGCAATATAGCAGCGCTAGTCTCACTGGCAGTCTCGTTTGTAGTTGCAGTGACCTTAACCTTATTCGGAAACCGCATTGGAAATATTTCTTTGATCCAGATGAATAGCCCGTTGGCTATTTTGGCGGGCACGGTACCGTTTGCTGCGCTTTGGCTGGTTACGAAACGTAAAAGATTGAGAGTATGAAGGACCAGTCCAAGAACGTTTTCGTTGGCATTAGTCTAAGCAATAAGAATTTGACCGTGCGATCTTTTACGGAAATAAATGAGATTGCAATTGACGAACTAGAGGCGAGGAGAGTCAGGTATCTAATCGCGGATGAAATTGATTTGGTCAATATGCGTCTATTTGAAGGCGGCGAGGAAAATGCATTGCGTAGAAAGCTGGAGAGAAGGGCGAGAGATATTGAGTTTATGATAAGTCAAGCATCTAAAAAATCGCTCAAGTCGATTGTCGAATGTGTCAGATGGAGAGATGTTCTGAACAAAGAATATTGGGACATATATTTTGTTGTTAACAATTCGTTTGCTTATGATCCGCAATTCCGGGCGGACGTTAGGGAAATTGCCGCGATGTATGCAGCCAGGCGTGAAAAGAGAATCTCGGAGTCGGAGCTTACCTATTTATGTGGCTATATATTGCAAGAGTTGCCAACGTTGTTAATTGGCTTGAATGTGAATAATAAGCGTTATAGGGCAATGATATATCCGAGTTATGAAGCAGAAAGTCTCACAGTAATTGTAGAGGCGATGTATTCTGGGAAATATGATATGCGCATAAATGCGGACAGGAGGATAAATATCAAGAGATATGAAATTGGAATCTGAGGAAATCACAATCAGAGAATTGTTCTGAAATAAGGGGCGGCAAGTGGGATCAGGGTCCGGATCTGCAATTGGCTGAGCTTTGCGGTGTTTCCCTTGAGGGTTTCAAGGATCTGTCCGCACCAATCGGCTGCGAGGCAGTCGTCGTGCTGTATCGGGTTTCACAAGGCCGAACGTTGCATTGACTCAAAGCGGGCTCTTGGGCCCATCCGCTAACCTTCGCAGATCGTTCGTCCCTGCGTTCCCTCTCGGGACACCGCCGTCGGTTCAGCTTTCCGGCTTCACCGCTTGCAATTGGATTCTATCTTACCTCATGCTTGGAACAACGTGCCGTCGCGCAGCATCGCGTGCATGATGACAGCAAGCCGCCTGGCAAGCGCCACGCGCGCCTTTCTCAAGCCTCGCCGTTTCGCGATTTTCAGGGCCCAAGCTTTGAGGGCGAAGTTGCCACGACTGCGGGTCAGGATCGAGTTGGCGGCTTCATAGAGCAGTTTGCGCACCATGCTGTCGCCCTGCTTGGTGATGCGGCCCGTCCAGTCGACCTCACCGGATTGGTGGGGTCTGGGAACCAGACGGAAGTAGGCTCCGGTAGTCCGCGATCGCGGGAACCGGCCAGCTTCATCTACGGCGGCGGCGAATGCCGCCGAAGTCTGAACACCAACGCCAGGGATGCTCCTGAGGCGTTGGCGGGACTGGGATCGGTTGGCAATCTCACACAAAGTCCGGTCCATTTCCCTGATCTGTTCCAATATCCGTGTCCTCACCGAAAGCAGCGCAGGGATGCTCTGGCCGAGGCCCGGCATGTTGGCAGCCTCCATCACGCGGTCGATGAAGGCCTTGCCCTGACCAGGGCCGGGTTTTAATCCGAAGGTCGCACATTGACCGCGGATCATGGTGTCGAGCCGCATCCGGGCTTCGACGAGATGGTTACGCGCCGTGATGACGCCGCGTACGCCATGGGCGGTGGGAGATTTGACATGCACCTCCTTGTAGAAGCCGGTCTTTGCAAGTTGAGCCAGCCCGGCAGCGTCATGAGGGTCGGTCTTGTTCGCCCTCATTGCCTTCAGGCTCTGGTGCGCCTGCCGTGCATCGATGCACACGACGGGAACGCCGAGAGCACGCAAGCCGTGGCAGATCGCCGGCGACATGCGGCTGGTCTGCAAAAAGCGCCGGTCCGTATAGGCCGGCGCAAGGCACTCTAGTACTCGTCTGGGAACATAATCGTCATCACGCGGGTCGTCTTCCCGGGATCAGCCGGGTCCTCTGAATGGAACCGGAGGTCCTTGTCGTAGTAGTCGATTTTCCAGAGCGCCCGGAGGCCGTCGATGGCAACGATGGCGCAGTCGTGCTCCCCGAACGGGTCGTTGTCGGGGGTGAACTGGTCGAAGACGATCACCGCCGAGAGCACGTTGACCCGTGCCTCTTCGTCGAGGCCCGAGATTCCGGCCGACAGGAACACGCGGCCCAATGTCCAGTTCTTTCTGAAGGCGTCGTTGAGCGCGCGGATGCGATAGACGGTTTCGGCTGTCTGTCCCGTCATGGGAGCCTCCTTCTGCCTGTCGCTCGGAACGAACCATTTCGCGCCGAGCGATGGCGGCACGAGGCCGGTGGGGGGAATGTTCTGGTGGCCGGTCGAAGTCTCGGTCGGCAACGGGCAGCGCAGATCCCCGTGCAAAAGGCACCCGAATGCCCGGGTGCCTTTTGGCTACCGCGTCTCCCGAAGGCGCAGGGCAAGCGAGAGCGCCTCGAACAGGATCATGCGCTTGGGCTCGTTGAGCCAGACGGCGGGCTTCTTCGGCAGGTGCGGCAGGAGTTCCGGGAACTCCTTGGCGAGTGCTGCCGCTTCCCGGTACTTGTCCTTGTACCGGCGCACCTTGGTGGTGGTGACGCAGATGGCGTCGCTCTGCGATGCGGTCTCAGTGACGGCTTGCATCAGGGCAAGCGTCAGACCGCGCTTGCGGGCGTTGCTGCCGGGACGCTCGGTGACGATGGCGCCGGGATGGATGAGGTCGATCCAGGCGGTTACCTTGGCCCTGGCCGCGTCCGGCGAAAGGGCGGCGGCCCGTGAGGCGCCCCAATCTACCAGCTTGTCGTCGCAGGTCAGCATCGCGTAGCCGATCCGGCCAGAGGCGACGGCTATCCCGATGATCCGGAACTCAGACACCAGGATCTGACCCTCAGATCCCGGGATCGGATGCTCAGGCACGGTGCATGCGGCTGTCTTCTAAACGCTCGGCCAGGGTGTTGAGGGTATGGCGCCGATTGAAGCGGCCAAGCCATCCACTTGCCTGACTGGGCATGGTGGCGAGCCGGGCTCTCAATTCGGTGCGCACCTCCAGGAACACCGAACTGAACAGGCTCTCGAAGGTGCGCCCGAAGATCAGCGACAGCGAGCAGATCTCCGGCACCGAGGGCAGGACCTTGCCGGACTCGAAGGCCGATACCCGCCGCTTGGCGATGCCGAGCAGATGGCCGCAGTCAGCCTGCGACAGACCCGAGCGGCGCCTGGCCGTCTTCAGGTCGTGAGCAAAAGAACTATGCATTGTTGTTGATTGGTCCCCGGTCGTCGGCCCGATGGGAAGCCGTGCCAGGGGGTTACTCATAAACGTGTCAAAGAACATTCCACGAGCGGATCGAACCGGCATGCCCTGGCTATGGAGGGGTGGAACCCCTCCCGACCGGGAACCGCGTCGATCCGCTCGTCAGCCGTTACGGTACCAAGGAGCCCGGTACCTCCCATTCTTTCCCATCACCCGAACAGGGTACCTTTTCTGCACCTCAATACAACGTCCCCCCATGTGCAAAACTCTGCACCTTCCGGCGTCTTTCGCTCCGAAGTCCCACCCGTACACTGGTGGGCATGTCACACGATAATAACGAACTACCGCCTGAGCTGGAGCGATATCTTGCGCTCTGCGAACGCGCCTATGAGCGCATGGTCAGGGAGGGCACCTGGCCGTGGAGGGATTCGCCGGATTTTGGGGATGTGGTAGAGTCCGAGGATAACCCCAACGACATATGAAACACTGCTTTGGCTACGTGCGCGTCTCCTCGCACAAGCAGGGGGAGGGCGTCTCGCTGGATGCGCAGAAGGATGCGATCCTGCGCTTTGCAGAGGGCAACGACATTGCCATCGTCCGCTGGTTCGAGGAGCAGCAGACGGCGGCGAAGTCGGGCCGTCCGGTCTTCAACCAGATGCTGAAATCGCTCAAGGCGGGCAGGGCGGCCGGCGTTGTGATGCACAAGATCGATCGCTCGGCGCGCAACTTCTTTGATTGGGCCAAGATCGGCGAACTGGCCGACAACGGCATCGATATCCACTTCGCAACCGAGAGCCTCGACTTCCGCTCCCGCGGCGGCCGGCTGGCCGCCAACATCCAGATGGCGGTCGCCGAAGACTATGTACGCAACCTGCGCTCCGAGGTGCTCAAAGGCCAACGGGGCCAACTCGAGCGTGGCTACTACCCGTTCTCGGCCCCGATCGGCTACCTGAACAACGGCAAGGGTCAACTCAAGACCATCGATCCGGTCAAGGGGCCGCTGGTGAAGCTTGCCTTCGAGCTCTATGGCAGTGGCCAGCATTCCTTGCATTCACTCCGCAACGAGATAGCGAGGCGGGGCCTTGCCAAACCGTCGGGGCAGCCGCTCCCGAAAGGCAGTGTCGAAGCGCTGCTGCGCAATCCCTTCTACGCCGGAATCATCCGTATCAGGAAGACCGGGGAGGTTTATGAGGGTGCCCACGAGCCGCTGATCTCGACGGAGCTGTTTGAACGCGTCACGACAATCAAGGCGGGCAAGAGCGGCAAGAAGGTCACCCGGCACAACCATCTTTTCCGAGGGCTGTTTGCCTGCGGCAGGTGCGCGCGCTCGATGATCCCGGAACGCCAGAAGGGCCACGTCTACTATCGCTGCCAGTTCCCCGATTGCCGGCGTAACTGCATCCGTGAAGACGCGCTCAGCGATGGCATCGTGGACGTGCTGGCAGCCACGCCGCTCACGGACCAGGCGATCGCCCAGATCGACACGAAGGCCAAGGTCTGGACGCGGAAATTTGACCGCGGCGCAAAGACCCAGACCTGCGCGTTGCAGCTTGCACATCTCGATGCACGCCTGGAGCGCTTGGAAGACGCGGCCATCGACCAGATCATCGACGCCGGGAGCTTTGCCAGGCGCAAGCAGAAGCTGCTCCTGGAGAAAGCCGCCCTGCAGAATGCAGCACGCGAAGACGCGCGGTTCCACGACAACCCACTTACCATCCGAAAATTTCTCGAACGGCTGAAAAGCCTTGCAGTTCACTATGAATTCGCCGAACCGGCCGAAAAGCGCGAGATTGTCCAAATCGCAACCTCGAACCGCTCCGTCCAAGACAAAAACGTGACCGTTGAGCCATCAAAATGGCTGCGAGACACCCATGACGCCTTGGGTGTCCTGTCGTGTGCACATCACCGTGCCACTTCTCGAACTTTTTCAGTTGGAACGTGCGAGCCTCGCAGCACCAAATCCGAGGAACACGCCCTTCAACGCCTGGCAGATCTCGCCCGCTCGCCTAACGTCGCGCGGCTCTTCGGCTTGTTCATGGATAGCTATGGGAAAGCGGCCTTCGGTAAACATGATTGTCAGGATGGCCGCGACCGCCTGTGAAGCCCGTCGGCGAGGTCGTCACGACCATCGGCCAAACCCGCGGACGCCAGCCGGAGCGGGTATTCGGTATCCACCAGTCCGATCGCCTGTTCCACACATACATCATCGGCCAGACCGGAACCGGCAAGTCTATGCTGCTGTCGAAGCTGATCAGCCAGGATCTTGCGCACGGCCGCGGCTGCTGCCTGATCGATCCCCACGGAGATCTGGCACGGTCGGTCGCCGAACTGGCTGGGGATGATGCCATCTACTGGGATGCCGCCGATCCGGCGTGCCCCATCGGGTATAACCCGCTCACCTACGTTGCCGAGCAATACCGGCCGCTGGTCGCCTCCGGTCTCATCGAAACGCTGAAGAAGCAATGGTCGGACGCCTGGGGTGCCCGCATGGAGCACCTCCTTCGGCACGCACTTCTGGCGCTCTTGTCGCGGCCAGGCTCGACGCTCCAGGACATCATTCCGATGTTCCTGGATGCTGGCTTTCGCAAGCAAGTCATGGCCGCTGTGACTGACGAACAGGTGCGGGGCTTCTGGACCGTGGAATTCCCCAAGATGAACTACAAGACGGCCGCTGACGGCGTCGCCCCGATCGCCAACAAGCTTGGCGTGTTTCTGGCGCATCCGACGGTGAGAAAAGCAGTGTGCACGCCGGAGCAGCCGCTTCGCTTCCGTCAGATCATGGACGAGGGGCGTGTCCTGATCGTCAACCTGGCGAAAGGCCAGCTCGGTGCCGACGTCGCCAACACCCTCGGTGGTCTGATCGTCTCATCCTTTGCCCTGGCGGCGTACACCCGACAGAACCAGCCGGAAGCCGCGCGCCGGCCCTATTTCCTATACGTCGACGAGTTCCATTCCTTCACCACCTCCGCGTTCACCGAGATGCTCTCCGAGCTGCGGAAATATCGGCTCGGGCTGGTGCTGAGCCATCAGTACACGTCTCAGGTCGAAAAGGCCGTGCTCGACGCGATCCTGGGAAACGTCGGGACGCTGATCGTGTTCCGCGTCGGCGCCAGTGATGCCGCCGTGCTCGCCAAGCAATTGGCCAGCAATGTCCCGGAGCCTGTCGACCTGGTGAACCTGCCGAACTACCAGGCATACATGAGGCTCATGGTCTCCGGTGTGCAGACGAGGGCGTTTTCGGCGAAGACATCACCATCGTAGTCTCACTAGCATCAACAATGCTTTCTGCCGGGACAACAGCGGGTGGAGAGCTCTGCGTCGGAGAGAGTAGTTAGACGGAAATCATCAGGCCCATAACCTGCGGCGTCGTCTCCTTGACGTGAAGAAGAGTTCGCGCCAGTCGAGCGTGAGCTTGTCAGCTCATCGCCCATCTCGTCAACGACCACCTGTGAAAGTAGTTGTCGGGTGTGACGTTCTGGCTATCGGCGTCTGCGGTCGGCGCGATTGCTCGAGTTGCCCCAGCGCCCGAGGAAGGCGCCAGCATCCCCTCCGCGGTTCGAGGACCAGACGTCAGGGACATTCTGCCAGACGATCCAGCGGGGGCGATAGCGTTCAGTAATCACAAGATAGGCGAGGGCCCGGTTTCCCCGGCCCATGCCGCGCAAGATGCGCGGGCGCACCCGGCAGGGCGCAGGCGCAAACGGGCGGAAAGGTCAGGTTTGCGCCGCCGGTGAAATCCCAGCGCGGGCGTACAACGCTAACTCGACAGGCGACAGGATCGTCAGGAACTTGGCGCCACTGCTCCCTGGCTTTCTTCTGCTAGGAACCGCCTAACTTTGTTTTCCAACTTCCGTGGATCGCGGGTCTCGCATTCCCAGATGACAATCACATCCCAGCCTAGCTTTCGCAGTTCTTCTTGGACGCGCTGGTCGCGTTCAACATTCCTTGCGAACTTTGCTTCCCAGAACTCTGTCCTGCTCTTGGATGGGGTTGCCAATCTGCAGCCCTCGTGACGATGCCAAAAGCAGCCATGAACGAAGGCGATCTTACCGAGCCGCGGGAATACGAGATCGGGCTTTCCCGGCAGATCGCGGCGATGCAGTCGGAACCGATAGCCCAATGCATGGGCGAGCTTCCGGACGCGGAGTTCGGGGATGGTGTCCTTTCCGCGAACGCGCGACATCAGATAGGAGCGTCGCTCTGGCGTGAGCCGGTCGGCCATGGCTGCCCGCCCTACTCGGCCGCCTCGCGTACCGGTTCGGCCTTGAAGCACTGGCCGGCAATCCACGAAAGGACCGCCCGTGAAACGAACGGCGAGACGCTATTTCCGATCATGCGGAAACTATGCCAAACGGTCGGATGAAAGACAAACCAGTCCGGAAAGCCCTGCAGCCTGGCGGCCTCGCGAGGCGTAATAACGCGATCTTCGCTGGGATGGATCGGGCGAACCGATTGATACGATCCGCGATCGCTACCGGTTCCCGCCCGCAACGTCGGCGCCTGCGCGTTCCAATCGAGGCGCTTATGTTTACCCACCGGATCTTGCCGTCCCATAGGGACGCGCTCGAAGCGGCGTACCACTGCGTCCGTATGCTGGGTTTTCGTATGTCCGGAAAAACGTCCAATGGTTGAGGCTGCACCCAGCCCGTGCGGGGGTGTGCCGCGCGCGGCTTCGGCGTAGGGGGAGGGGCGGCGACGACCGTCGTATTGCCACCAGTCCAATCCTTCGGCGCCGGTACCGACAAAGCGTGCCGTTGCGAGGTCATGGATGGCATCTCGCACGGTTAGCGGCGCATTCTTCGTGGCGTCGAGGCGGGCCAGATCGGGTACGTCCCATTTCGAGGGATCGACACCAAAGACGAATAACCGCTTACGGCTGGTCGGCGCACCGAATGCGGCCGCGTCAATCAACACAGGGCCGAGGATGACGTGGCGATCGGCGACCAGCTCCAGCGCGTCTTCGAGAACCTCCCTGTTGCCGGGGAAGCCGAGTCCGCGAACGTTCTCCATTATGAAGAAGCCTGGCTTCAGTGCAGCGACAAGCCGGAAGAAATGGCCGATCAGGTCGCGTCTTTCGTCCGTTAGACTACGTCGGCCAATTTCGCTGAAAGCTTGGCAGGGCGGACCGCCAATGATCCCGGCTGGACTTCCGCCGGCTGCAGCTTTCAACTGTTCGGGCTCGACCTCGGCCAAGTTCCAATTTCGGAGGGGAACACCCGGGAAATTGCTACCGAAGGAGGACGAAAGAATCGGATCCAAATCGACTGCGAGCGAAACATTGAAGCCCGACAGGTGCGCACCAAGCGAAAATCCCCCGCAGCCCGAGAACAGATCGATTATCCGGTTATCTTGCACCTTGGCCCCTTCCTTTGTTCACTTTTAGCATGCCGATCACACCGCGTCGATCGCCGGCTTTCCACCTGGCGCTTGCGAAATGGCTCTCCAGCAGGCAAGTTTGCGGCCGAAGGGGGGAGAGCATGGCCGAGCAAGAGCTGATGAAAATCAAGGTCGAGCCGACCAAAGAACTCTTTGTGTACATTCTTACGAGAGACATTTCTCACCAAGCCGCGATTATCGAACTACTCGACAATTCGGTCGATGGCGCAAAACGAGTTGCGGCCGACGCCACCGATCTATCGGAATTCTGGGTGGAGATCGAGTTCGATAGCGAAAAATTCGCGATCCGAGACAACTGCGGTGGCATCCCCCTGCAAGTCGCCCGCGACTACGCTTTCCGCTTCGGCCGCGCCGAGGGCATGGAGCGCATTCCAGGATCGATTGGCCAATTCGGCGTCGGTATGAAGCGGGCGCTATTTAGCTTCGGGCGGAAGTATGTTGTCGAGTCCGCCACGGTGAAGGACTGGTTCCGGCTAGCGGTCGATCTCGGAAAGTGGATGGAGGATAAGGACAGCTGGGATTTCGAGTTGGCCGAGTATGGCGAAAACGACGGGACTTTGGAGATTGGCACGCGGATCGAGGTAACGGATCTCATCGATGACGCGGCCAGCCAGTTCAGCCTGGAGCATTTTCGAACGCGGGTCGAGAATGAGATCCGACAGAAGCACGGTTATTTCATCGCCCATGGCCTCAGTGTGCGGGTCTGCGGCTCGGCGATACCAAGCCACCAATGGCAGCTCATCGCAGACGACCAATTTGCCCCCGAGTACCGGGAGAGAACGTACAATGGCAGCGATGCCCCGGTGAGTACGCGTATCTATGCAGGTGTCGGCCGGTCGAACCCAAGCGATGCTGGCTGGTATGTAATCTGCAATGGCCGGCTGGTCTTGGGGGCCGACAAGACTGAGAAAACCGGCTGGGGATGGGAATCGGCGGAGATGGACGCTGCTAGCGGTACTCCGCGCTATCACAATCAGTTTGCGCGTTTCCGGGGTTACGTCCTGTTCGACTGCGACGATGCCGGCCGGCTGCCTTGGAACACGACAAAGACCGATATCGATCCCGACGACACGATCTGGCTGGATGCGCGCGAGACGATGGCGGGAATCATGCGGCCAGTGATCGATTTCCTGAACCTGGTCGATAGCGAAAGCGATCTGCCGGAAGCGGAGCGACGCTTGACTGCCGCTCTGGCTGCCGCGCAGACGACGGCCATCGCTGACGTGAAGAACCAACAGAAGTTCCGCTATCCGACGAGCCCACGCCCTCCTCGCCCGAGGACCGTCAACATCCAGTACCGCAAGGAAAAGGAGCGTGTAGAGACCCTGCAGGAGGCGATGGGAACGACTTCCGCACGCGATACGGGTGACGCCGCCTTCGAGGAAGCCTATCGACGGCACGTGGAAGACGAGTAGCGAGCGCAGGATGGCACCGAGTTATCGCTTGATCGATTACCGCCTGCGCCCATCGAAGCACGTAGAGCGGATTATGCTCTGCGAGGCGTTTCGTCGCCTGCAGTTTCATGTTCTTGAGGATTATCAGTATGTTGGGCTGGGATCAGTCTTCTTTGCGGATTTCAGGCTGATCCATCGCAGCTTGGGCATTTCTCGTATGTTCAGCATCGAGAAGCATGCCAATCATGGAGAGCGCTTTGAGTGGAACAAGCCTTATTCCGGTATCACCATGATGTTTGGCGAAACCGAGCAAAGGCTGACGGATGTCGACTTTTCGACGCCGACGATCATCTGGTTGGACTATGACGGTCCGCTAGTGCGGTCTGTTATCGGCGACATTCGAACCGTAGCCCATTCAGCGTCGCACGGTTCGATATTGGTGGTAACCGTAAATGCCCATCCGCGGTCGCCCAACGAAGATGGTGCTGATATGCTCGATCAGATACGCTCCGAGCTCGGTAACGAACGAATTCCGGCGAAGACCGATCTGACTTCCCTCCGCGGATGGGGGCTAGCGAATTTCTATCGGCGTGTAGGCAATAGCGAGATCCTCGATGCTCTATCGACGGCCAACGGAGTCCGGGAGCCGGCAGAGCGGCTAGACTACGAGCAGTTGTTCAATTTCCAGTACGACGACGGCGCCAAGATGGCCACGTTCGGAGGGGTATTCTTCGACCGGGAGAAACGTGCGGCGTTCGATGCCTGCGCTTTTGATCGGCTGATGTTCAACCGCAACGGTGCCGAGCCCTTCCGCATACGGGCGCCAAAGCTGACATTGCGCGAAATCGCGCATCTGGAACGTCAACTGCCGCTGCCGGAGGGGACGGAACTGGATTTCGGACCGATGCCGCAAAGCGACGCCCAGCACTACATCGAACTCTATCGCTATCTGCCGACCTTTGTGCCGGTCGATTTGATGTAGGTCCTACGGCTACCACCCACACATCCGTTCCCTGCGTTCGGTATGGCGTACGACTGCTCATAATGACGCCGACGCAATGCCGATATCGGCAACCAGCAGCAACTCAAACCCCGACAGCCGAATTCGCAGCCACCGCCGCACGGATTGCCAGAACCCTCCCACCTGTCTTCTTCCTTCGAACCCGCGAGCCGCATTGCCGGGTGAGTACTCGAGTGTCGTCGGCGGGTTGTCGTATACGACGAACCGGTCGGCCGTGATCCCCGGGCCGCACTCGGGCGACCTCGGTCATTTGTTCGCGCCGCAGCGAACGGGCACATTCCGACAATGGTGCAGGACAAAGCGATTCTCTGCTCAGAAAAGATCTATGATCATCGGCGAACGGCGGACACGAGGTGCGAAGCGGTCACAGAGCGAATAGCTTTTTGATCTCCGCTTTGGATCAAAATCTCCTTTTGACTGTGACCTGCATCCTGAAAATGAACATTAAGACTGCAGTCGACAGCGTGCAGACAAAAGCCGTTCTCAAACGAGCTCTGCCGGATGACGGCTATTCCCATCGCATCGGCTGGCCGTCATCTTCGGGATCGGTAGGCGGATCTGAATCCTCTTTTTCGACGCCGTCCTCGACTTCCTCCCTCTCTTCTGGCGGCCTCGCTTCTGTGTAGTGGACCGCATAGCGTTCCCGCATCCGATCCTTCAAAAGGTCGCTCTCTTGGCGGCTCATCTTTTCCATGACCTCGACATAGCCGAACGGAAATGCCAGCGACACCGCGCCCTTGGTCAGTCCCCGCACCGAACAGGCGAACGCCCCTTTGGGCTCTGCCTCGATTGTCGCCGGGTCGCTGGCGAGCATGGGCGCCAGTGCCCGGGCATCCTTGTTGGACACGCCACCGGCGAACTTGATCGAGGTGTTTGCCGCGAAGGCGTCCTGGAGTGTCGGGCCCAACTGGCCGAGATACTGATGCGCCAGGATCATGCCGGTCTTCTGCTTGCGGGCCTGGGTGAGGATGATGCCGATATTGCGATCGAAGTAGTCGGCCGCCTCGTCGATATAGACGAAGGTCGGCAGCCGCTTGTGCTCGGGCAGCACGGCGCGCTCCTGGGCGGCCTGGGCGATCAGCGCGATGAAGAAGCGGCCGAAGATCTCGGTGCCGTTCTCCTTCAACAGGTCCTTGGCCGTGTTGATCAGGATCACCTTGCCGGCGTTCATCTCCGAATAGAGGTCGAGCTTGGAGCGCGGATGCGAGAACATGCGCTCGAAGGTCTGGTTCTCCAGGATGCCCCACAGTCGCCGCAGCACTTGGCGTTTCGTCTGCTCGAATTCCTTGGACGTGAACTCGGTCTCGAAGAAATGCTTGGCGGTGCCGGTCAGCTTGGCGATCGATTCCGCGAACTTGATGTCGCCGCCCGGCTCCATCAACTCGAGCAGCGTGTGGATGGTGGCGTCCGGGATGTGCAGCATCAACCGCGTCACGTAGCGAAAGATCACGCTTTGCTTCTGCGTCATGCCGGCGTCGAGCAGGCTGCCGAGCACGAAGTCGTAGAGCTCCAGGATTGAATTGGTGAGCCGCTCGCGCTCCAGCATCGGATAGCTGGCCAGCCGGTCGATCCCGACGTCGAACAGGTTGAGCGACACCGGATATTCGACGTCGGTCGGATCGATCAGCACGATGCGCTCGTGCAACGGCTCGCCAGGCGCGAAGCGCTTGAGGCCGGCGATGGTATTGATGAGGTCGCCCTGGCTGTCGATGACGATGACCGAGGCCTCGCCGCGCTCGACGGCATTGAGGTCGTGGGCGATCAGATATTGCAGGGTCTGTGACTTGCCGTGGCCCGTGCCGGCGACGATGTGGTGGTGCTCAAAGCGCAGCGTCTCGGGAATCGTGAACGCGATCTCTCCATCGAAGAAACGGGTCAGAGGTGTGCCGCCGAGATAGGTGCCGACCAGCTGCCGTCGATCGGCAATGTCAGATTTCGAGGGCAACTTCGGCATGCGTTTGAAGGTCGCCGGATCTGCCGGGTTGCCACCGGAGGCGGCGATCAGGTTCCGATCGAGACGCTTGCGGACGCGGGGAAAGAGGCTGGCCTTCTCGACGGCATCTGCAAACACGATTCCGATCAGATGATCGAGCAGGTCGGGTACGCCCTGCATAAGGTCGAGGCGCTTCGTCGCCACGCGGATGGCGGCACCGGCCGCCTGGCCAGGATCGCGGGGAGGGGACGCTTCAGCGGTTACGAAAAACAGATTGGCCAGTGCCTTTCGGATTGCTTCGATCCTCTCATCGTAGTCCTCGACCAGACCGCGCTGGACGAGGATCGTGTCCCGCAGCTCCCAGCACTCCGACGTGGACCGGCGACGAGACCAGTCGATGTCCGGCAGCACGAACATCTCCTCGTGGTCGAACAGGACGCGAACAATCTCCGCGACGTGGTGCCGCTCGAAATGCTCGTCAACGCCGATGATGGTTTCGTATATATCGCCGGCAATGTCTGCGATCAGCCGGTCGCGGTCCTCGGCAGACACGAGGCCGTGTCTTCGGAACAGGCGTTCGGTCTCGTGGAATGCCTCGCGGGCAAGCTGCATGTCGCCGGGCTCGAACAGCCCGTGCAGGAAGGCATGCAGCCTGGCGGCTCTCGGGATCATGGCACCATCACAGCCCGCGGATCACCACGTACTTGGCCTCCTGCTTGGACAAGGCATCGATCGGCACCGCCTCGGTGCCGTCCCAATGCTTTGCGCTTTCCATCACCTGGCGCAGGAAGCTGGTGATAAGTCCTAGCCAGGCCTCCTTGCGGGCCAACTCGATGATGCTCTTGCACTCGAAATAGCGGCCGTGGATGAGGTCCTTGACGAAGATGGTCTCGCGGGCGCGGTCAAAGTACAGCCACCCGGCCGCCCCGCCGCCGACGACGCCGAGCAGTCCGGCGAGTTGCCAGCTGGTGCGGGCGAGAAGGATGAAGCAGGTTACGAACACCGCAGCGGCGACAAGCGCGCTCCGCCGCAAAAGCCCCGGCTGGATGGCAACGATCAACTTGGCACTCTCGAAACGATAGCGCTTTACGATCGCTTCCTCGTCATCCTCGAACTCGACGCGCGCATAGAGCCTGAACACCGGTCTGGCCAGAATAGCGGTTGTGCCCTGAGAGCGTTTAAGCAGCAATTGCATCGGACGCGTCCCCAGTCCCCAGGTTGCAATTGGGGGCGATCACTGCCGCTACGTCAAGTGCAAACTCCTCATGTATTGCGGTGAAGCGAGCGCGTCTCTGTCTGAGAGCGGAACGATGAAAATGAAGCAGTGGGTGGTTGCGGGCGGGTTATGCACGAAGAGTGCATAAATCACGGAATGGTACGCTGTCCGGATGTACTGCCGCAGGCGGCTGTGAGCAGGTATGTGTACGGGGAAGGCCAGGATAGCGAGGGGGATACAGAAACCCCCTCGGTATCCCCATCGACACGTTAGGAACCCGCGCCTGCGCCACAATCCGGTGCTTCTCGTCGTCCGACCAGAAACGGCGCTTCCCGCCTCGCTTCAAGACCGCTGCTCGCTAAGTGTCCATCTTCATTCGTGGACACCAGCATCTACCGCGGACCCGAAGCCGCAATAGCGTCTACGCCGTACGCTTACGCATTCTCAGCTACATCCGAAGGCGGTCACCTATAGGAACCAACACTTCAGAGACTTGCAGTGGGTCTCTTGCGCTCATCCCTCGTCTACCTTCGTAATGCGTGGATCTGCGTAAGGGGGAATCGACATGGGGAAATATGAACTAGACAAGTTGTCCGCCGAGACCCAATCAGCGATGGATGGGCTCTTCGTCATCAACTACGAGTCCCTACGCCAATTCGAAACGGGAGAATATTTTGTTCTTTTTGGACGCGGATCGAAACGTGTTCGAAATATCTTGGGAATCGAGCGGGAAATCCTGATCTTGGGGAACGTCTACGCAGATCAGCAGGCAAGGTCGATCAGATTTGCGCGTCGCCTTATCAACGAGTCGGACGGGAGACTTGAGTCAACGCTGTGTGTGATCGTCCACCAAGATGGACGTGGAAATACGAAGCTGAAGCGTTGGGGGCGTGAGAATGGATTGGCCATTATCCCAGTTTACACCTCCACAGGTATCTTGCCGCGTGGTCAAGAGCTGGAGCGACTTCTCTCTTACGAATTCTTCACTCAGGATCCGTTCGACGTCACTGGACCTGTGGCCAGCGACGCGCAGTTTTTTGGCCGACGTACTGAGGCCCAAGAACTGGCCCGGAAACTGCATTTTGGGCACATACGCTCATGTTTTGGCATCCGGAAAATCGGAAAGACGTCTATACTTCACCGGGTTCTGGTAGAGATTAAGAACAACTATGATGCAACGACTCTATTCATCGACTGTCAGCGCGACGACGTTTTTACTCTGGACGCTGCAGGTCTACTCTGCTCGATTGAGCAGTCACTGCGCGGTCTCCGGGAGAGCGGACAAAGCTATGCCGAAGTTAACGCTACGCCATTTTCGGGTACAACGGCGGAGGCGACAAACCGTTTTCAGGCAATCCTAGAGCAGTTCGATGTCCCTGTAATAATAGTGTTTGACGAGATCGACTACATTACTCCCAGCAATGGTGGAGCGCCGCAGTGGCGTCACGGTTTTGTAGACTTTTGGCGGAATGTCCGCGCGGCCTATCACGCAGCTGCCCGTGCTGACCGGAAAGTATCGTTGCTGGTCAGTGGAGTCTCAAGCCGCTGGTTTTCAGTTGAATCCATCGCTGGCGTCGAAAACGCTGCACTTGCCTTTATTCCGGAAGAGTACCTGAGTCCTCTTCCTCGGGGCGCAGCGAACGCGATGATTAGGAGCATTGGAGGGATGGCTGGACTTCGATTCGAGGAAGATGCGCTAGAGAGTATCTCGTCGTTCTGCTCTGACATGCCGTTCTGGATTCGTAAAACGTGTTCCTCGTTGCACGGAAAGCTTGAAATTGCTGCGCGGCCAATCACGCTGTCAGCTGCCACAGTCTCAACGATGTTGGACGACTATGGTAGAGATGAAGGCGCTGCCTTGGCAAAGGTAGCACTACAGCACCTATTCCGGGTTTATCCGGAGCTCAGGGGAGCAGCTCTGTCCTTGCTGGAAGATGGAGCCGCGCTACCACCGAACCTACATCGCACCCTCACGCGCTATGGCATCACCGCGGCCAACGGAGCGATCTCGGGCACCATGATGCGTATGGCACTCCTGATGATAGCGGAGGAACAGCCAATCGTTGATGAATCATCAGATTCGGCAGAGGGCGAAGCGCGGTCTCTTATGGATGAATGGGCTGAAGAGCTTGCGGCAATATCCTACCGCCGAAACGTGATTGAGCGCTCACTGCGGTCCATCGTAATCAACTTCCTTCGTGTTTCCGCCCTCTCTTCGAAAGATGGCCCATCTGCCAAGGCTACGCTACTCGCTGCAGTCAATCAGAAGCGACGCGCTGAACTCGAACCATTCAACCTGGATCTGATCGCCGAGAAGCTTTATTGGCTTGAGCTTGTCGCAATCATCAACAAGCATTGGTCCTTGTTCGAACGCATTTTCGGTGACAAAGCCGTCTTTAATCGAAATGCTGAGATTGTGAGCGATCGGCCTGATGCGCATGCCAAGCAACTTGAGCCAAGCGACATTGCAATGCATAGGCGGGCTTTGCAGTGGCTTGATGAGCGAATTGCGCGCGTTTAGTTCGAGTGGGCTTATTGAGGTCGGCTTCGGGTGACGTTGAGACGGTCATTTTGCTTGCGACCGCTTCGGCACTTCGACGCCCGAAAGATACCAGTTCCCTTCCGCCCCAGTTTCAGCTGTTCCGCCGCACGCTACTGAATGGGACGCTGTCCCCATCACTCTGCGTCTGCAAGAAGCTAGGGCCCGGACCCATAAAAAGGACTCCCTTGTTGCCGGTTTCGTGATTCACGGTCTTTGACTGGAGTTCGATGATGAATTGCGATTATTTCTGGCTGACAGATGCGCAGTTCGGCCGTCTGGAGCCGCTGTTGCAGACCGATACGCGCGGCAAGCCACGGATTGATGACCGCCGGGTTATCAGCGGCATCGTCCATGTGCTGAAGTCGGGCGGCCGATGGGTCGATGCGCCGGACGTCTATGGCCCGCGCAAAACACTCTACAATCGCTTCGTACACTGGGCCGCCAAAGGCGTTTGGATCGATATCTTCCATGCCCTGGCCTCGGCCGGCGATCCTCCCGCGGAAGTTCGCCTTCGTTGGGTTGGTGGAGAAGGCCAACCGCGTCACGGCGTCGGCCTTCCTCGTCGCCCTGATAGTGGCCGTACCCTACAAGATCCACACGATCCTGACCGACAACGGCATCCAGTTCCGCTACGCGCCGCGCTACGCGAACGGTCCGACCGCCCGCTACACGACCCACATTCTCGACATGCGCTGCCGGGAAAACGGCATCGAGCATCGCTTCACCAAAATCAACCATCCCTGGACGAACGGTCAGGTCGAGCGCATGAACCGCACGATCAAGGATGCAACCGTCAAGCGCTACCACTACGACAGCCACGATCAGCTTCGACAGCACCTCGACGACTTCGTCAGCGCCTACAATTTCGGGCGGCCAATGAAGACCCTCAAGGGCCTCACGCCATACGAATACATCTGCAAGATCTGGTCAAAAGAACCAGAGAGATTCACTCTCGATCCAATCCGTCAAATGCCGGGACTGAACATCTAGTACACGGAATGCAACGACGCGCCGCGTCAGGAACTGGACGCCGCTATGAAATCGTCTCTGGCCGACCTTTGGTGAGCACTGAACGAGGCCGCCCTTTCAGTTTCCACTGCTATTCATACCCCCCGCTGCTGCAGGGCAATAATTGATTTGAGTGTTTGAGGGCCATGAGCAATAATAGGTGTTGTGTATTCTGCAGCTTGATTTGCGGAAGTCGGGCCAATGGGACAAAGGCTGATCTGGATAGCAGTCGTATGGGCGGCGACTCTTGTCGCACCGGGCCTTGCGGGTGCTGATAATGCCGGCCGCAGGATTGCAATTTTGGACGGCGAGGTTATCGCCTATGGAGATGGGCCACCGAATTGGGTTGTTTTGCGTGACACCGTTCTTCCGGCGATTTTCCCTAGAAAAGTCCTGACGATAAAGCATTTTGATGTTTCGGCTCCGGACGCCGCAGGCGCTTGGATAAATGCCGCGACGGTGGCTGCGTTTGAGCCAGATTTGATACTTGCGCATTGGTCGGCCTTTAAGCCCCCCCGAGGGCAGGATTACTGTGACATTACGACCAATCGGAAGGGGCAGGAATGCGCCATCAGGTTACTTGAGACGCTCAACGACGCACGCGGCCGCGATGGCAGCAAGGCCAAAATCGTTATTTACTCCCGCAAACCTAATCTTTGTTTTACCGGGACGCAGAATGGATTTGAGGCGGCGGTCGACAAGTCCTCAGGAGGAACGCCAGGCCGTGGACTTTCGCCGCTTCTCGGGACAACGGGCTTTATGACAATGACGCCTGCACCCGACCGCAATGTGTTTAGCGCGGCCGGTGTCCCGTCGGCGCTGCTGCGCCTCGTGCGATATCTGAATTGCCCCGCGCAGAATTCGCTGTTTGGCTGGGATCTGACCAGTGGCCTTTGTGCGCTCGGCGAGCCGATGGAAGGTGATGACTGTGAGTGACCCCACGGATACCGGAGAATCGGCTCTGTCCGTGACTCCTGCGGAACCCGTACGTACTGAGCAATCCCCTCCTCAGCTCGAGCATGCCCCAAGCCCTGCAAGTGCGGACGAAGCTGGGGCGGACTTCGGTACGTTCGTACGGGTATTCACTGGGTTTCTTGCCGGTATCTCGCTGATCGTTGCAAGTCTTCCGCTGTTTCTGACCAACCCCAATGTCCTACCTGCGCTGCACAAGGATTTTCAGAGAATCGGAAATGTGATGGTCAGCATCGTCTGCTTCCTATGCATTGCCCTCATCTTTCATTACCGGCGGGAAATCATGCTGAAAGTTTTTGCGGAAGCGGCGGATGGTGGCTCCCGTATGCGGCTTTATCGTAGCGCCGCTTGGCTTCCACTCGCTGGCCTCTTAGTCAGTGTATTCTCTATCTTAGTCTACTACTGGTCATATGTGAACAACCAAACCGACGTAACTTGGCCTCTGGTCCCCTATACGTTGATTTTTGCGGCACCAGTAGTTACTATCTGCTTTGCAGTATTGCGGGAATATTACAATCAAATCGCTGGGGTCAGCGACCGGCATACTATCGCTGCCCTCTCCAAAAGGTAGCATCCAGGGTAACAGTCACTGCTGTCCGGTTTAAAATTCTGGACTGAGTGCATGACATTGATTCTACTCGTATTTAGGCGTTTCGCGACGGTCTGGACACGAACAGGGGATCAATGTCATGCGGCACCACAATATCGTTCTTCATCAGATTCAGAAGCATGTCCCCTGGAGCGTGTTCGATCGGCTTGTGGACGAGCACAAGGCCGATCACCGGGTTCGCAAACTGACCACCAAGAGCCAGCTGCTGGCGCTGCTGTTCGGCCAGCTTGCCGGCGCGGTCAGCTTGCGCGAGATCGAGGCCGGTCTGGCGAGTCAGCAGTCGCGGCTCTATCATGTGGGCGGGCGCGGCATCGCCCGCAGCACGCTCGCCGAGGCCAACGCGCGCCGGCCCGCGGCGGTATTTTCAGGCCTGTTCGCCCATATCGCCGCGACGACCTGCCGCCGCACCCGCCGTCATATCAGCGACGCCGTGCGCATTCTCGACGCCACCCGCATCGAGCTCTCGTCCCTGCGCTCGGGATGGGCCGACATGGTCAGCGGCCACCGGGCGATCAAGCTGCATGTCAACTACAATCCGCATGCCGATGCGCCTCTCGGCATGACCCTCACCGGTCAGCGGGTCAACGACATCACCCCGGCCAAGGCCCTGATGAACGGGGCGGGGCCGGTCGAGCCCGGCATGACCTATGTGTTTGATCTTGCTTACTACGACTTCGCTTGGTGGGCCGAACTCGACGCCACGGGCTGTCGCATCGTCACCAGGTTGAAGACGCGCACCAAGCTTGAGGTGACGGCCGAGCAGGCGGTGCCCGGCGGCGACAGCGCCATCCTCTCAGACCGCATCGGCCTGCTGCCGCGGCGCATGGCCCGGTCGCGCAAAAATCCCTTCGCCGACCCTGTGCGCGAGATCACCGTGCGCATCGCGACCGGCAAGATCATCCGCATCCTGACCAACGACCTCGACGCCCCGGCCAGCGAGATCGCCCACCTCTACAAGCAGCGCTGGCAGATCGAACTGTTCTTCAAATGGATCAAGCGGAACCTGAAGATCCGCCACTTCCTCGGCACTTCCGAGAATGCCGTTCGGATCCAGATCTTCGTCGCGCTCATCGCCTATCTCCTGCTGCGCATGGCCCAGGCCTGCCAGAGCGCCGTCAAGCAACCCCTCGCCTTCACCCGTCTCGTGCGCCTCAATCTCATGCACAGGCGCCCCATCACCGAACTCACACAACCCAGACCAAAGCCCAGCCTGAACCAGGATCAGATGGTGCTCATATGAACCAGGAACTTAACCGGACAGCAGTGGGTAACAGTTGGACCGCATTTCCAACCAAGTTGCCACTCGCGACAATTCGGCCTACCCGATTTCAAAGGCGCCCCAACCCGCACGCGTTCCTCGTAAGCGCGAGCTTTGGAGGAGTCGACTGAAACGAAGAAGAGGACGAGGTAGTACCAATTTGATCTGCGCTATAGGCAACTGGAGAAGATGGTGGACAGATTGATGAACGCTGCCGTCGCTGCGAGGACGAGACCCTCGGTCGCTGTGGCGCAGCTACCCACCATTTGCAAGGACTTTTCGATTAGGCTGCAAACGCGTTCTTCAGAAGAATGGTCTCGGTTTCCTCATCCAGCTCACCCGTTGGCGCAAGCTCCTTCTTGGCTTGAAAATCTGCCATCGCTCCTCGCGTCATGCGTCCTCGCAGCCCGTCGATCGCACCGGGATTAAAGCCGAGGTATTTTAGCGCTACCTGCGCCCGACGCAGCCCGATGTCGGGCAAAATTCGCCGATTCTTCTCGTACGCCGCGGCCAGTCGGTTGTCGTAGTCGTTCCTGCGAAAGTTGGGACCATTGTAGCAGGCGGCAAAAGTGCCCCAATCGCGACGTTGAATGCCAATTCGGCACTTCGGATTGCCCATGATGAAATTACCAAGCGCCTCAAGCTGGAGATCCTCGCTCTCAACCATTCCGGCGACCATTTCCTGCACGGTTTCCTTATTCACCACCCTATGGTTGAAGCCCATGACCTGCGGCAGGCCCCAGGACGCGCTCTTCAGCGCCTCCTCCTCGTCCAGTTCCATTGCCTTCTCCAGGCGATCGTACTCCGCCCTGCCACCCTTATATCCCCCGGGCTGGCCCGAGATATCGGAGTGCTTGGCATCGTAAATATGCCCGGTTCGCTTGCTGAAGATGTGCCGCTCGAACAGAATCTGAGGTCGCCGGTCGACCAAATAGCCGAAGCCCCGAGTCTCGACAGTCAGTACTGCCCAAATCTCGGGCTCGCCGATGTTGAGCATCTCACAGACGATTTCCATGCCCTTAGAGGTCATGGGAAAACCGTTGCCCACAAAATTCATGCCCTATCCCCCGTCGACTGATCGTATGGACAGAATAGCAGGAACCGGTGGCGCCGTATATTGCACTCGAGACTTTCCGAATAGCCGGAGAGAAGTCGGAGCTTAATTGATCTGTCAGCTACTTTGACGCCGGCAACGATCAGCAGACGCTCGATTCTGAGACCTATGTGCTCCTGAGCGACGCCCGCGGCGCATACATCCTGCTCCAGCCGGGGTAATCCTGGCTGGCCACCTAGCGCCGCGACGATGCCGTCTCGGTGACCTTCACCGCCGGCTATGGCGATCCCACCGACGTGCCCGAGCCCCTTCGCCAGGCAATCCAGCTGCTCGTCCAGCACCTCTTCGACGGCGCCGATGCCAGTATCGATGCTGCCCACGACCGGGTCATTCATGCTCCGATCGCGCCATATCGTCGGTGGGCGGTTTGATGGGGAGATTGCAGGACCAGATCGATGACAGACGTTTTATGGCAATGTCATCTGGGACTGGGTGCCGGGGCTGAGCGTCGACAAGGGCACCGACAACATCGACCAGCCCCGGCTGCCGCTCTTCAAGGCCTTCACCAACTACGACAAATACGTCGGCGTCGAAACCTGGACGAAGATCGGCCTGAACAACACCGACTATAACGATCGGGACGCGTTCGACGCAGCGAACGATCACTTCGTGGCCCCGATCGACTGCGCCTATCTCTTCGGCGCGACGCTGCTCTTCAAGATCAATGCCGGCGCCACGTTCGCATAGGTGGGAGGCTCGTGCTGAACGGCGCGACCGAGATCCGCAGCACATTGGGCGAGATGAGCGACACCTATGTCTCCGAGGCGACCGCGCTCTGACTGCAGACGATGGCGCCGCTCGCCGCAGGCGATGCTGTGGAGTTGCAAGGGTATTTCCGAGTGGCGGACTACTACTTCGCCGCCGACCACACTTCCTGCTGGGGCGTGAAGATCGGGTGAAGCGAGCAGCGCAATAGCACCGCTTCACTCTGGCGAATCCTGCTGAAGTGCACTCGGCAGGAGTTTCTACACTTACGAGCATACTCGTGTTACTGTCTTTCCTGCGACGACCTGAGGCGCCGCAGGCTGGATGAAGAAATGTGAAATCCAATCTGGTTCCGATCAATGTCTTTGGAATTGCAATGAGTATTCCCGATGAATTCATCAAAGGCAGCCATGTCCGTCGGGACTGGGTAGATCTGCGCGACCAGTCATATTCTCCAAGCTTGTCCGTTCTGAGTGACGTAATGTCCCTCGATCCGCGGCTCATGGTCGACATCCCGTCATCTAACCTCAAGCAGCCGATCTTCGGTGTACGCGACCAAAAGGCTACACAGCGCTGCGTAGGCTATGCACTTGCAGCGCTCATTGACATTCAGCGCAGCCTGCAATGGCTTAGAAGCTTTGGCGGGAAAGCGCCCACGGCAGCTGAAGTCGATCGGATCCGTCTGGATATCGCAAGTGCCGATATGCTCTACCGCATGGCGTTTTTCCATGATCACTATCCCGATCTGAGCACCATCCAGGGGATCGAGGGCATCCGATCTCTGCGTTCAGCGATCAAGGGGTTCTATCATCACGGCGCTTGTCTTGATTGGCCCAAGGATACGCGTCCGAGCGAAAAGGGCCGCTGGCAGAGCACCAGTTTCCTCCCGACAAGTCCCGACGACGAGGGGCTGTTTCCCAACGTGGACCAGGCCAAGGACGCGCGCAGGATCGGACTCGGAGCTTATTTCCGGCTCGCGTCGGTTCTGAACCACTACCACGCCGCGCTGAATGACGCCCAAGCTGTGCTGTGTACTGCCAATATCCACGATGGCTGGACGCGCGCTACGCCCGACAATCGGGGAATTATTGCTTGGCCGCCGCAACTTGGCAGGACGGGCAGTCATGCGGTCGTCCTGACTGGCTACGACGAGACCGGGTTCCACGTCTTGAATTCATGGGGCGCCGCATGGGGCGGATACAAGGGACAGGCTGGAATCGGGCTGTGGGACTACGGTGACTGGGCGCAGAACGTCATTGATGCCTGGGTGTTGCGTCTAGGCGTTTCCGCCCCCAAGGCCTTCGGTTTTTTGCAAGGGGAGAGGGGTGTCAAGGGCCTTAGTGGACCGGTTCAAGCTGGCTCGACGCCCTGTTACGAACTCGTCGGACACTACATGCACCTCGATGACGGATTCCACGTCTCTTCGGGATCGTATCCGTCCTTCCCGTCCAGCTGGAAAAGAACTAGGAATTATCTTCTAACGGGCGTGCGCCCCGGTACTGATCCGCCTGACCCCGGCGACACCCGGTACAGAGGATTGCTGCTGTGGATTCCCGGCAGCTTGGAAGGCATCAAGGCGACCTTCACTCAAGCTGTGGCGCGCAAGAACCGTATCAAGGGGCATGGACTCTATCCCTATACCGTATTCTGGTGCAACAGCTTCGTCGAAAAGTCCCTGGAAGTCTTCAATATAATCTTCGAAAGCTGCAAGTCGCAGGCCGGGGTAGAGGCCGAACATCTCAACAGCCTGATCGAAGAACGCGTGCAAGGTGTTGGGCGTGCTTTTTGGCGCGAGATGGAGATGAGCGCCCAACGGGCCGTGCACGGCACGACGGACGGACCGTCGGAGGTTCATGCCGAGGCAGAGCTCGAGACTGTCGAACTGGGATACGTGGCCGATCTTCTGCGTGGCGTGATGGAGCTTAAGGCCGAGCTGGGATGCGAAGTGCATCTCGTCGCCGAAGGAACTGGCGCATTGGTGGTGCATGAGATGCTGGCCGCTATCCGACGGGATGCGGATCGAGACGGGGCCTCGCGGCAATACTTTTGCAATCACGATCCGACGACGCTTTTCGATTCGCTGCATCTGGTTCATCCGGCGATCGGCTGGGCAAGGGCGCAAGTCTTCCTGGTGCCGCTGGTCCAACGCATCAACGAGACGGCAGCCCCCTTGCCGCATCCCGGCGACACCGCGCCTGGCGTCGAACCGGTGAGCGAGGTCAAGGCCGACCGGCCGGCGCGCATCTACGTGCCGTCGGAAGAGCTGGAGGCACAGCTCTGCTTCGGCGCCTACGGGAAATCCCTGCTGCACCTGGCCGCCAGCGCGTTCGAGGACAGGCTACCCGGTCCCGGGTCAACGCCGGAGTTGCCGACCTGGGTGCCGCAGGACTTTCTCGGCATGGCCGGTATGGATCGCAAGCGGTCGCTGCATTCGGCTCTCTACAGGTTGAACAGGTTGGCGTCGCAGAAGCGGCCTGGAGACCGCGTGACGCAGACGGAACTAATCAGCGATCAGGCGATCCAGGAGAGTATTTTCGCGGCGATTGCGTCCATGCGTGACCCGGCATGTCAGACGTTTGGAGGAGGGAAAGTTGGCCAAGATCACGGTTGAACAGCTGATGGCCAAGTTGGCCGATCCGACGACGGACGCGGCCGAATTGTCGGAATACTTCATCGTCGACCAAGACCAGTCGGGTGCATTCGCGCCGCGGCTGAAACTCAACCCGTCGACGGTCCAGATCCCGCGTGGGGCCAACGCGGCGGCGCGGTCGGCGGCGGTCATGAACTCGGCCAACTGGTTTGCCCGGATCGATCGGCGGCGCAAGTTCAACGCGGTGCTGGCGGGCGGCTATGGTGGGCCGATCATCGTGTCGGAAGGCGACAGCTGGTTCCAGTATCCGCTGCTCCTGAAGGATACGATCGACCACGTGATGGACCGCTACGCCGTCCTGTCGCTCGGATCGGCCGGGGATCTGCTGAAACGAATGGCGGACAAGCAGGAATACATGCCCGCGCTGCACGACACCGGCGCCGAAATCCTGCTCCTGTCGGGCGGAGGCAACGATCTGGTGGCGGGCGGGGCGCTGGCCTCGCATCTCGAAGAGTTCCATCCGGATCTGAAACCCGAGGACTACCTTCTGCCCTCCTTTCAGGCGCTGCTGGACGAAGCGCTGACCCACTACGCGCGCATATTTCGGCAGGTCCGCGACGGATTTCCGCGTGTGAACATTCTGTGCCATGGCTATGACTACCCCATGCCCAACAATGACCGCTGGCTCGGCAAACCAATGGAAAGTCGAGGGATCCGCGACCGGACGCTGCAAAAGGCCATTGCGGCCTGCATGATGGACCATTTCAACAGACGGTTGCGGCGATTGGCCAACACGATGCCGCACGTCACCTATATCGATTGCCGCGGCACGGTCGGCGACCATCGTTGGCACGATGGGCTGCATCCCACCAACGAGGGCTATGGCGACGTGGCGGCCAAGTTCCTGCGCGAAATTAGCTCGCTGGCCAATGCGCGCAGCGGCCCGCCCGTGGTCATCAGCGGGCCGTTCGGCAATGCTTCCGAGCTGACGCGGGCGCTCGGCGCACCTTCGGTGATCGCCGGCGGCAAGGCGCGCGGGATCTCGCTGCATGTGGGGTTGAACACCGTCGATCCCGGCCATTACGACGGATGGGACGGGCGGTTGACGGCGTGCGAGGCAGATGCGCTGGCGATGGAGGCGATGGCCCGGGGCGAGGGGTTCGAGACGCGAATTCTGCTCACCCCGGATGCCACGCGCCCCAACGTCATCGAAGAAATCAAGCGCGCGGCGTCCGAATTGAAGGGCGGCGACATGTTCCTGTTCACGATCTCGGGGCATGGCGGCCGGATCCCCGATTTTAACCAGGACGAGGATCACGACGGCGACGAGAAGATGGACGAGACCCTCTGTCTATACGACTTCCAGCTCGCCGATGACGAGCTCTACATGCTCTGGTCCGAGTTCCGCGCCGGGGTGCGGGTGCTGGCCGTGCCGGATACCTGCCATTCGGGCTCGATGATCCGGTTCGGCCCCACCGCACCGGCCACGCTTTTCGGGCAACAGATGACGCTGCCCGCTGGCGCGCGGGCGATGCCGCTCTGGGTCGAGGACCGGGTCTGGCGCGCGAACGAGCCCGCCTATCGAGAGGCGTCACGCTCCTACAGCGCGCTGAAGGAGAGCGTGCTGACCAATCCGCTCTCCACGCCGGTCAAGGCCTCGGTGCTCAATCTGGGCGCCTGCAAGGACGAACAGTTCGCGATGGACGGCCCCGAGAACGGCGCCTTCACCGGGGCGCTTCTGCGGGTCTGGGGCGAGGGACGTTTCCGCGGCGACTATCGCGCCTTCCGTGCCGCCATTGAGACCCAGATCGGCAGCCCGAGCCAGACGCCGCAATTGTTCGAACGGTTGGTCGGCGAGCCGAATTTTGTCCATGACCGACCGTTCACGCTGCAGCCATTGGGCAAACCGGCAGCCGCAGCCACCACCGCTGCGGGGCCATCCTACGCGCCGGCCGCAAACCCGACCGAGGCGGGAGATGAGGGCGACGAAGACGACCAGATCAGCGCCACCGAGGTCGAGGCCCGTTTTGCCGCGAAGACGCGCGGTACTGGCTTCCGCGACTCGCAGGCGGCTCTCACATGGGGCGACTACGCTGATTTTGATGCGTTCATCAAGTCGCTGGGGCTGAAGAACTTCAGCACCGACGAATTCCTCGTGCTCGGAGGCGCCCACAACACACCCGGCGGGAGCTGTCAGGGCAAGAACGACTATCCGCCACGCAATATCTGGACCAGAATCGCCGCGACCGCCCGGGTGCTCGACCATCTGCGCGACCGGCTGGGCAAACCGATCGTAATCACCAATGCTTATCGCTCGCCAGCCTACAACGCATGCATCCCGGGCTCTGCCACGAACAGCCAGCACGTGCAGTTCACGGCGCTGGATTTCCAGGTCAGGGGCATGGCCGCGCGGGATGTCGCCCATGCGTTGCGCTGGCTGCGCGACAAGGAACAGCTTTTCTCCGGCGGGATCGGGCAGTACAGCTCGTTCACCCATCTCGATACGCGGGGTATGAACGCGACCTGGCCCCCGGCATTCCGAGACAGCCCTTTGCCCGATTCCGCCCCCGTGTCCCCGGGCGGTCCACGCACCATGGCTGAAAGGCTGGCGTTGCTGGGATCTGTGGAACTGGCCGCCCCGCGCGGCACGACGAGCCGGGCCGGTAAGTCCGCCTTCGGAACGGCTGTGCCCCGCTCCGGCGAGGCGTTTGATCCCTCCTCCGCGATTGCCGAACACCAGCAGACGCTGTCGGCGGCGGTCAGTGCTTCAAGCGTGATATCTTTCGTCGAGAACCTGACACCGGGTCAGAAAGAGGACGTTCTGCTCTCGACGCTGTTCGCGCAGCGGGCAGCGGATGCTAGGGCCAACTCGGTGGAGCAACGTACCGCGTGGTTCGATGTCTACATGGAAATGCTCAGTCTGCTTGGCTGGGTGCGCGAGGCGGCACCGTTCACCGCCTCCCAGAAAATGCAGGGCAGCGGGAGCTTCGACAAAGTCATCCTTGCGACACTGGCACAGATCGCGACCGGCAATCAGTTCAAGATCGTCGAAAGCGCGATTGAGGCGCTGCGTGGATTGGCCGACGATGACGGCAAGATCCAGCTCTTCGACTTCGAGACTTCCCGGACCACTGGCGGCAACTTCCAGATCGGCAGTGCCGAGGCAGCGGGTGATGTGATCAACATCGCGCTTGGTGCATTCCGTTTCACCTACAAAGACGCAAAGAAAAATATCCTCTTCGTGTCCTGGGGCTCGAACGAACTGGACTACTGGCTGTCAGCGCAGAAGCTATCGCTCAGCCCCGCAATCTATGACGGTGTGCGCGATCTGGTAAAATCTAGGCTTGATGACACGCGCAAGAAATTGATCCTAGACATCGATTTGGGGTGACTTGAAGCATATTGTATACTAATCGTGTTTTCGCGGCTCTTCGGGGAATTTATGTGATGCCCTGCATCGAATGGAGTTTCGTTTTGGGCGACCGGAGAGCATTCGATCTCAGCCCCCTGTCTTTCTAGTGAGATCAATACAGCCGCCGCCTTGCGGACGATTGGGTGTTAGAAGTAATGTGACGGAGACTACCTCTGTACCGAGGTCGGGAGCCTAGCGATGGCGGGCAAGTTCTGCTAAACTGTAAGCTAGGTAGACTAGCCGACAAAGGTCGATGACAGGTGTCAACGAGCTTGAAGCCATGGATTCTGCTCGGTCTTGCAAGCCTTTCTTCACTGGTAGCGAGCAGTACGGCCGCGCAGGACTGCCGGCTGGTTCGACCGTTAGGGTCGCCACCGTATAACGCGGAGGATTATCCATGGCCGCTAAGCCTGAGGGTAAACCTCATTCGCCTGATGAAGCGGGAGATGGCCAACATTGGCCGTTACAATGATCCTGCTACCGTCGATGACGGGGTATTCCATACCCTTTTGGAGAGCGAGATCCGGGTCCTGCAGGCGGAGCGTGGCGAGGATCCCACGGGGTGCATAACGTGGGATCTTGTGACGACGCTGGACAGCCAAGGGCGCACGCCGCCGCCGGAAGCCGTTGAGGCGTTCGAGTGACCGCGCCGCGGCCCCAAGAAATAGTTTCGGTCGTCGAGAGTGGGACGCCTGCGCCTACCCTCGAGACCACAGAGGACGCGGCTCCGGAGGATGCCGGGAGCATGGAGACCGCCGAGTACAACGAAACGCAGACGGAGAGCGATCCGCCATCTTGCCGCTATTGTAAGTCCGAAATCAAGGCAGGGGCACGGGTTTGTCCGGAATGCGACCGGTGGCAGATGCCCTTCGGCTGGCTCGCATCGCAGGTCAGTCTGGGCGACATCGCGCTTTACGGGTCGCTCGTCGTGGTCGTGTGGTCTACGTTCAACATTGCCATTCTCGGCGATAGGGCCCGGTTCGACAGAACGCACCTGTCCTGCGGTGGCTATGCCGCGAAGGTCTATATCGCCAATACGGGGACTAGCCGCGGGATTCTCGAGTCCGCTTCGGCCGTCCCGGTGAATGGTAGCGTCGCGGCCAAACCGATTGTGGCGATCGTATCGCGTGCCGACGCACTGCGCGAACTCCCAGTGATCGCCGCTGGCGACGGCGACGTCTTCCGCCTGGAGGTCCCGCAGGACTCATGGGGGAAATTCGACAATGAAACGACACAGAACGATTGCACCGTCACACTCGAGATCCTCGCGATCCATCGACCGGACGGGGCAACGGTGCCCATTTCCATGCCGGAGTCTTGCTCATGTGCAGATTTTCGATCCTGATAGTCAGAATCGCAATTCCGGCCGTGATGGCACTGACGGCGCCGGCGAGCCATGCGCAGGGCACCGGTAAAACGGTGTGGGTCGGACAGCATATTCACGGCATCGATAAGAACGATTATTCGGACTTCGTCCGCGCCAACGTTGAATTGCGACTCGTCGAGATCAAAGGTCGCGGACAGACCACCCCGGCACTTGAAACCTATCTTGCCGACCACGACGTCAGAACGAACGACCAGATAGCCACCTCCGCCAACGATCGGGAGACGCACTATCTGAGCAATGCCGCTACGACCCTATTCGTCACCTCAGGGATCGGTGTCGGCGACGCCGCCGATATGGAATCGGGGGTATATCTGGGTCCGCAAGTCGACGCCTTTGCTGTCGAACAGGCGCGCACGAAGTTGTTGGCGGTTTCCGGCCAGCCGGTGGCAGACATGTATTTGAGGTTGCTTCTGCACTACGCTCTGATAAAGAACGCGGTTCAGTTAAGCATGGACTATGAAACAGTGATAAGCCCGCTGCGCGAGACGGCGTTGGATTTGGTACACCAGGCCGGACCCGCACAACCCATGACGGTGAAGGCGATCCGCGATGAGTTGATCGCACTGGCGGGAGGGTAGCAATGACCCCGCATTTCGTTATGCGGGTCTGTGCGGTGGGGGCGGGGCTTGTCCTGCTCAACGGCATCTCGACCGGGCAAGAGAAATCGCCCGATCAGGTGGGGCTTGTGTTTCCGGCCTTCTTCAATGCCGACGACACCGCTCCCGCATCTCTCGGGCAGAGCGTGGCGTTCGCGCTCAAACTGACGGTGCAATCCGACCTGTCCTCTGAGGGTCCCACCGGGAGCGACAGGGGCGAACCGCAGGGCGGTTACGGGCGTGGGATCACTTATTACGTTCCTGCGACGATGTCCGAGCCTAGCCACGAAGCCGCTGCCCGCCTTGCCCGGATCAACGGGCTACAAGGGACGGTCTGGGGCGTCACCACCCCCCTGATCGACGGGATCGCGATCCAGTCGTTCCTGACCCTCGCCATGCCCTACGAAGATTTCCGGGATACGGACCAAGAAATCTGGCAGATCGAGGTCGGTGGTGAGACATTTCGCCTAGGCCCGCCGCAGCAAATCGTCGCTTTTCTGTCGGAGACCGTGCCCACGTCCTTCGTGTCGCAATTTGGCGATCCTGCGGTGATCGACTACTGCCTTCAGGACGGCAGTTGCGTCCGGTTTCCTGACGCCCAAATCACGCGTGTCTGGTCAGTGAGTGACGATGGCAAGGCGAGCATCCGCCGCGACGGCACGGATTACGCCGTACAACTGCCGCAGTCGGACATCTACACCTCCGAGGTTGTGGATTACGCAAACCTTTTCATCGCTTATGCGCGGGGCAATCTGGATCAGGCCATCGCCTTCGCCGATCTCTATCTGAAGCGTCACGGGCCTTCGGGAACGTCCATCGACGCGCATCTGTTTAAGGCGGCCGCATTGGCGCGTACCGGTCGGACTGAGGAAGCAGGGGCAGAGATTCGTGCAGCACTCGACCTTAATCCCGTAGCACGCCGAGCGCTTCGCTACGGGATCATGCTTGAGCTCGTGCGTGGAGCAAAACCGAACGAGCGCTCAGAGGAATTGTACGAGACGCTTGTTTCAAACTACGGCGTCACAGATCCTTTCGAAGAGAGCTATCAGAGGCTTCGGTGAAGGCAGCTGCCCCTGCCCGACAGCACTGAATTTATTCTACACTCTCGTCAGCTCATGTCAGGAATGCATCAGTGCAACTAGCGGCGGGCCGGCGGGAACGGCCGCGCTACTTTGGTCAAATCAGATGAGCGGCCGCTCTCCACCGAGGGGAGCCCCAACGGGATTCCGTCCTAAGCCTGACTGCTAGTCACACGCGGTTTGTCGGCGTGCCGATCTCTGGTCGACAGGTATGCGTCCCGAGTAATCGTCCCTCACCACATCCGCGCTGCGATCCGGCGTTCTTCCGGACCGACAGCGTTGGCGTAAATAGCGGTCGTGGAGAGCTGGGCGTGCCCCAGCCACTTCTGTACCAGGGTGAGGGGGATGCCGCACTCAACCGCGTGGATTGCAAAGCCATGCCGTAGCCCTTTGGGCGTTGCCTGGATGCCGGTGATATCGGCCTGCGCCATCACGCGCTTGACCAGAGTCCAGCTCCAGGTGCGCGAGAGCGGCCAGATCTGATCACTGCCAGAATTCTCTTTCGCCTGCCGTATTGCTCCGATCAGGATATCCGGCACCGGCACTTCACGGACAATGCCCGTCCGGCGCTTCTTGAGGGACGCGATGGCAATGATGCCGCTGTCTGGCTGCACGGCGTCGGCCGTGAGGTTGAGCGCCTCGGAGAGCCGGCAGCCGGTATAGACCAGCATAAGGCACAGTGCCCGCGTTGCTGGGTCGCGAGAGTCCGCCGCGCGAAGGAAGCGCGTTCGCTCGGCGGCATTGACGTATTTGCGCGCGCCGGAGGGCGCATACAGGCTGTATGTGCGCTCTCCGCGCACGCGCTCTGCGTGTCGATTGGTCATGATGATTGCGTGTTCAGGAACGGACGAGGGCCTCGAAGGAGGGCGTCTCTCGAACGCCCAGACCGTGAACAGAATGGTTAATTCCGTTCACAGTTATACTGGCAGGCCCCGTGCTCGGGTCGTCCGTTCAGGGTACATCATGGCCTTTTCGCCGATCGATTTCAATATATAACTCAACTATTAGCCAAATAATAAACACAATTAACCATTGTGTTCACAGAATTCCAATACAGTGATTCAGTATTCAGTGCTCAAATCCGTGATGTATGGCATCGAGAGAGCGGTATGACACGAAACGATCTGATCGGGATACTGACATTTGCAGCCGTGACATCATCCATTGTCTTGCTGAACGCACTCTTTGAAGGCGAGCCGAGCTGCGTGCCGCGACCGAGCGCCGTGGAACATCTGTTTCTTCCGGAGTGTGCCGGTGATGGGGCGACACGAACGCCCTCGTGAACCTGCCCACGCATATGCGCGAACGTGCGCACAGATATTGGCCAGCAATCTCACGCAGCAGAATTGCTAAGTCAGCCGCAGAGATGGGCGCGGCGCGAATGGGGTGGCGCCTGTCGGCACCACCCCGCTCCCATTAAAGGGAGTGTCGAGCAGGATCGTCCCTTTCTTCCAGCCGATCGCGAAGCCACTCTTGCACTTCGTCCTCAACCCATCCCACCCTGTTGGCGCCGAGCCTTACCCGCTTGGGGAATTTGCCGGCCGCCTCGAGGCGCGCAATGTGCTGGGGGGAATACAAGACCAGTTCCCGCACCTGCCGTTTCGAAAGTATCCTCATCACGATAGCTCCCAGGTTGGGGAGCATCGCGATGCCCCAAGGTGACAAACCCCGAGGTTCGGCCAGAGTATCACGTGTAACGGCTAATTCATTCGCAAAAGTTGCAAAATGAATGTTTTCGATTCCGCTGTGTTTGGACTGGCGGCGAATTCTTACTCCGTTTGCTCCAGCAATTTCGCGAGATGCTCTTCATAGGCGACGACTGCTGAGCGCATTTCATCGAGATATTGGAAGCGATTGTAGACCGCCGCCACGCCTGAGATCGTCCCTGAGACGTGGTTGAGCAACCGTTCAGTGATATGCGGCGGTGTGCCGAGGGCAGCCAGATTGGTTGCGAAGGTTCGGCGCAGATCGTGCAACCGCCAATCGTCGACGCGACATGTGCGATCGAAATCCGTCTTGCACTTGCCCCAGCCGTTGAAGACGGTTGTGGGCTTCCCGTCTCGTGAAGTGGATCGGCTGGCAGGAAATAGATACTCGCCCGTCCGCGGTAGGCGTTCGAGGACCGCGGCGGCGGCATCTCCATAGGGATAGCTGTGGGCCCGCTTGTTCTTGGTGGCCGACGACGGAATATTGATCGTGCGGCCGGGTTCGTCGATCCATTGCCAGCGGAGGGCAGCGATTTCGCCTCGCCTTTGCCCGGTGAGGATCAGGAGTGCGACGATCGAAGAAAAGGTATCGTTGCCGTCGAGTGCCGTGCGGTAGGCGGCGGCGAGTTCGGTGCTGCTGAGCACGCGTTCGCGCGGGGCGGCAGGTGCGCGCCGCACCAGTCGGGTGCATGGGTTTTCATCGACGTAGTGTCGTGTGTGCGCCCAGTTGAAGAAAATCTTTACAGCCACGAAGGCGTGGTGCTGTTCGCTTGGCCGGTCGGCGAGCCGGTCGATCCGGCGATGGATGTCTTGTGGCGAAATCTCTGAGATGCGTTTGCGACCAAACGGAAAGTGACGATTGAGAAGCCGCGTGTAGTCGCTCACTGTCCGAGGCCGGTTCTTGCTGCGGCAGTGTTCGAGGAACTGTTGTACGCCGGTGCCCCACGCGATGCTTTGCGGTCGGAATTTCCCAAGAGCCTGCTCAGCGAGAAGCCGCTTTGCTTCTTCTCGCGCTTTGGCAAGCGACACGGCCGGGTATCTGCCGATCGTAATCAGCCGACGGTCGTATCCGTGCTGCACGACAAAGCTGCGGGTGCCACCTTGCGACACGCGGCAGCCGAAGCTGGGCAGGGCGTCGTCGAAGTAGATCTTCTGCCCTTTGGGAGGCAGCGGTAGCTGCCGAATTGAAATGTCCGTTAGGCGCACGGATGAAAACTCCGCTTGTCGGTTAGCCTCACGCTAGCCTCAGCAATAGGCCGCGCAAGGGCGATTAGCCATGTTCAGCTATGGTAGCCATAAATTCATAAATATCAATGCAATAGTGAGGTTACGGGGCCGCCATGTGAGCCTACGAGAACCCAATAAATCGGAATCATAATCCGCGTGTCGGGGGTTCAAGTCCCTCCTCCGCTACCACACACTTCGTTTGATTTTAGATGGTTAGGTCACACAGCCCGCGGGCGTGCTCGCGGACGGAGGGCCCGGGGTTTCATTCTGGGCACTGACGTTGCCCCCGGGTTTTATCCAGCCATGAGTGGAATCCGGCGGTAGCCTGCCGCGATCTGTTCTTCAGTGAACCTTGAGCGCTTCATCAGTCCGGTCCTCTCAAAAGGCCGGACTCCATCTCAAACCGGATAAACCTCAGGGGGCAACGTCAGGATGTTCATCCATTCAATTTCAGCGATCATCCCGACTATTCACACGCCAACACACTTGATGACGCTGAAAGTGCGATAACATCCAAAGACAAATGCCAGACGTATGTGTTCTCCAAGAATGACTGACTTTGAGCCGCTTCCACCTGGCGCTACTTATGTGCGGGATTTCGTGTTCCCGGACGCGGAGGCATCGCTCGTTGCCCGGGTCGATGCCCAGCCATGGATAACCGACCTCAGACGTCGGGTGCAGCACTATGGCTACCGGTACGACTATCGTGCGCGGACCGCGAACGCCGATGCGTATCTCGGCGAACTGCCCGACTGGCTCGCCGCACTCGGCGCGCGTCTGGTCGATGCCGGGTTTTTCGACCGCGCACCAGATCAGGCCATCGTCAACGAATACAAGCCCGGTCAGGGCATCGCTGCTCATGTCGACTGCGTGCCCTGTTTCTCCGACACGATTGTTTCGTTGAGCCTGCTTTCGACGTGCGAGATGCGGTTCGAGGATCGGCGCAGCCGAGAACAGGTTACCCGGATACTGGAGCCGCGCTCCGCGCTGGTTCTCAAAGGACCCGCACGGTTCGAATGGACCCATGCGATCTCGGCGCGCAAATCGGATGTCGTCGATGGCAGGCGTGTGCCGCGGACCCGGCGATTGTCCGTGACCTTTCGCAACGTGATTGCCCGATAGGCGACTTAAATTGTCCGACCCGGAGACACAGGGAACGGGGTGGTTTCGACCTCACGGTCCGAACACCTGCACCAGTCCTACCGTGATCGCCGGCACGAGGATGACGAGCAGCAGGGCGGCCAGCATCGCGCCGATAAGCCGGAACGTGTCCGGAAAGGCCGAGGCGACCGGGATCTTCCCGATGCTTGCCGCCATCAGCAGGCAGAGCCCGTAGGGCGGCGTCACGACGCCGATTGCGATGGCCATGCACGAAACGAGGCCGTAGTGGACCGGATGGACGCCGAGATTGGTGACCGCCGGCAGAAACAGCGGGCCGCAGATGATCGCGATGACCAGGCCGTCCAGGAAAGTTCCCAGGACCAGCAACAAGCAGGAAATCGCGATCAGCAGCAGCGCCGGGCTCGAAAATCCGCCGGCGAGTTCCGCCAGCAACTGCGGAACGCGGTAATATGCCAGAAGGAATCCGAAGACCCCTGCCGAACCTACGCAGAACATCGACGTGCTGACGAGCTTTGCGGCATTGAAGAAGATCGTCGGAAGCCGCCTGATCGCCACGCTGCGATACACGACGAGGCCGAGGGCCAGCGCGTAGAGAACGGCGATGATCGACGCCTCCGTGGGCGTGAACCAACCGAGGCGGATGCCGCCGACGACCACGACCGGCATGAACAGGGCGAGGATCGCGTCCTTCAGGCTGCTGACGATCTCGCTGCGGTCGCGACGCTCCTCGACGGGGAAGCTGCGCCGGCGCGCGATGACGTAGACCGCGATCATCAGGCTGAGCCCGAGCACGACGCCGGGCACGATGCCGCCGATGAACAGCGCTCCAATTGACGTTCCGGTGACCGCTCCCCAGACGATCAGCAGCAGGCTCGGCGGAATCAGCACGCCCATGACGGACGATGTCGCCGTGATCGCGACGGAGAACGCGACCGGAAACCCCCGGTCTCGCATCGCCGGGATCAGGATGGTGCCGGCGCCGGCGACATCGGCGAGCGACGAGCCCGAAATGCCGGCGAACATCATGCTGACGACGACATTGATCTGGGCCAGCCCGCCCCGGAGGTGGCCGACCAGCGCGGCGGCGAACCGGATCAGCCGGACAGTGATGCCGGTCTCATTCATCAGGCTGCCGGCGAGCAGGAAGAACGGCACCGCCAGGAGCAGGAAGGTATCAAGCGAATTGTAGGTGCGCTGGGCGACGATGAGCAGGCTCAAGCGCTCTTCGATCAGGATCGGACCGAATGAGGACGCAAGAAGCGCGAATGCGATCGGCGTCCGGATCGCCATCAGCACGAACAGCGTCGCGAACATCAGGATGACGGGAAAGACGTCACCCATCCGCCGGATCCCCATCGTTTCGATCGCCAGCCCGGAGCCGCAGAAGGTCACGCAACGCGAATAACGTCATCAGGACCGCGCCGGTGACGATCGCCGAGTAGGACCAGATCGCCGGCAGGTGGGTGACCAGCGACCGCCGCTTCAGACCCGAGACGGCGAATTCCCAGCCGTAGACAACCAGCACGACCGAGACGACCAGCACGGTCAGCAGCACGACGACCCGCAGGACCCGCTGAACGGGCGCCGGGGTCGCGGCGGGGAGTATGTCGACGAAGAAGTGCTCGCGGGACCGTACGGCGAGCGCGGCCCCGAGCATGACGAGCCAGACGAACAGCCCGCGTGCGATCTCCTCGGTGCCTCCCCAGAAGGGGATCGACGTGTGGAAGCGCGAGAACACCTGATAGGTGACGATCACCACCATGGCGGCGAGGACGACGCCCAGCGCGAAGCCTATCGCGCCGGCGAGCCATGTGCCGACCCGATCGATCGGCGACACCGGACCGGCCCGTGGGCCGCCTCCGGTGCCGTTCGCGTCAGGCTGCGGTGTCGGAGCGCGCGACACGTCATCCCGCCGTTGGAGCCGGATGTCGTCGGCCTACTGGCGGATGCGCCCGGCCAGGTCGGTCAATCCGATCTCGTCGACGAACGGACCCATGGCTTCCGAGATCTTTTCCGCGAATGCCGCCTTGTCGATCGTCGTGACGTTGACGCCGTGCTCGTCGGTCAGTTCCTTCAGGTACTTCTGATCGAGGCCGTGTTCCATTTCCTGCTCGAACTCCGCAGAAACCTTGCCGCATTCGAGGACCGCCTGCTGCTGTTCCTCGGGCAGAGATTGCAGGGTCTTCTCGGAAAAGATGAAAGGCCGCGTGACGATCTCGTGCTCGGTGAGGGCGATGTTCGGCGCCTGCTCGTAGAACTTCATCCGGGCGATCCACTCGGGCTCGTTCTCGAGACCCTGGATCACGCCGAGCTGGAGGCCGTTGTAGACCTCGCCGTAGGCCATGACCGTGGGCGATGCGCCGACGGCGCTCCAGGCGGTGTGCAGGACTTCGCTGGGCAGCAGGCGCATGACCAGTCCCTGCACGTCGTCGATGCTTTCGACCGGCTCCTTGGTGACGAGCTGGCGGACCGAGCCGCCGTAATATCCGAGAATGCGGATTTCCGGCAGCTTCTCGCGGGTCAGCGAGGAGATGTCGTCACCGACCTCGCCGTTGACGATCTCCTTCCAGTGGTCGAAGTCCCGGAAGATGAACGGGATCACGAAGACCTGAATCTCGGGCATGAACTCCGCCATCATGCCCGGCGCGACCGCGGCCATGTCGACCGTTCCCTCGCGGACCTGCTCGAAGGTCTCGGTCAGATCGCCGAGCTGGCGGTCGGGATAGATCTCGACGAACACCTCGCCGTCCGTGCGCTCCCTGAGGCACTTGTCCATTTCCTGGAAGGCAGCGCCGTAGGATGTCTCGATCGGTCCCTGCAGCGAGGCTATGAGCTTCTTCTCGGCCAGCGAGGGCGTCGCAAGCGCGGTGACGAGGAATGGAGCGGCGGCGAGCGCGGCAGCAATTGAATACCTGGGCAACATTGTCGGTTTACCTCCCTCAGCGCGTCCGTATCGATGGCGCAGTTTGAAGGGGAGGTTAGGTGCGATGTGGCCCAAGCGAGGATAGTATGATATTGCGATACCCGCGATTTGGCAGCCGGCTTGGCAACGTCGCCCGGGGGGGCTGCACAGGCAAGCACCGGAAGCGGCAGCGACCACTTGCCCCGTCGCCGCCGATCAGAAGTCTGCGGCCAGGCGGAGGTGGTGCCGAAGCAGCGATTCGGCCCAGTCGAAATCCTCGGCTTCCAGCGCATCGATGATGGCCAGGTGCTCGCGACAGGATTGCTCGATCCGCTCGCGCGGCAGTTCCGAGAACACCGAATGCTCGCGCATGCGGCGCAGGCTGTTCTGGTGGCGCACGGTCTGCAGCAGAAACCGGTTGCGCGAGCACATCGCGAGGGTCTCGTGGAAGGCGGCGTTGACGCGGAACCATTCCTCCCCGCTCACAGCCACCCTGTCGTCGGCGAGGATGCGCTGGTGCGCCCGCCGGATCGGCTCGATCTTCTCCCTGTCGACGACGAATCTGGGTGAGCGCAACGCAGCGCATTCCACGATCAGCCGGAATTCGTAGCTCTCCCGGTACGCCTCGTCGTCATCCAGACTGTCGACGAAGCGCCAGCCGTGCCCGGCCATCCGCTGGGCGAGGCCCTCGGCGGCGAACCGCATGAGCAGCTTGCGGATGACGCCGCGCGAGACGCCGTAGCGCGGCATCAGTTCGGCTTCCGAGATCTCCTGGGGAATTTGTCCGGTGGCGCGGTCGCGCATCATGGTTTCGTACAGGGTCTCCTGCGGCGAACTCGGCACCAGCGCCCCGATGTCGAGCGAGGCGACGTCCCGGGCGAGGCCGAGGCCGCGCTTTTCCAGGGCGGCGACGATCCCCTGCGCCGCAAGCAGATCCAGTGCCGCGCGGATCGGCGAGCGGGAGACGCCGAAGGCCCGGGCGAGGTCCTGCTCGGAGACCCTGGTGCCCACGGTCCAGCCTTCGTCGCGCATCTTCTCGAGAATTCGCCGCGCCAGATCCCGCTGCAGAGGGCTCGCGCCCGCGAGCCGGTCGGCGCCTGGGTCGCCGGGTGTCTTCGTGTTCGTTGCCATGCGCACACATCATTATTCGGTATCGCGACAAAGGAAAGCGCCGGACGCCAAGACGGTCAATTTTTTGCTTTTCAGTTGCACAAAATACGTTAGTCTGCCCGGACGATCCAATACAGCCCCAGGCTTCGATGCACACGACAGACCCGATTCCACTCGTTGAAGTTGCCGGTTCCCCGCGCGAGCGCGGCCGTTGCCACGGCGAAACCGCCCGCGAGCGCGTGAACCGGTCGGTGTCGCTCTATACCGAGCAATTGAGCAGGCTCGGCTGCGACCGGGCCGAGATCGAGTCGATCGTCGGCGGCTTCGTGCCGCGCATGGAAGAGTGGGCGCCCGACCTCGTAGACGAAATTCGCGGGATCGCGGAAGGTGCCGGCTGTCCGTTCGAAATGGTGGCGCTGGTCAATGCGCGCACGGAAGTGCTGCAGCTCGCGCACCGGCAGAAGGGGGTCCGCGATGACGATCCCGACGGCTGCACCGGCGCGGTGGCGCTGCCGCAGGTGACGGCGGACGGCAATCTGGTCCACGCCCAGAACTGGGACTGGCGCGCCGAATGCGCGGAAACGAGCATCGTGCTGCGCATCAGGCGGGATGACGGCCCGGACATACTGACCTATACCGAAGCCGGCGGCCTGGCCCGCAGCGGCCTCAACTCCGCGGGCCTGGCCATTACGGCGAACTATCTCGAATGCGATCGCGACTACCGGGAACTGGGCATTCCGCTGCCGCTCATCCGCCGCCGGGCGCTGGAGACGGCGCATTTCGCACTGGCCCTGCGCGTCATCGCGGTGACCCCGAAGTCGGGCTCCAACAACATGATGATGAGCAGCGCCGAAGGCTATGCCATCAATCTGGAATGTGCGCCCGACGAGACCTTCGTCATCCATCCCGCGGACGGATTGATCGTTCACGCCAATCACTGGCAAAGCGCGGTGGCCCAGACAAAGGTCAGGGAGACCGGACTGGGCTCGGTTCCCGACAGCCTGTACCGGGACGTGCGGGTGCAGGGATACCTTTCGGGCCGGCTGGGGCGGATCACCCGGGACGACCTGAAGGCCGCGCTGTTCGACGACTTCGGGACCCCCTATTCGGTCTGCCGGCCGCCGCTGCGAAAGGAGGGCGGAAACCTGTCCGCCACCGTTGCGATGATCGTCATGGAACCCTCGCTCGGGCTGATGGAGGTGGCGCCGCTGCCGGCGCTGAACCGCACCTTCACCAGCTATACGCTCGAACTGGACGAAACCGCGCGCGTGGCCGCATGAGACCGGAGGTCGACCGGCCGCTGGCCGATGCTGAGAGGGACTGTTGCTTCGGTTCATCCTGACCAGGACGGCGTTTGCCCTGCCGACGCTGCTGATCGTCGCCGTGACGGTGTTCGCCCTGATGCGGTTCGTGCCGGGCGACCCGACGACGGTCATGCTCGGCGATCTCGCGACCCCGGAAAACGTGGCGGCGATGAACAAGCGGCTGGGACTCGACCAGCCGATACCATGGCAGTTCGTTACCTGGCTCGGCAACGTCGTGAGGGGGGACTTCGGACTTTCGATCGTGTCCGGCCAGGCGGTGCTGCCGCTGATCGTCGAGCGGTTTCGCGTCAGCGCCACGATCGTCCTCGTCGCGGTTGCGCTGGCGACGCTCATCGCGGTGCCGGCCGGCATGCTGGCGGCGTGGCGCCAGGACCGGTTTACCGATCTCGCGGTGATCGCGACGTCCACGGTGTTCCTGTCGATCCCGAGCTTCTGGCTCGGCCTGATGCTGCTGCTGGTGTTCGGGCTGAACCTGGGATGGCTGCCGATCGTCGGCTATGTCCCGTTCGCCGAGAACTTCGGCAGCGCCTTGCTGTATATCCTCATGCCCGTCGCCACCCTCGTGCTGGTGGAAAGCGGCCCGGTCGCACGCATGACCCGGGCCAGCACAATCGAGGTCGCGCGGCTCGACTACATCACCCACGCCCGGGCCAAGGGCCTCTCGGAGCCGGCGGTGATGTGGCGGCACGCCTTCAAGAATGCCTTTGCCCCGACCTGGACGCTGATCGGCCTGATCCTCGGCAGCCTGCTGGCCAACATCGCCGTCATCGAAACCGTTTTCACCATCCCGGGCATCGGGCGGCTGATGATCGACGCGATATCGGCACGCGACTATCCGATCGTGCAGGGATGCATGCTGTTCGTCGCGCTGATCTACGTGGTGGTCAATCTGATCGTCGACCTCATCTACCCGCTCCTCGATCCGAGGGTTGCGGCATGATCGCGACGGTATTCAACCTGCCGCGCCTGCGCCTGAACGGCCTCATCGGCGGTGCGATCGCCGGGATCCTGATCTTTCTCGCCCTCTTCGGGCCGGCACTCGCGCCCTACGATCCGCTGGCGCTGGACCTGCCGGCGCGCCTGACCGGGCCATCGGCTGCGCATTGGCTCGGCGCCGACGAATTCGGGCGCGACGTCCTGAGCCGTCTCATGTACGGCGCGCGCACGAGTGCCTGGATCGCCTTCTCCACAGATCTGTTCGCCCTCTTCGCCGGCGTGATCATCGGCGTTGCGGCAGGCTACCTGAGGGGCTGGGTCGACCGGATCCTGATGATGTTCAACGACGCGCTGCTGGCCTTCCCGGGGCTGCTGCTGGCGCTCGGCATCATGGCCGTGTTCGGCGCAAGCCGCGGCGGCATCATCATTGCTCTTGGCATCGCCTATACGCCGGTCGTGGTGCGCGTCGTCCGCGGCACCGTCATGTCGGTGCGCGAGCGCGAGTTCGTCGAGGCGTCCCGCGTCATGGGCAACAGCGAATGGTTCACGATGGCGCGGCACGTGCTGCCGAACTGCATCGCGCCGCTCTTGGTGCTGGCCACCACGATGTTCGGCTGGATCGTGCTGGCGGAGAGCGCCTTGAGCTTCCTCGGTCTCGGCGTGCCGCCGCCCGCGCCGAGCTGGGGAAACATGCTCTCCACCGCCCGGCCGTACGTCAACCAGGCGCCGTTCCTGATCGTATATCCGGGGCTGTGCATCTCCATCACGCTGCTCGGCGTCAACATGCTGGGCGATGCCTTGCGCGACTGGCTCGATCCGCGGATGCGAACATGAGTGAGCGCGAAACGGCGCCGACGCTCGAGATCTCCGGCCTCAAGGTGACGGTCGGCGCGAAGGGCGAGGCCATTGTCGACAATCTCGACCTCGTCGTCGAAGGCGGCGAGATCGTGGCGGTGGTGGGCGAGTCCGGGTCGGGCAAGACCATGGCGGCGCGCGCGATTCTCGACCTTCTGCCGTCGCCGCTGACCGTTGCCTCCGGACGCATTCGCCTTGCCGGTGAGGACCTGGTGAAAATGGCGCCGGCACGGCTGCGGCGGATTCGCGGTGCGCACATCGGCATGGTCTTCCAGGAGCCGATGGTTTCGCTCAATCCCTCGATGACGATCGGCCGGCAGATGGCCGAGGGTCTCAGGCTGCATACGAAGTTGCCGGCCGCGGAGATCCGCGATCGCATCCTCGCGATGCTCGAGCGCATCCGGATCCCCGATCCGCAACGCTGCCTCTCCGCCTATCCGCACGAGTTCTCGGGCGGCATGCGCCAGCGCATCATGCTGGCCTCGGTGATGCTGCTGAAGCCGGATCTGCTGATCGCAGACGAGCCGACGACCGCGCTGGACACGCTGGTGCAACGCGAAGTCCTCGACCTGATGGTGGAACTGGCGCGAGAGAACGGCACGGCGGTCCTGCTGATCAGCCACGATCTCGGAATGGTCTCCCACTACGCGCGGCGCGTGGTGGTGATGCAGGCCGGCAAGGCCGTCGAAACCGGCCTCAGCGGCGACGTGTTGCGCAATCCGCGCAACGCCTACACCAGGCGCCTGGTCGACGCGCTGCCCCGGCGCGGCGCGGCGCGCAGCCCTGGCGACGCGTTCGGGGGGGCCCTGGTGGAGCTCGAGGACATCGTCATCGACTACCCCGGACGCCAGCGCATGTTCCGACGGGATCCGCCGAAGCGCGCCGTCGACGGCGTCTCGCTGCAGGTTCGCAGGGGCGAGACGCTGGCCCTGGTCGGCGCTTCCGGGTCGGGCAAGACCACGCTCGGCCGCTCGCTCGTCGGGCTGCTCGCACCCACCGCGGGGCGGATCGTATTTCACGCCGAGGAGGGCGGGGAGACGCGCCCCCGGGATAAGATCGGCGGGGGACGCGACACGCAGATCATCTTTCAGGATCCGTATTCGTCCCTGGACCCTCGACAGCGGGTCTTCGACATCGTCGCCGAGCCGCTCCGCCATGCGCGGGACATGAACCGGGGGCAGCGCGCGGCACGGGTCCGCGAGGTGCTGGCGGAAGTGGGGCTGGGCGAGGATTTCGCCGCACGCTTGCCGCACCAGCTGTCGGGCGGGCAACGGCAACGCGTGGCGATCGCCCGCGCGATCGTCCGGCGTCCCGCCTTCGTCGTCGCCGATGAGCCGGTATCCGCCCTCGACATGACGGTGCAGAAGCAGATCCTGGCGCTGTTCCGCGACCTGCAATCGCGCTACGGCTTCGCCTGCCTGTTCGTGTCGCACGATCTCGGCGCCGTCGAGCAGGTGGCCGACCGGGTCGCAGTCATGCAGGACGGGCGCATCGTCGAGACGGGCGAGCGCGACGAGGTGTTCGACCGGCCGAAGCACCCCTATACGCGGGCGCTCCTCGACGCGGCCATGCTGCTCGACCGGCGGTTCGCGGCCGGCGGAAGCGAGAGCGCTGCGGAGCGCCACACGGCCTGAGAGGCTTCGCGAGCGACCGGCCGTAACGATGTCGGGTCGGAAATCCGTCGCTACGCAAAACGGCGGGTGAGACGTCTCACCCGCCGTTCTTCACGCCAGGTCCGCCGTCACTCCGTCAGCCAGACGCCCCAGGCACGCGTCTTGTCGCCCGGCCACGCGGCGTATCCCTCGACGTTGGAGGTAACGGCATCGATGACCGGTTCGTAGTAGATGCCGAGGATCGGCACGTCCTCGGCCATCAGCGCGTGGATCTGCTTCAGCAGCGCCTTGCGCTCCTCGAAGTCGCTGGTCGTGGTCGACCTGAGATAGAGGTCGTAGGCCTCGTCGTTGCTCCACTGGCGCCAGGGGTCCTTTTCCTTGTCGCCGATCAGGACGCCGTACATCAGCGAAGGATCGAGCCGGGCGGAGTAGCCGAACGACTGGAGCTGGAACTTCCCGGCGAGATAGTTGTCGAGCTGGGCCGGCCAGTCGAGCACCTCGAGCTCTGCGTTGATGCCGGCGGCCGCCAGCATCGCCTGCAGCAGCACGCTGTTGTCGTACATGCCCTGGTACTTGGTGTTGGTCTGGATCTTCAGCGGCTCGTTGTTGTAGCCGACCTCCTCCAGCAGGGCCCTGGTCTTGGCCGGGTCGTACTCGGGCCACTTGAGGAAGTCCTCGTCGAAGAAGGCGCTCGCCTGCGCCACGGCCGAGGGATTGCCGCTCGCCAGCCCGTCGGAACGGGTCTTGGCGATCTGATCCAGATCGATTGCGTGCGCCACCGCCTTGCGCATTCTGACGTCCGACATCAGGTCGTCGTTCGTCTGGATCAGGATCGGCGTCCAGGACAGGCCGTCGGTGTGCAGGACCTCGATTCCGCGCCCCTCGGCTTCGGCGATGCGCTGTGCCTCGAAGCCGGGCAGGACGTCGATTTCCCCGCCATACAGGGCAGCTTCCGCCGCGGCGGTGTCGGGAATGATGAGGAACCTGGCTTCGTCCACATAGGGGATCCGTGCGCCGGCATAGCCGCTGCTCGGCTCCTCTAGCGGCACGTAGTTGTCGTAGCGGCCCAGCGCGACGTACTCGCCCTTGCGCCACTCCTTGAGGGTGAACGGGCCGCTGCCGATCGCCGAGTCCGGAATCCAGTTGCCGTCCGCGTCGGCGTTCTTGGGGCTCGCGACCCAGTTGTTGCACTGGATGTTCGCCAGCTGGGTCAGGAACAGCGCGTTGGGGTCCTTCAGCGTGTAGACGACGGTCTCGTCGTCCGGCGCCTCGACCGAGGTGACCTCGAGCCCCTGCGCGCCGTTGAAGTAGTCGGCGCAGCGCCATTCCTCGGCCATCGCCATGCGCCGGTCCCAGTTCCACTTGACGTCGGCGGCGGTCACGGGATCGCCGTCGTGAAAGGTCGCCCCTTCGCGGATCTTGAAGGTGTAGGTCCTGCCGTCCTCGGAGATCTCCCAGGACTCGGCGAGCACCGGTCCGATGGTGAGGTCGTCGCGGTACCCGACCAGGGTTTCGAAGATGTGGTGGAGAACCGTATCGGTGTTGGAGTCGCGATTGACGCCGTCGGTCGCGCGAATGTCGGCGTTCATGCGGATGACCAGCGTGCCACCCTGCTTCGGTTCGCTCGCATTGGCCGTCGTCGCGGCAAGGGCGGCCGCCCCCAATGCGGCCGCGAGGATGAGAGTTCTGGGAAACATGTCCACCTCCGGTTGATAGGATGGTCTATTCGCTGGCGCGCGCCTCTTGCAGGGCGCTTTCGAAGAAGTCCTTGACGTTGCCGATCAGCCCCCGGTCGTCATGGGCGAAGCCCGGCACGATGTCGTGGCGGACCCTGACGCCGTGCCGCTCGAAGCTCTCCTTGAGGGCCTGCATGCGGGAGATCCGGTCCGGACCGGCGGCGTCGGCGCCGGGCATCCACCAGGCATCCTTGGGCGTGATGGTGATCTCCCAGGTCTCGCGGTCGTTGCCGCCGATCACCATCTGCACCGGGACGCGCCTGACCGCGTCGAGGTCGATCGGCTTTCCGAAGACCTCCTCGAAATTGCGGACCCCGACCCAGAAGTCATGGTCGAAATCGAGCAGGGTCACCACTCCGGGGGCACCGATCGAGGCGGCGAGCAACCGCTCCGGATGAAGGTACAGGAACCGGTGCGTGAAGTGTCCGCCGCCGGAGAAGCCGTACATCAGCACCCTGTCGCCGGCGATGCGGTACTTCTCCTTCAGCTCGTCGATCATCGACAGGAGCACGGCATCGTAGTGGAGGTCGCCATCTCGCAGCATCTTGTAGCTGGAGAGGTCGCCCGGAAAGCAGATGTTCGCGGGAAACAGGGGGCACAGAACGATGACCGAGTTCTTCTCGGCGAAGTCCGAAAAGGCGTCCCGGTATGCCTGCATGCCCCGCTCGGTGCCGTGCACGATCACGGCAACCGGATACCTCTTCGACCCGTCCTCGTCGTAGTCGCCCGGGACATAGGCGCAGTACGAAAAGCGCGAATCCTCGCGGCTCGCAAATACCGTCGTACGGCCGAAATCGTAGTAGGAGAGATGCTTTCCGTGTCCTGCCGGTCGCGCCATTCAGTTCCGATCCCCACGCTCGATATCGATCAGGCTTGCATAATTTTGTGTGCACGAAAAGCATAATCTGACGCCGCTGCGCGGCGGTCAGCCTAGCCTGATCAGTGGGTAAACCCTTGGTGCAGTATGGGAAACGCGTCTGGTCGCCCTGCCGGAGTTATGAACAAATAAAATCCGGCCCGGGAAACGTGGTTCGATGGCCGCCCCGTCGTCTCGGCCTCGCGCCGGCGGGCGGATCGGGGATTCCGTCAGGGCAAAAATACAGGTGGACACGGACCGGGCGACCGCATATGAAATAACATACATAACGTCATTTATGTAAAAGGTGGCCGGGTGGCGCAGCCAAGACAGAAGCAGCACGAGAGGCGCGCGGAGACACGCCGCAAACTCATCGACGGCGCAATCGAGTGCCTGATGGACATGGGGTATGCGGGGGCGAACGTTCAGGAAATCTGTCGCCGCGCCGGCGTGACGACGGGCGCGATCCAGCACAATTTCGGCTCCAAGCAGGGCCTGATGACCGCGGTGGTCGAAGAGCTGTTCCGGAGCTTCGCCGACGCGGCGCCGCCGAGGGGGCCGGCGCGACTGCCACTGGAAGATCGCATAGGTCGCCTGGTCGACCACTACTGGAGCATCTACGGGGACGACAGGTACTTCGCGATCCTCGAGATCCTGCTGGCGACCCGGCACGACGAGGAGCTGATGCTGTTCGTGGCCCGTCACCGGCAGAACCTGCTGACCAGCCTTCGTTCGTTCCTGCCCCGCGAATTCTCCGACGTCGACCTGCCTGCCGAAACCCTGCTGGAGATCGCTCACGACATGATGGACTACCTGCGCGGATACGCGGTGCACCGGCTCTACCAGCGCGAGACGCGTCTCGACGACGCGGCGCTTGAGCGCGCCCGCACGATGGTTCGGGAAGGCTTCGAGGCGGCCCTGAAGAGCGAAGAGAGGGAGCGCCCGTGACCGACGCCGCCGAACTGCATCGCGATGCGATCGTCTGGGACAACACGTTCCCGGCAACGCCCACCTGCGGCTCTCGGGCCGCCCATCACGACGCGCTGGTCCGGATGAAGGCGAGCGGCTACGACGCCGTCTCGATCACCGCGGCATCAGACACCGAGACGGCTGCCGCCGCGGTCGCAAGCCTTTCGGCATGGCGGCACTACCTGCGCGACAATCCGGACCGATACGCGATCCTCGAACGGGCCGACGACGTCGCGGAGGCCAAGGCCGAGGGCAAGCTCGCCGTCGGCTTCCACTTCCAGGGCACGGCGCCGTTCGAGCGCGATATCGGGCTTGTCGAGGTCTTCTACAAGCTCGGTGTCCGCCACGCGCTGATGGCCTACAACCAGAAGAACCACGTCGGCGACGGCTGCCATGAGCGCACCGATGCCGGTCTGTCGCGGTTCGGACTCGAGCTCGTCGCCGAGATGAACCGGGTCGGCATGATCGTCGACTGCACCCATACCGGCCATCGCACCAGCCTCGACGTGTTCGAGGCGTCGACCTCGCCGGTCATCTATTCTCATTCCAACGCCAGCGCGCTGCAGGAGCATCAGCGCAACATCGCCGACGAGATGGCTCGTGCCTGCGCCCGCACCGGCGGCGTCGTCGGCATCAACGGCATCGGCATCTTTCTCGGCGACAACGATCCCTCTACCGAGGCGCTGTTCCGCCATGTCGATCACTGGGTCCAGCTCGTCGGCGCCGACCACGTGGGGATCGGACTCGACAGCGTCTCGGAACCCGAGGTGCTCACCGCCAATGTCCGCGCGAACGCCGCCAAGTACCCGACCGGCCAGAACTACGAGGTCGATCTTCGGGTCTCCCGGCCCGAGCAGTTGCCGGAGCTTACCGAGCGCATGCTGCGCGCCGGCTATCCCGAGGCCGCCATACGCGGCGTGCTCGGCGAGAACTGGCTGCGGCTCGCCCGGACGGTCTGGAAGTAGGGCGCGCGGATGGAACTCCTGGCGCGGATTGCGGGCCTGGCCGATGCATCGACCCGGGGACTTGGCCGGCTGCTGGCGATCGCTTCCGCGCTCTCCGTCGCCGCGATCGTCGCTATCCTCGTGTTCTCCGCCGTCCAGCGCTACGCGCTGGAGCGGCCGATCCCGGCAACCGAGGAGCTTGCGGGCTATCTGTTTGTCGCGGTTGCCTTCCTGTCGCTGACCGAAGGGTTCACCGAGGGCCGCCAGATCCGGATCCTGCCGCTGTGGCGGCGGCTGCCTGGCCGCCTCCAGGGCTGGGCGATGGCGGTCGGCCACCTCGGGTCGCTCGTGGTGCTTGCCGTGCTGATCCGGCAGACCTTCGACTTCGCCTGGGCGAGCTACCAGTTCGGCGCGCGCAGCTATGTCGCCAATCTCCTGGAATGGCCCTGGATGATGATCCTGCCGTTCGCACTGTTCGTGCTGGCGCTGGCGGTGGCGGCGCGCTTCGTCGTCGACCTCGAGCGCACCCTCAGGGGCGTTCCCGTCCGCGAGGCCGAGGACAACGGGGCGGAGGAGGGGATCTAGGGATGCTGACCGTCGCCCTCGTCGCTGCCGTCCTGTTCGCCCTGCTGACCGGCACCATGCTGGCGACGACGATCGCGGCGCTCGGGCTGATCGTGCTGTATTTCGCCTTCGGCGGAAACTTCAGCGTCCTCGGCAATTCGCTGTGGAACACCTTCAACAGCTTCACCTTCACGGCGGTGCCGGCATTCATCCTGCTGGGAGAGATACTGGGCCAGTCGGGCCTGGCGCAGCGCATCTACGGGGCGATCTCGCCGGGGTTCGAGCGGCTGCCGGGCAAGCTGCTGCAGACCAATATCGGCGCGTGCACCGTGTTCAGCGCGATCAGCGGCTCGTCCACGGCGACCACGGCCGTGGTCGGCTCGATCGCCTATGACGAGCTGAAGCGGCGGGGCTACGACCAGCGTGCCGTCGTCGGCACGATCGCGGCCGGCGGCACGCTCGGCATCCTGATCCCACCGTCGATCGCCCTCATCGTCTACGGCGCCTGGCAGAACGTATCGGTCGGTGCGCTGTTCATCGCCGGCATCGTGCCGGGGATCCTGCTGGCGACGATGTTCATGATCTTCATCGGCGTGATGGTACGGCTGAGGCCCGCGATGGTGCCGGATGTGGCCGAGGGCATGTCGCTGGGCGGCGCGCTGCTCAAGTCCCTGGAAGCCTGGCCCTTCGCGATCCTGATCTTCGCCATCCTCGGCACGATATTCCTTGGCCTCGCCACGCCGACGGAGGCCGCGGCGCTCGGCATCGCCACCGCCATCGTCCTGGCGTTGCTGTACCGGGAACTGACCCTGGGCAGGGTCTGGGCGGCGCTGCAGTCGACTGTCAGGACGTTCAGCGCGCTCGCCTTCGTCATCGCCGGCGCGCTGGTCCTGTCGCAGGCCGTGGCGCTCACCGGCCTGCCCAAGCAGCTCATCACCATGGTCGGGGAGGCGGGCCTGCCGCCGCCGGTGGTCATTACACTGATCTACGCGATGTACCTGGTGCTCGGCTGCTTCTTCGGGCCGATCGAGATGCTGCTGATCACTTTGCCGTTCGTCTTCCCGCTGGTGACTGGGCTCGGGTTCGATCCGGTCTGGTTCGGCATCGTGCTCGTCATCGTCATCGAGATCGGCCTGCTGACGCCGCCGCTCGGCATCAACCTGTTCGTGATCATGGCAATCAGCCGCAACGAGGTCTCGCTCGGCGAGGCGGCGATCGCCTGTCTGCCCTACTGGCTGCTGATGCTGGCGGCGCTGGTGCTGATCACGCTCGAGCCGCAGCTCGCCCTGTTTCTACCGAATGCCGTCGGCTTCCGATGAGGTCCGCCGGCCAATCCGGGCAGAACGCCCACCAGAGTGGAGGTACCCATGAACCTTAAGACATTGGCGCTCGCCGCGGCGCTCGCCGTCCTGGCGTCGGCCGCCCAGTCCGCCGAAGTGGAATGGAAACTCGGATCGTCGGTCGGCCCGCAGGACCCGACCACGCTCGAGCTGGAGGAACTTGCGAGGCGGGTGGCCGAGCGCACCGACGGCCGCTTCGAGATCGAGGTCGTTCCCATCGAGACGCTCGGCTTCAAGAACGTCGACAGCCTGCGCGTGCTCAAGCAGGGCGTGCTGGATGCGATGAGCATCATTCCCTACTACGTCACCCGCGACGAGCCGCTGATGGGGGTGTTCGTGCCGCACGGCATGATGGTCGATCCGGAGGAGAACCTGAAGGTCGTCGATGCCCAGTACGAGATCGGCAAGGAGATCCTCGACGAGAAGTGGGACATCGTCCAGATCGACCGCGCCCCGTTCGCGGCGCTGCGCGACCTCGTGGTCATGACGACCGAGCCGATCAACACGCTGGACGGGCTGCGCGACATCAAGTTCCGCCACTTCACCAAGGACGGGCTGCAGGCGTTCAACGCGCTCGGCGTCTCGACCCAGGTGGTCCCCTCGTCGGAACTCTATCTGGCGCTGAAAACCGGGGTGGTCGACGGGGCCGTGTACGGTCCGACCTATGCGCAGTCGCAGTCGATCTACGAGGTGACCTGCTGCTTCTCGTATCTCAGCGCCTTCTCGATGGCCTATCCGTTCTCGATCGGGGTCAACAAGGCGACCTGGGAAAAGCTGCCGGATGATCTGAAGGCGATCCTCACCGAGGAAAGCCACAATATGTGGAACGAGTCGGTGGAGCGCTGGAAGGTCGGTGCGGCGGAGAAGGAGGCCTACGACTGGCTCACCACCGAGGGCGGCATGGAGATGCTCGACCCGATGCCGATCGAGGATCGCAAGGCGATCCAGGCGGAACTCGTCAAGGCATGGCGCGCCAACTGCGAGGCGCTCGGCGAGAAGGCGGTCGGATACTGCGACCGCATCGAGAAGGCCCTGAACGGCTGATCGCAGCCGATTGAAACCGGCCTCCGCGACGGCCGTCGCGGAGGCGCCCTTCCTGCACTCGAGGAACATGCCGATGCTCGCCTTCACCAACGCGCGGGTCTTCGACGGTCTGAACGACGGGCTGAAAGACGCCACCGTTCTCGTCGAGGGAGAACGCATCAAGTCCGTCTCCGAAGCACCGCCGCCGGCCGGTGCAGAGATCGTCGATTGCGGCGGACGGGTGCTGATGCCGGGGCTGATCGATGCCCACATCCACGCCTACTTCTACGACATGAACGTCACCCGGCTGCAGCGCCTGCCGGTGACCATGTATGCCCACCATGCCGCCAACATGCTCGGCGACATGCTCGACCGCGGCTTCACCTCGGTTCGCGATACCGGCGGGGCCGACTACGGGCTGTGGCTGGCGATCCGCGACGGGCTGATCAAGGCGCCGCGGCTGTTCTACTGCGAAAAGGCGCTCAGCCAGACCGGCGGCCATGTCGACATGCGCCACCAGCACGAATTCAACGCCTGCGACGACCATCTGGTCGCGTGCGGGTGCTGCCATGCCAATCCGCTCGGCGTCGTCGTCGACGGCGTCGACGCCGTGCGCCGCGTGGTTCGCGAGAACCTGCGCCGCGGGGCGAGCTTCATCAAGTTCTGCGGCTCCGGCGGGGCATCGACCACGTCGGACCCGCTCGACGGCATCCAGTTCTCCAACGACGAGGTGCGCGCCATCGTCGAGGAGGTCGAGAATCACCTCGTCTACTGCACGGCGCACATCCACCCGGACCGGGCGCTGAAGCGGGCCGTCGAACTGGGCGTCCACTGCATCGAGCACGGCACGCTGATCGAGCCCGACACCGCACGGATGGCCGCCGACAGGGGCACCTACATCGTGCCGACCCTTGCCGTCATCGCCGGCCTTGCCGAGAAGGGCGAGCTGTTCGGCTACCCGCCGGAATCCATCGCCAAGATTGACCGGATCAAGGGTGAGGCTATCGAGCGGCTGAACCACATGAAGGATGCCGGCGTGAAGGTCGGCTTCGGCACCGACCTGATCGGCGCGATCCAGCCGATGCAGTGCATCGAGTTCTCGCTGCGGGCGCCGGTGTTCTCGAATTTCGAGATCCTGCACCAGGCGACCGGAATGAACGCCGAGATCATCGGCGCGAAGGGCGACCTCGGCACCATCGCCGCCGACGCCTATGCCGACATCATCGTGGTCGACGGAAATCCGCTGGAGGATCTCAAGCTGATGGAGGACGACGGCGCGCACATCCCGATCGTGATGAAGGGCGGCCAGTTCCATCGCAACCGGCTGGAAGCCAACCCATGACACGGACAGCGGACGTCATCATCATCGGTGCCGGCGTCATCGGTGCGGCCACCGCCCTCGAGCTTGCCAGGCTCGGCTACAGGACCGTGTCGGTCGATCGCAACGCCCAGGCCGGGCACGGCTCGACGTCTGGTTCGTGCGCCATCATCCGGATGCACTATTCTACGCTCGACGGCACGGCCTTCGCCTACGAGGGGTACTTCTACTGGCGCGACTGGGCGGACTATCTCGAGGCGGCCGATCCGAACGGCCTGGCGACGTTCCGCGAAACCGGCTGTCTCGTGCTGCAGACCGGCATGAACGGCCATCTCGAGAAGCACATGGAAAACAGCCGGGCCCTCGACTGTCCGTTCGAGCAATGGGTTCAGGCGGAGATCAGGCGACGGCTGCCGTTCTTCGAACTGGAGCACTTTCATCCGGCCAAGCGACCCGACCAGCCCGGCTTCGGCGAGCCGACGGGCGGCGAGATTTCAGGGGGCGTGTTCTGGCCGACGGCGGGCTACGTCACCGATCCGGCCCTGTCTGCGCAGAACCTGGCCTATGCGGCGGCGCAGAAGGGAGCGCAGTTTCTCTACCGGTCGACGGTCACCGAGATACTGGAGAATGCCGGTCGCACGATGGGCGTGCGGCTGTCGTCCGGCGAGGAGATCCATGCGCCGGTCGTCATCAACGTCGCCGGTCCCGCCTCCGCCCGCATCAACGCCATGGCCGGCGTGCTCGACGACATGACGATCACGACGCGGGCGCTGCGGCAGGAAGTCTGTCACGTGCCGGCGCCGGCCGGGTTCGACTTCTACGAGAACGGCTTCGTCGTCTCCGACAGCGACATCTCCTGCTACTGCCGGCCTGAACTGGGCAACAACATCCTGATCGGCTCGGAGGATCCGCCCTGCGACCCCCATGTCTGGGTCGAGGACGACACGGACTACGACCGCAGCTTCACCGACCAGTGGCAGGTGCAGGCGATGCGCCTCGGCCAGCGAGTCCCTTCGCTCGGGATCCCGTCGAGATCGCGCGGCGTCGTCGACCTCTACGACGTCACCGACGACTGGATCCCGATCTACGACCGATCGCTGCTGCCCGGCTTCTACATGGCCTGCGGCACCAGCGGCAACCAGTACAAGAACGCGCCGATCGCCGGAAAGATGATGGCGGCGCTGGTCGAGTACTGCGAGAACGGCAACGACCACGACGCCTCGCCGCTGCAGTTCAGGCTGCCGCGGATCGGGCGGACGATCGATACCGGCTTCTATTCCCGCAAGCGCCCTATCAACACCGAATCCAGCTTTTCCGTTCTGGGCTGACGAGGATAGCACCGACCGGGGCAATCCCGGTCGCCGCCGGACGGGTCGATCACGTCCCGCGACGGGCCGGGGCACTCGGAATTCCGCAGACTGCCCAGCCCGGACGAGACCCGCCGACCTTTCTCTACCCGACCAGGTTTGGGTACAGTTGGTGACTGTTTTTGACAATTGTACCTTTCCAACTGGTACCAGTTGCCCGTTAGCTGCGCAAAAAAGAGATCCGGGTTCCGGGAGGACATCTTGCGCAGCTCCATCGATGGCGAGCCTGGGTGCGCGTCGGCGTGTATCGGGCGGTCCAGCACCCTCGCACCTTGCGAGCGCCCGGTCGGTCCGTCGGCGGGCCGTTACCTGACGGCGAGCGCCCGGTGCCGCGCGCCTGACATGCCGCCGGACCCGATCGCGCGGGCGAGACGATAGGATGAGCGCGCTCGCGGGTGTGGCGACGTGCTTCTCGTGGCTCGCGGCCGTCCTGATGCTCCTGCAGGTCAGCGTCGACATCATCGGCAAGTTTCTGTTCGGCATGCCGGTCCCTGGCACCGCCGAGGTGGTGGCTTCCTACTACATGATCGTGCTGGTCTTCATGGCGCTCCCGCTGGTGGAGAAGCGGGGCGACACGATCGCCGTCGATGTTCTCTATGAGCGGTTCGGGCCGCGGCTGAAGCTGGCGAGCCGCATCATCGCGCTGCTGATGACGCTCGCCTTCTACCTGGTCTTCGCCTGGACAACCTTCGAGGCGGCGATGAAGTCCATGGCGGTGCGCGAGGTCGTGCTCGGCAGCCGCGAGTTCCAGGTCTGGCCCAGCCGGTTCTTCCTGCCCGCCGGGTGCCTGCTGGCCGCCGCAGTCGTCGTGCTGCGGCAGGTCGCAGCCCTCTCCGGCAGGAAGGACTAGGCGCCGGATGGACCGCGTCGACATCGGCTTCGTCGGGGTCGCCCTGACAATTGTCTTCATCCTCTTCCGGGTGCCCGTCGGCGTGGTCCTCGCCACCGTGGGATTCGTCGGCATCGCGGTCCTGACCAGCATCAAGGCCGCGTGGTCGATCGCCTCCAACGTCCCCTTCGAACTGATCGGCGACTGGAATCTGAGCGCCATCCCGATGTTCCTGCTGATGGGCTTCCTCGCTTCCGAAGCCGGCCTGACGAGGGGACTGTTCCAGGCAGCGCGCATCTTCCTGAACCGGGTGCCGGGAGGGCTGGCGTCGGCGACGGTGGTGGCCTCGGCGCTGTTTGCCGCTGCGTCGGGTTCGTCGGTTGCCACTGCGGCGTCGTTCTCGCGCATCGCGATCCCCGAGATGCTGGACGCCCACTACGACCGGGGCCTCGCCTGCGGCAGCGTCGCCGTCGCCGGAACGCTCGGTGCGCTGATACCGCCGAGCATCCTGATGATCCTGTTCGGCATCTTCGCCGAGGTCTCGATCGGCAAGCTGTTCCTCGCCGGCGTCGTCCCGGGCATCCTGTCGGCGCTCGTCTTCATCCTGCTGATTACCTTCCGCGTGGTGGCCAGGCCCGATCTGGCGCCGCGCACGGACGTGATCGTCACCCGCCAGGAGAAGCTGGCGGCGGTCCTGGATATCTGGCCCCTGCCGCTGCTGATCGCACTGGTGATCGGCAGCATCTTCGCCGGCATCGTCACGCCCACCGAAGCAGGTGCGCTCGGCGCGCTGATCGCCGCGCTGATCGCGATGGCGCGCAGATCGCTGACCGTCCGCATATTCTCCAAGTCGGTAGTCGACACTATCGCCGGCACGGCAAGCATCTTCGTGGTGATTGTCGGCGCCTCGATCTTCGCCCGCTTCGTGGCGCTGAGCGGCATGGCCGGGGAGCTCACCGACCTGCTGGCCTTCGCCATCGAGCGCCCGATCCTCCTCGTGGTCCTGACCAGCGTGATCTACGTCTTCCTCGGCATGTTCCTGGAAAGCGTGTCGCTGATGCTGCTCACGCTGCCGCTGCTGCTGCCGCTCTATCACAGCGCCGGGATCGACCTGATCTGGTTCGGCGTCATCTGCGTCAAGCTGCTCGAGATCGGCCTGGTGACACCGCCGGTCGGGCTGAACGTCTACGTCATAAAGGGGGCTCTGGGAGACCGCGTGAGCCTCGGCCAGATTTTCCGCGGCACCACGTGGTTCCTCGCCGCGGACCTGGTGACCCTCGCCCTGCTGATCGCCTTCCCGGTCATCAGCCTGTGGCTTCCCGCACTCTCGAAATAATCCATCAACCGGAGGAAATGACATGAAAGCGACACGGACTATCGCGGGCGGCCTGGCCGTCATGGCCCTGGGCATGTGGCCGGGCGTCGGCAGCGCGGAAAACTACACGGCATCGACATGGTTCGCGCCGACCCATCTCCTCTCCCACTTTCCGTACATGGAATGGCAGGAGGCCGTCGCAAAGGCGACCGACGGACGGGTGTCGTTTGAGGTCTACAATGGCGGAACCCTTCTTCCGCCGAAGGCTACGATGAGCGGCGTGGCGGACGGCGTCGCCCAGGTCGGCATCGTCTACCCGGGCTACCAGCCGGCCGAGCTGCCGCTGAACAACGTCCTGATCGATGCCTCCTTCGTGTCGGACGACCACTATGCGGCGGCCTTCGCCTACACCGATCTCATCATGACCAACCCTGACGTCTATGCGGAGTGGGCGGCGAACGGTGTCGTGGTCGGACCGGGCTTTGCCACGGCGATCTACAATTTCGTCTGTGCCAGCCCGGTCTTCGACCTGAGCCAGGCGGCCGGCAAGAAGTTCCGCACCGCCGGCGCGGCCCAGGTGGATTTCGTCGAGAAGATCGGCGGCATCGCCGTCAGCGTGCCGTTCTCGGAAGTCTATACCGGCCTTCAGCGGGGATCGCTCGACTGCGCACTGGTCGATCCGACGACATTGATCGTCGGGCCGAAGCTGGCGGAGGTGGCCAGCGACGTCACGGAACTGCCGGTGGGCATCATCATCGGTGCGAGTTGGGTCTACAACAAGTCGTTCTGGCGTGGCCTGCCGGTGGAGGACCGCAGGATCCTGATGGATCAGATGATCCTCGCGCTGGCGCGGATGGAAATCGGCTACGAGGTTCAGGGCAACGAGGGGATCGAAGGATCGCGGGCGCAGGGTGTGAAGGTCGCGCCGCCCGAGAGCGACCTGGCCGATGCGCTGGCCCGGTTCAACGCGAACTTCCTCAGCGAGCTGCCTGCCGCCACGGCCGAGCGGTTCCACATCGATCCGCCGGACGCCCTGCTGGAGGACTTCCTGGCCCGCCAGGAGGCCTGGAAGGAGCGCCTTGCCGGCGTCGACCTTCAGGATCAGGACGCGATCGTCGCGCTGCTGAACGAGCACATCTTCTCGAAGATCGACGTCGACACGTACGGCATGTCCGACTGATAGGCGGCCGAACCCGCGACATCGCGACAGGAGGCAGCCCGCCGGGTCACCGGCGGGCTGTCCGTCCGATGCCGCCGGCAGCCAGTGTGAGGTAACCGCTCAGTTGGCGTACATGCGTTTCAGGAATTCGTAGAAGGCCGGCGTGTCGGCCCGCGCAATGTTTATCCGGGTGCCGTGGCGCCCCGCCTCCCGGTCGACGCAGAAGACGCTTCCGGGCGCAATGAAGATCCCTTCCTGCGCCCCCGCCTTGGCAAGGGTGATGTCGTCGACGTGCGGCGGCAGGTTGAGATAGACGTAGTAGCCGCCGGCCGGTTCCGTGAACACCTGGAACCCGTGGCGCTGGAGGTTCGACGTGACCGACTCCGTCGCCCGCGCGATTCGCCGGCCGAGGCGTTTCAGGTGGCGGCGATAGTGCCCCTCGACGAGCAGTCCGTGGACGAGCTGCTCGACATGGCCGGAACTGTTCACCGTCGTCAGCATCTTCAGTTCCGCCAGCGAGGCGATGACGTCGGCGCGGGCGGCAATGAAGCCGCAGCGCAGGCTCGCCGACAGCGTCTTGGCGAAGGTTCCAACCGAGATGACGTTGCTGAGCTGGTCGAGCGGCGTCAGTCCGCCGGCGCGGACGGTCGGCAGGTCGACGAACGGTTCGTCCTCCACGACCATGAAGCCGTGCCGGGCGGCGATCGTCAGCAGCGCGTGCGCCGTGGGCAGGTTGGTCGACCCGCCCGTCGGGTTGTGCGCCAGCGATTGCGTGAAGAAGAGCTTCGGCCCGTGCGCCTGCGCCTTGGTCCGAAGGTCTTCGGTGTCGGGGCCGGTTGGCAGGCGCCTGACCCCGATCATGCGGACCCGCGCCAGCTTCAGCTTGGCGAACAGTGGATAATAGCCGGGCTCGTCGACGAGCACCGTGTCGCCGGGCATGAGGTAGCGGCGGATGATCAGGTCGAGCGCGTGGTTGGCGCCGAAGGTCAGGAGGATCTGGTCCGGCGTCGCCTCGACTTCCCGGTCCGCAAAGCTCATGGCCAGTCGCTGCCGCAATGCGGGAAACCCCATCGCCGCGCCATATCCCTGCACGTTCGCCTGTCCGGGCTTCTGCCTGCGCGCCAGATGGCGGCGGACTTCCGACTCCTCCGTCCACGAGGGCGGCGGCCTGCCATCGCCGACGCGAATGGAGAACGTCTCCTCCAGCTGCGCATTCAGCAGCGAGGCGATGTCGACCGCTTCGGCGACGTGCTTCAGCCGCTCCGCAGTCGACGGCTGGCGTCTGTCGACGACCGTGAACCCATACCCCTGGCGCGACGTGACGAAGCCTGCGGCGAGCAGCCGGTCATAGGCTTCGACGATGGTGTTCTTCGAGACAGCGAATTCTTCGGCGGCGCGGCGGATCGACGGCAACCTGTCGCCGACCTTCAGCGCCCCGGATTCGATGCGCCCCTGGATTTCATGCAGCACCTTTTCAGTCAGCGTCATGATCCGCATCCATAGGTTGCATCGCATTGACCCCGATCATGTCACACTGTTCCCCGCACACAGTGGTTCCTTGCCGCGCGGCGCTCTGCCGTTTCCGGGTTCCCGAAAAGCCCAGGAGCGGCCGGATGTACGACCGTTCTCCCAAGAGTTACCGCAATGCAGCATTCCTTACCAAATTCTGAGTGGGTACAGTTCTGGACTGTTTCTGCGTGCTGTACCTTGTCGGTTGGGGTCAGTCGTTCAATAGCATAGGCAAAGCCAAAAGGAACGATCGGGAGGATGATTTTGTCGGCGGCATCCAACGACTCCACCGTCACGCAGCGGCTGAATTCGCGGATCGCGAAGTTTCGCGACCTGTCGCCGTCCGATCGGCTGACCCGGGTCGGGGAAGTGGCGGGCCTGGGGCAGGACACCGTCGCCGCCCTGCGCGGCGGCGGCGTCCTGCCTCCCAAGGTTGCCGACGGCATGATCGAGAACGTCGTCGGCACCTTCGAGCTGCCGCTCGGGGTGGCCACGAATTTCACCATCAACGGGCGGGACTACCTCATCCCGATGGCTGTCGAGGAGCCTTCGGTGGTCGCCGCCGCCTCCTACATGGCGCGCATCGCACGCGACTGCGGTGGCTTCTCGACCTCCAGCACCGGCCCAGTCATGCGGGCCCAGATCCAGGTCCTGTCGCTGGAGGATCCGCACGGGGCGCGCTCGCGGCTGCTTTCGAACCGCGAGCGGATCCTGGAGGCGGCGAACCGCAAGGACCGGGTCCTCATCGAACTCGGCGGCGGCTGCCGCGACATCGAGGTCCACGTCTTCGAGTCCACGCCGGTCGGCCCGATGGTCGTGCTGCACATTCTCGTCGACGTGCGCGACGCGATGGGCGCGAACACGGTCAACACGATGGCCGAGACGATCGCGCCCCTCGTCGAGGAGATCACCGGCGGCGAGGTCCGCCTGCGGATCCTGTCCAATCTGGCAGACCTGCGGCTGGCGCGGGCCCGCGTCGAATACACGATGGAGGCGCTTGCCACCGCCGAATATCCGGGCGAGCGGATGGCCAGTGGAATCGTCGAGGCATGCGCGCTCGCGGTGATCGATCCCTATCGGGCCGCTACCCACAACAAGGGCATCATGAACGGCATCGATCCGCTGATCGTGGCAACCGGCAACGACTGGAGGGCGATCGAGGCCGGCGCCCATGCCTGGGCGGCGCGAAGCGGCCGGTACACCTCGCTGAGCCGCTGGGAGATCAATGGGGCAGGCCGTCTGGTCGGGACGCTTGAACTGCCGATGGCGGTTGGCCTAGTTGGTGGGGCCACCAAGACTCACCCGGCGGCCCGGGCGGCCCTGGAACTGCTCGGCGTCGAAAGCGCACAGGAACTGGCCGAAGTCGCGGCGGCCGTCGGTCTGGCCCAGAACATGGCGGCGCTTCGGGCGCTGGCGACGGAAGGGATCCAGCGCGGCCACATGGCCCTGCACGCCCGCAACATCGCCATCGTCGCCGGCGCCTCGGGCGCGCAGATCGAGGCGGTCGCCAGCGTCCTGGCCAGGGAGCACGACGTCCGCGTCGACAGGGCGAGGGAGGTGCTGGCGGGTCTGGGCAAGGACGGGCAGTAGGTGCGGCGCTATCGGCTGCTCTTGCGGAGGAACGTTTGAACTTGGAAGTCAAGATCGTCGAGGTCGGGCCGCGCGACGGACTGCAGAACGAAACGCGTTCGCTGTCGCTGGCCGACAAGGAGAGGCTGGTGGCGGGCCTTGTGGACGCCGGCCTGACGGAGATCGAAGCCGGCAGCTTCGTTTCGCCGAAGGCAGTGCCGCAGATGGCCGATTCCGGGCCGCTGCTCGAGCGGTTGCCCCGGCCCGCCGGAGTGCGCTACCGCGCGCTCGTCCCCAACCGTCGCGGCATGGAGGCGGCCTTGGCCGCGAAGGTCGACGAGGTCGCGATCTTCGCGTCGGCGTCCGAAACGTTCTCGCAGCGCAATATCAACTGCAGCATCGCCGAAAGCTTCGCGCGCTTCGCGCCGATCATGGAGATGGCTGGCGCGGAGGGGCTGCCGGTGCGCGGCTATCTGTCCTGCGCATTCGGCTGCCCTTACGAAGGGGCCGTCGACATCCGCGCCGTCGCGTCCGTCACCGCGATGCTGCTGGAAGCGGGATGCTATGAGGTCGCCGTCAGCGACACCATCGGCATCGGCACGCCCGGCGACGTGCGCAGGATGCTGGCGGACCTGCTGACGGACGTCCCGGCGGCGAAGATTGCGCTCCACCTACACGACACGCGCGGTCAGGCGCTTGCCAACGTCCTGGCCGGCCTCGACGCCGGTGTCACCGTATTCGACAGTTCCGTCGGCGGCCTCGGCGGCTGCCCCTATGCGCCGGGTGCCACCGGCAACCTGGCCACCGAGGAACTGGTCTTCATGCTGGAGGGCCTCGGCGTTCGCACCGGCATCGATATTCACAAGCTCGCCGTCGCCGGGGAGGGCATTTCCCGGGCGCTCGGCCGCAGGACATCCTCGAAGGTGGCCGCCGCGATGCGCGCCGCCGGCGAGATCGGCCGTCGCGCCGACACCGTATCCAGCCGCACCGCCGGCCCCGCGGACCCGGTGGGCATGCCCGCCATGTCGGACCTCCCGTCATGACCGACAGCGCGACCGGACATCCGGAGATGCCGAGCCGGCCGGGTCCGTTGAACGGGCTGGTGGTGCTGGACATCACGCGGGTGGTGGCCGGCCCGTTCTGCTCGATGCTGCTGGCCGACCTCGGGGCGACGGTCATCAAGATCGAGAATCCGAAAGACCCCGACTACACGCGCACCTTTCCGCCCTTCGTCGGGGAGGACAGGTCCAGCGCCTTCTTCGCCCAGTACAACCGCAACAAGTCCGGCATCACGCTCGACATGAAGTGCGAGCGCGGCAAGGCCCTGCTGAAGAAGCTCGTCAAACGGGCCGACGTGCTGGTGGAGAATTTCCGGCCGGGGACGATGGACAGGCTGGGCCTCGGCTACGAAGTCCTGAGGGCGGAGAACCCGCGGCTCGTCTACACCGCCATTTCCGGCTTCGGGCGCAGCGGTCCCAACTCCAACAAGCCGGCCTACGACAACACCGGGCAGGCTACCGGCGGCTTGTGGTCAATGAACGGGATGCCCGGCCAGGCGCCGGTGCGCGTCGGCACGATCATCGGCGATCTCGCAGCCTCCTTCTACGCGACCATCGGGACGCTGGCGGCGTTGCGCGAAGCGGAGAGAACCGGGCAGGGCAGGGTGGTCGACATCTCCCAGCAGGATTCGGTGCTGTCGCTCACGGAAAATGCGGTCGTCCGCTACACCTGCGCGGGCGAGGTGGCCACGCCGCTGGGCAACGATCACCCCTTCGTGCGCCCCTACGGCCAGTTTCCCTGCAAGGACGGCTACGTCTTCTTCGGCGGCTACACGGACAAGTTCTGGAAGATCACCTGCGAGCTGTTCGGGGAGCCGGAGCAGGCGTCCGATCCGGAAATCGACACCATGGAGAAGCGGTTCGAGCTCGCGACCTACGAGCGGCGGGTGCGTCCGCTGCTGGAACGGTGGTTCTCGGGTTACACCAAGGCGGAGCTGGAAGAGATGGCCGGCGACGAGTTGCCGCTCAGCGCCATCAAGTCCATCGGCGAGGTGGTCGAGGACCCGCATATCGCGGCGCGCGACATGATCGTCAGCGTGCCGGTCGGGGAACAGCTGGTCAGGATGTTCGGCCTGCCGATCAAGCTCGGCGGCATGCCGCAGGACGGCTTCGCCTCGCCGCCGGTTCTGGGCCAGCACAACGACGAGGTGCTGCGCCGCCTCGCCGACCTGTCCGACGAGGAGATCCGTTCGCTCAAGCAGGACGGGGTGATCTGAATGGCCATCCGGACCGACCTGCACGACGGCGTGACGACCATTACGATCGACAGGCCCGAGAAGCTGAACGCCCTGTCGCTGGCGATGTATGACGACCTCGGACGCGCCTTCGAGGACGCACGGCGCGACGACGCGGTCCGCGCCGTGGTCCTGACCGGGGCGGGGGACCGCGCGTTCTGCGTCGGCGCCGACCTGACGGAGTCGATCCCGGCGCTGGCGCGCGACGAGATCGATATCAGCGCCTGGGATCCGGCGCACCTGAAGGGCGTGCCGTTCTACAAGCCGGTCGTGGCGGCGATAAACGGCCTGTGCATCGGCGGCGGCTTCGAGCTGATGCTCGGAACCGACATCCGGATCGCCGGCGACGACGCCGTATTCCAGTTCCCGGAGGTACAGCACGGCTTCGTCCCGGCCGGCGGCACCCTCGTGCGGCTCGTCCGCCAGGTCCCCTACGTCCACGCGATGGAGATGATGCTCACCGGCCGGCGCTTCACCGCCGCGGAAATGCTGGAGCGTGGAGCGATCAATGAGGTCGTCGAGTCCGGCGTGACCCTCACCCGCGCGCAGGAGATCGCCGCGCGGCTCGCCGGGTTCAGCCCGCTGGCGGTCCAGGCGATCAAGGAGGCCGCGCTGACGCTGGCGGATCTGCCGCTGGAGGATGCGTTCGCCAGGGAGGCCGCCATCGGCCAGCGCACCTTCACCAGCCCGCAGGCAAAGCAGGGTCTGGCTGCCTTCAGGGCGCGCGGCCAGTCCCGCAAACCGGGCGCCGAACATGACTGAGTCCGCGACAGGCAGCGCGCATGCGCCGGGCGCCCTGTCGAAGCGCCTCACCGGCATCGTCCTGACGCAGGAACTGATCGTCGCGGTGGCGGCCGCGGTCCTGTTCGTGGTCTTCTCGATCACGCTCGACAACTTCCTGTCGGCTGGAAATCTGGTCACGCTCGTCCGCAATGTCTCCGTGCTTGGTCTGCTGAGCCTGGGGATGGCGGTCGTCGTCATCGGCCGCGGCGTCGACCTGTCGCTGGTGGCCGTGATGGCGGTGTCGATGACGCTGTCCATCGTTCTGGCCAATCACGGCTGGCCGTTTCCCGCTGCGCTCGCGGTCGGGCTCTGCTTCGTGATCGTCGTCGCGGTGATCCTCGGGTTCCTGGTCGCCTACGTCGAGATTCCCTCGATCTTCGCGACCCTAGCGATCGCCTCCATCGTCTACGGCCTCGGACGCGGGGTCATCGCCGACCTCGACGTCAACAATGTTCCCAGCGGTCTCGACTGGTTCCTCTTCCTCGGCCGCGGCCGCATCCTCGGCATTCCGGTGTCGATCTGGCTGTTCGGCCTGACGTCCTTCGTCCTCTACCTGTTCCTGCGCAGGACGGGCCTGGGCAGGTTCATTTACGCGCTCGGCGACAACCTGCAGACCGCACGCATCACCGGGATACCGGCGCGGCCGATCATCGTGCTGCAGTACATCCTGTCGGGAACGATGGCCTTTCTGGCCGGTGCCGTCACCGCCGCCTCGGTTGCCAGCATGAACATGCGGATCGTCAATTCGACGGTCATCTACGACGTGCTGCTGGTGGTCGTGCTGGGCGGCATCGGGCTTTCGGGCGGCCGCGGCGGCGTGCGCAACGTCCTCGTCGGCACGGTGCTGATCGGCCTGCTGCTCAACGCCATGACGATCATGGATATCTCCTACACCGTGCAAAACCTCATCAAGAGCGCCGTGCTGCTGCTCGCCCTCGTCGTGGATGCCCTGCTCAATCCACGCGACGAGCAGACCGCGCAACAAGGCGACATCTGACCGGCAACAATCCTGAAGGGAGGAAGTGGAAATGAAGATGCTCAAATGTCTGGCGGCTTCGGTCGTCGTCGGCTGCATGGCGCTCGCCGGCGCTTCGGCGCAGGAGGGTCTCAAGGATGAGATCCGCCAGCCGACCCTCGACATGCTGAAGGGCAAGAAGGTCGTGTTCGTGCCCATGTCGATGAGTTTCGACCTGCCCGAGGGTTGGGCCGCCGTCATGCAGAAGGACGCCGAGCGTCGCGGCTACCAGCTCGATATCCGCGATGCCAACTGGAGCACCGACACGGGAACCCGCGCCATCACGCAGGCCATCACCGAAAAGCCCGACATCATCGTCGTGCAGAATTTCGACGTGACCTCCTACGCCCGTACCCTGAAGAAGGCGCAGGACCAGGGGATCAAGGTCGTCCAGGTCAACATGCGCTCCAGCTACCAGACCGACGCCTTCGTCGGCGCCGACTGGCACGGCATCGGCGAGTATGCCGCCAATCGCATGCTCGAGGTCTGCGGCAAGGACAAGGGCAAGAGCGGCAAGATCGCCATCGTCCAGGGACCGGCCACCGCTGCCGCCAGCGTCTACCAGCTCAACGCCATTACCGCGACGCTGAAGGACAATCCGAATATCGAGATCGTGTCGAGCCAGACCGGCGACTGGGACCAGTCCAAGGCGCGCGGCATCGCCCAGACGGTGATCCAGCAGAACCCGGACCTGTGCGGCATCATCGGGTTCTGGGACGTGATGGACGCCGGCACCGGCGCCGCCATCCAGGAGTCGGGCAAGGACATCTACCTGATCACCTCGGGCGGCGGCAACAAGACCGCCTGCCAGGGCGTCGAGAACGGCACCTTCGACGAGGTGATCTCCTACGACGTCCCCGGTCAGGGCCGCGACCTGATCAGCACGATCAGCATCCTGCTGCAGTCCGACAAGGACGCCGGCGAGGAGAAGTTCGTCCTCTACACGCCCAACAAGATCATCACCAAGGATTCGCTCGGTCCCGAGAGCTGCTGGGACCTCGACGTCCTGAAGGGCTGAGCCCGAGCCTCACAAAGCTGACCCGCCGCGGGCCACCGCGGCGGGCCGGCGTCGGAGCGTGCAGATGGAAGCCGTCACCCAACTCTACTATCGCTACTTCCCGGAAAAGGTGCTGGGCGAGGTCCTCACCAAGCGGTGGAGCGACAACTTCGTGCCGGCCTTCGCGGCGCTGCTCGTCATCGGCGTCTTCCTCGTCCGCGATCCCGCCTTCTTCAACCTCGCGAGCCTGACCGAAACCTCCCGGCAGCTCGCCGAATTCTCCATCGTCGTGGTGGCGATGGGCATCGTCCTGCTCGCCGGCGGGCTCGACCTGTCGGTCGGCAGCGTGTTCGCGCTCGCCAACATCACCGCCCTGATCTGCATGAACCTGCTCGGCTGGCCGGTCTGGGCGACGGTCTGCGCGACGCTTGCCATCGGCGCGCTGTGCGGCGCGGTCAACGGCTTCCTGATCGGCTACCTGCGCATCCGCGCCTTCCTCACGACGCTGGTGACGCTCATCATCATCCGCTCCATCGTCGACATCATCCTGCTGCACTACGCGGTGCAGATTTCGGCCGTCTTCCCGGATTCGGAGCTGTGGTACTTCATCGGCGAGGGCACCGTCCTCGGCTTCCCGGTCTCGTTCCTGGTGGCCCTGGTGATCATAGCCGCCTGGCACGTCTGCCTGACGCGCGCCCGGTTCGGCTGGCACCTGTCGGCGGTCGGCGGCGGTCGGCGCTCCGCCTACAATGCCGGTCTCAACGTCAAGCGGACCGTCTTCCTCACCTATGTCTGGTCGGGCGTGCTGGCGGCCACCGCCGGGCTGTTCTTCGCCGCGCGGCTCGGCAGTGCCGGGTCGGACACCGGGGTCGGGCTCGAGATCGCCGCGCTCACCGCCGCCGTGCTCGGCGGCAACAGCCTCGGCGGCGGCCGCGGCTCGGTGATGAAGTCGATCCTCGGCGCCATCGTCGTCCTGATCCTGACCGACAGCATGGTGCGCGTCGGCATCAGCGGCGGCATCAGTTCGGCGATCCTCGGCGGGGTGCTGCTGCTGGTCGTGGCGATCGACGTGCGCTGGCTGAAGAACCGCCACAAGATCCTCAACAAGGTGTACGTGTCGCCCTCCTACTTCCGCCTGCCCGAGATGCCGGAGACGGCGGCGGGCAGCGACAGCCCCTACGCGCTGAACGACCGGCTGCGGTCGGTCGAACTGATCGGCAAGGGCGAGATCGAGGGCCCCGAGGACGTCATCTTCGATCGGGCGGACAACCTCTACTGCCCGAACCGCCACGGCGACATCGTCCGCTTCCTCGCCCCGGACTACCGCGACTGGGAGATCTTCGCCCATATCGGCGGCCATCCGCTCGGCATGGCATTCGACAGGGACGACAACCTGAATGTCTGCGTCGGCGGCATGGGCCTCTACCGGATCTCGCCGGACCGCCGGGTCGAGAAATTGACCGACGAGACCAACAGGACGTTCCTGTCGGTCATCGACGACTCCCGCCTGAAGCTCGCCGACGATCTCGACATCGCCCCGGACGGCCGCATCTTCTTTTCCGAGGCGACGATCCGCTACGACATGCACGACTGGGCCTACGACGCGCTGGAGAGCCGCGGCAACGGCCGGCTGATCTGCTACGATCCCCGCGACCGGTCGACCCGGACCATCCTGCGCGACCTACAGTTCCCCAACGGCGTCTGCATGGCCGGCGACGGCCAGTCCTTCTTCTTCGCCGAGACCTGGGGCTGCCGCATCAACCGCTACTGGTTCGACGGGCCGAACAAGGGCCGCTGCGAGACCGTCGTGCCGAACCTGCCCGGCTATCCCGACAACATCAACCGCGCCTCGGACGGCAACTTCTGGGTCGCGCTGGTCGGCATGCGGTCGCCGGCGCTGGATCTCGCGCTGCGCCGGCCGGGCCTGCGCAAGCGCATGGCGACGCGGGTGGCGCGGGACGAGTGGCTGTTTCCCAACATCAATACCGGCTGCGTCCTGAAGTTCAGCGCCGACGGCGAGGTGCTCGAATCCTACTGGGACCTCGGCGGCGTCAACCACCCGATGGTGACCTCGATGCGCGAGCACAAGGGCCACCTCTACCTCGGCGGCCTCTACAACGACCGCATCGGCAGGCTGAAGCTGCCGGACGCGGACCCGGAGTGGGCGTCGCAGGACTTCTACTGGGGGAGGTCCAATGGGGGTCGCTGAGTTTCTCAAGGACACCGTCGACAGCTTCCTCGGCGGCCGTGGCAAGTCCTCGATAACCGTCCCCGTCATGGACGGCCCGCTCCAGCCCAACGACGCGCTCGAGCACGCGGCGGTGGCGATCGAGGTGCCGGGGATCGACAACCTCATCGCGCGCGGCGACGGGCTTCTCGTTTCCTCCGGCAACCGGGTTCTGCGCGTCGCTGACGGCCAGGCGAAGGTCGAACTCGAGTTTCCCTCCGAGGTCATGTCGATGGCCGTGCGCGGCGACGGGGTTCTCGCGGTCGGGCTGGACGGGGTCGGATTGCTCCTGTGCGGCGCCGACGGCAATCAGAAAAAGGTCGAGCAGATTGACGACATCCGGCTGACCTGTCCGACGGCCATGACGTTCGACGCGGCCGGAGCCCTCCATGTCTGCAACGGGTCGGCGACCACGGGTGCCCGCGACTGGCCGCGCGACCTCCTCGAAATCGGTCGCAGCGGCGCGGTCGTGAGGATGGATCCGGAAACCGGTTCTGGCGCCGTCCTTGCGACCGGTCTTGCCTATCCCTCGGGGATCTGCATTACCGGAACCGGAGACGTCGTCGTCTCGGAAGCCTGGCGGCATCGGCTAGTCCGCCTGTCCTCCGGGGCGGCGGGCGAGCCTGTCCCGGTGCTGGAGGATCTTCCCGCCTACCCGGGCCGCATTGCCCGCTCCTCCGCCGGCGGCTATTGGCTCGCCGCCTTCGCCGTGCGCTCGCAGTTGCAGGAATTCGTGCTGCGGGAGCACAGCTATCGCAGGCAGATGATGGCCGAGGTGTCTCCCGAATACTGGATCGCCCCGGCGCTTTCGAGCGGCCACAGCTTCATGGAGCCGCTGCAGGCCGGCGGCGTGATCAGGCTCGGCATCCACAAGCCGTGGGCGCCGACGCGGTCCTACGGCCTCGTCGTCGAGCTGGACGGCGACTTCGTCCCGCTGGCCAGCGCGCACAGCCGCGCGGGCGGCCGCCATCACGGCGTGACCTCGCTGGTCGAGACCGATGGGCAGCTCCTCGTCACGGCGAAGGGCGCGGGCAGGCTGCTGACGCTGCAGACGAACGCGTTCAGGCACTCCCTGGGCAAGGCGGGCAGGAGGACGGCACCGTGACCCCGATCGTCGAACTGCAGAACGCCACCAAGGAATTCCGGGGCGTGCCGGCCTTCTCGAATGTCGACTTCACGCTCCTGCCCGGCGAGGTGCACGCGGTCCTGGGCGAAAACGGCGCGGGCAAGTCGACGCTGACCAAGGTCATCGCCGGCGTCCACACGCTCACCTCCGGCCGACTGCTGGTCAACGGGGAGGAAACGACGCTCGCGACGCCGTCCGAGGCGCTGGCGCGCGGCATCGCCATGGTCTACCAGGAGAACTCGCTGGTTCCCTCCATGACGGTCGCCCAGAACATCTATCTCGGCAGCGAGAAGCCGCTCAACCGGCTGCGCGGCATCTACATCGCCGCCCAGCAGTTCCTCCAGTCGCTCAATTTCCACGTCGATCCCTCGGCGCTCGTCGGGTCGCTGGGCGCGGCGCAGAAGCAGATGGTCGAGATTGCGCGCGCCGTGCACCACAAGGCGCGCGTCATCATCTTCGACGAACCGACGGCGACCCTGACTCCCGAGGAAAAGAGCTATTTCTTCAAGCTGGTCGAGAACCTGAAGTCGCAGGGCGTTTCGGTCATCTTCATTTCCCACGCGCTCGAAGAGGCGCTGCAGCTTGCCGATCGCATCACCATCCTGCGGGACGGGGAACTGGTCGCGACCGACGCGGCTTCCGCCTTCGAACGCCAGTCGATCATCCGGGGGATGGTCGGGCGCGAACTCAGCGGCGAGATCTACGGTCAGGTCTCGAGCCGCAACGCGCGGCCGCGGGGCCCCAAGGTGCTGTCGGTGGAGAACCTGTCGATGGGCAGCATGGTGCGCAACACCTCGTTCTCGATCTTCGCCGGACAGGTCACGGGGGTGTTCGGGCTGGTCGGCTCGGGTCGCACCGAGACCTTCAAGGTCGTCGCAGGCGTGCTCAAGCGCGACTTCTTCCACGGCGGCGAGGTCAAGTTCGAGAACGAGCCCGTACGATTCAGGGTGCCGGCACCCGCCGTGCGCAGGGGCATCGTCTACGTCACCGAGGAGCGCAAGGCGGAAGGGTTCTTCGAGACGGTCGGCATCGCCGAGAACATCTATCTCGGCGACATCGCCAAGGTGAAATACGGCGGCGTGCGGGTCGTCTCGATGTCGGACGCCGTCAGGCTCGCGCAGGACTGGCGCGAGCGGCTCAACATCCGCGCCATCGACCCCAACGCCAAGGTGATCGAGCTGTCGGGCGGCAACCAGCAGAAGGTCGTCATCGCCAAGGCCCTGGTCCAGCAGCCCAAGCTGGTCATCTTCGACGAGCCGACGCGCGGCGTCGACGTCGGCGCCATCGCCGAGATCCACCAGTTCATCAACCAACTGGCCGATCAGGGCATCGCAGTCGTGGTGATCTCATCCTATCTGCCCGAAATCCTGTCGGTCTCCGACCGCATCCTCGTCGCGCGCCAGGGGAAGATCGTCGAGGAGATGGAACCCGCCGAGGCGAGCGAGGAAGCGATCATGTACGCGGCGGTGCACTGACATGTTCCGGCCGGAAGCCCATGCCGATCAGCCGGCCGGTGAGGTGCGGAAGCAGGCGTGAGCGGGCGATGGCGCGCAGGAAGGCCGGCGGCCGGCCGCGAGCCGCCGGGTCCTCGCTGCCCGGCTTGCGCTTGCGGCGCATCATCCGCTGGATCGCCTGCGTGGCCTTCGTCGGGAAGATCCGGCGCGCCTGCACGGCCTGCAGATCGGCGTCCGTCAGGGTTCCCGCGCGCAGCGGCCCGGCCAGGATGTTGGCGGCGGCGATCGCGTCCTGGATGGCGAGATTGACGCCGACCCCGCCGATCGGCGACATCGCGTGGGCGGCATCGCCGATGCACAGCACGCCCGGCTTCCACCAGGTCTTCAGCCGGTCCATGCGCACCTGCAGGAGATGCAGCTGGTCCCACTCGGCGAGCTCCTCGAAGCGCTCGGCCGGCAGCGGCGCGACGGCGGCGAGCTTTTCGCGCAGGGCGGCGAGCCCCTCCTGCCTGGTCTGCTCGAAACCGCCCTTGCGGATCACGTAGCCGAGCTGCCAGTAGTCGCCGCGGTCGATCATCACGAGGCCCTGGCTGGGACCGGCATGGCTCATTGGCTGCGGGGGATCGTCGGCCCGGCGCGCCAGCTTCATCCAGAGCACGTCCACGGACGAGCCGAGGTCCTCGACCTCGAGGCGCGCCGCCCGGCGAACGACGGATTCGCGGCCGTCCGCGCCGACGACCAGGGGCGCTGACAGCGTCTGGTCCCGCCCGTCGCGAGCCCGGTAGCGGATGCCGGTGACGCGCTTGCCGTCTTCCGTCAGTCCCGTCGTCTCGCAGCCCGTCAACAGGCGGAATCCGGGCAGCTCCTTCGCCTTGCCGGCGAGGAAGTCGAGGAAGTCCCACTGCGGCATGAAGGCGATGTACTTGCAGCGCGTCGGCAGCCGCGAGAAGTCCGCGATGGTCGCCTGGCGGCCGCCGATCTCGGCATGGAGCTTTTCCGCCTTCTGGTGCGGCAGGGTGAGGAACTCGTCGAGGAACCCGAGCTCGGCCATCACTTCCAGCGTCGAGGGATGGATCGTGTCGCCGCGAAAGTCGCGCAGGAAGTCCTCGTGCTTTTCCACCACCGTCGCCCGGACCCCCGACCGCGCCAGCAGCAGACCGAGCATCAGGCCGGCCGGGCCCGCCCCGACGATGCAGCAATCCTGGTCCGACATTTCCCGCTCCCGGTCCCTCGGCGCGCGCCGTATGATCGTCACCGGGTGGACCGTGACGGCCCTGCCTGGGCCGGGCCTTGCCTGGACGACCGGAGTGTTCAAGATCGCAACTTAGCCGGGACGGATGCGACGGCAAGGGAGGCATGGTGCCCGCGGACTGGGGCCACGCCCGCGATTGGGGAGACTGGCCGATGCGTGGACTGACGGGCATGATCGCTCTCGCCGCCGCCGCCTTGGCGGCGGGAGGCGCCAGGGCCGACGTCGAGGTGACCTTCGTCGAGCCGGCCCTCTATCACGACCGCGACTTCCGCGACCCGCGCACGCGCGGTGCCACGCTCAAGGAGTTCCGGGTCTATCTGGAGAAGCTCGGCGACGCCTACCTGGCGCCCGGCCGGACCTTGAAGCTCGCCATCCTCGACATGGACCTGGCCGGCGATTTCGAGCCGTGGCGGTCGCATCTCAACGATGTCCGCATCATGCGCGACATCACTCCGCCGGGCTTCGACATGCGCTACGAACTGCTCGAGAACGGACACAAGGTTCTCGAGGCGGAGGAGACGATCACCGACACGAGCTATCTGGCGAACCCGGTCGGGGCCGTCTCCGGCCGGCGGTTCCATTACGAGAAGGCGCTGCTGCGCCGGTGGTTCATCCGGCGCTTTTCGGACTGACGGGGACCGTCCGGTTGGTCAGGCGGCGTCGCGGGCCGCGCTTGCTTCCCCTTCGGCGCCCGGATAGGCCGCATCCAGCACGAAGGGGTAGGGACCGGGATAGCTCTCCACGTAGACGCCGTGCGAGACCAGCCCGCCCTGCGGCGTCCACTGGTGGACCTGGAACGCCGGGGGCTCCATGACGAAGGCCGGCAGGGCGTCGGCATCGAGGTCGAACTCGACCTGGTGGGCGATGCTCGGGACGACCTGCAGGACGGTGCCGGCGAAGCGGGTGACGATCGGACGGTGGTGGTGCCCGCACAGGATCCGCTCGACCTGGCCGTGCTTCCGCACGACCTCGGCGAAGGCGTCGGCGGCATGGAGATTGATCCGGTCCATGTGTTCGATCCCGCAGACCAGCGGGGGATGGTGCATGACGATGGCCGTCGGCCTTTCCGGCTCGGCGGCGAGGGTCTCGTCCAGGTGGGCGAGGCGCTCGGCGCACAGGGTGCCGTGGCCGAAGCCCGGCACCACCGTGTCGAGCATGACCAGCCGGACGGGCAAGTCGTCGACGACGTACTGGATGAAGTCGCCGGTGCCGGCGATGCCGGGAAGGTGCCCGAGCCGCGCCTTCAGGACTTCGCGACGGTCGTGGTTGCCGGGAATGACGTAGACCGGCATCGACAGGTAGCGGCCGAACATCCCGGCCAGCAGGTCGTACTCCTCCGCCAGGCCGCAATCGGTCAGGTCGCCGGAGACGATCACCGCGTCGGGCGCCGGCCGAAGCGCCGCCACCGCGCGCAGCGCGCGCTCGGTCAGCATGTTGGTGTCGACGATCCGGTAGGCCGGCGTACCGGTCGGGCGGACGTGCAGGTCGGTCAGGTGGGCGAGCAGCATGGGAGCCTCGGTGAGCGGAGTAAGGGGACGGGGCGGCCGACGCTTGCCGCCCCGCGAGGTCCGGGTATCGGGACCTAGTTCGTGTAGTTCAGCGCGGTCGCCTCGACGTAGGGCCGCATCAGCGCGTCGGCATTGGCCTGGGCGTCCTTGGCGGCCTGCTCGGGGTCCTTGTCGCCCGACAGCACGGCCTGAACCTCGTCCTCCAGCGCCTTGCGCACGCCGACCGTGTTGTAGGTCGCGAACCAGGGTCCGGCATAGGCGAGCTGGTCGAGAGCCACCTTCGCGTCCGGATGCTCGGAGATGAAGGTCTTCATCTCGTCGAGGTCGTAGGCGTGGCGGTTCGGCGCGAAGTAGCCGGTGAAACGGCTCCAGTGGCCGGAGATCTCGGGGCTGGTCAGCCATTTGACCAGCTCCCAGCCGGCCGCCTTCTCCTCGTCGCTGAGACCCTTCGGCATCATCAGCGAGGCGCCGCCGATCGGCACCGAGTTGCGCACGTTCTTCGGCACGAAGGCGACCTTGAACGGCTCCGTCATGTTCTCGCGCACGAAGCTCAGCGCACCCGTCGACAGGATCATCATCCCCAGGTCACCGGCGAAGAACGCGCTGGAGACCGCCTTGGCGTCGGTGACGCCTTCCGGCATCGCCTTGTACTCGAACACCATGTCGTGCAGCAGGTCGAGGGCGCCGAGCATCGTCGGGGTGTCGTAGTAGACCTCGCCGCCGAAGTTCGGATTGTAGTACTGGCCGCCGTTCGACATGTTCAGCGCGCTGGTGATCCAGCCCAGGTAGTCGTAGGTGCCCGGCATCATGAAGCCCCACTGGTCGACGGTGTCGCCGTCGCGCTTGGTGAGCTTCTGTGCGGCGTCGACCCATTCGGCCCAGGTGACCGGCGGATTTTCCGGATCGAGGCCGGCTTCCTCGAACAGGCGCGGATTGTAGTAGAGCAGCGGCGTCGAGTTGTGGAACGGCACGCCGTAGACCTCGCCGTCGATGATGGCGTTGCCGTGCAGGGCCGGCCAGAAGTTGTCCATGAACTCGGTGGGCGTCGTGCCGTCGGCCTCGATCAGTCCGTCGTAGGACTCGACCTCGTCGTTGATCACGTATTCGAGGATGAAGTTGGCGCTCATGATGACGGCGGCGGGCGGCTTGCCGGCCTTGATCGCGGCGCGCGTCTTCAGGTTGGTCTCGTCGTAGCTGCCCGTGTAGACGGGGGTGACGACGATGTCGGGATGCTCCTCGTTGAACCTCTCGACGAGGCTGGCCATCTCGTTCGACAGCTTGCCCTGCACGGGAACGGGGAAGAACATCTGGATCTCGGTGGCGGCGAATGCCGGCGTCAGACCCAGTCCGGCGACGAGGGTGCTCGTCGCCAAGGCGGATTTCCAGGCGGTCATTTGTGTCTCCTATTTGATGCCCGTGAAAACGAAACTCGATACGAAACGCCGCTGGAACAGCACGAAGACGAGCAGCAGCGGACCTGCGACAAAGAACGTGCCGGCGGCGATCACACCCCATTGCGAGCCGCTCTCGGCGCCGCGGGTGAAGCTTGCCAGGCCGACGGTCAGCACCTGGTTGGAGGGTGAGGAGGTCGCCATCAGCGGCCACAGGAACTCGTTCCAGTGCGACGTGACGGAGACGATCGCGAAGGCGATGAAGCCGGGGCGCGCCATCGGCACCAGCACGCGCCAGAGGATCTGCGCCCGGCTGGCGCCGTCGACCAGGGCCGCCTCCTCGAAGTCGCGCGGGATGGTCTTGAACGTCTGGCGCATCAGGAACACGCCGAAGGCGGAGGCGAAGTAGGGCGCCATCACGCCGAGCAGGGTGTCGTAGAGCCCGATCCGCGACAGGGTGATCAGGTTCGGCACGATCAGCACCGGCGGCACCAGCATCAGCTGCAGCAGGAACAGGTAGAACACCAGCTGCCGGCCGGGAAACTCGATGCGGGCGAAGACGTAGCCGGCGCAGGTGATCGTCACCAACTGCACCGCCAGGATGCCCGCGCACATCGCCACCGTGTTGACGTACCAGACCGGGAAACGTCCCGACTGCCACGCCTCGACGAAGTTGACGAGTGAGGGCCGGCTGTCGGGCCACAGCGAGGCCATGTCGGCGCCGCCGGCGGAATCGGGCCTGAACGCGGCGACCACCATCCAGGCGAACGGCATCGCCCAGATCGCGGCCGTGGCGAGCAGCAGGATCGTCGCCGCGACGGTGGTCGGGTTCCTGCCGGCCATCGTCTCAGCCCTCGTAGTGGATGCCGTTCTCGAGCGTGCGCAGCGAGACGACGGAGAGGGCGAGGAGGAAGCCGACGCTGACCACGGTGGCGGCCGCGGCAAGGCCGATGTCGTAGTTCTCGTGGGCCTGCTGGTAGATGTAGTAGAGCACCACGCTGGTCGAATCGCTCGGGCCGCCGCTGGTCAGCAGGATGATGTGGTCGACGTTGGTCAGCACCTGCAGCAGCGCGATGACCACGACGAAGGCGGTGGTGGGCTTCAGCAGCGGCAGCGTGATGCGCGTGAACCGCTGCGCCGCGCTGGCGCCTTCGACGCGCGCCGCCTCGTACAGGTCGTCGGGCACCGTCTGCAGGCCGGCCAGGAAGAACAGCATGTAGTAGCCGGCGTTCTTCCAGATGGTCAGTCCGATCAGCGAATAGAGCGCCAGGTCCGGATCGCCGAGCCAGTTGGTCGTGCCGAGACCGAGCGATCCCAGGTAGTAGTCCAGCAGTCCGAAGCGCGGCTGGAACACGAAGCTGAACAGCGCCGCCGCCGCGACCAGCGGGATCAGGACCGGGGAGACGAATACCGTCCGCAGCAGCCCGGAGACGCGGGTGGATTCCTTCAGCACCACGGCAAAGGCCAGCGCCAGCGCGATGCTTGGAACCACCGTACCGACCGCATAGACGAGGTTGTTCAGCGACGCCCGGCCGAAGCGCGGGTCGGAGAACAGGCGTTCGAAGTTCCCGAGCCCCCAGTGCGAGGCCCCGCCGAAACTCTCCACCGTCACCGACTGCAGCGCCACCAGGACCACCGGCCAGTAGGTGAACATCGCGAGAAACAGGACGGAGGGGGCCAGCAGCACGACCACGCGCCGCAGGGTCGCCATCCGCCGCGACGGTTCGCGTGCGACCGCAAGCTCCAGTCCTGCAAGCGCTGTCTCGGTCATGTCCCCCTCGTCGTTGCGGTGCAACATTGCAGAGGTCCGTGACAGTCGGATGAGACATCCGTGACGGTCGCGTAACAGTGGAAAGTCGGTTCATCGAGCCGTCACAGGAAGCCGCTACGCATGCATCCGGTTGGCGGGAGTCGGGGACCGAGAGATGGCCGAAGTCAGGTTGCAGGACCTACGCAAGAGTTTCGGCGAAACGCTGGTGCTCAAGGGCGTCAGCACCGTCGTGCCGGACGGTTCGTTCGTGGTCGTCGTCGGGCCGTCGGGCTGTGGAAAGTCGACGCTGCTGCGGATGATCGCCGGTCTCGAGGAGCCCGACCAGGGCAGCATCACCATCGGCGGCCGCGATGTCGTCCGCCTCGAGCCGGGCGACCGGGATGTCGCGATGGTCTTCCAGAACTATGCGCTCTACCCGCATCTGACGGTCGAGCAGAACATCGGTTTCGGCCTGTCGGTGCGCGGCATCCCGCGCGCGGAGATCCGAAGGCGGGTCGCGCGCGCCGCCGAGATCCTGCATATCGGCGAACTCCTGTCGCGGCGCCCGCGCCAGCTCTCCGGCGGCCAGCGCCAGCGGGTGGCGATGGGGCGCGCCATCGTCCGCGAGCCTCAGGCCTTCCTGTTCGACGAGCCTCTGTCCAATCTCGACGCCAAGCTGCGCGTCATCATGCGCACCGAGATCAAGCGGCTGCACCGCGATCTCGGCGCCACCTCCGTCTACGTCACCCACGACCAGGTCGAGGCGATGACGCTGGGCGACCGTCTTGTGGTGATGAACAACGGCCGGATCGAGCAGGAAGGCGCGCCGCTCGACATCTACGCCCGTCCGGAGACCTCGTTCGTCGGCGCCTTCATCGGCTCGCCGCCGATGAACCTGTTCGACGCCCGCGTCACCGACCGGGGCATCGATCTCGACCACGGAGCCGTCATCGACGCCTCCGCGCTCGGACCGCTGCCCGAACGCGCGCGTCTCGGCATCAGGCCGGAGCACTTCGAGCCGTGCGGCGAGAGCGAGGCCCAGATCCGCCTCGTCGCCGACATCGTCGAGCCGCAGGGTGCCGAGACGATCGTCCACGGCGTTCTCGGCGCGAAGCCGGTCGTGGTGCGGCTCAACGGCGTATCCACCGTCGCCCGCGGCGAGACCGTCCCGATGCGGCTGCCGCCGCAGTCCATGCACTTCTTCGACATCGACACCGGCCGGCGGCTGCCGGGCCTCGGCGCCTCTGCGGTACAGTAGTCGGCCCGGGCCCGATCATGCTGCCCGCCCCGAACCGGCGTCTCTCAGCCCGGCAATACGGGTGATCGGGCCGTATATCCTGTCGTGAGAGTAGGCCGAACGGGCGAATGCGCCCATCGTGCGTGCGCAGGTCGCGTAGAAGCGCTCATCGACGAGCAGGCGGTAGGCGAGGTGCGCCGCCTCCACGGCATCCGCGAAGCGCAGCGGCGGCACCAGCGCGGCGGGCAGGTCCTCGGCGCACAGGCACGGCAGGCCGTCGCATGCATACATCGCGTGCCGGTCCAGGCCCTCCGCGCCGGCGCCGCGCGGGCTGATGGCCATGCAGGCATTGCGTACCTGCGCGGCAACCTCGCCGGGGGTGTCGAGAGAAATCCATTCCAGGCCGGCGACGCCGGCGATGCCGAGGCCCCTGAAGCCGTCGGACAGGCGCAGCACCAGTTGCGGACAGAGCTCGAGTATCGTCGGCCACAGGTCCTCGAGGACTCCGGCAACGACCCCGGCGTTCCGGCTGCTAGGCTCCAGGCACAGCAACATGCCCGGCCTCTCCCTGAACCACGCCCGTGCGGCCATGTCGTGTGTGCCGGAGACCGTGTCGAGCGGCAGCATGAGCCCGCCCGTTCCGGCGCCTTCGCCATCGCCTTCGGGATACTCGTAGCACAGCCTGACGTCGGCGTCCGCCGCCCGGCCCGACCCCGAGGCAGCGCGATGCAGCACGAGGCCCCGCCTGCGCGGCGGTTCGGGGGCGCTTGCCTGCTCGCCCAGTTCGTCGTCGACGAAGATCATCGCATATTCGCCGGGAACCTGCGGCGCGGCCGCCCTTCGGGACTGATGGTCGGTCCAGGTCAGTCGCCGGACGTTGGGAAGGTCGGAAGCGGACGGTCCCGGGTCGTCGCGGATGCTGAGCTCGACCGCGATCCCGAGTAAACCGAGATGGTTCAACAGCCTGGTCACCCGTCGGCGCTTGTCGCTGAGCGCGCCGGGCGGCAATGACCGGAGAAGAACGAGCGCCTTGTCGGACATGTGCGCGGCCTCCCGACTAGGCTCCGGCCTGCACGGCATCTTCGAACGGCACGCGTTCGAAGATCTCGAGACTGCCGCCGCGCGTGGCGTTTCGCACCATGCCGCCCTGCAGGCGCATGAAGATGTCGGCGGTCAGGAACGAGGCGGAGATGTTCCTGAGTTCCGGCGGGCTCCAGGGACGTCCGGCGCGGTAGTTCTTTATGAAATGATTGTTGTCGCCGACCGCGCTCCGGTTACGGTCTCCGTTCGAGGCGGTACGGGAATAGGTGAACCGGAAATCCGCCCCGTACAGGTAGAATTCCCGCACTCCCATGAAGTATGCCAGCTGCATCGCGACATAGACGCTCGACCCGCCCGCCGTGACGTAGGAGGTCGGATCAAGGGAAAACACCGAGGGGAAGCAGGTCACCTGTCTCAGCCAGGTGAACGGCGCGTCCAGTTCGGGGCGGTCCTCGCAGGACAGGAACACCGGGGCGGCCGAACGCCTGACCATGTCCTCGCCGAAGTCGCGGATCATCTGCAGGTCGCCGCTGACGACATAGGTCGGCCGGAACGCCATCTTTTCGTAGGCGAGATACAAGCGGTTGAATCCGAACGTGAGCTTGCCGGCGAGACGTTCGAGGTCATCGTGGCGTACGCTCGGACCGTTGCCGACCAGCCATGCGACCTCGCCCCTGTGAACGTCGCGGTAGCGCTCCAGGTCGGGGTCGCCGGTCCGATTGAAGAGGCGCTCCGTTTCCGAGAATGCGATTGCGGTACCCGGCGTCCTTATGTTGATGGGGCCGGCGCTGCCGACCTGTTCGCGGGTAACCAGAAGGTCGCGCCCGCCGATCTCGAGCCAGCGGCTGTCCCGGTTGGTCGGTTCTGCGGAAATGCCTGCACGGCTGAACCACCACTGCACGTCGAACCCGTCCGGGGCGCGCTTCTCGATGGTCAGGATGCCGGCGCACAGCGTCGTGCAACTGGCAACCGGCGTGCCTGAATAGATGACGCTGTCGTTGCCCGGCCCGCCCCGGCTGACCGTCAGCGTGGCGGTCTCCGGCACGGTATGCTCGTCGAGGATCGCCATGAACTGGAACAGGATCCAGCCTTTGCCGCGCGCCATCGGCTCGAACGACGTGTTGTCGAAGCGGTTGCCTGCGGACGAGTTCAGCGAAGCCTGGAGATCGTCGTGGTCCGGCGGCCCCCAGTACAGGTATCGCGCGCCGAAGAACCGGGTCAGCGGATTGAAGACCGCGTGCTCGTCGAGACTTTCGATCCCGGTGGGATGCGGCGGTAGATGTTCGTCGTCGAGGTCCAGCAGCGACCTGATGTCCTCGCCGTTCCGGTCGGGATCAAGGCTCGCACGGTACGCGAACACGTCCCCGCAGGCCGGCGACGGCGCGTCGCCCGAAAGAAGGAGCAGCTTGATCGCCGGGCGGGCGCTGTGCAGGACGAACGCCAGCGGCAGCAGGCTTTCGTCCATAAGGCAAATCGCGACAGGGTCGATCTCGTCGATCTCGCGCAGCAGGCGCTTTCCGAGGGACAAGGCCTCCGGCAGGACCCCGGCCCTGCCGTAGCGGGCGAGGATCGCGCGACTGCACGGATGGCGCAATCCGATGCCCGCCGGAGACGTGTACGGCAGCAGTTCGAGAATGCGTGCACGGTCGGCCATGTTGAGGGCGGACCACAGCCGTCCGGCGGCACCCTCCGATCCGTCCGGTTCGAGGGCGCGGTGGTTCGATAACAGCAGCACGGTCATGTTGGGCGCGGCCACCGGATATGCCGATTTTCCTGGCAGAGCACGTGCTAGCGACGCGCCTCGTAGATCCGGGAAACCAGCGTCATCGCCCGCAGCGCATCGGCGGATGTGCCGGACCGAACCGGCCCGCCGGTGGCGACCGCCTCTAGAAATGCCCCGGTCTCCAGAGTCCAGCTTTCGTCCTTGTCGAAGATCATCGTGTTCGATTGTCGTTCCGCGGCGTCCTTCGAATGGATCGTCAAATCCTTTCGGCAGTGAGTCAGCGTTTCCTCGCCATATGTCCGGCTCGGCGACAGTATGCCGGCTAGGTTCACGTAGCCGTCATTCAGGGCAATTTCGAGACTGAACCTGTGCCGCCAGTGGGTCGCCGAGGAATGGAGCATTGCGACCCGCCGGTCCTCGGTGCGCAACAGGGCGAAGGCGTTGTCCTCGAGAGGAATGTTCCAGTGCATCGTCTCGACGAAGCTCTGGACGTCGGTGAAGTCCCCCATGAAATGACAGAACAGGTCGAGCATGTGGATGCCCTGGTCGAGAAGGATGCCGCCCCCGGCTTCCTCCGGGTCGCTGCGCCAGATCCGCTCGAAATCGGCGCCGCCGCTCTTGCCGTAGATGCCCCGCGCCCAGAGGATTCGCCCATATGTGCCGCTGTCCACGAGCTTCTTCGCCTCCATCACCGCGCCGTGGTAGCGGTGATTGAAGCCGAACTGCAGCTTCAGGTCCGGCCGGTTGGCTTCGATGGCGGCGATGCGCTCGACATCGCCTATCGAACGTCCGGGCGGTTTCTCGCAGAACACGTGCTTGCCGTGTTCCAGTGCCGCGCAGACGATCTCGGCAGCCGGCCTGTTCGTCGTCGACACGAAGACGACGTCCACGTCCGAAGAGTCGACTATTCGCCGGTAGTCGGTTTCGAAGCGCAGACCAGGTAAGGCGGCGGCCGCTTCGGGGGCGACGTCGGCGGCTGCGACCAGCGCGACGTCGCGGCGGGCTGCCAGCACGCCGGCACGGATCCGGCCCACCTTTCCCATGCCTACGATCGCGGCGCGAAGCGGCGTGTTGTTATGAAATTGCACGGCCTGAGACTGTTCCGGAGGCGGACATCACGCCTCGTCGCCGAGGATTGGCGGCCGGAGTTTGTCCGGCACGGGGTATCCTTCCGCGCGACAGCGAGGAGCACAGCTATTTCAGCAATCCTCGTGCGTTTCAAGCCCGATATGATGGTGGCTAATTGGTCACCCGGTGGGTGATGCCGAACAGCGCGTTGGCAATGTCGAGATCCTCCCTAGTCTTGATCACGTGACCGGCCATTCGGTTGACCGGGAAGTATCCGATCCGCCCGCTGTAGGTCGCGCATTCGCCGGCTGTCGCCGCGTGCAGGAACGTGGCTCGGCGCCACCCGGTGATCGCCCAGACGATGCGCTGAATCGGCACGAGATCCTGCGAGTTCGACTTCTCCGCGAATGTGAAATTGACCGGGCGGCCCTCATAGAGGCATTCGAGGTTTTCCTGCACCACGCTCATGAAGGCGTCGCAGTTGCTTTCGCCCATCGCCTCCACGAACTGCCGGATCTCCGCCGCGGTCAGGAGCGGCGCGATCGAATGAACCTGGAACAGCAGGTCGCAATCGTGCGACTGCAGGAATTCCCCGACGAACTGCTCGCTCGTCGCGCTGTTGTCGGCCAGGTGGGCCGGGCGCCTGTGAAATTGCACGCCCTCGGCCTGTGCGATCTCGCCGAATGCGTCGTGCTCGGAATTGACCCAAATCTCGTCGAAGACGTCGGCCTCCAGGCACCGGCGGACCGCCCACGCGACCAGCGGCATGCCGTTGATGGGCTGCATGTTCTTCTGCGACAGGCGCTGGCTGCCCATCCGGGCGGGTATCATGGCAATTCGCTTGGTCACTGGCGTCGATCCTCCCCGCGCTTGTCTGCAGCGGCGCGGCATGGCAGCCGTGTCGCCGCGTGTCTGCCGGCCGTTGCTCTATGACCGTCAGCAAACGCGAGGCGGGGCTGGCCGGCAAGAGCGCCGCTCGGCGGACGAGCCTGCATCGCCTGTCAGCCGCCGCAATCGTCGTGCAGGAAGGCGGTCGCTACGGTGTAGTCGTCGAGACCCGCGATGGCCGCCCGTCCCATCGCGAGAATGGCTTCCTCCGAGCTGCCGCCGATGTGCGGCGTGGCGATGAAGTTGGCCAGGCTCAGCAGCCGGTCGTCGTGCACGGGCTCCTCGGCGAAGACGTCGAATGCCGCCGCGGCGACCGGGCCGTCCCGGAGCACATCGATCAGCGCCTCCTCGTCGACGATGCCGCCGCGAGCGGTGTTTATCAGGATCGACCCGGGCTTCATGCTTCCGAGCCGGTCCCGCGAGAACAGCAGCCGGGTGGACCGGTCGAGCGGCAGGTGGAGGGTGACGACGTCGGCTGCCCCCAGCAGGTCGGCAAGCGGCGCCGCTTCGACCCCGAACTCCCGGTTGAACGCTTCGTCGTGAATGATGTCGTTCGCCAGGATCCTGCACCCGAACGGCTGCAGGAGCCGGACCAGATCCTTGCCGACATGGCCGCAACCGACGATGCCGACCGTGCGGCCCGACAATTGGCGGCCCGTGTGCTGCCGCCACTGGTGGTACTTGACCTCTTGGGCCGCGTTGGGAACGTGGCGCAACAGCGAGATCGCCAGGCTCAGCACGAGCTCGGCCACCGAGCGCCTGTTCACCCCTGGCGTCCATCCCAGGCCTATACCGGCCTCGGCAAGTGCGCGCAGGTCGAGCCCGTCGAGGCCGACCCCGTACTTGCCGACGACCTTGAGCTTCGGAAGCCGCGAGATGACCTCGGCGTTCAGCCGTTCCAGCGCAATGATCGCCTTGTCGGCGTCGGCGAGGAACGCGATCAGGTCGTCTCCGGCGAGACTGCGACCGAGATCGTTGAAACGGCTGTTGGGATAACGCGCCAGCAGTTCGGCCCGGAGAACCGGGTGCGCCGAGAACGACCGCGAACATACAGCGACCGTTGTCATCGGCCGGTCCCGGCCGCCCCGGCGTCGCGCAGCAGTTGCCTGCTTCCGGCGGCGACGAAGAGCGGAGCCGCCGGCTCGCTGCCGCCGCGCACCTCGAAGTCGCCACCTGCCGCCGTCACGATCGCCAGTCCCGCCGCCACGTCCCACCAGTAGATGCCGTCTTCCCGGTAGAAGTCGGCGCGCCCGCTTGCAACGTGCATCAGCGACAGCGCCGCCGAACCGATCATGCGCACCTTTCGCCAGCCGGAGAGTCCTTCCGCAAGTCGCCCCATCGCCTGCCGGTCGAACCCGCCGCCGACGGGAAGGCCAGTCATCAGGCAGGCCTCATTGCGTGAGCCGATCCCGGATATCGCGATCGGCCGGCCGTTGCAGGTGGCGGGCAGGTCGATCCCGCCGAGATAGCAGTCGCCGCTGGCAATGTCGTGGACCGCGCCGAACAGCGGCGTCCGGGCGCGGCAGACAGCGACCGCGCTGCAGAACGCCGGCTGCCCCCGGCGGTAGTTGTAGCTGCCGTCGAGCGGGTCGATGGTCCAGTACATGTCGTCGGCGGATCGGGGCTGTTCGGACCATCCGCCTTCCTCGCCGAACACCGGCAGCGGCATCAGCATCCGCAACTCCCGGCTGAGCTCGGCTTCGAGCTCCCGGTCCGCCACCAGCTTGATGTCGCGTCCCCGCTCCTCGACAACCCGGGCGAGCGACTCGCGTGTCTCAAGGCAGCGCGTCGCCGCGCGACGCAGGACTGCGGCAACGGATTCGGCCAGATCGTGGGGCAGTTCCGTCATCGCCGGCAGCGGATAAATTCGAGCGAAAACATACAGTTGCTGCTAATGCCCATTTCAATTGCGCGACGCAAGCGAAATCCGTGGCGGGCCTCCGCCTGGCGGTGCGCCGTCATGGACGAGTCCGGTTTGACAAAAGCGACCCACCTGCTTTGATGTCCACAGGGATGGCGGCGCGGGGACGACCGCCTCACCGGGGGTGGAACGACCGCTTTATTTCGCGGGTTCACAGGGAATTGGCGGGCTGGTCCGCACGGCCGGAAGGCGTGCGGGCAGGGTGTGGAACTATGGGTCGGCTGGGGAAATGACGACAGCACTTCGGGCGGAGAACGCCGTTTTCGTGACGCAGGACAGCCTGCTGCTGGTCGGCTGGTGCGTGAATGATCTGGACGAAGCCCCCTTCCTGAGGATCAACGGGAAGATCTACGCCCGGATCCCCCCGACCGAACGGCGCGCCGACGTGGCGGAAAACGTCGGCGGACGCCCGGACGCCCTGACGGGGATCAGGCGGATCGTGCTGTTGCGGCCGGACGACGCCGATGCCGACAGGCTGGAAATCGAACTGGTGCTGCTGCAGGGCGGCGAGGAGACGCTGTCGAACAAGCTCGTCGTCGGGACGGCCGCGAAGAACATCCATCGGGTCGTCCGCGACCTGGACGACAATACCGAACGCCTGGAAAGCCGGTACCGTTGGCCGGACAACCTGGAGGCCGGGCTGACCTCCGTCATCCTCGGTGTCTACAACGGCGAGAGGTACCTGCCGGCCGCCATCGACAGCATCCTCGCCCAGACCGACCGCAACATCCAGGTGATCCTCGTAGATGACGGTTCGACCGACGGGACCCGGGACATCCTGCTGGACTACAAGGACCAGGACGCCAGGATCGAACTGATCCTGAAGGACCGCAACGGCGGCCAGGGGCACGCGATCAATGCCGGAATCCTGCGCGCGCGCGGCGATTTGACCTGCCTGATGGACGCCGACGACCTCTGGTATCCGCAGAAGGTGGAGGTGGTCCGCGAGGTCTACGAAGAGCACAGGGCAGCCGGCCTCTACACCATCTTCCAGCACAAGCTGAACATCTGCTACGGCGACGAGGTCAGCCAGCACGAGTTCCGCGACGCGCTGCTCGATGGCGACATCATCAATTTCAGCCGCAAGGAGAAGATCTGGATCCCCGGACCGTTCATTCCGACGTCCGGCCTGTCGTTCCCCACGGAAATCCTGCGCGTCGCCTTTCCGGTCCCGCGAACGTTCCGCATCTGCGCCGACGGCTTCCTGACTCGCGCCGCCATCAGCTTCGGCCACAGCAAGGCGATCCCGGCGAATCTCGGCGCCTACCGCATCCACGGCGGCAACAGCACCGTCGGCAACGAGGCGTTCGACCAGCAGAAATACATCGCCGATGTCCTCGTTCCGGAGGTGAACGGCTTCTTCGAGCGAAAGAACATCGACCTGCGTTTGCCGATCGAGACGCGGTCCTATGAGAGCGTGCCGCTGAACCGGCTCGTTCCGGTGCGCACCGGGAAGGGCATCTACTACACCGGCGAGCCGAGACGCGAAGCGCGCGGCATCGAGGATTTCCGCGACATTCACAAGGGCAAGCGCGCCTTCATCGTGGCCACCGGCCCGAGCCTGGACATCGCCGACCTGGAGGCGCTGAAGGACGAGATCACGTTCGCCTGCAACAAGATCACGCTGGCGTTCGACGAGACGGACTGGCGCCCCACCTACTACGCGATCATCGATTCACTAGTCAGCGAGACCTTCGAGGTCGACTGGTCGGATCTGCCGTCGGTGAAGTTCTTCCCCGAGGACCTGAAGTCGCGGTACCGGGACGTCCCGAACGCGTTCTTCGTGAAGAACAGGACGCCGATCTACGACGGCGAGACCCGCGTCTTCGAGTTCAGCAAGGACCTGAGCCAGGGCGCCGCGGGTGGCTTCACGGTCATCTACTTCCTGCTGCAGCTGGCCTACCACATGGGCATCGAGGAGGTGTATCTGATCGGCCTCGATTTCAGCTTCAGCTACAAGGCCCTGTCCGGCGAGAAGACGACGAAGGGCGAAGACGTGATCGTCAACGGCGACGAGGTCAACCACTTCCACAAGGACTACCGGCCGGCCGGGGAAAAGTGGACGAAGCCGCGGCTCGACCTGCAGGAAGCCGCCTTCATCAAGGCACGGGAGGCCTTCCAGGGTGCCGGCCGCGCCGTCATCAACGCCTCGCGCAAGACGAGGCTCGAGGTCTTCGACAGGGTCGGCTTCCCGCAGCTGCTGCACGCCAGGCAGCAGCAGCTCGAGACCCTGCGCTTCGTCGGCGACATCTACGGCGGCGTCATCTCGGCGGACTACAATTCCGTGATCGAGGAACTCCGGGTGCGCGGCTGGATCACCCCGAAGCCGGAGCGCGTCGACATCCTCCACGACGGCCGGGAAGTGTGCTCCGCCAGCATCGAGCTGGAGGGGCACCAGAACCCGTCGCTGGTCAGCGGCGAGGGGATCTACATCTGGAACGCCACCGGCTCGGCGCCGATACGCTCCGGCGACCAGCTCCGGGTGCTCCTGACCTTTGCCGACGGCAGTTCCTCGATCCTCACCAGCCGGGTCGAAACCAGGAGCGAGGAAGACGACCTGAAGCTGGCGGTCCGGGAGCTGCATTCGCGCAACCGGCAGCTGCAGCAGCGGCTCGAGGCCGGCACGGAAACGGGCCGCAGGTTCACGCTCGACCGCTAACCGCCCCGGCACCCCCCAACCGATACCTAGCCCGATAGCGGAACGCGGCCGGAGAGAAATCCGTGCCGTGGTGGAACGGTGCGGCCGGACACCGCGTTAGCTCCACAGCCGACACCGCACCGAGGCGGTGATCTCGGGCCGACAAGCACGTTCATCGAAGAGGGGCTGCACCGTCGTTCAGGCGGTGACGGAACGATTGGACATATGGGGACATCCAGACAGACGATCGCCGACGCAGTGGCTTCGAAAACGGCGCGCCCCAAGGCGTCCCGGGGAAGGTCGGCATCGGCGGCGCGGCGGACGAAGGCCGCTGCCGGCGAGGCCGATACGGTTCGGGCTGCGACCGGAAACCGACTGGCCATCGAGGGCGTCGACCCGGAGATCGACGGCGGACGGTTTCCCGCAAGGGCCGTACTCGGCGAGGAGTTCGTGGTCGAGGCGGACATCTTCGGCGACGGTCACGACGTTATCGACGCCGCTGTGCTGTATCGTCCCGCCGTCCAGGATGCGTGGCTGGAGGCTCCGCTCGAGTTCCTGGAAAACGATCGCTGGCGCGGCGCCTTCTTCCTGACCGCTCCGGGTCTTCACCAGTATACTTTCATCGCCTGGCGCGACCTGTTCGCGACCTGGGCGCGCGACACCGAAAAGAAGATCGCCGCCGACAAGCCGGTTTCCCTCGAAATCGAGGAGGGGCGGCTGCTCGTCGATGCGGCGCTGAAGCAGGAACTGCGTCCCGACAAGCCCGACCAGGACGCGCTCAAGGCGCTCGCCAGGCGCCTGAGGAAGGCGGGCGAGGACGAGGCCCTCGGGATCCTCCGCGACCCCGAGACGGCGACGCTGATGGAACGGGTCGGCCCGCGCACCAATCTCAGCCGCTACGAACGGGTGCTGGCGGTCTTCGCCGACCGGCCGCGTGCCGCCTTCAGTGCGTGGTACGAGATGATGCCCCGCTCGCAGGGGGCTTCCGTCGACCGGCACGGCACGTTCGACGATGTCATCGCCAAGCTGCCATACGTCCGGGACCTCGGCTTCGACGTCCTGTACTTCACCCCGATCCATCCGATCGGCCGGACCAACCGCAAGGGCCGGAACAACAGCCTGACCCCCGGGCCCGACGATCCGGGCAGTCCCTACGCCATCGGCTCCGAGGAGGGCGGCCATGACGCCATCCATCCGCAGCTCGGCACGATCGAGGATTTCGACCGCCTCGTCGCGGCGGCCGCCGACCATGGCCTGGAGATTGCGCTGGACTTCGCCATACAATGCTCGCCCGACCATCCCTGGATCCGGCAGCATCCCGAGTGGTTCGACTGGCGGCCGGACGGCACCATAAAGTTCGCCGAGAATCCGCCGAAGAAGTACGAGGACATCGTCAACGTCCACTTCTACCGCGACGCCCTGCCGGACCTGTGGCTGGCCCTGCGCGACGTCGTGCAGTTCTGGATCGGGCACGGGATCAGGATCTTCCGGGTCGACAACCCGCACACCAAGCCCTTCCCCTTCTGGGAGTGGATGATCTCCGACATCCACTCCAGGCACCCCGACGTCATCTTCCTGGCCGAGGCCTTCACCCGCCCGAAGGTCATGAAGCGGCTGGCGAAGGTGGGCTTCAACCAGTCCTACTCCTACTTCACCTGGCGCGACGAGAAGGCGGGGCTGCAGGAATATCTCACGGAACTGACCCGCAGCGAGTGTCGCCACTACATGCGGCCGAACTTCTTCGCCAACACGCCGGACATCAACCCGTACTACCTCCAGACCAGCGGCCGGCCGGGCTTTCGCACCCGCCTCGTGCTGGCCGCCACGCTCGCGGGCAATTACGGCATCTACAACGGTTTCGAGATCTGCGAGGCCGCCGCGGTGCCGGGCAAGGAGGAGTATCTCAACTCGGAGAAATACGAGATCCGCGCCTGGGACTTCGACCAGCCGGGCAACATCAAGGACGACATCAGGCTGGTCAACCGGCTGCGTCGCGACCATTCGGCCCTGAGGCGCTTCACCTCGCTTCGGTTCTACAACGCCTGGAACGACAACGTCCTCTACTACGGCAAGTCCGACGAGGAGGCCGGCAGTTTCCTGCTGTTCCACGTCAATCTGGATCCCGTCAACGCGCAGGAGTTCGACTTCGAGGTGCCCCTCTGGGAGTTCGGGCTGCCCGACGAGGCGTCGATCGAGGTGCAGGACCTGCGCCACGGCAACAGCTTCACCTGGCACGGCAAGATCCAGCGGCTCAGGCTGGATCCGCATGAGTGTCCCTATGCGATCTGGCGGCTGTTTCCGCCTGGAAGTCCGAGGGAATGATGCTACAGCAACGCCGGTTGGACGGCATCATCAATCGCGCCGACGCGCAGTGGTATCGTGACGCCGTCATCTACCAGCTGCACGTCAAGGCCTTCCAGGATTCCAACGACGACGGGATGGGCGACTTCGCCGGCCTGATGCGCCGGCTCGACTACGTCCAGGAACTGGGCGCCACCGCGATCTGGCTGCTGCCGTTCTATCCCTCGCCCCTGCGCGACGACGGCTACGACATCGCCGACTACCGCTCGATCAATCCGTCCTACGGGACGATGCGCGATTTCCGCGCCTTCGTAACCGAAGCGCACGGCCGCGGGCTGCGCGTCATCACCGAGCTCGTGATCAACCACACCTCCGACCAGCATCCCTGGTTCCAGAAGGCGCGCCGGGCCAAGCCCGGGTCCGCGGCGCGGGATTTCTACGTCTGGAGCGATACCGACGAGAAGTTCCCCGAGACCCGCATCATCTTCACCGACACCGAGAAGTCGAACTGGTCCTGGGACCCTGTCGCCGGGGCCTACTACTGGCACCGGTTCTACTCGCATCAGCCCGACCTCAACTTCGACAACCCGCGGGTCCTGCGCGAGGTTTTGAAGGTGATGCATCTGTGGCTGGACATGGGGGTCGACGGGCTGCGGCTCGACGCCATTCCCTATCTGGTCGAGCGCGAGGGCACCAACAACGAGAACCTGCCGGAGACCCACGAGGTCCTGAAGAAGATCCGCGCCGAGCTCGACGCCCACTATCCCGACCGCATGCTGCTCGCCGAGGCCAATCAGTGGCCGGAGGACACGCGGCCCTATTTCGGGGAGGGCGACGAGTGCCACATGGGCTTCCACTTCCCGCTGATGCCGCGCATGTACATGGCCGTCGCGCAGGAAGACAGGCACCCGATCAGCGACATCATCCGCCAGACGCCCGAGATCCCCGAGGGTTGCCAGTGGGGCATCTTCCTGCGCAACCATGACGAACTGACGCTGGAGATGGTCACCGACAAGGAGCGGGACTATCTGTGGAACGTCTACGCGGAAGATCCGCGCGCCCGCATCAACCTCGGTATCCGGCGCCGGCTGGCCCCGCTGATGAAGAACGACCGGCGCAAGATCGAGCTCCTCAACTCGTTCCTGCTGTCGCTGCCGGGCACGCCGATCCTGTACTACGGCGACGAGCTCGGCATGGGCGACAACTACTACCTGGGCGACCGCGACGGGGTGCGCACGCCGATGCAGTGGTCGTCGGACCGCAACGCCGGCTTCTCGCGCGCCAACCCGCAGCAGCTCTACCTGCCCGTCGTCCTCGATCCGATCTACGGCTACCAGTCGGTGAACGTGGAGAGCCAGAACAGCGATGCCTCGTCGCTGCTGAACTGGATGCGCCGGATGATCGCGGTGCGCAAGCAGCACGTCGCGTTCGGCCGCGGCGAGATGAGGCTGCTCTACCCGAAGAACCGCAAGGTATTCGCCTATCTGCGTGAAAGCGGCGACGAGAGCATCCTGTGCGTGGGCAACCTCTCCCGCGCCGCCCAGGCCGTCGAGGTCGATCTGTCCGAATTCAAGGGCCGGGTGCCGGTCGAACTGACCAGCAATTCGGCGTTCCCGCCGGTCGGCGATCTGCCCTACCTGATCACCCTGCCGGCCTACGGCTTCTACTGGTTCCTGCTGGCCGACGAACACGCAGCGCCGGACTGGCACACGCCGATGCCCGACGTGATGCCTGAATTCATCACCCTGACGACCCGCGACGGAACCGTCACCGCCGCCGCGCGCGGCCGCGAAGGCCGCATCCTCGAAACCGAGATCCTGCCGGCCTTCCTGCCGCTGCAGCGCTGGTTCGGCGCCAAGGACCGCTCGATCGGATCGATCCGCGTCACGTCTCTGGCCGAGCTGGAGCGCGGCCGCCATGCGCTGGCGATCATCGAGGTCGAGGCAGGCGGGACGCAGCGCTACTTCCTGCCGCTCTCGGCGCTGTGGGGCGAGGAGAACCTCAGTTTCGGCGCAGCGAAGCTGTCCTACACCGTCGGCAAGATCCGCCGCGGACCTCGGGTCGGGGCGCTCATTGACGGGTCGGCAGACGAGGAATTCGCTGAGGCCATGCTGGCCGGCATGGCCGGGGGATCGGTCCTCGAGACCGACGCCGGCGACACGGTCCGCTTCGAGGGAAGCGACCTCCTGCGCGCCATCGAGGAACCCGGCGATCCGCGACCGCTGGCCGTCGAGCAGAGCAATGCCTCGATCGCCTTCGGCAACACGCTCGTCGTCAAGTTCTACAAGCGGCTGCGCGCCGGCGTGCAGCCGGATGTTGAGGTGTCGCGCTTCCTCACCGAGCAGGCGCAGTTCGCCAACACGCCTCCCTATCTCGGCTCCGTGGCGCTCGAAGCGGGTGGTGAAACGACCGTGCTGGCCGCCGCCTTCGGCTTCGTCGAGAACATGGGCGACGTCTGGAAGGTGCTGACGGACGCACTGGTCCGCCACCTCGAGGAACACGCGATTGCCGGCTCCGGCGACGACGGCGCCGGCGACACGGAGGAGCAGTCCTTCTATTTCCCACTGGCGATCGGCGAACTGCTCGGTCGCCGGACCGCCGAACTGCATCTCGCGCTCGCCACCCGGACCGACGACCCGGGCTTCGGCAGCGAACCCATCAGCGCCGACGACGTCGCATCCTGGACCGCGGAAGCCGCTTCGGATCTCGACGCGATGTTCGAACAGCTCGAATCCGGCGCCGACGGACTGTCCGAGGCCGCCCGTGAGGCCGCCGAGGCGATCTCCGGCAATCGTACTGCCCTCTACGAGCGGCTTCGGTCGGCATCGGCCATGCAACCCTCCGGCCGCCGCACGCGCATCCACGGCGACTATCATCTCGGTCAGCTGCTGATGGCCAAGAACGACGTCGCGATCATAGATTTCGAGGGGGAGCCGCGCAGGTCGCTCGACCAGCGGCGGGCAAAATCATCGCCATTGCGCGACGTCGCCGGGATGATGCGCTCGATCGACTACGCGGCCTGGTCGGCGCTCGACGGCTACTCCGCCGCAAACGAGATCGCCGCGGAGCGGGCGGGCGCCCGGGCGTGGTCCTGGCGGGACGCGACCCTCGACGACTTCGGCGCGGCCTACCGGGAAACCATCCGGTCGTCGAACGTCTATCCGGACGACGAGGCGTTCGCAGCGGCGCTGCTCGATCTGTTCCTGATCCAGAAGGCCGCCTACGAGGTGGGCTACGAGCTCGCCAACCGCCCCGCCTGGGTCGAGATCCCGTTGCGCGGACTGCTGTCGATCGTCGAAACGGGGAAGAGCGAGTGATGAAATCAGGTGCGACCTCCAGCCTCGACCCCGCCATGTCGCCGCAGGACATGGAGGCGATCGTCCGTGGCCAGCACGGCAACCCGTTCTCGGTGCTCGGCATGCACGGCGGCGATGGGAGTCCGCTGGTCGTCAACGTCTTCGCGCCGGACGCAGCCGAGGTGACGGTCATCGACGCCAGGCGCGACAAGCGCGTCGGGGCGCTCGAGCGCGTCCATCCCGAAGGCATATTCTCCGGCCGGCTGAAGGGCAGGAAGGCCTGCTTCCCCTACCGGCTCGAGCTGTCGGCCGGCAGCCACACCTGGCAGCGCGAGGATCCCTACCGGTTTCCCCCCGTGCTCGGCGAACTGGACGAGTACCTGCTCGGCGAGGGACGTCACCTGGAGCTGTACAGGCGGCTCGGCGCCCATCCGATGGTTCACGAGGGCGTCGCCGGCGTCGCCTTCAGCGTCTGGGCGCCGAATGCGCGGCGCGTCAGCGTCGTCGGCCCCTTCAACGCCTGGGACGGCCGCCGCCACATCATGCGCAAGCGCTACGGCGCCGGCCTGTGGGAGCTCTTCGTCCCCGGCATCGAACCCGGCAGCCTCTACAAGTACGAGATCGTCGGCGTACAGGGCGACGTGCTGCCGCTGAAGGCGGATCCGCTGTCGTTCTCGCAGGAGAACCCGCCCGCGACCGCCTCGATCGTCAGCGGCCTCGGCGACTATCGATGGTCGGACTCCACCTGGCTCGGCGAGCGCGCCGACCGGCAGGACCGCGCCGCGCCCATCTCCGTCTACGAGGTGCACCTGTCGAGCTGGCGCCGCGGCGAGCAGGGCGAGGTGCTGGACTACCGGACGCTCGCCGATCTCCTCGTCGACTACGTCACCGACATGGGCTTCACCCACGTCGAGCTGCTGCCGATCACCGAACATCCGTTCACCGGGTCATGGGGCTACCAGCCGATCGGCATGTTCGCGCCGACCGCCCGCCACGGCCCGCCGGAAGCCTTCGCGGCGTTCGTCGACCGGCTGCACCAAGCCGGCATCGGCGTCATCATCGACTGGGTCCCGGCACATTTTCCCGCCGACGCCCACGGCCTCGTGCGCTTCGACGGGACGGCGCTCTACGAGCACGAAGACCCGCGGATGGGCTTCCACCGCGACTGGAACACGCTGATCTACAATTTCGGCCGCACCGAGGTCGCGAACTTCCTGCAGTCGAGCGCGCTGTTCTGGCTGGAGCACTATCACGTCGACGCGCTGCGCGTGGATGCGGTCGCCTCGATGCTCTACCTCGACTACAGCCGCGAGCCTGGCGAGTGGATCCCCAACCGCTACGGCGGCAACGAGAATCTCGACGCCATCGCCTTCCTGCGCGACATGAACACGCGGGCCTACGAGCGGGTGCCAGGCATCCAGACGATCGCCGAGGAATCGACCGCCTGGCCCGGCGTCAGCCGCCCGGTCGACGCCGGCGGCCTCGGCTTCGGCTACAAGTGGAACATGGGCTGGATGCACGACACGCTCGACTACATGAGCGAGGACCCGGTCTACCGGAAATACCACCACGGCAAGATGACCTTCGGGATCCACTACGGCTTCTCGGAAAACTTCATCCTGCCGCTGTCGCACGACGAGGTCGTCCACGGAAAGGGCTCGCTTTTCGGCCGCATGCCCGGCGACCGCTGGCAGAAATTCGCCAACCTGCGCGCCTATTTCGGCTTCATGTGGACGCATCCGGGCAAGAAGCTGCTGTTCATGGGCGGCGAGTTCGGCCAGGAGCGCGAGTGGAACCACGACCAGTCGCTCGACTGGCACCTCCTTTCCGACGCGGGCCACTCCGGGCTCCAGTCGCTGGTGCGCGATCTGAACCGCCTCTACCGCGGCCAGCCGGCGTTGCACCAGACCGACACCGATCCTGACGGGTTCGAGTGGATCGAGGGCGGCGATGCCGAGAACAGCGTCTACGTCTACCTGCGCCGCGCCCGCTCGGAGGCGCCGCCGGTCGTGGTCGTCTGCAACATGACGCCGCTGGTGCGCCACGACTACCGCGTCGGCGTGCCCGGCGGCGGCACGTGGCGCGAGATCCTGAATACCGATGCGGAGGCCTATGGCGGCTCCGGCGTCGCCAATCCCGAGCCGCTGGCCGCCGTCGAACCCGGCTGGCACGGCCGCTCGCATGCTCTCAACCTGACGCTGCCGCCGCTCGCGACAATCGTCCTGACCAGGGATTCCTGACTCAATGGCAAGCAATCGGAATAGGGTGCTGGCGGGATCGCCCTTTCCCCTCGGCGCCCGCTGGGACGGCAGCGGGGTGAACTTCGCCCTGTTCTCGGCCAACGCGACGAAGGTGGAGCTCTGCCTGTTCGACAAGAACGGGCGGCGCGAGATCGAGCGCGTTCCGCTTCCCGAGTACACCCACGAGATCTGGCACGGATACCTGCCGGATGTCCGGCCCGGACAGCGCTACGGCTACCGCGTGCACGGGCCCTACGAGCCGAGCGCCGGCCACCGGTTCAATCCGCACAAGCTGCTGCTCGATCCCTACGCGCTGGCGCTGCACGGCGAGATCCGCTGGCACGATGCGCTGTTCGGCTACCGCATCGGGCACCAGCGCGGCGACCTCTCGTTCGACCGCCGGGATTCGGCCTTCGTCATGCCGAAATGCGTCGTCGTCGATCCGGCGGTAACCTGGGGGCCGGACATCAAGCCGGAGATCCCGTGGGCGAAGACGGTCGTCTACGAGGCCCACGTCAAGGGGCTGACCGAGCGCCGCGAGGACATCGCCGCGCCGCTGCGCGGCACGTTCGAGGGCCTCGCCCAGCCGAGCGTCATCGAGCACCTTGTCGATCTCGGCGTGACGGCGATCGAACTGCTGCCCAGCCAGGCCTTCTTCGACGACCAGCACCTGGTCGAGCGGGGACTGAGCAACTACTGGGGCTACAACACGATCGGCTTCTTCGCGCCGGCGCCCCGCTACATCACCCCCGACGGCAGCATCCACGAGTTCAAGCACATGGTGCGGCGGCTACACGAGGCCGGCATCGAGGTCTTCCTGGACGTCGTCTACAACCACACCGCCGAGGGCAACGAACTCGGGCCGACGCTGTCGTTCCGCGGCATCGACAATGCCAGCTATTACCTGCTCGGCGACGACCCCCGCTACTATTTCGACTCCACCGGCACCGGCAACACCGTCAACATGCGCCACCAGCGCGTCCTGCAGATGGTGACCGACTCGCTGCGCTACTGGGCCGAGGACTGCCACGTCGACGGCTTCCGGTTCGATCTGGCGAGCTCGCTGGGGCGAGACCGGGAGAACTTCGACCCCAACGCCGTCTTCTTCGACGCCATCTGTCAGGATCCCGTCCTGTCCCGGGTCAAGCTGATCGCCGAGCCCTGGGACACCGCCTCGGAAGGCTACCAGCTTGGCCACTTCCCACCGGGCTGGGCGGAGTGGAACGACAAGTTCCGCGACGCCGCCCGCGGCTTCTGGCGCGGCGACAAGGGCGTCGTTCCGCAGCTTGCCGATTGCCTGCTCGGATCGGCGCAGCTGTTCGAGAACCGCGGCCGGCGGCCGTGGGCGAGCGTCAATTTCATCACCGCCCACGACGGCTTCACGCTGGCCGACGTGGTCAGCTACAACGACAAGCACAACGAGGCGAACGGAGAGAACAACGCCGACGGGCATTCCCACAACGTCAGCCGCAACTGGGGCGCCGAGGGCCCCACCGACGATCCGAACATCAACGCCATGCGGGACCGCGCCCGCCGCAACCTCATGGCGACGGTGATCCTGTCGCAGGGCACCCCGATGCTCCTGATGGGCGACGAGTTCGGCCGGTCGCAATCGGGAAACAACAACGCCTATTGCCAGGACAACGAGCTGAACTGGGTCGACTGGTCCCAGGCCGGGGAGGGCGGATCGGAATTCCAGGAGTTCGTGCGCGGTCTTCTTGCCCTTCGCGCCTCCCGGAAGCTCCTCAGTCACGACCGGTTCCTGCATGAGGACCCGGACGTCGGCGGCGGCACGTATGCGCTGTGGCACCGGCCGGACGGCGAGCCCATGCGGCCCGAGGACTGGACGTCTCCGGACCTGCAGTCCCTCGGCCTTCTCCTGTGCAGTCCCGACACCTGCCTGCTGCTTCTGTTGAACGCGCGCGAGGAGCCGGTGACGTTTCGGCCGCCGGTGCCGCTGAAGTCGGGATGGGGTGTTCTCGTCGATACCGCCCGCGGGTCGGTGCTTCAGGAGCCCGGCGAACCGCTGCAGGAGGAATCCCTGGCGGTGCCCGAGTATACGTTGCTGCTCCTGGAGAGCCGCGAATGACGCCGACTGAGGACCGTGCGACGCGGACCTTCCCGAAAACGTGGGGTTCCGAGTTCGTCGGCGCCGGAACCGTCCGCTTCCGGATCTGGGCGCCGGAGGAGGCAGGCGTCTCGCTGCGCCTCGAGGGTCGCGATCGTCCGATGACGAAAGCCGATGACGGATGGTTCGAGACCACCGTCGACGATGCCCGTCCCGGCCAGCCCTACAGCTTCATCCTCGACGACGGTTTCGCGGTTCCGGATCCTGCGTCGCGCGCCCAGGCGGATGACGTCCATGGCCCGTCGGTCCTGGTCGATCCGCGCTCCTACCGCTGGCAGCACGCCGGCTGGTCCGGCCGCGACTGGGAAGAAGCCGTCATCTACGAGCTTCATGTCGGAACCTTCACGCCCGAAGGAACTCTGCGCGCCGCACGCGGCAAGCTGCAGCACCTGGCGGAGACCGGGATAACCGCGGTGGAGCTGATGCCTGTCGCGCAGTTCTCGGGCAGGCGCGGCTGGGGATACGACGGCGTCCTGTACTACGCCCCGCACAATGCCTACGGCACGCCGGACGATCTGAAGGCCTTCGTCGATGCCGCGCACGGGCTCGGGCTGATGGTGCTTCTCGACGTGGTCTACAACCACTTCGGCCCGGACGGGAACTATCTGCACCGCACTGCGCGGCGGTTCTTTCACGAGGATATCCAGACGCCGTGGGGCGCGGCAATCGCCTACGAGCGCGAGCCCGTCCGCCGGTTCATCGTCGAGAACGCTCTCTACTGGCTGGAAGAGTTCAATCTCGACGGGCTGCGCCTCGATGCCATCGACCACGTCCGCGACGAGGCATCCGAGACGGAGATCCTGGTCGAGATCGCGGCGGCCGTGCGTGCCCGCGACTGGGGCCGCCAGGTCCACCTGACCACCGAGGACAACCGTAATATCACCCGCCTCCACGAGCGCGCCGAGGACGGCAGCGTTCCGCTCTATACGGCGGAATGGAACGACGACGTCCACAACGTCGCGCACGTTATCGCCACCGGCGAGGTCGACGGCTACTATACCGACTTCGCCGAGGACCACTGGGGCAAGTTCGCCCGTGCCCTCGCCGAGGGCTTCGCCTATCAGGGCGAGACCTCGCCGCATGGCGGCGGCACGCCGCGGGGCGCGCCCAGCGCCCACCTGCCGCCCACCGCCTTCGTCGATTTCCTCCAGAACCACGACCAGACCGGCAACCGCGCCTTCGGAGAGCGCCTGCTCGTCCTCGCCGATCGCGACATGGTGCGGGCGCTGACCGCGATCCTGCTGCTGTCGCCCCATGTGCCGCTCCTGTTCATGGGCGAGGAGTTCGCCGAGACGCGGCCGTTCTGCTTCTTCACCGACTTCCACGGCGATCTGGCCGACGCCGTGCGCAAGGGCCGGCGGCGCGAGTTCGCCGGCTTCGGCGCATTTCAGGGCGACGAGGCGGAACTGACGCACATTCCCGATCCAAATGCGCCCGAGACCTTCGCCGCCTCGCGCCTCGACTGGGACAAGCTGGAGACCGGCGAGGGCCGGGAATGGCACGCCTTCGTCCGCACTTTGCTGGACATCCGGCAGCGTGAGATCGTGCCGCTGCTCAAGCAGGCTTCCGGCAATTGCGGCACCGTCGTCCTGGCGGAAGAGGGCCTGGTCTGTGTCGACTGGCGCCTGGGCGGCGCGGTGCTGTCACTGCGCGCCAATCTTGGCACCGGGGCCTTGGGCGTACCTGCCGCGACCGGTGCGGTCCTGCATGCCTGCGGCGGCGGGATCGACGCGGAGGGTGCGCTGCAGCCGCGTTCCGTCGTCTTCTCGCTCGACGGGGCCGGAGCCGCGCCTCGTGACGACCCTTGACGAACTCGCGCGGGCGCACGGCATCGCCTTGTCCTACAGCGCGCCGAAAGGCCGCGTGCGGGTGCCCGCCGCGACCAAGCGACGGCTTCTCGCCTCGCTGGGAATCGAGGCATCGAAACGGTCCGAGGCGAGCGCCGTCTCCGTCGATGCTCCCGTCATGCGCACCGCCGGGACGGCCCGCTGCTTCATTCCGGACTGGCTGGAAGAGGGCCGCGCCTGGGGAATCTCCCTCCAGCTCTACGAGCTGCGCTCCTCCAGGAACTGGGGCATCGGCGACTTCGCCGATCTGGAGGCGGTATGCCGGATCGCTGGCCGTGCCGGTGCAGACTTCATCGGCCTGAATCCGCTGCACGCCATGTTCACCGCCGAACCGCGCAAGTGCAGTCCGTTCTCGCCGTCGAACCGGAGCTTTCTCAATCCCCTCTATATCGCCGTGGACGCTGTCCCTGGCCACGGGTCGGAGGTGGTCGACACGGACCGGCTCGCACGGCTGCGGGCAACCGACGTCGTCGACTACGCCGGAGTTGCGGAGGTCAAGCTCGATATCCTGCGCAGGCTCTTCCGTCGTTGGAGGAACGGCGGCGGGGAAGGGGGCTGGTCGGCGTCGGCGTTCGATGCCTTCTGCACGAATGAAGGGGAGAACCTGCGACGGCACGCCCTGTTCGAGGCATTGTCTGCCCGCATGGTCGCGGAGGGCCACGGCAGCGGCTGGAAGGGATGGCCGGCGGAGTACCGGGACGCCGGCGGCGCGGCGGTGGCCGAATTCGCAGCCGCGAATGCCGATGATGTCTCCTTCCACATGTGGCTTCAATGGATCGCGCGTCTGCAGCTCGACGCGGCCCAGCGCACTGCCCGCGAAGCCGGGATGCGCATCGGCCTCTATCTCGATTTCGCCGTCGGCGAGGCGCCGGACGGATCGGCGACCTGGAGCAACCCGCATCTCGTCATCGCAGACATGTCGGTCGGCGCCCCGCCCGACATCTTCGCCGAGCACGGCCAGAACTGGGGTCTGGCGCCGCTGTCGCCGACCGGTCTGGCCGCCGGCGACTTCGAGCACTACCGCACGCTGGTGTCCGCGGCGATGCGCTCGGCGGGCGCGCTGCGGATCGATCACGTCATGGCGCTCTGGCAGCTCTTCTTCATCCCCGAAGGCGGCACCGCCGCCGACGGTGCCTATGTGCGCTACCGGATTGACCGGCTTGTCGAGGTTCTGGCGGAGGAGTCCCGGACCCACCGCGCGCTGGTGATCGGGGAGGACCTCGGCAACGTGCCCCGCGGTTTCCGCACCATCATGCGAAACGCCGCGATCCTGTCCTACCGGCTGCTCTACTTCGAGCAGGAGGAGGGGGTCTTCCGGTCTCCGGGGGACTACGCCCGTGTCGCTCTGGCCTGCTTGTCGACGCACGACCTGCCGACGCTGATCGGCTGGTGGCGCGGCACCGACGTAGCCTTGCGGCAGACCCATGGACTGGTCGACGCGGAGACCTCGCGTATCCACGCCGAAGCGCGGCGGACCGAGCGGCGAAATCTGCTGGCCGCGATGGTGGCAGCGGGCACATTGCGGGCCGAAGATGCGTCCGCCGAAGCGGACGGCGACTACTTCGAGGCGATAGCGGTGGCCGCCCATCGATATGTCGCCCGGTCGAGCTCGATGCTCGCCAATGCCCGGCTGGCCGATCTCGTCGGCGAGGAGCGCGCCACCAATCTTCCCGGTACCGTCGACAGCTATCCCAACTGGCAGCTGAAGCTGGACGTCGCCGTGGAGGACCTTGCCGACACGTCCCTGTTCCGGGCGATCACCGCTGCGATGGCGGCCGAAAGGCCGAGACTGCCATGAAACCGACTGCCACCTACCGCCTGCAGTTCCGAAACGGCATGACCTTCGACCGCGCCGTCGGCATCCTGCCGTATCTGAAACGTCTCGGCATCAGCCATCTCTACGCCTCGCCCGTCTTCACGGCGACGAGCGGCTCAACCCACGGCTATGACGTCACCGATTGCAACGAGCTCGATCCCGCCATCGGCGGCCGCGAGGGATTCGAGCGCCTCAGCAGGGCCCTGAAGGACCACGGTCTCGGACTGATCCTCGACATCGTCCCCAACCACATGGCCGCGTCGCTGGAGAATCCGTGGTGGCGCAGCGTCGTCCAATGGGGCGAGGACAGTCCGTTCGCGAGGCATTTCGATATCGACTGGTCGAAGCGCCTGACGCTGCCGCTGCTGGGCGGGCCCTTCTCGCAGGTCCTTGCTGCCGGGGAGCTGAGCCTTCGTCTCGACAGGGACAACGGCTGCCTCGCGCTTGCCTACTACGACCACGCCATACCGCTCGACCCCCGCACCTGGCCCAACGTGCTCGACGTCATGGGCGATGCGGGGCCGGAGGAGGTTCTTCGCGGTCTCGCCGCCGGGGCCGGCCCCTCCGATGCGGAACCCCTGCGCGAGCATGTCCGGAACCTGGGAGACGACACCGCCGCCGCGTTCGCGGGCCGGCTGGCCGAGCTGTCGCGCGAGCCGGCGGTCCTGGAGGCCCTCCACGACAGCCAGCCCTGGCAACTGACCGACTGGCGAGAGGCGCGCCGCCACCTGAGCTACCGGCGCTTCTTCGAGGTCACCGGCCTCGTCGGCCTGCGCGTCGAGGACGAGGAGGTCTACCGCGATGCCCATGGACTGATCCTCGATCTGGTCCGCTCGGGGCAGGTCGACGGCCTGCGGGTGGACCACATCGACGGCCTCGCCGACCCCACCTCCTATCTCCGCCGCCTGCGCGCGGACGTTGGAGCCGACACCTACCTCGTCGTCGAGAAGATTCTCGAAGGCGACGAGACCCTGCCCGCGGACTGGCCGATCGACGGAACGACCGGCTACGAGTTCATAACCGCCATCGGCGCGCTCTTGACCGACGAGCGGCAGGCCGAGGCGCTTCAGGACGCCTATTCCGACTGCCGCGGCGGCCGCGCCGACCTCGAAGAGGAACGCCGCGCCGCGAAGCAGACGATGCTGCGCGTCAATTTCGAGGGAGAGGTTTCGAACCTGGTGACCCTCCTGCGGGGCATGATGGGTGAGCACGATCAACCTGCGGTGTCGGCCGACCAGATCCGCGACGCGATCTGCGCGGTGATCGTCGCCTTTCCGGTCTACCGGACCTATGCGACATCGGAGGGGATGTCGGCGGCTGACAGGACGGTTCTGGAGGAGGCGGTCGCCGAAGCCCGTCGCTTCGAGCCGTCGATTCCCGGCCAGGCCTTCGATGCGCTTCTTGACGCAATGAATGACACGCCTACGGCACCGCGACGGCACAGCCACGGCACATTCCTGGCACGGTTTCAGCAGTTGACTGGCCCGGTCATGGCAAAGGCCGTCGAGGATACGCTTTTCTACAGGTTTAACAGGAACTTGGCGGTGAACGAAGTGGGCGGCGACCCCGCCGACGTCGAGATCGGTCCGGAAACGTTTCATTCCCGCATGGCCCTCCGCGTGGCCGCTCAGCCATACGGTCTCCTGGCGACATCCACCCACGATACCAAGCGTGGCGAGGACGCCCGCGCCCGGCTCTATGCGATCTCCGAGGCCCCGGGCCAATGGGCGGAAGCGGTGGCGCGCTGGAGGGCGCGCCATGCGCCACTGGTGACGAAGCTACCGGTCGGACCCGCCCCCGAACCCGATACGGAATGGCTTGTATATCAGGCGCTTGCCGGCGTATGGCCCGCGGACATCGATGCGCGCGAGGGCTGGCTTGACGATCTCCGCGACCGCTTCGCCGGGTATCTCGAAAAGGCGCTGCGCGAGGCGAAGCTCCGGACGAACTGGACAGACGTCGACGCCGGGTACGAGGGCGCGGTCCAGGCCTACGCGGCCGCGCTGCTGAACGGCGACAATGCTGAATTCCTTGAGGATTTCGCCATGGGGATCCGTCCCTTCGTGGCGGCCGGGGCGGTGAACTCGCTGGCCCAGACGGTGATAAAGCTGAGCGCGCCGGGCATCCCCGATGTGTACCAGGGCGCGGAATCCTTCGATCTGAGCCTTGTCGACCCCGACAACCGCCGCCCGATCGACTTCGCCGGGCTCGATCGCAGCCTCGACGATCCTGCCGAAGACAGCGGATCCAGGCTGAAGCAGCACGTCCTCGCGCGCGGGCTTTCCCTGCGTTCGCAGCATCCTGACCTGTTCACGAAAGGCGACTACCGGCCTCTGCAGGCGAAGGGGAGCCGGCAACGCCACGTCGTCGCCTTCGAGCGGCGCCACGGTGACGATCGTGCGGTTGCCGTTGTGCCCCGGCTTCCCTTCGCGCTCCTGCAATCGGGCAGATCATTGTCCGACGCCGAGGTGTGGGGCGATACCGTCCTGGAACTGTCCGACCTGCGGCCGGGCGAGCGTTTCGTCGATATCTTCAGCGAGAACGACGCCAGGTCCGGGGAGGAACTGTCCGTGGCGAGGCTGTTTTCCCGCCATCCCTTCGCGATTCTCCTGAACCGGCCAGGGTCGCAGGCGCGGTAGTCAGTCCGGACGGCGCGGCACCACCAGGTTTCCGACCGAAATCTGAACCGCCTCGTCGTTCTGGTTGAAGGTGGTGGTGCGGATCTTGATGATCCCCTGCTGAGGCCGCGTTCTGGACGGGCGAACCTCGAGAATTTCGCTCTCGATGCGCAATTCGTCGCCCGGACGCACGGCGAGTGGCCAGCGAAGCTCGTCGAAGCCCGCCCCGATCAGGCCGCCGGCGGGTTTCAGGTCGCTGTCGACCAGAAGCCGCATCGTCGCAGCCGACGTGTACCAGCCGCTGGCGGCAAGGCCCCGGAAGAACGTCTGCTTGGCGGCCTCTTCGTCGAGATGGAACGGCTGCGGATCGAATTCCGCGGCGAACCGCTTGATCCGCTCCGCATCCACGACGATGGTGCCCGAGCCGAACACCTGGCCTACCTCGAAGTCTTGGAGATATCGGCCCGTCATCCCTCGACGTCCGTGATCGGACGGTCATCGCCCCGAGCGACCTCCTCGTGCCATTTGCCGTCCTTGTCTTCCCAGGCGATTCCGGTCGTCTCGCCCGGCACGCGCTGCTCGGCCGCCGCGCGGCGTGCTGCCTCGAGAGCGGAATCGTGGCTCGGGTAAGTCTCCGAATAGACGTCGTCGACCCGGTAGGCCCAGCCGCCGTCGTGCTCCACAATCTCGTAGGTAACGATCGCCATCGAAATCTCCCTCCTGGGCTGTGCAACGGTTAGCGGCGCCGGCCGCCGGCCGACGCCGCTCGTCCGCGCGCCGGCACACAGTAATATGGCTTTCGCCGCGCTCCGGTCCATCGCCGGTTCCGCGAGCGTCGGTTCCGCCAGACTGGCCGACCTCCGGCCGAGTCGCGCCTGCGCACGCGCGGCTGCCGGCGTCGATCTCGGAAGCCCGCGCCAATCGCATCGCCAGGGGGCGGCGACGTGGTCGGCACCTCTCGCCCGCGGCGATCTCCTCGAACACAGCCGTTGACAGATCGCCGCTGCCGCGGATAACGTTTATGAAACGTTTCATAACACGACGCCGCAAAATCCGGCGCAGCCGGGCAACCGCTCGCGAATGGGATGGAGACGCTGGGGCATGCCGATACGGATCTGGCACCAGAGCTATACGGACCTGTCACGCCTGCCCGGCTACCGGGCGATGCTCGGCGACCATGCCAGAGCGATCTGCGGGCCGGAGACCACCGTCGACCTGCACGGCATAAGACCGGGGACCTATCCGGAAGGCATGCCGCCGGTGGCAATGACGAAGTTCAACTACGGCCTGAAGCTGACGGATCTCCAGGTCGTCGACAACATCGTCACCGCCGAGCGCGAAGGATACGATGCGGTGGCGATCAGCTGCTTCCTCGATCCGGGCCTCGAGGAGGCGCGGAGCCTCGTCGACATCCCCGTGGTGAGCTCCTGCGAAACGGCGCTGCTCGTCTCGTCCACCGTGGCGCGCTCGTTCGGATTCCTGACGCTGGACGAGAACATGGCGGCCTATCTGCGCAAGCTGGTGGTCCACCACGGCTTCGGCGGCAAGGTCAACGTGGTGGCCGCGTTCGATCCGCCGATCGACGAGCACGAACTCGATCACGCATTCGCGGGCTCCACCGAGTTCGTCGAACGCTTCTCCGATCAGGCCCGCAAGCTGATCGCGCGCGGTGCCGATATCATCGTTCCCGCGGAAGGCGTGCTCAACATCGCGCTCGTGCGCAACGGCGTTCAGGCGGTCGACGGCACGCCGGTGCTGGACTCCTACGGCTCGCTGGTGGCGTTCGCGGAAATGATGGTCCAGTTGCGGCGCAAGTCCGGCCTGCAGGTCTCGCGGGTCGGCGAGTATGCCAAGCCCCCCGACGACGTCGTCGCAAACCTGCGCCACATCGTTTCCGACATCATGGCCAGATGAGCAGGGGCGGGCGATGACAGCGACCACGCCGGTTCAGCCGACGGCGCGTCTTGGCCGGTTCGCCAGCGACTGCGCCACGATGCCGCTGTCGCAGGAGGTCATGGACAAGGCGGCCTATTGCCTGCTCGACGCTTTCGGTCTCGCGATCCTGGCGCGCGGCGAAGCCACCTTCCTGGCCTATTGCGACACGATTGCCGATCTCCCGGAAAAGCCTGGTTACGCCAGGATCTGGGGCAACGGTGCCCATACGCTGCTGTCGGGGGCGCTGGAAGCGAACGGCATCGCAGTGCACGGCCACTTCCACGACGATTCCGAGTACTCATCCTGGTCCCATCCGGCGTCCTTCGTCGTACCTGCGGCCGTGTCGCTCGGCGAGGCGTGCGGGGCGGACCTCGACCTTGTGCTGCGCGGCATCGTGTCCGGCTATACGGCTATGAACTGGCTCGGTGCCGGCGAAACGGTCGCCCGCGCAATGATCGCACGCGGTGTTCGCACGAGCCCGGCGCTGGGGACGGTCGGCGCCGCGGCCGCCGCCGCGACCGTGCTGAAGCTCGATTCCGGCCAGGCCGCCAAGGCGATCGGGATCGCCACCAGCATCACCGGCGGACTGCTGGAGCCGGTGCGGACCGGTTCCGACGAATGGCGGCTGCAGAACGGACGGGCCGCATCCGGCGGCGTCACGGCGGCGCTGCTTGCCGCGCGCGGCGTGGTCGGCGCGCCGACCGGCCTGGAGGGCCCGAAGGGCCTGCTCGCCGCCTATGCCGGCCTCGACGCGCCACCGCCGGACTGGAGCGCGGATCCCGATCCCGAAGCGATCGTTTCGGCTATCGTGGCCAAGCCCTATGCGACGCTCGGCGACAACATGGCGCCTGCCGTGGCGGCGAAACTGCTCCACGACGACGGCGTCGACGTCGACGCGATCGACGGCATCCGACTGACTTTGTGGCGGCCCTATTCGGAGTATCCGGGCACCGACTTCCGGGGACCGTTCACGGAGACGGCGCAGGCGCTGGCCAGCACCGTCTTCGCCACGGCGGCAATGCTGACCTTCGGCGAACTCGAATATGACATCAATCGCGACCGGCGGGACCATCCGACGGTTCTCCGCCTGGCGGCCATCGCCACCATCGAGCCCGACGACGTCGGCGGGCCGGAGGACAGCACGATCGAACTGCGCATGAAGGACGGCACCGTACTTACGCGCTCCTCGCGCGAGGCGCCGCGGACGCTGCTCTACCACGACCGGCCGACGGCGACCGCGCTGATCGAGGCGCGGCTGCTGCGCATGGGGTGGGCGCCCGGCCGGGGCACCGCCTTCGCGGAGCAGGTATTCGGGGCGATCGACAGCAAACGTGCCGTTGCGGTCGGCGGCCTTCTCGATCCTGTCATCAGGAGGTTCTGACCAGACTTCCGCGTCAGGAGATGAAACGTTTTACCTTTTGGAGAAAACGTTTCATAATTGCAGAAAAAAATGGCCAGGGGAGGAATCGACTTGGCAACCATGAAAGCGGTCACCGCGCCTCCGTTCGGCGGTCCGGAAGTGCTGAGCCTGACCGATATGCCGCGCCCATCGCCGGCGCCGGATCAGCTTCTCGTCCGTGTCGGGGCGATCGGCGTGAACCGTGTCGACGCCATGCAGCGTTCGGGAATCTATGCGCCGCCGCCCGGCGCGGGCGACATTCTCGGGGTCGAGTTCGCCGGCGAGGTCGCCGAAGTCGGAGCCGACGCCGGCGATTTCAAACCGGGCGATCGCGTCTTCGGGCTGGTCGCCGCCGGCGCCTATGCCGAATACGCCGTCATCCATCATCGCCATGCGGTGCGTACGCCGGACGGCTGGACCGACGTCAAGGCGGCCGCCGTTGCGGAGACCTTCTGCACCGCCCATGAGACGCTGTTCGAACTGGGCGGCCTCTCGGCCGGCGAACGGATCCTGATTCATGCCGTCGGCAGCGCCGTCGGCACCAGCGCGCTACAGATGGCCGTCAGCCGCGGCGCGACAGTGGTCGGCACGGCCGGCTCGGAGCAGAAGATCACTGCGGCCAAAGCGCTCGGCGCCGAAAACGTGATCAACTACAAGGCCGTGGATTTCGCCGACGAGTTGCTGCGCCTCTATCCCGATGGCGTCGATCAGGTGGAGGACTTCATCGGTTCGCCGTACTTCCAGCGACACCTGAAGGTGCTCAAGCTGAAGGGGCGCATCGTCCAGGTCGGCGTGCTTGGCGCCGGCGTCGCCGACATCGACACCGGACCGATCCTCTACAAGCGGCTGACGGTGCGCGGGTTCACCCTGCGTCCGCAGAACGACGACGAGAAGGCCGGCATAACAGACCGCTTCGTGGCCAACTGGCTGCCGCGGCTGGTCGACGGCTCGGTCGATCAGGTCATGCATGCGGTCCTGCCCTTCGACGACGTCCGCGAAGCGCACCGCATCCTCGAGGACAACGAGAATTTCGGGAAGGTCGTGATGACCGTTTCCTGAGCCGGGGTCTGGAAAGAGAACCCCGACACCAAGGGGCACTGCCCGCACCCGGCACGACACAGTTGGGAAACCACAGAATCCGGGCAAAACAGGGAGGTAATGCAATGCTCGATTTCAAACGCACTTTATTGGCATTCGGAGCGCTCTCGCTCGCCGCCGGGCCTTATGTGCCTGCCGCACATGCCGACGAGGAACTCAAGATCGGCGTCATCGCGGCGCTTTCCGGCGGCGGCACCGCTTGGGGGCAGGGCCTGCTCCGCGGCGTCGAGATCGCCGCGGAAGAGGTGAACGCCAACGGCGGCCTGACCGTCGACGGGACGACCTACACGTTGAAGGTCATCCCGTTCGATGACCAGTACAACGCTGCGCAGGCAAAGACGGCCGCCGAACGCCTCGTCCATGACGAGAAGGTGCGCTTCATGTTCGGACCGATGGGGTCGCCCGGCGCGCTTGGCGCAATCCCGGTCACGCAGCCCGAAAAGGTACTCCAGTTCGTCGAAGGCTATGCGCCGAAGATTCTCGACAACGAGTGGAAGGACGATTCTCACGTCTTCCGTGTCGGCCTCTCCAGCGGAGAGTTCTCCGATCCCGTCGTCGAATGGGTCAAGGAATCGATGCCGGAGGTCAAGAAGGTCGGCATGATCGCGCCCAACGATGCCGTCGGCCAGCAGGCGATCACGGCGCTCGTCGAGCGCTACAAGAACCAGGGCTTCGAGGTCTGGACCGACTTCTACGAGCGCGGCGCGAAGGAGTTCACGCCGATCCTGCTGCGGATGGTGACCGAGAACGTCGACCTGTTCGACCTCAACTCCAACGCCCCGGGCGAGGCGGCCCTTCTCCTGAAACAGGCTCGCGAGGTCGGCTACTCCGGCAAGGTGCTGCAGGCCGGTGGCGCTGGGGTCGCCGAGATCGTCGAGGCCGTCGGTCCTGCCGCCGAAGGCTTCCTCAAGTACGACGTCGTCGACCTGTCCGACCCGAAGATGCAGAACTTCCTGGACATGTACCGCGAGAAGTACACGGGCCTCATAAACGGGTTGGCGCCGGAGTACTACAGCGCCGCGCAGATCCTGTTCGAGGGCATCCGCCGCGCGGACTCGCTCGACACCTCCAAGGTGCGTGACGAGATCGAGAAGATGGAAGGCTGGGAGACGCCATTTCTCGGTCCGGTCAGGTGGACCGGCAAGGAGAAGTACGGCGTCGAGCACCAGATCGTCATCCCCTTCTACATCATGAAGGTCGTTGACGGAAAAGGTGTGGTCGAAGCGAAGATCGTTCCAGATCTCGACTGAGCAGGCGACGGAATCCGCGCGTCGGCGGCTAGTGCCGGCGCGCGGATCTTTCAGCCACTGGCAGGGGCGCGAGCCATGTATTCACCCGCGGTGCTCGGGCAGGTCTTCATCAACGGCATCAGCCTGAGCGCGATCTACATTCTGGTGTCGCTCGGCTTCACGCTGCTGTTCGGGATCATGCGAGTCGTGAACTTCGCCCACGGCGCGATGGCCATGCTGGGCGGTTACGCGCTCTACTACATCTACGGTCAGTTCCAGGTGCCCTACCTGATCGCGGCGCCGCTGGCGGCGCTGACCGTCGCCACCGGGTCGCTGGTCTTCGAGCGGCTGGTCTATCGCTGGTTCTACCAGAAGATGTTCCAGAGCATGATCGGGCTGCTCGGGCTCGACATGGCGATCGTCTTCACCGCGGTGATCATCTGGGATCCCCACGAACGCTCGGTGCCTGCGCCGATCTCGGCAGTCTACAAGGTCGGTCCGCTTTTCCTGTCGGGCAACAAGCTCGTCATCATCGCCGTCGCCGCGGCCACCCTGGCGGCGTTCTACCTGTTCACCCATTTTACCCGCTACGGCCTGGCGATGCGCGCGGCGGCACAGGACGTCGAAATCGCCGAGGTGCAGGGCGTCAACACCGATCGCATCTACACCCTGTCCTTTTTCATCGCGATCTTCATGGCCGCGCTCGCCGGCGGGTTCTTCGCGCAGACCTACGTCCTGTCTCCCTTCATGGGAGAGCGGCCGCTGATGATGGCCTTCATCGCCGTCATCCTCGGCGGGATGGGCAGCATTCCCGGCGTCGCCCTCGGCGGCCTCATACTCGGTCTGTCCGAAAGCTTCCTCGGCACCTACTTCGGCGGGACCACATCCGTGTTCGTCACCTTCGGCGCGGTGATCCTGCTGCTGGTCTTCCGCCCCTGGGGCCTGCTCGGGACGCCGGAAACATGACACTCGCCGAAGCCGGTTCACCCTCCGAAGCCCCCGCGGCGCCAGCTGTCAGCGGCATCGGAACCACGCGGATCAAGGCGGCGATCGCGGTCGTCCTGATCGTTGCCTTCGCCGCTCTGCCACTGATCGATTCCGACCAATTCACGATATCGCTCGGCACGACGCTGCTGATCACCGGCATCGCCACGACGAGCCTGCACCTGATCATCCGCACGGGGCACGTGTCGCTCGCGCATGCGGCGTTCATGGGGCTTGGCGCCTACGCGAGCGTCATCGCCGTCGTCAGCTACAGGCTGCCGTACCCGGTCGCCATCCTGCTGGCGTTCCTGGCTCCGGCTGCCGTCGCGTTGGTGGTGGGTCCGCTGCTGCTGCGCCTGTCGGGCAAGTACTTCGTGCTGGTGACTTTCCTGCTTGGCGAGATCATCCGGCTGGTCTTCGTCTCCTGGCAGTCCTTCACCGGCGGCTCAAACGGCATCTTCGGGATACCGGTCCCCTATGCGTTCCTGGAGTCGCCGATCGCGTTCTTCTACTTCGCTTTGGGCTTCGCGCTGGTCTGCATCGGTTTCGTGGCGCGCCTGCTGCAATCGGAAATCGGCCGCAGCATCGACGCGATCCGCGAAGACCCGCGTCTTGCGGAGTGCTCGGGTATCCCGGTTCTGAGGGTCAAGGTGACGATGTTCGTCATCGCCTGCGGACTGGCGGGAATCTCCGGCGCCTTGTTCGGCTCGTTCGTACGCTACATCGACCCGACGTCGTTCTCGATCATCCAGTCTCTCAACTTCGTCGTCATGAACATCGTCGGCGGGATGCACCAGCTCATCGGACCGATCGTGGGAACGTTGTTCTTCGTGATCCTGCCGGAGTTCCTCCGCGGCTATGTCGAGCTCCAGCGCGTCTTCTTCGGCGTCAGCCTGATCCTGGTCATGGCGTTCCTGCCGGGCGGTATCATCGAGCTGGTGGCGCGACTGCGGCGACTGCTAGGACGCGGGCGGGAGGCATCGGCATGACGGCGCTTCTGTCCGTCAGCGATCTCTCCCGGCATTTCGGCGGCGTCGCCGCCGTCGACGGGTTGTCGTTCGATGTCAACGACAACGAGATCCTCGGCATCATAGGCCCGAACGGGGCCGGCAAGACGACCGCCATCAACCTGATCAGCGGCGTGATCAAGCCGGATTCAGGCAGCGTGCTGTTCAGCGGCGAAGAGGTCACCGGCATCGCGCCGCACCGCCTCGCCGACAAGGGGCTCGTGCGGACGTTCCAGGCGACAACCGTCTTCGATCAGCGCACCGTGCGGGAGAACACCTTGCGCGGCGCCTATCTGTCGCTCTTTCCCGGCTTCTTTCCCGCCCTGTTCGCGACGGCGGCGGCGCGCAGGAAGCGTTCCGCCGCCGAGGCGCTGGTCGACGAGGTCCTCGATTGGCTGAGCCTGACCGAAGTTGCGGAAATCACCGCCGGCAACCTGCCGTACGGCTACCAGAAGACCCTCGGCATGGCGATCGCGCTGGCTGCCAGGCCGCGACTGGTGATGATGGACGAGCCGGTTGCGGGGCTGAGCGCGGAAGAGGCCGACCATGTGCGCGACACCATCAAGCGGGTCCGCGAGCGCGGCATCACCGTGATCGTCATCGATCACAACATGCGCTTCATTTCCGGGCTCTGCGACCGCGTCTTCGTGATCCATCAGGGTCGCGGACTGGCGGTCGGTACTCCCGCCGACGTGCTCTCGAACACCGCAGTGATCGAAGCCTACCTGGGGAAGGGCCATGGCGCTGCTGTCGATCACTAACCTGCAGGTCCGCTACGGCCGCATCCTCGGCACGGACGACGTGTCGTTCGACCTGGCGGAGGGCGAGACGCTCGCGCTGATCGGCTCGAACGGCGCCGGCAAGAGCAGCACCCTCAAGGCGATTCTGGGGATGGTCTCCTATCCGACCGGCGAAATCCGCCTGCAGGATAAGAACCTGAAGGGCCTGCGACCGTCCGCGATCTCACGTCTGGGGGTCGGTCTGTCGCCCGAGGGCCGGCGTGTCTTCCCCTATCTCTCGGTACTCGAAAACCTGCGGATCGGCGCCTACGCGCGCACCGGCTCCGAGTTCGAGGAACGCCTGGAGCAGATCTACGCCTACTTCCCGAGGCTGAAGGAGCGTTCGGGGCAACGCGCGGGGCTGCTGAGCGGCGGCGAGCAGCAGATGCTGGCGATCGGCCGGGCCCTGATGCCGCGGCCGAGCCTGTTCCTGCTGGACGAGCCTTCGCTCGGTCTCGCCCCGATCGTCGTCGAGAAGATCGGTGAAATCATTGCCGAGGTGCAGAAGAGCGAGAACCTGTCCGTGGTGCTGGCCGAGCAGAACGCCAACTGGGCCATGAGCATCGCTCCGCGCGCGGTCATTCTGGAACTCGGTCGCGTCGCCGCGGTCGGAGCCAGCGCCAACCTGCGGCAGGATCCGCGGGTGCGCACCGCCTATCTGGGCGTATAGCGGGTTCGGCGTGCACGGTTTCGATACCAGGAAGGTTCGTCCATGACCTCTGATCGCGCCGCGTCGGGCGCACCGCTGGAGGGGATCACGGTAGTTGAGCTGGGCCACAGCGTTGCGGCGCCGTATGCGGGGCTTGTGCTGGCGGATCTCGGGGCGCGGGTGATCAAGGTTGAGAACCCGTCGGGGGGCGACTACGCGCGGGGCTGGGGCCCGCCGTTCTGGAAGGAGACGTCGTCGTCCTTTGCGGCGCTGAACCGGGGCAAGGAGGGTGTGGCGGTGGACTTTGCCGACGCCGGCGAGGTTGCGGCGCTGAAGGCGCTGATCGTGGCGGAGGCCGACGCGGTGGTGCAGAACCTGCGGCCGGGGAT
>NZ_JAZHOF010000011.1:0-226691 GCF_037855135.1 Microbaculum marinum
CGACTGAAGCACTACCGTGCCATCGCCACGCGCTATGAGAAACATGACGAGAACTACCTCGCCATCGTCAAACTCGCCTCAATCCGAATGTGGATCAAATCTTATGAGTCTACGTCCTAGTCCATCAACCCGAGTTCCTGTGCCTTGATCTGTAGCGCCACGTATTTCGAGTAGATCCGGTTTTGCGACAGCCCGCCGCCGAGAAACCACAGCCCGCGCTGCGGTGTCGGTTTGAACATGTTGCGCAGTTCGCCCTCGTCGTCGAGACCCCAGATCGGGCCGACGCGGTCGGCAATTTCCCGACCCAGCAGTCGGGCCACCAACTCTTGCTGGGTGTGGTAGCCGGTGGCCGTCACGACCAGATCGGCCTTCTCCACTCGTCCGTCCCGCATCAGCAGCCCGTCCTCGACGAACCGCTCGGCGTCGTCCCACTGCAGCAGACCGATGTCACCGGACACGATCAAGTCGGAGCAGCCGCAATTGATGTAGTAGCCGCCATGGCGGGCGCGGAGCTTCATCTGGTGGCCGGCGCCGTAGGGCCCGAAATCGATCTTGAAGCCCCGCTCCTTCAGGCTATCGAGGAGTTCCCGATCGATGTTGGCGCAGCGCTCGGTGTTTTCCCGGAACGCCTCCTTCTGAAGGGCGAAGGTCGCCGTTACCGAGAACAGATCGGCGTCATCCATCGACAACTCGCCATTGAGATAAGCTGCATCACCGGTCGCCGCGGCGTCCAGTCCGATGATCGTGGTGGAGCCGCGCTGAACCAGCTTCACCTTGGCGCCGTGGCCGTAGAGATCCTGCGCGCAGTCGTGGCCACTGGTCCCCGTGCCGATGACGATCGCCCGCTTGTCTCGATACTGTTCGCCGGAATGATAGTCGGCGGTATGGACCACCTCGCCCTTGAAGTCGTTCAGCCCGGGAACCGATGGGGTCTTCTTCTCTCCCGATACGCCATTGGCGAATACCAGGTGACGCGGACGTAGGATACGCTCGGTGCCGTCGGCCTGGCGGATCCGCGCGTTCCACGTACCTCGCTGCTCGTCGAAACTGCCCTCGAGAAATTCGGTGCTGGTCCACACGTTGCAGTCCATCGCCCAGCCGTAGAACTCGATGAATCCCGCCAGCATGTCCTTGGAGATGTACCTGGGCCAGTTTGGCGGGAACGGGATATAGGGCAGGTGGTTCTTTCCCACCTGGTTGTGCAGCGCCAGGGAATGATAGCGGTTGCGCCAGACATCGCCGATGCGGGCGGTGCGCTCCACGACCAGGGTGTCGACATCGAGCAGGCCCAGTCTAGCCGCCAACGTCAGCCCGAACTGGCTCCCCCCGATGACGAGAACGGCAGGCTCCCTGTCGGAAAACGCCTGCTTCTTCGAACGCAGGTCCGCCCAGTTCGCCGATCCGAAATTGCGGGAATAGTCGGCGCCGTGCGGCCGCCTTTCGTTGATCGGCTCCTCGTGCCCCTTCAGTTCCGTCAGCGAGGTGGAAATCACCCAGGCCCAGGTGGGATCGTCGGAAGGAAGGCGCAGGACCCCGTGGCATCGGCCCGAATCGGTCTCGAAGCTGAACACCGCCTCGATGACGTTCATTCCAAGCCTGACGGCCGCCCTGGGCTGCATCCTGCCCGTTGCGATCTGGAATTGACGCGGATGCACTTGAGGCTGCGTCCGCAACAGGCCCTCGACGATCGCGTCCCGCCCGTCATGCGAGACCATCGTCCAGGTCAGCGCGAGCATGTCCCGCCAGTGCGAATCCTCGAGAAAGAGCGCTTCCAGTTTCTCTCGGTTAGTGGCCTGGAGCGCTTCCTCGAAGCGGTCCAGCCATTTGGATACGCACGCGGATTCAAAGCGGACAGGTTTGTTCATTTACTTCGGTCCCAGAGAGCACGGTCATTTTTCCGACGTTCGCAACATTAACTTTCAAGTGAAGATAATATGGAGTAAGTATATTTTCACGTTTCGCATGTATCTATTTGCGATCTTGCCGCCACCGGAGGGCAGTTATATTTTCAAAGCGCGCACGGCGATTTGGTGAATGGTTGACAGGTCGAAAATGCGGCGGAAAGCCTATGGACGATGCTGTTATCATGTCGGGGCAGGGCGATCAAGTAGAAAACAATTGTCTTCTATAAAGAACAAAACTTGGTGTATCGGGGGGCGTTCGGTTGACGGCCGCAAGCTCTGCCCCTGGCCCAAAGCGCCTCGCTGTCTGAGGATGGAAAGCGGGTGGCCCATGGGTGGAACGAAGCCGCCGCGATGCGCGAATGTGCGCGGATCGCCCGCAGGCAAGGTCGCGTCCGGCTATTTGACGACCAATCGCAACTGGTTAAACAGAAGCGCCGTCGGGTGCCTCCTGCAGTGATCCAGTATGCAAGGGTCTGGTTCGATCCGCTTCAGGCGCGCCGACCCAGGCATGCAGACCACCGCATATTCGTGTAATGAGCTCGACATGGACGAATCCAACTCAGGTCAGACCGATCCGTCGGAAAGCAAGGCTGGAAAAGGGCGGACTGGTGAACGCACGGTCGGGAAACCGGTCGGAGCGGTCATCGCCGCAGCGGCGGTCATCCGGGTCCTTCATCGTGCTGAACGTCCTCTGAAGGCGAGTGACGTCGCTCGCGAAGCGGGTCTGCACCGCGGCACGGCGTTCAATATCCTCAGGACGCTGCAACGCGAGGGATATGTCACCTATAACGAACGAGATCGAACCTACAGCGTCGGCATACTGATTCTGGAATTGGCCCATGGGGTCCTGCTGGCGAGCGGTCTGCTCGATGTGGTCAGGCCCGAAATGTTCTCGCTGGCCGAACGCGTCGGGGTGACGGTGGCGATCGGCAAGGTCACAGAAGACAAGGACCTGATCTTGCTCGATTTTGTCGGCGGCACCCTTCGCATCGACAGCTATTTCAGCGTCGGCCGCCGTTCGAGGCGGTTCTCGGGAGCATCCGGACTGGTGATGGCGGCGTTTTCCGGCGCTTCGATCGAGCTGGTCAAGGAACAGTACGAGTATACCGAGTGGTTCCGTCGCCCGCCGCTGGATGAATATCTCGAGCGTCTGGAGCAGACGAGAAAGCAGGGCTTTTCGCTGGACCAGGGCAACCGGCGAAGCGGATTGACCCAGGTGGCCGTGCCGATCTTCTCGCAGAGCGGCGCGCTCACCCTGGTTCTGACTGCAGCCGATTTCAGCTATGCCATGGACGACGAGCGCATCTCACTCGTAGCGCGGGAGATGCTCGCCTTTTCGCATCGGATGTCGGCGGAATCGGGACGTCTCCGGCTGCCCTGAAGCCGATGCCATTGCCTCAGCCGGCACAGTCAGCTCGTGCCGGCGGTCGCTTTCATCGCTCCGGCCTCCTGCGCGTCGGCTTGCGACGGCGCGGCGGAAGACCGTAGGCGACCTCGAGTTTGTCATCCATAGAAAATAAAAAGTCGCTATTGCGATCATGCGCTTGCGACACTAGGCTCCCTCGGCCTGCCGGGCAGGCCCTTCCCAGAGTGCGACGAACTGGACGAAGTGACTGGTCAGATGCCCCTGGATCCGCAAATCGCCCGCATCTTGGCGGAGAGATCGCCGCTTCCGCGACACATGCTGCCCATCGGGGAACTCCGCAGCGGGCTGAATTCGCGGACGTCTGCCAACCAGACGAAGGTAGGCAAGGTCGAAGATCTCCATGTCACCTCGGAGCAAACCGATGTTCCGATCCGCATCTATTGGCCGTTCGGCAGACCTGACGGCTGCTTCCTCTTCTTTCACGGAGGAGGTTTTGTCGGAGGAAGTCTCGACACGCACGATCACATCTGTCGCGACATCTGTCTCGCCGCCAATTGTGTAGTCATCGCAACCGATTATCGTCTGGCCCCGGAACACCCGTTTCCCTCCGCCCTCCACGACTGCGCCGCCGTGCTGTCCTGGGTCGTGTCCCACGGCGGGTTTCTGGGACTCGATGACCCGAAGATCGTCGTCGGCGGCGACAGCGCCGGCGGCAATCTCGCAACGGTGCTCGTGGCCCGCTCCCGTCAGCGCCGTGAGGGCCGCATAAGCGGCCAGGTCCTGATCTATCCGATCACCGATGTGCCCCGGCTTTCGCGAACCTCCTATGTCGAGAACGGGGCGGGCTACGGCTTGTCGAGCGACGACATGCTGCGCTTCTGGCGAGACTACGCCGGCGAGGCCCCCGACGTGAACGATCCGGCCATCGCGCCCGTTCGCTCGTCAGAACTTGCAGGCCTCCCGGATACGCTGGTGATCACCGCGGAGTTCGACCCCCTGCGGGACGAGGGGGAGGAATATGCACGACGGCTGATGGAGGCGGGCGTGCCAACCACCCTCACGCGATACGATGGAGCAATCCACGGGTTCGTCAGAATGGGCTCGGAGGTCCGTCTGGCTGCCCAGGCTCTGCGACAGATCTCGCAGTGGCTGGGGGAGCGCTTTTCGGACCAGGAGCCGCACGCCCATCATCGCCAGGTGGCGAAAGCTTCGGAAGTCGGTCGCAATGGCATCGGTTCCTGACACGGCGGGGTCCACGGTGAGCGCGAAAAGCGTCTGCATAATCGGAGGTGCGTCGGGAATCGGCCTGGAGGCGGCCCGGTTCTTCGTGTCGGGCGGCGCCGCGGTGACGATCGTTGATGCCAATGCCGGCTCGCTGGAAAAGGCGCAGGCAGAGCTTGCCGCGCTTGGCACGGTAGCGGGATTTGCTGCCGACGTCCGGGATCGGCAGAGCATCGATGATGCGATGGCCCGGGGCGTTTCCGGCAATGGCGGCATGGACGTGTTCCTCTTTACCGCTGGCGTCTTGTTGCCGGGGCTCCTTCTCGATGTTTCGGAAACTGATTTCGATCTCACGTTCGACGTCAACACCAAGGGATTCTGGAACGGCGTGCGAGCGGCTATGCCGTATTTCCCCGAGCGCGGGGGCTCGATTGTCGCCGTATCGTCAGCCGCAGGTCAGCGTCCGAAGGCGGGCAACGGAGCCTACGCGGCATCCAAGGTCGCGCTTCAGTTTCTCGTCCAGACCTTCGCCCTGGAGCTGGCCTCCCGAGGCGTCCGCGTGAACTGCGTATCCCCAAGTACGCTGCAGACGCCGCTGACCGAAAGGTTTGCGGCCACTCCGGCAGAAGGCGGATATCGCCCGTCCTCCGTCCCGCCGCTGGGCCGCTATTGCGACGTCAAGGACATCGTGCGGGCGGTCGCGTTTCTTTGTTCGGAAGACGCATCGTTCATAACTGGTACGACGATCGCGGTGGATGGCGGCCTGATGGCTGGCGTGCCTCTGCCGACGTCCTGATCGGCGTCACGTAGGAAACGGATCGTGGCATCATCGACCGGGGGAAGGCACAGCGACTTGCGTTCCGGAAGTCTGGGCCGCCAGCAGAAGATCTGCGTGGTCACGGGGGGCGCATCCGGACTCGGCCGTGCGATTGCATTGACGCTGGCAGGACAGGGCATGGCGGTTGCCATCGGCGACCTGCAGGAGGACGCCGGGTCCGAGGTCGTCGCCAGCATGGAGGATGCGGGCGGGACCGGCGCGTACTGGCCCCTCGACGTGGCCGACGGTGCAAGTGTCGCTGGATTCTTCGACCATGTCCTGGAGCGTTTCGGGCGCATCGACTGCGCCGTCAATAATGCAGGCATCGAAGGGCAGAAGAAGTTCGTCGCAGACTATCCGGAAGACGACTGGAGGCGGGTTGTCGACGTCAATCTGACCGGCGTCTTCCTGTGCATGAAGCACGAACTCAACGCCATGCTGCCCAATCGATCGGGATCGATCGTGAACGTGGGGTCCACGGCTTCGCTGCGCGGCACGGCATCCATGTCGGCCTATACGGCGGCGAAGCACGGGATCGTTGGGCTCACGAAGTCCGCCGCGCTCGAATACGCAGACAGGAACATCCGCATCAATGCGGTGTGTCCCGGGTCCTTTCGAACGCCAATGAGCGACAGGCTCAACGATGGCGATTTCAGCACGGTCGAACAGCGCACGCCCATGAAGAGGGTGGCGCCGGCGGAGGAAATCGCCGAGTCCGTCGTCTGGCTCGCGCTCGGCCAGGCGACATTCATCACGGGTGTCGCGCTGCCGATTGATGGCGGCAAGCTTGCGGGCTCGCCGCAATAGGGTGCCGCGTCGGGGGCGGACCTCCGCGCGGCGTCCGGCCGGCGTCATCCGGACAAGCGCGATCGGTGCCGGCCGCGTCGCCGACCGGGCTTGAGCAGACCCCGGGGCGACCACCGCCACGCTGCGCTGCCCGCAAGGCCGCCGACCCGCGACAGCCGCCGGCCCGCGACCGCCGCCGACCCCGCGACTGCCGCTGAGGTGCCCGCGAATTCATCTCGCCTCGGCGAGCAAGTGCAGCCACCCCGATCCTTTCGCTCTTCCGGCGCCATCATGTGCGGAAAAAATCTTTAGTAGCTGCGATATGTTCTGTATAGAAAACAAAAGTTTTCCTTGAAAAAAAAGTCGCGGCTTCTAGTATGACGCCACGGATCGTGGACACGGTCTGGAGGAGACGTTCAAGAACAGGTGAAAATCCCATGAGGAGAATTCTGAATCTCGCAATCGGCTTGGGGGCGGCGCTCCTGGTGCCTGCCACGGCGCTGGCCGATGAATACCCTGACGGCACCGTGACGCTGCTGGTCGGTTATGCCCCCGGTGGCGGAACCGACCTGGTGGCCCGCACCCTCGCGGATGGGCTCGCCCGCAAGTGGGACGAGACCGTCATTGTCGAGAACCGTCCGGGAGGTACCGGCACGATCGGCATAAGGACGCTGCAGCAGGCGAAGCCCGACGGCTACACGCTAGGCGTGTGGACCGATTCCGACGTCGGTAACTCTGCGGTCCGTGACGACCTGGACTACGATCTGGTCGACGATTTCGAGCAGATCACACAGCTGGCGGCAGGCGCAACGATGCTCGTCGCCAACCCGAAGGCACCCGTTAAGAACTTCGACGAATTCATTGCCTATTCCAAGGAAAATCCCGGCAAGCTGAATTTTGCAGTCGTATCGGGCGGGGGCATGCACCTCGATACTTTGAGGATTAACGATGCAGCCGGTGTGGAAACGGCGATCATCGGATACCCGGGAACGGGTCCGGCCCTCAACGACGTGGTCGCAGGACACGTCGATATCCTGCTCCTGCCGCTCGGCGCTGCGCTTCCCTACATCGAGGCCGGCACGCTGCAACCGATCGCAGTGGGATCGCCGGAGCCGTGGCCGGGCCTGCCGGACGTCCCCACCATGTCCGATACCATTCCCGGGCTGGAAACGACGTTCTTCTACGGGCTGGCCGGACCGAAGGGCATGTCCGAAGAATTGAAGAACAAGATCAGCACTGCGGTTCAGGAGGTGCTGAAGGACCCGGAAATCGCGGCCAAGTTCGAAGCGCGGGGCTTCCTTCCGACGGAAAGCTCACCCGAGCACTTCAAGAAGGTCCTTTCCAATAAATTGGACGTCTCCCGCAGCACGGCGGAAAAGACCGGGCTGAAGCAGAACTGACCGGCGCGACGGTCCAGACAGGAAGGAAGGTCTCCGAGTCCGCTTGGAGACCTTCCGATGCCCGCTTCCGGCGTCTCGAACAATAGTCCGGCACATGGCGGCGTGGATGCCGTCTCCGGGGAAAACACCGCCTGTGCCGCTTCGAACCCCGTTGATATCTCATCGCCACGCTGCCGGCCTGACGATCCGGTTCGTTCGTTTTGCCAGTCCCTTGCATCTCCCGGGTAGGAAACATGTCTGAATCAGATGGCCGCAAGATTGCCTTCGTCGGGTTGGGCAACATGGGCTTTCCGATGGCCCGCAATCTCGTTCGGCGTGGTTTCGACCTGACGGTTTTCGACGAACGCCGCGAGGTCAGCGAGCGCTTCCGCGACGCCCACGGCGCTGGCGCTGCGGCTTCGCCTTCGGAAGCGTTCCGGGGCAGCGACGTGATCGTGCTGATGCTGCCCAACGGCAATATAGTTCAGGACGTTCTGCTTGCCTCCGGCGATGCCGGCGCTGCAATCGAGTCGGCCAACCGGGGATGCGTCGTCATCGACATGAGTTCCTCGGACCCGCTCGGTACGAGAAACCTGTCCGCGATGCTGCGGGAGCGGGGTGCGCATCTGATCGACGCGCCCGTGTCCGGCGGCGTGGCGAAGGCTGTGAACGGCCAGCTTACCGCGATGGTCGGCGGCGATGTCGAGGTCGCGAAAGGTGTCGAGCCGATCCTGCAGGCCATGGCATCGACCGTCCTGCACGTAGGACCGTCAGGGGCGGGCCACGCGATCAAGGCACTCAACAACTATGTCTCTGCGGCGGGGCTGCTTGCGGCCTGCGAGGCTGTCAGGACGGCCCGGGAATTCGGCATCGACGGCGAACTCGCCGTGCAGGTGCTCAATGCCTCGACGGGCCGCAACAACAGCACGGAGAACAAGATCAGCCAGCACGTGCTTTCGGAAGCATTCAAGTCCGGCTTCAGCATGGGGCTGATGAGCAAGGATCTGGCCACGGCCTCCAGGCTGTCGAGGGAACTGAATCTGCATCTGCCGCTGGCCGATAGCCTGGTGGGAACCTGGGAAAAGGCCGCGGCTTCCTTCGGGCCGGACGCCGACCATACTGAAATCGCGCGGATGGTGATCAGATCCTAGAAGCGCACGATCGGCACAAACTCTTGCAACGGTGGGAATGGAATCATGGACCATAACGAAAAACTGGAACTCGGCGCGAAGATCAGGGCCGAGGTGCTCGGCACGAAGCATGTCAACGAACCCGGGGCGACCCCGTCCGCATTCCAGCAGGCCTTTCGCGAATTTACCGTTGAGCATTGCTGGGCCAATGTGTGGACCCGTCCCGGCCTCGATCGCAAGACGCGGAGCCTTCTGAACCTGGCGATGCTCGCGGCGATGGCGCGATGGGAGGAATTTGCCGTCCACACGAAGGGCGCATTGAACAACGGCGCAACCGAAGAGGAGATCATCGAGGTCGTTCTTCAGGCCGGGGTGTACGCGGGGGTGCCGATCGCCGCCGAGGCCATGAGGGTGGCGGAACGGTCGGTCAAGGCGTATCGCGACGAGAACGGATCCTGACGCCGGACCATGTGACAATCGCGCCGTGACCGAAATGTCGCAAACCAATCTGCTGACAACACGTCGTTCTGCGACGTGTACATTGAGCGAATTGTTCTGAGATCCGGCGTGTCATGACCACCAAGGCCGGATCCGACGAGATATACATATGAAAGACTATCAGCTTTTCATTGGCGGAGAATGCGTCGACCCGGTGAACGGGGAATGGTTCGAAACCGTCGACCCCTATCGCGGCGAGGCCTGGGCGCGCATTCCCAGGGGGACCGCGGGTGACGTCGACCGGGCCGTGATGGCCGCGGGCGATGCCATGTGGAGGGGCCCCTGGACCACCATGTCCGCGACGGCGCGCGGAAAGGTGATGCGGAAGCTCGGTGACCTGGTGGCCGAGAACGCCGAACGGCTCGCTGAAATCGAGGTTCGGGACAACGGCAAGCTGAAGGCCGAAATGCTTGCCCAGGTCCGGTATCACTCCGAATGGTGGTGGTATTACGCCGGCCTCGTGGACAAGCTCGAGGGAAAGCTCGTCCCGATCGACAAGCCCGACATGTTCGCCTTCACCACCCAAGAGCCGGTGGGGGTGGTGGGTGCCTTGACCGCGTGGAACTCTCCGCTTCTTTTCGTTGCCTGGAAATGTGCGGCGGCGATCGCGGCTGGGTGTGCGGTCATCGTGAAGCCGTCCGAATTCGCCTCGGCGAGCACGCTGGAATTTGCACGGCTCACCAGGGAAGCCGGGCTCCCTGACGGCATGTTCAACGTCGTGACCGGGTTCGGTCAGGAAGCCGGAAGCGCGATCGTTTCCCATCCGGGCATCGACAAGATCACGTTCACGGGATCCGATGCGACAGGGGCCAGGATAAATGAACTGGCGGCCAGGCATCTGAAACGGGTGTCGCTCGAGCTCGGGGGAAAGTCGCCCAACATTATCTTCGAGGACGCGGATATCGACGCGGCTGTGGCGGGCGCCATCTCGGGAATTTTCGCGGCGACCGGACAGACGTGCATCGCGGGCTCGCGTCTGCTCCTCCAGAACTCGATCAGGGACGAGGTGGTGTCGCGGCTGGTCGAGATCGCAGGCTCGGCGACCTTGGGCGATCCGATGAATCTGGAGACGAACATCGGCCCGGTGACGACGCCGGCACAGTACAGAAAGGTTCTCGACTATATCGACATCGCCAGATCCGAGGGCGCGCGTTGCGTGTTCGGCGGAAAGGCGGCGTCGGGAGAGCACGCCGTTGGTGGTCAGTTTGTCGAGCCGACGATCTTCGTCGACGTGACCAACGACATGAGGATAGCGCGCGAGGAGGTCTTCGGCCCGGTCCTGTCGGTAATCGGCTTCGACACCGAGGACGAGGCCGTACAGATCGCCAACGATACGATCTACGGCTTGGCGGCAGGCGTGTGGACCCAGGATTTCCGCAGGATCCTGCGTCTGCCGAAGCTGCTCCGGGCCGGTACCGTCTGGGTGAACACCTACCGAGCCGTCAGCTACATGATGCCGTTCGGCGGAATGAAGCATTCCGGCATTGGTCGCGAGAGTGGCATCGACGCAGTCTCCGAGTACCTTGAAAAGAAGAGTGTCTGGATCTCGACGGCCAGGGATGCGCCTGCGAATCCCTTCGTTATCCGCTAGATGCCGGTCACCGAACGATAAGGCCTTGCCATCGTGGCCCGCTGGGCGGACGCAATGTAATGGGGGGAGACATTCATGCGTGACTATCGGGATATACTGGGTGGCCTGTCATTAATACTGATAGGCCTGTACGCGGCAATCTATTCGTTTGTGCTGCTTCGGATCGGCTCGCTGTCCAACATGGGTCCCGGATTCGCTCCAGCCTCGATGGGGATAATCCTAGTTTTCCTGGGACTCGGGATCATGGTCCCGGCGTTCCTGCGGGCCGGCGCCTGGCCGTCGGGCGATCTGCGCGCGTTTCTCGCGGTCAGCGCCTCTGTGGCGACCTTCGCGATCCTGTTGCGCCCGTTTGGACTGATCCCGGCGATCTTCGGGCTGACATTCGTTGCCTATCTATCCGACGATTCAATGACGCTGCTCGGTAGGTTGTGCGTCGCCGCGGGGCTGTGCCTTGGTGCCACGCTCATCTTCGTTGTGGCGCTGGGTGTACAAATCCCAATCCTGAACTGGCCCTGGTGACCCCGTGTACGACTCGCTTCTCGACAACATCTCGCTCGGTTTCTCGACTGCCGTTTCGGCGGTCAACATATTCTGGTGTTTCGCCGGGGTGCTGCTCGGAACGTTCGTTGGCGTGATCCCCGGCATCGGGGCCCTTGCCGCGATTTCGATGCTGTTTCCGATTACCTTCATGCTCGATCCGACCTCCGCTTTGATCATGCTCGGAGGCATCTACTACGGATCGACATATGGCGGCTCCACCGCCTCGATCCTGCTCAATCTCCCCGGCACGCCGGCCACCGCCGTGACATGTCTGGACGGCTACCCGATGGCCCAGCAGGGACGCGCGGCCGTCGCCCTTCTCATGACGACGGTGGCATCCTTCGTCGGCGGCTCGCTCGGCGTCGTCATCACGATGCTGTTTGCGCCGGTGATCAGCGAAGTCGCACTGAAGTTCGGCCCGGCGGAGTATTTCTCGCTCATGCTGGTGGGATTGATCGCCGCCTCCGTCATTTCATCGGGGTCGCCAGTCAAGAGCGTGGCGATGGTGGTGCTGGGCATCCTGTTCGGGCTGGTCGGGATCGACATCTATTCGGGCACGTCGCGGTTCACATACGGGGCTTTCGAGCTGATCGAGGGGATCAATCTCGTTGCTCTGGCCATGGGCCTCTTCGGCGTCGCCGAGGTCATCGCGAGCATCAGGCGGGCCGGCATCACCGAGGTCGACAAGAGCATCAACCTGAGGTCGATGCTTCCAACACGCGACGACGTTCGCCGCAGTGTGTTTCCGCTGTTGCGCGGGACGATGATCGGTTCGTTCTTCGGCGCCCTTCCCGGGACCGGCGGTTCCATCGCCTCCTTCATGTCCTACGCAGCGGAAAAGAAGATTGCCAGGGATCCGTCCCGCTTCGGCAATGGCGCGATCGAAGGCATCATGGGTCCGGAATCGGCGAACAACGCGGCCGACCAGACCGCATTCATTCCGACCCTCACGCTCGGCATCCCCGGCAGCGCGACGATGGCGCTGATGCTGGGCGTCCTGATCATTCACGGAATGGCGCCCGGTCCGACGCTGATGCTGGAGCATCCGGATCTGTTCTGGGGCGTGATCATGAGTTTCTGGATCGGCAATCTCATGCTGCTCCTGCTGAACATTCCGCTGATCGGCGTCTGGGTCCGCGTGCTTCAGATCCCGTTCCCCATCCTCTATCCGTCGATCCTGATGTTTATCTGCGTCGGCGTCTTCACCGTCAACAACAGCACGTTCGACGTGATGACGGTGGTTGTGTTCGGCATACTCGGCTACGGCATGCGGATCCTGGATTTTCCGCCTGCGCCATTGCTGCTCGGGTTCGTGCTCGGGCCGATGATGGAGGAAAATTTCCGGCGGGCTCTCTTGATCTCCCGGGGTGACCTCACGACCTTCGTCGAGCGGCCGATCAGCATGGCGTTCGTGCTGATAACCGTTGCGCTCCTGGCGTGGAGCGCCTGGATGTCGTACCGATCCCACCGGGCGCACCGGGCAAGGACCGTCGAGGTCTCCGGCAGTCCGGACTGATCCTCGAAGGGATCTGAACCATCGGGCGACGCGGCGCGCCATGAGTGCCGCGCGGGAACGCGTGGCGACCCTTCTCCTGCCGCTATGCTGCGGCCGCTGATTGGCCGATGCGAGGCACTCTTCCGGGTGCCGGAGCACCAATCGCGGCATTGCTGCTGCAGGGCCCCGGCGGCTGCCGTCCCTCTCTTCTGCTGACATCGATGACCTCCTGGCCTTGACGGGCCGTGCGAACCGCCGACCCGCCAGATGGCCCGGGCGCCGCCAGGTTCATGTCGATTTCCGATTTGTGGGGTTGACATTCGGCAGCATAAATATTTTCATTTAACAAAAGTAGATTCTACTCAGTAGAATTCATCGGGAGGAACGATGCAGGCCGATTTCGGTGCGGTCCCTGAGCGGGGGCAAATGTTCGGTGGCGGTGCCTGGCGCCACGCGGCGGCACCGGCGTTGGGCGGATTCGGCCCGTCGGGACTCGGCTGCGAGAACGGCCGCGAGGCGATCGAGGAGCCTCTCGAAACCAAAACCGTCTGGATCGAACTCTCCGGCGCCACGCGCGACCCGTTCACGATCGGATAGGGCCGTGGCTCTGCTGTCGCTCAACAATCTGTCGGTGCGGTATCGAGGAGCCTCCCTGGCTCTCGATGGCGTCTCCTTCGAAGTTCCCGAAAACGCCATCGTCGCCCTTCTCGGTCCGAATGGTGCCGGCAAGACGACCGCGCTCCGCGCCATCTCGGGGCTGCTGTCCCACCATGGCGGGGGCGAGGTCGGCGGGTCGATCGAATATGACGGACGGCCCCTGACCGGGCGGACTGCAACGCGGGTCCGGGCCGGTATCGCCCAGGTCATGGAAGGTCGGCGGGTGTTCCCGGACCTGAGTGTGGAGGAGAATCTCCTGTGCGGCGGGTTTACCCGCCCGCGCACCGGCCTGGGATCCGGTCTCGACGAGGTCTATGCGCTGTTTCCCGACCTCGTCGGCCGGCGTCAGGACATGGCAGGCCTGCTCTCCGGCGGCCAGCAGCAGATGGTCGCCGTCGGCCGTGCGCTGATGAGCGACCCCCGCCTCTTACTGCTTGACGAACCGTCGCTCGGTCTCGCCCCGATGGTGATTCAGCAGATCGCAGGGGCATTGAACCAGATAAACGAGCGGGGAGCGTCCGTGCTTCTCGTAGAGCAGAACGCAACTCTCGCGCTGGCGCTGTCATCGTCGGCGTGCATCCTCGAGACCGGCCGGGTGGCCATTACCGGCGCCAGCCGGGATCTCAAGGACGACCCCAAGGTCCGTGAAGCCTATCTGGGCCAGGGCGTGGGAGCGGCCGCATGAGCGCCCTGCTGCAGGTTCGCGACGTCGGAATCAGCTTCGGCGGCGTGAGAGCGCTCGATCAGGTGAGTTTCGACGTCGAGGAGGCGTCCCTGTTCGCGGTCATCGGACCGAACGGAGCCGGCAAGACGACGCTGTTCAACTGCCTGACGGCGGCCTACCGGCCGGACAGGGGGACGATCGATTTCAAGGGCGGTTCGCTGCTCGGCGTAAGACGCCGTGACCTCGCCGGCATGGGAATAGCGCGGACCTTCCAGAACCTCGGACTGTTCGACAAGCTCGACGCGGCCGAGAATGTGCTTCTTGGCCGGCACAGCGCAATGCAATGCGGTTTTCTCGGCGCGGCTCTTCAGTTTCCGGCCGTTCGCAGGGAGGAGGCGAACAATCGGGGTAAGGTGGCGGAGATCGTCGACCTGCTCGGCCTGGATCCCTACCTCGGCACGCCGTCGGCGATGTTGCTCTACGGGATACGCAAGCTGATCGAGTTGGGCCGGGCCCTGGCCATGGAGCCGGACCTGTTGCTGCTCGATGAACCGGTCGCCGGACTGAACCGTGAGGAAACCGCCCGGATGGCCGAGATCATCCGGATCATCCGGCGCCGGTTCAAGACGACCATCCTGCTGGTCGAACACGACATGGGATTTTTGATGAGCCTCGCCGATCGGGTGCTTGTGCTCGAGTACGGATGTCCCATCGCGCTTGGTCGGCCCGAGGATGTCCAGAAGGACCCGAAGGTCATAGCCGCCTATCTGGGAACGGAGGTGCCGGCATGATCGATTTCACCAAGCTGATCTTCGCAGGTCTGTCGCTCGGTTCGGTCTACGCGCTCATCGCCTTGGGATTCGTGATGGTCTACAAGGCGACCGGCATCCTGAACTTTGCCCAGGGCGGCCTTCTCATGCTGGGTGCATATCTGGCCCAGTACTTCATAAACGGGTTGGGGACGACGTTCTGGATTGCCCTGCCGATGGCGATGCTGGCGACCGGCCTCGTCGCCGCCGGACTGCAGCGCACCATCTTCGACAAGCTGCTCACGCATCCTGCGTTCACGGTGATCATGGCAACCTGGGCGGTGCTGATCGTCCTGGAGCAGGTGCCGATCACGTTGTTCGGCTACGATTTTCTGAACATGAACGACCCGTTCGGCCTGGCCATGGTCAGCATCGCCAGCGTGCAGGTGTTCACGATCGACCTTTGGACCCTGGCGTTCGCTGCAGGTTCGGTCGCGGTCCTTGCGGTGTTCTTCTTCAGGACCCGAATGGGCCTGGCGATGCGGGCCACAGCCTCGGATCCCGAGGCCGCTATCGCGCAGGGCATCGAGCCGCGTCTCGTGCACGCCACGGCCTGGTTCGTGGCCGGCATGCTTGCCTGTCTGGCCGGCGTCATGCTTGGGGGCGGGTCGCGCCTCGTTTCCCCGGAACTGTCGCATGTTGCGCTGAGAGCCATTCCCGCGGTGATTCTCGGCGGACTGTCCAGCCCGCTCGGCGCCGTGGTCGGCGGCATCCTGATCGGCATTGCCGAGGTGCTCACCGCCGCCTGGGCGCCCACGCTGGCTCCGTGGCTGGGCAAGAACCTCCATCTGGTGATGCCGTACTTCCTGCTGGTGGGCTTCCTCATGTTCCGGCCGCAGGGCCTCTTCGGACAGCGCCAGAGCGGGAGAGTATGATGAGTTCCGCGGAAACCGCCGCCGTGACGGCACGTCGGATGCCGTCCCTCTCGATGCCGGTCTTGCTGGCTGTCTGCTACGTTGCGCTGCCGTTCGTGCTCGGCAATTCCTTCTGGCTTCAGGTGTCGGTCTACGCAGGCATCGCGGCAATCGGCGCCATCGGCCTGAACCTGCTGACCGGCAACACCGGCCAGGTGTCGCTGGGCCATCCCTTCTTCCTCGGCGCCGGCGCCTATGCCGCGGGCGTGTTCGGACAGGATTGGGGACTTCCATTCTGGATCTGGCTGCCGGGCGCCGGCCTGGTCGGCTTCGGGCTCGGCGCACTTGTGGGGCCATTCGCCTTGCGCTTGCGCGGCAACTATCTCGTGATGGTCACCTTCGCCCTTGTATTCATCGGCCTTCACATCTTCTCCAACTGGAGTGCCGTTACAGGCGGCGCGGCAGGCCGCGGAATCTCGGTTCCGGTGGCCATCGGGCCGATCGATTTTGCCGACCTGTTCGGGGCCACGCGCGACCAGTGTTACTTCTGGCTGGTATGGGGGATTGTCGGGATCTCGGCCTGGCTGGTCTTCAACATCATAAATTCCCGGCCCGGCCGTGCCCTGATGGCAATACGCGACCGGGAACTGACGGCGGAATTCGTCGGCATCGACGTTTCCCACATGAAGATAGCCGCGTTTGCGATCTCTTCGGCGGTCGCCGCAGTCGCCGGCGCGCTGTACGGAGCCTACGTCCAGTACGTTTCGCCGGTCGAATGGAACCTGCTGCTGGGCATCCAGTACATCGCCATGATCATCGTCGGCGGGATCGGCTCCGTGGCGGGCGGCGTGATTGGAGCCGTCGTCATCACCTTTCTGCCGCACCTGATGCGCGAGGTCGCGGGCAGTCTGCCGTTCGTGGCCGTCAACCAGAGCGATGGCGGGCTGATCACGGTCTTCGCGCTCAACCAGATCCTGTTCGGCGTCCTCATCGTCTTTTTCCTCGTCGTGGCCCCGGGAGGGCTCGCACGTGCCGTTTCGGCTGCGGCGGGTCGGCTGTCGGCGCCGAGACGCCACAAATGAAATCAACCCCAGGGAGGACTGACTTGAAGAAATACCTATTGATGTCACTGGTCGCGATGGCTCCGGCAATCGCGGCAGCCGCCGAGCTGGAAGAAGTTCCCGGTTTTGACGGGGAAACGATCACGCTCGGCATCATCTCACCGCTCAGCGGCCCGGTAGCCGTGCTCGGGCTGCCGGTTACGGCCGGTCACGAGGTGTGGTTTGAGAGGATCAACGAGCAGGGCGGCATCGCCGGCAAGTACAAGGTCAAGCTCCTGACCGAGGACAACGCCAATCAGGAGGCGCTGACCGTCCAGCAGTACAACAAGCTGAAGAACCAGGTGGTCAGCTTCAGCCAGGTCTTCGGGACCCACACCACGAAGGCGATCCTGCCACAGCTCCGAACCGACAAGATGGTCGTCGCGCCGGCATCGTTCGACAGCTATTGGGTGCACGATCCGAACCTTCTGCCGGTCGGTGCTACCTATCAGATCATGGCGGTCAACGCCTTCGCGCACTGGCTGGATACCGAAGCCGACGACGATCCCGTCATCTGCGGTCTGGTTCGCGACGATCCCTACGGCGAGGCCGGCATGGACGGCATCAAGTTCGTTGCCGAAAAGCGCGGTCTGGAAATCGCTGCGGAAGTGACCTTGAGCCAGTCCGACCAGGACTTCACCGGGCAGATTGAACAGCTCAAGTCGGCCGGTTGCGAGATGGTGTTCGTAACGACGGTGCCGCCGCAACTTGCCAGGATCGTGGGCAACTCCGCCCGCGCAGGTTTCGAGCCGCGATGGATTGCGCAGTGGCCTTCGTGGCATGGGGCCCTGCTCGACAGCCCGGTAGTCGACTACCTCGAGAAGAACGTGTGGTTGGCCGGCGAGGGGACGGAATGGGGCAACCAGGCGAATTCGCCCGGCATGGCCGAACTGGAAGCCGATATCGCGGCGCACAAGCCGGATCAGGCCCCCAACGTCTGGTTCGTGCTGGGCTACAACCAGGCGCGTGCCGTGACTGCCATGATCGAGAAGGCGGTGGCCCACGGCGACCTTTCGCGGGAAGGCGTCATGAACGCGCTCGCCACGATGGACAACGTCGATTTCGGCGGCCTGATCGGCGACTACCACTACGGCGCGATTGAGAAGCGGAATCCGCCTCGCAAGAGCACGGTTTTCGGCGTCGATCGCGAGAAGCCCTTCGGCCTGAAGTCGCTGAAGGAGAACTTCGCCAGCCCGGAAGCTGCGGAATACTCCTACTGAGACAGGATCGCCGGCGTCGCGTCGCGGCGCCGGCCGATCTGCAAGGAGACAAAGATGGCGATCGTTTGCAACAACTCGTTCAGACTCACGCTGCCGCCGCCCGATACCTGGGCCTTGCTGCAGCAACTCGACCTGATGGCCACCTGCTTCCCGGGCGGCACCCTTTCCGAGTGGGATGGTGGCGACAGCTTCGTCGGCGAGGTCGCCACCAGGCTCGGTCCGATGTCGATGGTGTTCCGAGGCAAGGGCAGGATCCTCGAGCGCGATGCCGACACCTACCGGATGCGAGTGCGCGGCGAGGGCGCGGAACGTCGCGGACGCGGTCGTGCGCAGGCCGACTTCACGTTTGAACTGAGCGAGGATGCCGGCGGCGGGACGCTGGTCGCCAGCACGACGGAGGTGACGCTCGTCGGAGCAGTCGCACAGTACGGTCGCGGTGCCGGGATGATACAGGCCCTGGCCGACGAGCTCACGCTTCAGTTTGCAAGCAACCTCGCCCGCCTGATCGAGACCGGCGAGGTGGAGGCGGGTGGCGGCAAGTCGCTGTCGGTCGCCAGGCTGGCCGGACGCGCGGTGATGGGGCGCTTCCGTCGCGGCGAGGGAGTCTCGAAATGACGATCCATAGTTTGGCCGGAGATGCCGTCGAGGACGCCGGCGAGGGCAGCATCCGCTTCGTTACCGGCCAATGCCAAGCCTGCGGCAATCGGGCTTTTCCGATGCCGCCGATTTGCAGCAACTGCCAATCCACAGACATCGTCCGGAAGCCCGTCGAGGCGGCCGGCACGGTCTACTCGTTGACCGAAGTTCATGTCGGACCAGCCGAGTGGCACCGCCCGGTGAGGCTTGCCTACGTCGACCTGCCAGACGGGCTGCGCGTTTTCGGGCATTGGCGTGGGTCGGTCGGCATTGGAACGCGAGTCCGCGCACGTATGGGCGAAGTCGGCAAGGACGCCGCGGGAACGCACTTCACGACCTATGTTTTCGAACCTGCGGAGGCCTCCGATGCGTGAAACGGCGGTAATCGGCGTCGGGATGATCCCGTTCGGCAAGTATCCCGAGAAGACGATCGCCGACCTGGGCTGGCCTGCGGTCAAGCAGGCCCTGGAGGATGCCGGGATCGACGGCCGGGAGTTGGGGGCCGCGTATTGCGGCTCGGCGCTGTCGGGGATGATGCCAGGGCAACGGATATTGGGCCGGATGGGGCTTTCGGGCATTCCGGTCTTCAATGTTGAGAATGCCTGCTCCTCTTCATCTTCGGCACTGCGCGCCGCTGTTCTGGCGATCCGGTCCGGTGCCTGCGATACGGCGCTCGTCATCGGCGTCGAGAAGTTGACCAGGTTTGGAGGCGGCACGCTGCCTCTGGAGCGGGAGGACTGGGAAGTCCAGCAGGGCATGGTGATGCCGGCGCTATATGCGATGCGAGCCAAGCGCTACATGCACGACTTCGGCCTGACCGAGCGCCAGCTGGCCCAGGTCTCCGTGAAGAACCGGGCGAACGGCGCCATGAACCCCGACGCCCAGATGCGTGCGCCGGTCACGGTCGAGGAAGTGCTGTCGTCGCGACTGATAGCCGATCCTTTCACGCTGCTTCAGTGCTGTCCGACGGGAGACGGATCGGCGGCGATCGTCCTGGCCGACGCGGCCACGGCGCGCCGCTACAGGCGCGATCCGGTGTTCGTTCGTGCATCCGATCTGTCCTCGGGAAAGCACACCGACGGATTCCGCGACATGACGATGCCCGAGATCACCGTGCGCGGGGCGGGTCATGCCTACGAGGAGGCGGGTATCGGACCGGACGATGTTGATCTCGCAGAGGTGCACGACGCTTTCTCGATCGCCGAACTGCTCTACTACGAAGCTTTCGGCTTCTGCGGGAGAGGTGAGGCCGGGGCGTTCGTCGAACGCGGCGACAGCGCGATTGACGGCAAGGTCGCCGTGAACCCCTCGGGAGGTCTGCTGGCCAAGGGCCATCCGGTTGGCGCGACCGGTGCGGCGCAGGCGGTCGAAGTCGTGCGCCAGCTGCGCGGTGAATGCGGCGACCGGCAGGTCGAAGGCGCGCGTGTCGGACTCGCTCACGCGACGGGCGGCGGAATCTCCGGCTTCGACCACGGGGCGTGCTCCATCCACATCTTCTCCAGGTAGCGGCGTGATGGCGGAGAGCCCCATTCACAAGGCGACGAACCTGCTTCGGATTCTTGTCGAGGCGAGCGCCCCGCTGTCGCTGAGCGAGCTCGTGGCCAAGAGCGGCTACAATACCTCCACGACCCTGCGGCTGATGCGGATGCTTGCGGAAGACGGCTTCGTCGCCTTCGCTCCGGCTGGCAAGCTCTATACGGCCGGGGCGGAATTCCTCCGCCTCGCCGCGATATCTCTGAACGACAACCCGTTCTTCCTGCGCCTGCGGCCCGCTCTCGCGGCGCTTGCCCGAGAGACGGGAGAGACGGTCGTGTTCAACCTGTACGATCGCGAGGCGGGTCTGATGATCATCGTGATGTCGGAACGATCGCCGCAGCCGCTGGGCTACGACATACCCCTGGGCCGGCGGGACTTCCTGCACACCGGTGCGTCCGGAAAGTCGATCCTTGCCTTCCTCCCGGAGCAGGAGATCCACGACGTGATCGAGCGTCACGGCCTCGTCGCCGTCACACCGGATACGGTCACGGACAGGGACGTTCTGTTCGAACAGCTTCTCGAAATCCGACAGAACGGGATTGCGATATCGCGCGGCGAGCGTGTCGAAGGTGCCGTTGGGTCTGCGGCTCCCGTCTACGGCGAGGACGGCCGGGTGGCCGGCTCCATTCTCGTTACGGTCCCGGCCTTCCGGCACACGGAAGAGTCCCAGAAGAAGGTCACTGCGGCAGTGAAGAAGGCAGCGGACAATCTGCGCGCCGGCGGTGTCAGAAAGGAGCACAGCGCATGAGGCCCGCACCGTTCGAGTATCACGATCCGCGCCACGTATCGGAGGCGGTCGATCTGTTGTCGAGCCTGGAGAACGCACGACCGCTCGCCGGCGGGCAGTCGCTGATGCCGATGATGAACTTCCGCTATGGGCAATTCGACCACCTCGTCGACCTGAACAGGATCGACGATCTGTCCTTTATCGATGTCGACGGATCCTCCATCAGGATCGGGGCGATGACGCGGCAGGTCGAGATGCAGGAGGACACCCGCCTGGCCGAATCGGTGCCGGTGGCCCTGGAGGCGTTGTCCCATGTCGGGCACATCGCCACTCGCAACCGCGGCACGATCGGAGGCAGCCTGTCTCACCTGGACCCGGCCGCCGAGTTGCTCGCGGTCTCCGCACTGCTCGATGGCGTGGTGCATCTCCAGGGCAAGGAGGGAAAGCGCTCGGTTCCGATCGAGGACTACGTCGTCGGGTACATGACGCCCGCCGCCGAGGAGGGCGAACTGCTGACTTCCGTCGACTGGAATCCGTGGCAGGGCGACCACGGCTGGTCGTTCAGGGAATTTGCGCGCCGCCACGGCGACTTCGCCCTGGCCGGCGCGGCCGTCCTGATGGCGCTGGACGAAGCCGGAAGCATCGCACGGGCTGCAGTGACGGTGTTCGGGGTCGGACCCGCCCCGGTCAGGCTCAAGACGGCCGAGACGTCGATGGTCGGTGAGATCCCCACCCGGCAACTGTTCGAGTTGGCCGGAGAGGAGGCTGCTTCGCTCGAGGCGATGCAGGACGCGGTCGTCAGCGGCTCCTACCGCCGGCATCTGGCGCGCGTCCTGACCGTGCGTGCTCTCGAAGAGGCCTCCGTTCGAGCAAAGGATGAGAAGAAATGAGCCTGCGGGACGTAAGCATCAACGTCAATGGCACGGACTATCAGGCGTCGGTCGAGCCGCGTCTGTCGCTTGTCGAACTTCTGCGCAAGAAGCTGTCGCTCACCGGTACCCACGTCGGTTGCGAGCACGGCGTGTGCGGGGCCTGTACTGTCATGGTCGACGGTCGGTCGGTCCGCAGTTGCCTGATGTTGGCGGTGCAGGCGGACGGCGCCGAGGTGGTGACGGTTGAGGGCCTGTCCGAGGAGCAGGGTCCGCTCGGTCCGCTACAGGCGGCGTTTCGGCGATGCCACGGTCTGCAGTGCGGCTTCTGCACGCCCGGAATGCTCATGACCTTGACCGACTTCCTGACGCGCAATCCGGAGCCGACCCGGGACGAGGTCCGCATAGCGCTCACGGCGAATGCGTGCCGGTGCACCGGCTACAAGGGAATTGTCGACGCTGCGATGGAAGCCGCAGCCGAAATTCGGAGGGCGTCGTAATGGGTGCGAAGTATTTCGGAGCTCGGGTCGAGCGCCGGGAAGACGAGCCCCTTCTGCGCGGCAAGGGACAGTTCACGGACGATATCGTGCTGTCCGATGCGCTGGTGGCGGTGATCGTCAGGTCGCCCTGGGCCCATGCCCGCATCGACTCGGTCGATGTTTCCGAAGCCGCCGGCATGCCGGGGGTGCATTCGATCTGGACGATGGCGGACCTGCCGGACTGCCTTCGTGGGCGGCAGACTCCCATCCAGGTGCCGAATGCGGCAATCCGGCAACCGCACAACTTTCCCGTTCTTGCAGATGGCGAGGCGACGTTTGTCGGAGAGCCCGTGGCGGTCGTGCTCGCCGACAGTCGCGAGTTGGGCGAGGACGCCGCGCAGATGGTGTTTGTCGACGGTGTCCCGCTGCCTGTTGCGGCGGATGTCGGAACTGCGGCGGAGCCCGGTGCGCCGTTGATGCACTCCAGCCTGAAGGACAACATCGCGGCGGATCTCGTCCTGCAGTTCGGGGAGGACGAAAATCCCTTCGAGGCAGCCGAAGTGGTGATCGAAGAGACGTTCCGTCAGCATCGCGGCTGCTGCCAGGCGATGGAGTGCCGTGCGGTCCAGGCGCAGTACGATGCACTGACCGATCAACTGACCGTCTGGTCGGCCGCCCAGGCGCCGCACATGGTCAAGAACATCATCGTGGAGATGCTGGGACACGATGATGGCAAGGTCCGCGTGATTGCTCCCGATGTCGGAGGCGGTTTCGGGCCCAAGGGAATGGTCTATCCCGAAGAAGTCCTGTGTGCGGCGCTGGCTCGCGAAACGGGCCGGCCGGTGAAGTGGACCGAGGACCGACGCGAACATTTCCTGTCGACGACGCAGGAGCGAGATCAGATTTGGACGATGCGCGTCGCGGCGGATCGCGACGGGCGCCTGATCGCGGTCGAGGGAGACCTCGTACACGACAGCGGCTGTGCGGCTCCGTGGGGAATCATACTCCCCTACATCGCGGCAACGACGGTGCCGGGGCCTTACGTGATCCCGAACTACCGTATGCGGATGCGTTCGGTCTTTACCAACAAGCCTCCGACCACACCGCTGCGCGGAGCGGGGCGGCCGCAGGCCGTGTTCGCCATGGAGCGGATGATGGACCGGCTGGCGGACAGGCTCGGCCTCGATCCTGCCGAAGTCCGACGGCGCAACATGATCCGGCCAGATCAGATGCCCTACCGGATGGGGCTGATCTATCGCGACGGCTCGCCGCTCACCTATGACAGTGGCGATTATCCGGAGTGCCAGCGCCTTGCCCTTGCGAAGGCGGATTGGGAGGGATTCAAGCAGCGCCAATCCGCAGCGTTGGCCGAAGGGCGGTACATCGGCATCGGCGTTGCCAACTATGTCGAGGGAACCGGCCTCGGGCCCTACGAAGGCAGCAAGGCCCGCGTGGCCGCCGACGGGCGAATAGAGATTGCGTCGGGTGCCGCCCCCCAGGGCCAGGGCCAGAAGACGATCCTCGCCCAGATCGCGGCAGACGCCTTCGGCGTCCCCATGGAAGATGTCGATGTCAGGGTGGCCGATACCGGCATCGTGCCGATCGGGATCGGGACGTTTGCGAGCCGCGTCACCGTCAATGCCGGCTCGTCCACACACAATGCATCGAAGAGCCTCCGCGCCAAGGTCATCAAGTTTGCGGCTCTCAGGCTGGAGGTGCCGGAAGCCGACATCGAAATCGACTCTCGTGTCGTGCGGGCGCGCGGCACCAACCGCTCGGTCACACTGGGCGAATTGCGGCAGTTCGCCAATGGCATGCCGGGATTCACTTTGCCGGAAGGGCTCGAACCCGGCCTTGAGACGGCCGACTGGTTTTCGCCGCGCCAGGCAACCTACTGCAATGGCACGCACGTCGCCGAGGTCGAAGTCGACGCGGACACCGGCGCGGTGGAGATCCGGCGCTACGTCGTCGCCCACGACAGCGGGCGTCTGGTCAATCCGATGGCCGTCGACGGTCAGATACAGGGCGGCGTGGCGCACGGGATCGGCAACGCCTTGTTCGAGCACATGCACTACGACGACGAGGCGCAGCCGGTAACGACGACCCTTGCGGACTACCTGCTGCCGATGGCTCCCGATGTTCCCGACGTCGAGATAGTGCATATGGAGACGCCGACTCCGCTCAACCCGCTCGGCGTGAAGGGGGCGGGGGAAGGCGGTACCATACCGGCGGCGGCTTGCATCGTCGCGGCCGTCGAGGACGCGCTGCGGCCCTTTGGCGCCCGGTTCTCGGAGTGCCCCCTGTCACCACAACGAATTGTCGAGGTGATCTGCCAGTCGAAGAAGGTGGCATGAGCACGCCCAGTGGAACGACGGTGCGTGTCCTGGCGGTTCTGCGCGCCGCCGCCGAGGCGGAGGGGCCAATCTCCATCAAGAGTGTGGCCCAGGAGTTGGGGCTTGCCCAAAGCACGGTGCACCGGATGTTTGATCTCCTGGTGTCCGAGGACTTCCTTCGTCAGGACCCGCACACGCGCCGCTACGGCATTGGCGCGGAGTACTATCGCGTGGCGACGCTGGTGGCCAACAGCCATTCCTTCGGGGACTTTGCCGGGCCATCGCTGGAATGGCTGACGGAGAAGACAGGCGAGACCGCAGCGTTCGCTCTCTATCTGCACGGGACCGGCCGCATGGTGTTCACGGCGGTCTCCGACAGCCCCCACTCGTTGCGGTACCGGCTCGATGCCCGGCAGCGCTTCCCGATAGTTTGGGGCGCCTCGGGATTGGCCATCCTTGCCTTTCTGCCCGAGGACGAGCAGGCGGCTGTGATCGCTGCTGCGGAACCGTCTCCGGTGACGGGGGCCCTGATCGATCCGGCAGCGTTGCGTAAGCGTCTGCGCGGCATTCGCAAGGACGGCTGGGCCTGGTCGCAAAGCGAGAAGATTCCTGAGTCCGTGGGGATCGCCGCCCCGGTCATGTCGGCTGGGCGCGTCACCGGTTGTCTGGCGCTGACGATCCCCTCCTTCAGGTTCGATGCATCGATACTGCCGAAATACGGACGGCTGGTAGCAGACGCTGCCGAAGCGCTGAGCGTTCGGCCAGGAAAGGAAAGTGATGACTGAGAATGCGCGTACTGGTCCGCTGCAGGGCATACGGGTGCTGGATCTCACCCAGTTTCTGTCGGGCCCCTATGCAACCCAGATCCTCGCCGATCTCGGTGCCGAGGTCATCAAGGTCGAAAGTCCGCAGGGCGACCTTTCGCGCTCGGTCGCGCCGCACTTCGTCGAGGGCGACAGTCTCTACTACCACTCGATCAACCGATCGAAGCAATGCGTGGTGCTCGATCTGAAGACCGACAAGGGGAGGGAGGCACTGCGGCGCATGGCATGTGCGTCGGACATCGTCATCGAGAACTTTCGGCCGGGCGTAATCCGCCGTCTGGGACTTTCTGTAGAGGATCTGCGCGCCGAAGTGCCGTCCCTGATCTGGTGTTCGATATCCGGGTTTGGCCAGGACGGTCCATACCGGAACAAGCCGGCATACGACATGATCGTCCAGGCCCTGTCGGGGGGCATGTCGATGACCGGCGAAGCCGGCCGCCCTCCGGTCCGCGCAGGGATTCCGATTGGGGACCTCTCGGCCGGCATGTATGCGGTTATTGCCTGCCTGGCGGCGATAAACCGCCGGCATCTGAACGGCGACGGCGAGGTGATCGACATCTCGATGCTCGACTGCCAGGCGGCGATGCTGTGCTACCAGGGGGCCTACTATCTGAACTCCGGCATGATTCCGGGCCGGCAGGGAAGAGCGCACGATTCCATTCCTACCTACCGGTCCTTTACCACCGGTTCCGGCGAGGACATCGTCGTCACGGCGAACACCGAGAGGATGTGGAAGGGCCTGTGCGTCGCGCTGCAATTGAACGAGCTACCGAACGATCCTCGCTTTATCGACAACGGGGCGAGGCTGAAGAACAAGGAGGCGCTGTGGCCCATCCTCGAGGCGGCCTTCGCCAATCTCGATGTCGACGAAGCGGTTGGCCGGCTCGAGGCGCAGGAGGTCCCCGTTGGCGTCGTCAATACGCTGGACCGCGTCGCCAGCGACCCGCAGATCACCTATCGGAACATGGTCCTGACCATGGAGAACGACAGCGGCAGCTCGGTGCGCGTGATGGGCGATCCCATAAAGCTGAAGTCTTGTCCCGGTCCGTTGCCTTCGTTTCCGCGTCCGCTCGGCGAGGATACGGCGACCGTGCTGAGGCGCGTGCTGAACATGCCGGAAGATGAGATTGCCGAATTCCAGGCGGCAGTTCCCGGAAGACGCCGGGCGATGACGGAGGGCGTTTCAAATGAGTGACCTGATCCGGGTCGAGCGCGGAGGCCCGGCCCGCTGGATACGTCTGGGATCGGGGGACGGGAACTTCCTCGACCTGCCGGCCATTCAGGCACTGACCGATGCAGTGTCGGATCCGGCAACAGATGCGGAACGGCTGATCATCCTGGAGGGCTATGGCGCGCATTTCTCGTGCGGTCGTGCGCCGGGAGGGGGCTTCGGTGCCGATATCGACAGCCTGACACTGGCCGCGAAGGTCGCCAAACCGATTCTCGCACTCTACGCGGCGGTGCGGTCGTGCCGGCTTCCGGTCGTAGCGGCGGTACGTGGACGGGCGCTCGGCTTGGGCTGTGCCCTGGCCGTGTCGTGCGACCTGACCTGGGCTCAGGCCGGTTCGACGTTCAGCCTTCCGGAACTGGACAAGGACTTGCCGCCGACGCTTGCGCTCACCGCGCTGGTGCCGCGTGTCGGCGCGAAAGCAGCCGCCGAACTGGTCTTCAGCCGGCGCGAGATCGGCGCTGAGGAAGCGCGCATGATCGGCATCTGCGCACGCGTGCTGGAAAGAGATGACTTGGATGCCGAGCTGAATCTGCTTCAGCAGCGGATGGCGGGCAACTCGCTGCGCAGCCTGGCAACCGTCAAGGCGTATCTGGCCACAACCGCATTCGGCGCTCAGGAGCAGATGTCCGATATCGCCGCGGAACTGATATCGGCCTCGCTTGCGGAAAACCTGAAGGACCGCAGAGGGTGAGAGGCCGAAGTCGATCGGTCGGTCAGGGCCCGCCGGCCTGCGTGGTGGAAATCGCGGGACGGCCCGTCGTTCACCTCGATACCGGCGGCGACGGCCCGGTGCTGGTCCTGTGCCATGCACTGGCGCTCGATCACCGGATGTGGGCGGAGACGGCCCGCATTCTCGCGCCGCGCTTTCGGGTCATCGCCCCGGACCTGATGGGACACGGCCAGGATGAAGTGACGGTGCCGAAGGACATCGGCGAACTCGCCGATGATGTCGGGATGCTGCTTGATGCGAGGAACGTGGACCGGTTCCACCTGGCCGGAATCTCCATGGGGGGCGCCGTCGCGCAACATCTTGCGATCCGTGCTGAGGATCGCGTTGCCGGACTTGCCCTGATGGCGACGATGCCCAGGGGAGGTCCGGTGTTCGAGGATAGGGCAGTGGCGGCGGAGACCGACGGAATAGCGGCCCAGGTCGCCGGAACGCTCGCTCGTTGGTTCACGGCAGCGGAAATCGCTGCGGATCTGCCGGGCGTGCGCTACGCCCGGACGCAACTGCGATGCACGCCCGTTGCGCGTTGGGCATCTGCCTGGCGAGCGTTGGCACGCCACGACGCCACCGAAGGCCTTCGCTCGTTGCGTTGTTCCGTGACTTGCATTGGCGTGAGCGAAGACACGTCCTGCCCGCCCGCAGTGATCGAAGCGTTGCAGGCGTCGATACCCGGCGCCGGGCTTCGCATGTTGCAGGGAGCATCTCACCTCTTCCCGCTCACCAGGGCGCAGGAAACCGCCGGTCTGCTGGCGGATGCATTCGCGCAGTCCTGACATGAGCCGGGAGTGGGACTACATCATCGTCGGTGCGGGATCGGCCGGTTGCGTCCTTGCGGCGCGATTGAGTGAAGATCCGGACGTCCGGGTTCTCGTGGTGGAGGCCGGCGGCTGGGATCGGCATCCTCTCATCCATATGCCCCTCGGCTGGCCGCGGCTTCTTGCGGGACGGATCACCGACTGGGGATATGACACTGAGCCGGATGCGGCGATCGGCAAGGCGATGGAATGCGCGCGGGGAAAGGTCGTTGGAGGATCGTCCTCCACGAACGCCATGGCGTGGGTGAAAGGCCATCCCCTCGATTTCGACCGCTGGAGCGCGCAGGGGCTGCCCGGGTGGGATCATGCATCTTTGCTGCCCTACTTCAAACGGATCGAAACGTGGACCGGAAGTCCGTCCGATCGACGGGGCCGCGCCGGCCCGATCCGTGTGGAGCCGAACGGCTTTGAAGACCCGATCTGCGAAAGCTTCCGGGAGACGGTGGCGTCCGCCGGCTATCGGACCGGCAACGACTACAACGATACCGATACGGAGGGGTTCTCGCCCTGGCAGACGACGCGAAAGAATGGTCGGCGGGCTAGCGCGGCGCGCGCCTACCTGCATCCGGCCAGGGCCCGTCCAAACCTGACCGTCATGGTCAGGACCCACGTGGTGACCCTGCTGTGGAAAGGCAATCGGGCGGTCGGCGTCAGGTGTCGGCGGAATGGCCGGGAGATGGAACTGCTCGCGAGCCGGGAAGTCGTGCTCTGCGGCGGCGCGATCAATTCCCCGCAAACGCTGATGCTATCGGGTATCGGTCCTGCGGACCAGTTGCGTCGGCACGGCATAGCCTGCCGCGTCGACCTTCCGGGCGTCGGTTCGAATCTCCAGGATCACATCTCCTCTCCCGTGATCTGTGCTCGTTCGGATCGGGGGTCCCTGTTGCGAAACATGCGCCTTGATCGCCTGATGGCTTCATTGGCGCACTGGACCATTTCGGGGCGCGGCTTCGTAGGCCGGCTGCCTGTCGCGGACATGGGCTTCCTGAAGGTGCGCTCCCAGGCGCAGCAGCCCGACCTGCAGGTGATGATGATAGCCGGGGCCCTGAGCGCTGCTCCGTGGCTGCCGCCGTTCAGCAAGCCCTTTTCCGATGCGTTTGCGCTTCGCGCGATCGTTTTGCATCCGGCAAGTCGAGGACATGTCCGGCTGCGGTCGAGCAACCCGCTGGACCCGCCGATGATAACGCAGAATTTTCTGTCGGTTGCCGCTGATCGGCAGTTGCTCCGTGACGGCCTTCGGGAGCTCCTCGGCCTGACGAGCATTGCGCCACTGTCGAGGCATGTCGGTTCCATCCTCGGGCCGAAAGGTGCCGACGATGCGCAGCTCGATGCCCACATAGCGGCGACTGCCGTTTCGGTACATCATCCCGCAGGTACGTGCAGAATGGGCGGCGACAGCGACAACGAGCGTGTCGTGGATGGGACGCTGCGGGTGGTCGGGGTCGAGGGACTGCGGGTCGTGGACGCATCCGTCATGCCGGACCTGACCGGCGGCAACATAAATGCTCCCGTCATGATGATCGCCGAGAAGGCCGCGGATCTGATCGTCGGCCGACGTTGACTTCAGGGATTGGTGCCGGGCGGCGTCTGCTGCCGATCTTCCGATTGCTGCCGGAAGCTCATCCGGTAGTCCCGGGGAGATCGGCCCGTCACTTTCCGGAACGCGCGTGCGAAGTGAGCCGGGGCTGAATAGCCGAGATCGGCCGAGATCTGGGTGATCGAAACGTCTGTCTCCCTCAACAGCTCGGCGGCCCGTCTGGTCCGCACGGTCGATGTGATGTCCCGAAAGCTTGCCCCGCAGCGGTGCAGTTCGCGCTGCAGGCTCCTGACGCTTAAATCCAGTGTCCTAGCGACACTATCGACGGTCCCCCCGCCGGCAACGAGTTGATGGCGCACCTGCTCTGCAACAATTGCGGAAAAATCGGGATCGCGAAGACGCTCTCGGGATCCCGCGACGTCGCTCAAGGTCAAGAGGCGCCTGGTATCTGAGCGGTTCTTGGACAGCGACAGCTGGTGGGCATCGATGCAAACTGCCGGCGCGGCAGCATCGAACCATACCGGGCATTTGAACTGCTCCTCGTACTCCGATGGCCGGTTCGGCATTGGGAAGTCGAGCTCGACCCTCAGAGGACGCCAGTGGGCAGGAAGATATTCCCGACAAATGCTCAGCAAGATCCCGACGACACCGCAGGCGATATGCGGATACCCCTTCTGTCCCTTGGCCGCGCTGGGATAGCTGATACGTGCCACACCGTTGGCGACGTCGAGCCTCACGCTCTCGTCGCTGCTGTGAAACCGGCTGGCCCGGATCGCGCGCTCGATGACGCCGGCGAGCGTATCTGCGCCCAGCAGATAACTTCCCCAGCACCCGTAATTCCGGATCGACAGGTGCGGGGCGACGAGCAAGCCGAAATCCGGCTGCCGGGCATGGCGTTCGATCGCATGGACGAAGCGTGACAGGACGGCGAGCGGCATGAACGCATCAGGATCGCCGATGGCTTCAAGGTCGAGCTTCACCGCCGTGTTGGCCCGTCGCAGGGTCGGCTCTCCATAAAGGGACCTGACGAAATCCGGAACCCCGGCGAGGGCCGTTACCGAGATCACCGGAACCTTGCGATGCTGCACGAAACCCCCTCCCGACATGGCGTGAAATGGTTTGTTCGCGCTGGCATACTATGATCATCTTGACGCAAAGTGACTCCCCAAAGCGGGCGTTCACGGAATGCCGCGTGAGCCGTCAAAAGGAAGCCCCCGATGAACATTCTTCGAGCCAGGACCCTGTCTGGAGCGATCTGCGTTTCGATAATGATTGCCGGAATGGTGGCGACGACGGCGACGGCTCAGGAACCGGCCGACAGGAAGGCATACTTCGGCGAAACCCACGTTCACACCAGCTGGTCGTTTGACGCCTACATATTCGGCAACCACGTCACCGGCCCTGCCGATGCCTACAAGTACGCGAAGGGCGAACCGATCAAGCACCCCCTCGGCTACGATATCCAGATCACCACGCCGCTCGACTGGATGGGCGTCACCGATCACTCCGAATATGCCGGCGTGGTGCGGCTATCGAACGATCCCGAATCGCCGATCAGCAAGCTGGCGATCGCCAAGGAACTCCAGGTCCACGACGCCGCCGATATCCAGCGCATCTACCTGTGGCTCGGCACCAGCATGATCGAGGAGAAGCCGATCGCCGCGCTCGTGCAGCCGGAAGTCTCCGACACGGTATGGCAGGCCAACAACAAGGCGGCCGACGAGGCCAATGAGCCCGGCAAGTTCACGGCTTTCTGCTCCTACGAGTGGACGTCGACGCCCGACTACCGGAACATGCACCGCAACGTCTTCTTCAAGGATTGCGCAAAGGTGCCGGCGCGGCCGTTCAGTTCGCTCGAGAGCCAGACGCCGTCCGACCTGTGGGCCTGGATGGACGAGCAGCGGAAGGCGGGCATCGACCTGCTGGCGATTTCCCACAACGCCAACGTGTCCGGCGGGCTGATGTTTCCCACCGAAGTCGACTTCCAGGGGCGCCCGATCGACAAGGCCTGGGCCGAGGCGCGCGACCGCAACGAGCGGCTGACCGAGATCAAGCAGATCAAGGGGGCTTCCGAAACCCACCCGCTGCTGTCGCCCAACGACGAGTTCGCCAACTACGAGATCCTGAATTTCCTGCTCGGCAATCCCGAGGACGCCTTCATCACCATCGGCGGCAGCTTCGTCCGCCAGGCGCTGAAGGACGGCATCGCGATGCAGCAGGCGAAGGGCTACAATCCCTTCAAGACCGGGATCGTCGGCGGTTCCGACTCGCACAATACGGGTGTTCCCTACCGCCAGGAGAATTTCTACGGCGGTCATGCCCGTCTCGACGGCACCATGAAGGAGCGCATGGCGGGTCACAACTTCACCGGGCTGGACGTGCGATTGGAGAACCCGGCGGGCCTGACCGGGCTCTGGGCCGACGAGAATACGCGCGCCTCCCTGTTCGAAGCGATGCAGCGCAAGGAGACGTTCGCCACCAGCGGACCCCGCATGCAGTTGCGCTTTTTCGGCGGCTGGAACTTCGACGGCGGCATGCTCCGGAACGACGACTGGGTTAAGCTTGCCTACAGCAGCGCCGTGCCCATGGGCGCAGACCTGCCGGCACCGCCCGCCGTGACGCGTTCGGGCGAATCGGTGCCGCGGTTCGTCGTGTGGGCGCTCAAGGATCCTTCGGCGGCCAATCTCGACCGGATCCAGATCGTCAAGGGCTGGTCGAAGGATGGTCAGAGCTTCGAAAAGGTCTACGACGTCGTCTGGTCGGGCGATCGCGAGCCCGACGTGTTCGGCAAGGTGCCGGCAATCCAGTCGACCGTCGATCTCGTCAGCGCCACCTACGATGACACGACAGGCAAGACGGAGTTGATCGGCTACTGGTCCGATCCGGACTTCGACCCCTCGCTCGACGCCTTCTACTACGCCCGCGCCCTGGCGATCCCGACGCCGCGCTGGACCACGATCCAGGCCAGGGAACTGGGCGTCCCACCGCCGGAGATGGTTCCGGCGACCGTTCAGGAGCGCGCCTGGTCCTCGCCGATCTGGTACACCCCGACCGCCGATGAACGTGCCAAGGCGGTGGCCGGGCGCACCGTCGACGATCTCGAGAAGCAGGGCGCGGTCGCCCTCAACGACGACGAACTCAAGTCGCTTGTCACGGGCAAGTACCTCTGGCTGAAGAACGCCGTGACCGGCGGACTGATGAAGACGCGCTGGACCAGCGACGGCTTGCTGCTGATCATGAATGTCGATCCCCGCATTCCCCAGCCCTCGGAGTTCGGTGACCTTCCGTCACACTCCTATCTCGGCAACCCGAACAGCGCCTATTCCATCGCCGACGGGAAGCTCGTCACGAATTTCGGCAACAGGGATTACACCTACAAGGTCTACAAGCCGTCCGGACACGGCGACGACAAGGGCGGCGTCGGACTCATCTTCGCGCGCAGCAACGAGTTCGGGTACGCCAATTACGAGGTCGTCGAGCCGCCGGTATTCCTGGGCACGGAGGTGACCGGAGCAACAGTGCCGGAATAGTCGGACCACGATGATGTCGGGCCGGATCCGCAAACTGGTGCAACTTGTCCTGCCGGCGACGCTGCTGGCCGGCAGCTCCGGCTCGGCCGTTGCGTGCATAATCTGTCTTTCGGCCGTCTCCGTGACCATCGGTCAGAAGCTCGATGCCGCGGACGTCGTCGTGCTGGCCGAGCCGGCTCGCGGCAGTCAGGGGTTTCGCATAGTTGCGGAGTTGAAGGGCGACGGACCCGTGGGGACCTATGTCGAAGGCGCGTCCGACCCGGCGCGTTGGACTGTGACGCAGGGTGGCACGTTCCTGCTGGCCCGAAACTCGCAGTCGGGTCGATGGACGGATCTGGGCCCGGTCGGCACGGAACATGCCGATTGGCTGCGCCGTTTCCTGACGACCGTCGACGGACCATCGAACGCCACCCGGCTGTCCTGGCCGCTGTCCAGTACGGCCCAGGCTGCGCCCGACACGACCAACTGGCCGGCGCGCATCGCCGTCGTCGAGCGGCAGCTCGAAAGTGCCGATCCGCTCGTCGCCGAGATCGCCTTCGGCGAGCTGGCGCGCGCGCCGTACGACGTCATGCGGACGCTCAAGCCGGTGCTGGACGTGGAGAAGCTGCGCAACTGGACAAGTGACCCGTCATTGGCGCAGCGCCGGGACGCCTATCTCCTGCTTCTCGGGATCGCCGGCAATGCGCAGGATGCCGCGGCGATCGATCGGCAGCTGATCGACGCCTCGGCCGCACACGATGCTACCAATCTGGCTGCTCTGCTCGCTGCGGACCTGGAATTGAGAGGGCCCGATCGGGTCGCCTGGATCGAGGAGACCTATCTTGCCGACCCGGGCCGGAGCCTGCCGGAAATAGAAGCAGCGCTGCTGGCGCTCAGCGTTCACGGCAACGCAAACCGGAGAATCCCGCGTCAGCGTGTCGTCGACGCCTATCGCGGGTTCATCCGCAACCGGCCGCCCATGGCCGGGTTCGTGGTTGGGGATCTTGGCGAGTGGCGCAATTGGGATGCCGTGCCGGAACTGATCGATGCCCTGGAGTCGGACGCCGTCAGAGATCCGGCGGGGCGATTTGCGATCATCGCCTACCTGAAGGACAGCCCGGTCGCCCAGGCTCACGCAGCAGCGACATCGGCGCGGCAGCTGAACTAGGAAGGGCAACGTGATGCAAACGGTTCCGTTTGCGATCGGCAGCCGTCCGTCGCTCGCCAGGTCCCATGCAAGGAGAATGCGAGACGCGCGCTTGACATCGGACGACCTCCTCCATGTGCCCGCTATCGCCTTCGGCCGACGGATAGGTCTTGACCCGGTATTGCCGCGTCCGAAAGATCCCATCTGGCTCCGAACCGCTCTGGATTGAGGAATCAAAAATTGAGCAGCCTCGCAGAGCGAAGACCCGCGCGGGGGGTCCCGGCTGGGCAGCCTGCGGATCGCGATACTCCCACTCGGGCCCGTCGGATCGTACGCGTCCTGCGGGAGCCGCTGTTCCAGTTCCTGGCAGCGGGCGCGCTCCTTTTCGCAGTTTACTCCGTCGTCGTCCCGCAGGACCCATCGCCGCCATCTGCCGACCCGCTGAGGATCGAGCTGACGGAAGATGATTTGCGCCAGATTGCCCTGGTTTTGCTCGCACAGGGACGTGCGGTCCCCCAACCCGATCAAATGCGCGAACTGGCGAAGCAGGAGGCAACCCAGCGCATCCTGGTACGCGAAGCGATGGCCCTCGGTCTCGACCAGGACGACGAGATCATCGAGCGGAGACTCGCCCAGAAAATGGACTTCCTGCTTGCCGATCTGGCCGAACTCGAGGAGCCGTCGGAGTCGGAGTTGCGCGCCTGGTACGCCGACAATACCGGGCGGTTCGCCATGCCGCCGCGGGTCAGCTTCCGCCATCTCTATTTTTCGCAGGACAAGCGTGGCCTCGATGGCGCCCGGATGGATGCCGAGGCGTTGCTCCCCTCGTTGGCTGGAACGTCCGCGGACGATCCGCAGCTCTCCGCTCGGGCGGATCGTTTCATGTTCCGCGACTACTACGGCGGCCGCAGTCCGGTGGAGATAGCCAAGGAGTTCGGTCCTGCCTTCGCCGAGGAACTGTTCAAGCTGACGCCGGACCGATGGCAGGGGCCGATTCGCTCCGGCTACGGCTGGCATCTCGTCTGGATAGACACACTCGAACCGGCTCGTCCCGCGGACTTCGACACGATCGCGGACACCGTCCGCTCCGCCTGGCTCGACGAGCGCTATCGAGAGATCCGCGAGCGCGCTTACGAGGAGATGCTGTCGCGCTACACCATCGTCATCCCCGATCCGCAGACAGTGGACTTTACCACCGTTCGTCCACCGTCTGGGAGTGCAACAGGGGAACCGGTCCGATAATGGCCGCGCGGATCGCAGCCCGTGTCCTCGCGCTGCTTGCGCCGGTCGTGTTCCTGGCGGCGGCGCTGACAGGTTCGGCTTCGGCACATGATGTGCGTCCCGCCTATTTGCAGATCGATAGCATAGGTCCGGAACGCTACGCTGTGTTCTGGCGCACGCCACTGTTGTCGGGCGCCCAGCTCCCGGTCGCACTGGCGCTGCCGGACAATGCGACGATGCTCACGCAGCCGAGCGTTCAGACATTGCCCGGCTCCCGCATCGAACGCAGCGCCTTCGAGATTCCGGGCGGCCTCGCTGGAAAGCGGATTCGTTTTCCGGGGCTTGAAGCCACGATTACCGACGTTCTCGTGCGCATCGACGACGGTCGCGGCGCCTCCGCGACGTCGCTGGTGCGGCCGTCCCGCCCGTGGTTGGAGGTTCATGCCGATCAGGGCACGTTGGGCGTCGCGCTGACCTATCTCGTGCAGGGGATCGAGCACATCCTCTACGGCCTCGACCATCTGCTGTTCGTCGCTTCGCTGATGTTGATTGTGCGTGACTGGCGGGTCCTGGTCCAGACGATCACCGCCTTCACCATCGCCCACTCCGTCACGCTGGCGCTGGCCACCTTCGGTCTGGTGACTTTGCCCCCGGCCCCTGTCGAGGCGATGATCGCCTTGAGCATCCTGCTCGTTGCCGCCGAGGCGGTCCGGATGGAGCGCGGCGAGAAAAGCCTGACGATCACCTGGCCGTGGATCGTCGCATTTGGATTCGGCCTGCTGCATGGATTCGGGTTCGCCGGAGCAATGGTCGGTCTCGGCCTGCCCCAGGGCGATGTCCCGCTCGCATTGTTTGCGTTCAACGTCGGAGTCGAAATCGGCCAGCTGGTGTTCATAGCCGCGCTCCTGCTGGTCGGATACTCGGCGCGGCTGATCTTCGCGCTGGGAAAATCCGTTCGGACGGCTGCCGCCTACGGTATCGGGTGCGTCGCCGCGTTCTGGGTTGTGGAGCGGCTGGATGCGATATTCTCATGAGGGGATTCCAATGACACGTGCGCGTTGCGGCATCATCGGCTTCGCTGTTTGCTTGGCAGCGATAATCGTGGCGGCTCCCGTGCTGGGACACACGGAAACGGGGGGCGCCGGTGGTTTCTCGAGCGGCTTCCTGCATCCCGTGCTCGGACCCGATCACGTCATCGCCATGATCGCCGTCGGCCTGTGGGGCGTTTTCCTGGGAGCGCCGGCAATATGGGTTCTGCCGATCGTTTTTCCGCTCATCATGGCGCTCGGCGGGGCCTTCGGCATGATCGAGGTGCCTCTGCCGGCAGTCGAAACGGGGATCGCGCTCTCGGCTGTCGTCCTCGGCATCTGCGTCGCGCTCGCGCTGAAGCCGCCGCTGTGGGCGGCAGCCTTGATCGTCGGCATTTTCGCGGTCTTTCATGGCTATGCGCACGGAACCGAAATGCCGGTTGCCTCCGACGCGGTGTCCTATGCGCTCGGCTTCGTGGTGGCCACCGGTCTTCTCCATCTTTGCGGGATCGCGTTCGGCGGCCTCGCCAAATGGCCGGTCGGCCGAATCGCCGTGCGGACCGCCGGGGTACTGATCGCGTTCGCCGGCGGAGCGTTCCTGACGGGAATGGCGTGAACAGGCGCATCGTATTCGCCCTCACCGGAACTCTCTTGTGGCTGGTTCCCGGGACCGCATTGGCGCACGGCGCTCTGGAGGGGCTGGGGGATTTCTATGCGGGGCTGCTGCATCCGTTTGTCGTCCCCTCTGAACTGCTCGCCGTCGTCGCGACTGCTCTGCTGCTCGGCCGGGGCGGCCGCGCCGCATGCAGAGCGGGAACTGTGGTCCTCGCCGTCGGCGTCGCCACCGGGCTGGTCCTGTCGGCGGCGCTGCCTCAGCCGCCGGATGCGACGCCTCTGTTGCTCGCGACCGCCCTGGCGGCTGCCGGCGCGGTCACCGCGGGTTTGCGCGCCCCACTCTGGCTGGCCGTCGGTGTCGCGGCCGTTTGCGGGCTGGCAGTGGGGACAGACGCGGTTCCGGAGGCGGGCGCCGCTGCCGGCCGTCTGTGGAGCGCCGTCGCGACGGTGATCGGTTGCGTTGCCTTGGCAACGGTGATTGCCGGACTGACCCTCGGTGCGCACTTGCACTGGCATCGCGTCGCCGCGCGGGTGGCCGGTTCTTGGATTTCCGCGTGCGCCTTTCTCTACTTTGCCATGCTGCTGGTTCAGCACTGGGCGCTCTGGACGGCCGGCGGTGCCGTCGGGAATTCGGGGAGCGGCGGATGATGCGAATTGAGCGCAGGTGCGGTCAGCCTCGCAAGATGAGGCGTTTTGACGTGGAACAGCGTGTCGGGTGAGCGCGGGGCAGTCCCGTCGTGCCTGCCTCCTAGTGCACCTCCAGCACCAGCGTTGCCCAGCCGTCGAGCACGATGCGGAACATCGGCACGCAGCCGCGCGCGCGCCAGGCGGCCTCGACCTCGCGGCGCTGGGTGGTGAGCAGGCCGGACAGGATGACCACCGTGCCCCGCGCCATCAGCGGACGGATCGCCGGGGCGAGCGCCACCAGCGGCTTTGCGAGGATGTTGGCCAGCACGAGGTCGTAGGGCGCTCCCGACTTGACGGCCTGCGCCCCGACGCCGTCCGCCGTCACCGCCCGCACCAGCGCGGCGACGCCGTTCTTGGCGGCATTCTCCCGGGTCAGCGCAACGGCGATCGGGTCGATGTCGGTGGCCGCGACCGGCACCCGCAGGAGCTTTGCAGCCGCGATCGCCAGGACGCCGGTGCCGCAGCCGACATCAAGCGGGCGGGTGAACCGGCCGCGCCTGGAAAGCCGGTCGAGCGCCGTCAGGCAGCCGAGCGTCGTGCCGTGGTGGCCGGTGCCGAAGGCCTGGCCGGCCTCGATCTCGATCGGTATGGCGTTGGCCGGGATGCGCGCCTTGTCGTGGTGGCCGAACACGGCGAAGCGGCCGGCGAAGACGGGCGGCAGCGCCTCCAGGCTGTCCTTGACCCAGTTGCGGTCGGCCAGCGCCTCGCAGACGATCCGGCGGTTCGCCGCCGGCCTGCCCGTCGCCCGCTCGAGGATCGCGCGAATGGCGGCTTCCTCGGGTTCGTCGGTGTAGAATGCCTCGGCGAACCAGCCCTTGTCGGTCTCGATCATGCCGACGGCGCTGGTCTCGGGGAACAGGGCGTAGCCGAGCGCGTCCGAGATCGCGTCGGCCTCGGCCTCGTCGTCGGCTTGTATGCGTACGCGGTAGATGGCCGGTCTCCCTGGTGCTGGTTTCGAGGTGCGGGGTTTCGTGCGGGCCCGATTGCCCGTATGCACCCGAATATCGCTATTCACGATGCGTTGCCACGGCCGTTTTCGTGCGCCGGTGCATCAGGTGGCAGACTGGACCGGGCAGGGCGGTGAGGGAATGGAACAGGGGCGCTCCACGGCTGCCGCCACGGGCCCGGTCCGCGCCTGCTGGCGGCGCTACGGTCCCGCCGCCATCGTTGCGGCCGCTGCGGTGTCGCTGGTCCTCGGCCTGCTGCTGCCGAGCCTCGAGTTCCATCGCTTCTTCCTGCTGCCGGAGCGCCATTCGCTGCTCGGGGTCGTCGTTGCGCTGCTCGAGGAGCGGGAATACTTCCTCGGCCTGGTGCTCGGCGCCTTCTCGATCGTCTTTCCGGCCCTGAAGCTCGTCGTGCTGGCGCGGCTCGCCGCCGGCAGGATCGCCGGCAGGGGAATGCCGGCGACGGCGGTCCGCCTCGCCGCCCTGTTCGGGCGCTGGTCGATGCTGGACGTGCTGGTGATCGCGCTGGTGGTGTTCGCCGTCAAGCGCTCCGGCCTCGCCGACGCCACCGCCCTGCCGGGCATCTGGTTCTTCGCGCTGGCCGCGATCCTCTCGATCGTCGCCGCCCGCCTGCTGGAGACGCGGGGCAGGGCGGCGATCTGAACGCCTCCTGCAAACGAAAAAGGCCGCCCGAAGGGGGCGGCCTCGAAATCTCGTTGCGAACCGGCGCGGCTCAGCGCGAGTAGAATTCGATGACCAGGTTCGGCTCCATCATCACCGGATAGGGCACTTCCGCCAGTTCCGGGACGCGGACGTAGGTGGCGGTCATCTTCTTGTGGTCGACGTCGATATACTCCGGCACGTCGCGCTCGGAGCTGTCGATGGCCTCGAGTATCAGCGCCATGTCCTTCGACTTGTCGCGGATCTCGATGACGTCGCCGACCGAGCAGCGGAAGCTCGGGATGTTGACGCGGCGGCCGTTCACCTTGACGTGGCCGTGGCCGACGAGCTGGCGGGCGGCGAAGACGGTCGGCACGAACTTGGCGCGGTAGACGACCGCGTCGAGGCGGCGCTCCAGCAGGCCGATCAGGTTGGCGTTGGCGTCGCCGCGCATCCGGGTCGCTTCGTCGTAGATGCGGCGGAACTGCTTTTCGGTGATGTTGCCGTAGTAGCCCTTGAGCTTCTGCTTGGCCTTGAGCTGCAGGCCGAAGTCGGAGGTCTTGGTGCGGCGCCGCTGGCCGTGTTCGCCGGGGCCGTATTCGCGCCGGTTGACCGGGCTCTTCGGGCGGCCCCAGATGTTCTGCCCCATGCGGCGGTCAAGCTTGTGCTTGGCCTGGATGCGCTTCGTCATCGTACGTAACCTTTGTTTCGCCTATGCGGGTTCAGTTCGAGTATGACCCGCTCCTCCTCTGCCGCTCGCACGGCTGACAGGCACCAAGGCCACGCCGCCAAAACCGGCGGAAACCCCGAATGCCACGGAAGCGGAATGCAATACGCGGACCCAACGGCCCGCGCAGGCAGCTAGATATAACCGGCAGGTTGCAATGTCAAACGGCGCCCCGGTCAGACGGCGCCGCGCCCGGTCGCGCCGGCGGCCGGCTCCCAATGGGCCGGACCCGTCAGGCCGAACCGGCCCATCAGCGCTTCCATCGCGCCCGGATCGGCCGGCCTGCCCGTGAACACCGCTTCGCCGGGCCCGGCCGTCGCCCCGACCGGCATTCCGGCAAGCAGGCTCGTCACCCGCCGGGCGATCGCCGGGGCGGGGTCGATCCAGGTCACCGGCCACGGCGCCAGGCGCCGGAGACGGTCGAGAACGAGCGGATAGTGCGTGCAGCCGAGCACCACGACGTCGGTGCGCCGGCCCGGCTCCTCCACGAACACCGGCGCGATCTCGGCGCCGATCGCCGCGTCGTCCACCGCTTCGCCGCGCATCGCGGCTTCGGCCAGGGCGGCAAGCCCGGTCGCGCCGATCAGCGTGACCCGCGCGTTCGAGGCGTAGCTTTCGATCAGCGCGCGCGTGTAGTCGCGCTTCACGGTGCCGGGCGTCGCCAGCACGCTGATCAGCCCCGACCGCGTCTGCTCGGCGGCCGGCTTGATCGCCGGCACCGTGCCGACGAAGGGAAAATCGTGGCTCGCCCTGAGGTAGGGCAGCACCAGCGTCGAGGCCGTGTTGCAGGCGATCACCGCCACGTCGGGCGGCCGCACGGCGACGATCCTCTCGAACACCGCCAGCACCCGGCGCACCACCTCGCCGTCCTGCCGGCCGCCATAGGGAAAGCCGGCCGTGTCGGCGACATAGGCGATGTCGGCGTCCGGACGCGCCTTGCGCACCTCCGTGAGCACCGACAGGCCGCCGAGGCCGGAATCGAAGACGACGATGCGGGGCATGTCCTGGGTGACCGTCACATCTCCGGACGGCGCCGGCTCGCCGGCAGGCGAGTCCGTGCCGCTGCCCCGACCCGATCGCAGGGAATTCTGGCGAAATCGGGCCCCCGATCAACCGATCGCTCACTCATCGGCGGGTTTTGCCCGCCGCTGCTTCAGCTCCGACAGCGCCCGGATCACGCCGCGCAGCGAGCGCACCTCCTGGTCGGTCAGCGCCGCCTTCAGGAAGATCGTCCGCAGGTTGCGCACCATGACCGGCCGCTTTTCCGGCGGATACAGGAAGCCGGCCGCATCCAGTTCCCCTTCCAGGTGCTCGAACAGCCGCTCGACGTCGGCCTTCGCCGCCAGCGGCGGCAGCTCGGCGCGCGGCCGCCCGCCGGTCCCGCCGCGGGTCCGGAACCACTCGTAGCCGCTCAGCAGCACCGACTGGGCGAGGTTGAGCGAGGCGAATTCGGGCGCGGTCGGGAAGGTGATGATGGCGTCCGCCAGCGCCACGTCGTCGTTGTCGAGCCCCGACCGCTCGGCGCCGAACAGGATGCCGGCCGACTCGCCGGCATCGACGCGCTCGGCCAGGCGCACGGCTGCCGACTCGGCGGTCAGGATCGGCTTCGACATCTCGCGCGGCCGCGCCGTCGTCGCCAGCACCAGGCCGAGGTCGGCGACGGCCTCAGCGGTCGACCCGTATACCGTCGCCTCGTCGACCACCCAGTCGGCGCCGGACGCGGCGGCGCGCGCCTTGTCGCTGGGCCAGCCGTCGCGTGGCTTGACGAGGCGCAGCTCGCGCAGCCCGAAATTGGCCATGGCGCGGGCGACCATGCCGATGTTCTCGCCGAGTTGCGGCGCGACGAGGATGACTTTCGGGGCGGGGGAGCGAGTTGCTGTGGACGTCATTGGCGGTCTTCGGCTGGATTGCACAGCCCGTAGCCCGGATGGAGCGGCAGCGCAATCCGCGGCGACCCGGCGGCCGGTTCCCTGAGGCCTCCCGTGCCTTGGTTCAGCCTGTAGCCCGGATGGAGCGGCAGCGTAATCCGGGACCGTCGGGCCGCATGCGCCCGCACGGCGGGCGGCAGGCGCTCGCGATCCGACCAACGTCGGCTTCAAACTCTCCAAGCGGAGTGCTATAGGGGCCGCGACATCGATGCCGGCGTCGCGGCTTGCGCTCGCGCCGGCTCTCCATTCCTTTCGCAGACACCCATTCAAGAGGCGCAGTTCATGGCGAAGATCAAGGTCGATAATCCGGTCGTCGAGCTCGACGGCGACGAGATGACCCGCATCATCTGGCAGCTTATCAAGGACAAGCTGATCCACCCCTATCTCGACATCGACCTGAAGTACTACGACCTCGGGATCGAGTACCGCGACGAGACCGACGACCAGGTGACGGTCGACGCCGCCGAGGCGATCAAGCAGTACGGCGTCGGCGTCAAGTGCGCCACCATCACGCCGGACGAGGCGCGCGTCGAGGAATTCGGCCTGAAGCGCATGTACCGCTCGCCGAACGGCACGATCCGCAACATCCTCGGCGGCGTCATCTTCCGCGAGCCGATCATCTGCAACAACGTGCCCCGGCTGGTGCCCGGCTGGACTCAGCCGATCATCATCGGACGCCATGCCTTCGGCGACCAGTACCGCGCCACCGACTTCCTGTTCCCGGGCAAGGGCAAGCTGACGATCCGGTTCGTCGGCGATGACGGCGAAACGATCGAGCGCGAGGTGTTCGACGCGCCGGGCTCCGGCGTCGCCATGGCGATGTACAACCTCGACGATTCGATCCGCGACTTCGCCCGCGCCTCGATGAACTACGCGCTGAACCGCGGCTACCCGCTCTACCTGTCCACCAAGAACACGATCCTGAAGGCCTATGACGGGCGCTTCAAGGACCTGTTCCAGGAGATCTTCGACGCCGAGTTCGCCGACAAGTACAAGGCCAAGGGCATCACCTACGAGCACCGGCTGATCGACGACATGGTCGCCGCGGCGATGAAGTGGTCGGGCGGCTATGTCTGGGCCTGCAAGAACTACGACGGCGACGTGCAGTCCGACACCGTCGCGCAGGGCTTCGGCTCTCTGGGTCTGATGACGTCGGTGCTGATGACGCCGGACGGCAGGACGGTCGAGGCGGAAGCCGCCCACGGCACCGTCACCCGTCACTACCGGCAGCATCAGGCCGGCAACGAGACCTCGACCAACTCGATCGCGTCGATCTTCGCCTGGACCCGCGGCCTCGCCCATCGCGCCAAGCTGGACGGCAACGACGAGCTGGCGAAGTTCGCCCGGACGCTGGAGACCGTCTGCATCGACACCGTCGAGTCCGGGTTCATGACGAAGGATCTGGCGCTGCTGGTCGGCCCGGATCAGAAGTGGCTGACCACCACCGGCTTCCTCGACAAGGTCGACGAGAACCTGCAGGCGGCGATGGACTGACGCCGCCGTCTCGCGGCGACACCCCCGGGGGCGCGGTTTTCCGCGCCCCTTTTTCTTGCCCGTCCGGCGGCGTTTGCGCCTTGCGCTTCGCGCAGGCCCGGATTGCGGGCAATATGGGCGGCATCTGAATCGCGGCAGCAGGGATATTGCGCCTTGGAAGATCAGCTCTGGCTCCATGACGCGCTCGTCTTCCTGATCGTCGCGGGCGTCGTCGTCCCGATCTTCCACCGCTTCCGGCTCGGCACCGTGCTCGGCTTCATCGTCGCCGGCGTCGTCGTCGGGCCGTTCGGATTCGGCCGCCTGCAGTTCGACGTGCCGCTGATCAGCCACCTGGTCATCGGCGAACCCGAGCAGGTGGAGCCCTTCGCCGAGTTCGGCGTCGTCTTCCTGCTGTTCGTGCTCGGCCTCGAGCTGTCCTTTGCCCGGCTCTGGGAAATGAAGCGCTACGTGCTGGGTGTCGGCACCTTCCAGGTGGTGCTGACCATGATGCTGGTGGCCGTGGCGGCCGCCCTTCTGGGGCAGCCGGGGCCGGTCGCCATCGTCGTCGGGCTGGCGCTGGCGCTGTCGTCGACGGCGATCGTCATGCAGCTGCTGGTCGAGGAGCGCCGGCTCGCGTCCCCCACCGGACGGGTGTCGCTGTCGGTCCTGCTGATGCAGGACCTGATGGTCGTTCCCGCCCTGATCATCGTGTCGCTGATGTCGGACCCCGACGGCGATATCCTCCGTGAGGTCGGCATCGCGCTCGTCGAGGCCGCCGTGGCGGTGACGGCGATCCTGCTGCTCGGCCGCTTCGTGCTTCGGCCGCTGCTGCGCCAGGCGGCGCTGACTGGTAGCCGGGAACTGATCATGGCGATCGTGCTGCTGGCGGTCGTCGCCGCGGCGATCGGCACCGACGCGGCCGGCCTGTCGGCGGAGCTCGGCGCCTTTCTCGCCGGCCTGCTGCTGGCGGAGAGCGAGTACCGCCACCAGATCGAGGTCGATCTGGACCCCTTCAAGGGGCTGCTGCTGGGCCTGTTCTTCACCACGGTCGGCATGAGCATAGATCTTGCGGTGGTCGCCGACCTGATCCTGTGGATCGTGCCGGCGGTGCTCGGCCTTGTGGCGCTGAAGGCTGCCGTCACCTTCGTCTCCGCCCGCATGTTCGGCGTGCCGCTGGCGACCGCCGCGGAGGCGGCCATACTATTGTCGCAGGCCGGCGAATTCGGTTTCGTGGTGTTTGCCCTCGCCCGCTCCGACGGCCTGCTGCCCGCAGGCACCAGCCAGTTCCTGATCGTCGTGGTCAGCCTGACCATGGCGATGACGCCGCTGCTCGCCCGCATGAGCCGGACCGTGGGGCGGCGTCTCGAGACCGTCGAGAACGACGCGATCACGCCCGGCCGCGAGCCGCTGGCGCTTGACGGTCATGTCGTCATCGGCGGCTTCGGGCGCGTCGGGCGGACCATCGCCCGGGTGCTGGAGGCGGAGAACGTTCCCTACGTCGCGCTCGACCAGGATGCCCGGCTCGTCGGCCAGGAGCGCAAGGCCGGCCGGCTGATATACTTCGGCGATGCCGGCCGCGAGGAGATCCTCGACAGGGCCGGCGCCGACAGGGCGCGCGCCTTCATCGTGACCGTTGATTCGCCGCACAATGCCGAACTGATGGTGCGGGCCGCCTGCAGGCGGCGCCCCAACGCCCCGGTCTACGCCCGCGCCCGCGATGCCGACCATGCCAGGGCCCTCCGCCGGCTCGGTGCCGAGGCGGTCGTGCCGGAGGCGGTCGAGGGCAGCCTGCAGCTTGCCGGCCGCGTCCTGGCCGGCCTCGGCTACCCGGACGACGCGGTCTCGCGGCGCGTCGAGCAGGAGCGCGAGCAGGAACTCCTCAAGCTCGAGGCCGAGGAGGGCTGAATGCCGGGAGGCGGACAGTGATCGGCTGGTTTGCCGCGATCTTCGCCTCCGGACGGACGCGCGGCAGGGGGCGGCACGCCGCTGCGGTCGCCAGGACGCCCCGCAAGGCGGCCTACGACATCATCGAGGAGGGACCGACCGACCGGCTTCTGCCGAAGCTCGTCGACGCGGCGCTGATCGTGCTGATCTGCGTCAACGTCGCCGCCGTCTGCTTCGAGACCGTGCCCGCGCTCGATGCCGAGTACCACCGCCTGTTCGCCGTCATCGAGCTGGTCTCGGTGGCGATCTTCACCATCGAGTACGTCGTGCGGCTCTGGGTGGCACCGGAGCACATGCCGTATTCGGCGATGCCGCCCGGCAGGGCGCGGCTGAAATACGCGCTGACGCCCTACGCGCTCATCGATCTCCTGGCGATCCTGCCTTTCTACCTGTCCTTCATCGTGCCGGTGGACCTGCGCCTCCTGCGCGTCTTCCGGCTGGTGCGGTTCTTCAAGCTGGCCCGTTATTCGACCGGCCTGCGCAGCCTGGTGCGCGCCGTCAGGACGGAATGGCGGGCGCTGGCCGCCAGCCTGATCATCATGGCCGGGATGGTGCTGGTGGCCGCCGCCGTCATGTACGCGGTGGAGCGCAACGCCCAGCCCGATGCGTTCGGCTCGATCCCGCAGGCGCTGTGGTGGGCGGTGGTGACGCTGACCACGGTCGGCTACGGCGACGTCGTGCCGCTGACCCCCGGTGGCCGCGTCCTCGGTGGCGTCATCATGCTGTTCGGCCTGGCGATGTTCGCGCTGCCGCTCGGCATCGTGGCGACTGCCTTCGTCCAGGAGGTGCACCGCCGCGAGTTCGTGGTGAACTGGGGCATGGTCGCCCGGGTGCCGCTGTTTGCGACGCTCAACGCCTCCGAGATCGCCGAGATCATGAACCTGCTGAAGGCGCGCACGCTGCCTCCGGGCAGCACCGTGGTGCGGCGCGGCGAGGTCGCCGAGGCGATGTATTTCATCGCCAGCGGCGAGGTCCAGCTCGACCTGAAGGACTCCACCGTCAGGCTCGGCGCCGGCGATTTCTTCGGCGAGATTGCGGTCCTGAAGAAGTCGCGCCGCTCCGCCACCGTCGTCGCCGTCACCCGCGTCAACCTGCTGGTGCTGTCGGCCGACGACTTCCACGTCCTGCTGGAGCGCAACCCCGACATCGGCCAACGCATCCGCAAGATCGCCGATGCGCGGCTCGGCCGGGAGCGCGTCGTGCGCGGCGGCGACATCATCGCCGAGGAGCTCGGCGCCGGGCCGGAGGAGCCCGGCGGCTGATCTGCAGGGGCGCCGGCGCAAGCGCCATTGCTACCGGGCGGCGGCGGTCCGGCTTGCCGGGGCGGCGCAGTCGAGCCGGCGCAGCGCCCGCGCCACGTTGGCGCGCTTCTTCGTCTTGTAGACGACGTCCGGCACCCGCTTGCCGGTCCTCTTCAGCGCCTTCAGGATCTTGCCGACGCCGGTTGCTTCGCAGCCCTCGACCGAGCGGATCGCGGTGAACACGCCGGCAATGTGGGGGGCGGCCATCGAGGTGCCCTGGAATCCCTCGTAGCGCTTGCCGGGAACCGACGACAGGATCTCGCGCGGGAAGTCCGCGTCCACCGGGTACCGGTAGTCGCCGCCGGGCGCCAGCAGGTCGAGCAGCTTGCCGGTGTTGGAATAGCTGGCGATGCGCTCCGGCTCGGCGGCCGTCGCCTTGGTTGTGGCGCCGACAGTCACCGCCGCGCGGATGCACGCCGGCCAGACGACGGCGTTGATGTAGCCTTCGTTGCCCGACGAGATCACCGTCGCGATGCCGGCCTTGCGCAGCCGCTTGATGACCTGCGAGATCGGCGGAATGGCGTCGCTGCAATCGCCGAATTCGGGAGCGAGGCCGCCGATGCTCATGTTGATCGCCTCCAGCGGCACCTCGAACTCGGCGCGGTTCGTGTACAGCCAGTCGAGCGCGGCGAGGATGTCGTCGCCCGAGGCGCTGATGTCCGGATCCTCCTCGTCCTCGTCCTCGTCCTTCTGGAACACCTGCACGGCGATGATGCGGGACTGGTAGGCGACGCCCTTCTTGGGTCCGCCGGCGGCCCGGTCCGTGTTGAAGCCGGCGGCGATGCCGGCGACGTGGGTGCCGTGGTCGCAGCCGTCGTCGTAGTCCATCGGGCAGTTGCCGCCCGACTTGCCGCCGATCTGCACCGGTCCGCCGTTCGGGCAGAAGCTGAGCTCGGGGTTGGCATAGCCCGAGAAGCAGGCCTGCGCGATGATCCGCTTCGGCTTCAGGAACGGGTGGTGCAGGTTGACGCCGGTATCGACGATCGCCACCGCGTGGCCGCCGCCGCGCGCCTTCGTCGGAGCCTTCCACGCCCGGGGCATTTGGATCAGCGCCGTCGACTGGTCGAGCCGGGGATAGACCTTCCGGTCGAGGCTGATGCTGTCGACCCGCGGCTCGGCCTCGAGCCGCTCCAGTTCGGCCTCGCCGACGGTTGCGGCGAAGGCGGCGATGCTCGTCATTCTCCGGATGGCGTAAGGTGTCCCGCCGGCGGTCGTCGCCCGGACGGTCCCGAAGGCGCGGGCGATGACGTCCGTCTGCAGGCTGGCGATCGCCGCCCGGGTGGCGGGTGCATTCGGACGGCCCGCTTCGGGGCGCGGCGGGGCGAGGCCGACGATGACGCGGACGCTGTCGCGCGTGCGCAGCGCCGCGGCCGGCGACGGCGCCTGCGCCGGTGCGGCGACCTCGAGGCCGTCGCGGGTGAGGGCGGTCTGTGCGTTGGCGGCGCCCCCGCATGCCAGCACGGCGGAAACGGCGGCGGCTGCGAACGCGGCGAAGGTGGTCGGCAGGTGCATTGGGTCCCCCATGGTCAGGATGGCGGGGCAGGGTGGGGCCCCGGACGACTGGCGCCGGACGACTGGCCCCGGATGACTGGCCCGGATGACTGGCCTCTATGGCCCGCCCGGCAGCCGGTGCGACGGGGGCCGGCGCAGGGCTGTCCGGCATCCGCCGGTACACGCGCGCCGGCTGCCCGCGAGCGCCGACCTTAGCGGCCTGCCGGCGGCGGATGCAAGGCCGGGCTGCCTCGTGGCCGGCGGCATCGGACCGGCTGAAAGAACCCGTTCGTCGCCGGGCCGCGCGGGCCTATCATCGTCGCCTGATTCGCGGGGGCAGCGACCAATGGCAGGATCATGAGCGGCACCGCCGATCCGCTTCGGCGCCGGGTCTACGCGATCCTCGAGCGCGAGGATCCCGACGACCGGGTGGCGCGCGCCGTCTACCGGATCATCGTCGCCGTGATCGTCATCAACGTGGTGACGGCGATCCTCTATACCGACCGCAAGCTGTCCTGGCTGTTTCCCGCCGACTTCCGGGTCATCGAGGCGGTGTCGCTGATCGTGTTCGGCGTCGAGTACGTGGCGCGGCTGTGGGCCTGCGTGGAAAGCCCGCACTACCGCGGCATGTCGCCGTGGCGGGCGCGGATGCGCTACGTCGTCACCCCCGCCGCACTGATCGACCTGATCGCGCTGGTGCCGTTCTTCGTCGTCCACGTCGCCGGCACCGACATGCGGGCGCTGGCGATGCTGCGGCTGCTGCGCTTCCTCAAGCTCGCCCGCTATTCGCCCGGCCTGTCGTCGCTGGTCGAGGCGATCCGCGCCGAGCGCCACGGCCTCGTCGCCTGCTTCGTGGTGCTGTGCGGCGGCATCGTCATCGCCGCCTCGGCGATGTACGCGGCCGAGGGCGCGGTGCAGCCCGACAAGTTCGGCTCGATCCCCGAGGCGATGTGGTGGGCGGTCGCCACCATCACCACGGTCGGCTACGGCGACGTCGTGCCGGTCACCTCGATCGGCCAGATCATCGGCGGCTTCACCATGATCGCCGGCATCCTCATGCTGGCGCTGCCGGTCGGCATCTTCGCCACCGCCTTCATCGAGGTGATCCGGCGGCGCGCCTTCGTCGTCACCTGGGGCATGGTCGCGCGGCTGCCGGCCTTCTCGACGCTGGATGCCGCGACGCTCGCCGACATCGTGCCGAAGCTCAGGGCCAAGGCCGTCGAGGCGGGCGAGATCGTCGTGCCGCGCGGCCAGGTGCCGCGGGCGATCTTCTTCGTCGTCTCGGGCAAGGTGTCGATCGACCACCGCGGCGAGATCACCGAGCTGGCTCACGGCGAGCATTTCGGCGAGGTGCATGCCCGCAACCTCGACCAGATCGACGCGCGCGTGCGCGCCATCGAGGCGACGCAGCTTTTGGTGCTGGCCGGCGACGACATCGACGCCGTCTCCGCCGCCAGCCCCGAGCTCGCCGCCCGCCTGGCCGGCGTCTCGACCTTCACCGTCGTCTGACCGCCGGCAGTGCCGGGCCCCGCTATCCCGCCGCGCGGCGGGTCAGCGAGAACTGGCGGCCGTCCTGGGCGGTGCACATCATCTGCACGGCCGAGGCGACGGCGCAGGTCACCGTGCTGGTCGTCTGCCGCACCACCGAGTGCATCGAGATCGACACCGTCTGCGGCGCCGTCATCCGGTAGCTGCCGTTGGCGAGGATCTCGCCGGTGGAGATCATCGATGTGGTGAAGGTACCGCCGGCAAACCGCGACACCGAGGCGCCGTCGGCGCCGATCCATTCGCCCTCGATGCTCATCGGCTGGGGCTGGCCGGGCGGGCCGACATAGGTGCCCCTGTCCGCACAGCCGGCGATCCCGGCGGCCAGTGCGGCGAGTGTCCCGCCGACGGCAATCGTACGCGCGCGCCTCATCTGCAATTCTCCTCTTCCTGCGGCCGTATCGGCCGCGCCCGGCCCGACCATGCCGCAAAATTGACCCCAATCGGTAAACGTCCCCGGATCTCCACCCGGGCGCGCCCGCATCCGGCGTCGCCGTCCCGGCCCTTCACCGGGATCCTCCCCGGCGGACCGTACAACTCGCCCGAACGCGCGTCGCGACAGGCCAGCAGAGCCCGTCCCGAAACGCCGGACACCAACGCGCGGCCCGCCCCCTCGTTCCCGCGGCCACGATGGCGATCTCGGCGATGGTGAGTTCGGAGGCTTCGTAAAGCTGGCGCACCAGCGCCAGCCGGTCCTCGGCCAGGCGGGGCATGGGGTGAGCTCCGGTGTTCCAGGCGGGAAGGTGGTCTTCGTGTGCTCTGGCAGTCGCCGCAAGCACCCACCTCTCCCCGGCGGGGAGAGAGCCTGCCCCGGACCTGATCCGGGGTCGACGCGAAGCGAGCGGGTGAGGGGGCGTCGAGGAATGCGGCTGTCGCCCGAACCCCTCACCCGGCACCTCCGGTGCCGACCTCTCCCCACGGGAGAGGTGGGCGCCCGTCGTGCGGCTGGAACCTGGGTCTTAAGTCGCTCGCGTCATCCCGGAACCCGCACCCCGGAAACGGGTGCTCCCGATGTCCTCGTCGAATCGAGACATCGGAAACATCCGATGTCTCGGCGGCTATCCGGGATCGGGGAGCCACGAAGGGCGCAGTGGCTCTGCGATCCCGGCTCTGAGCGCTGAAGCCTGGACGGTGATGGATGCAAGGGCAGCGGCCTCGATCCGGAGCCCGCCCTCGGGCCGCGCTTCAGCGCGGACCCGGGGGAGACGCCGCCTTCGGCGGCTCCTCAGGATGAGGATCAGGCTCAGAGAAAAATCCTCATGGTGAGGAGCGAGCCAACGGCTCGCGTCTCGGACGCTAGCGTCTCGAACCATACAGGCCCGGGCTTTCGGACATGCCGTTAGCCGCATGGACACCCCTCCATCGTCATCCCGGAAATCGCACCAGCGATTGTCCGGGATCGCCCCACCCCAAAGCGCTGCGGCCCCGGGCGATCCCGGCTCAGCGCGCTGATGCGCTTGGCCGGGATGACTGGGAAGGGGGAGGGCGCAAACACCAACCGCTGCCGAATAGGCGGCGGCCGGTCACGGGCGCATGTGTCGAGTGTCTGAGCAAACTAGCACAGGAGCGGCACGCTGCACAAGGACTTTATTCCTAGTTCCGCACGGTGACACAGAGACGAACTGAATCAAGACAAAAAACAACGATTTGGCGAGCTAGCGTGGCATGAGAATCGCGTAGGATATTACGCTCGCCCGCGAATTAGTTGGTCGATTAAGATATCTACTACATTAAAAACGGCAGTTCGAAATCCCAAAGTGAACAACATCGAGCTCTAATACGATGCCCAATACGCTAAATTTTGAGGAAGCTGCACGGATTGCAGTTCAGAATATTGTAAGGCATGGCGATACCGACATATTTCCCCTCCCGTTCGAGAGTCACGCGTTTTACGACAGGAAAGATAAATTTGTAGATCTCGTTGTTGAGTATGATAAGCATTTCGAAGAGTATTTAGCTAGATTTCCACCGTCGAATGTAAACGCGCTAACGCCTGTTTCATACTACGGATTTCGTTGGGCTACCCAGCTCGATCCTATATGGAATGCTCACTGGCTAAGTTGCGTTGTGGCAATCTCTGAACTCATTGAAGCTTCTCGAATACACACAAGCGAAAATTGTGTCTACTCTTATCGAATAAATCCTGATGATCAGACGGGAGATTTATTTGATCGTAATTATGCATGGCAAAGCTTTATGCTGCGATCGTTGGAGAAATCGGCCGAATATGACTATGTTGTGAAGTGCGACGTGAGTGAATTCTACCCCAGACTCGGACATCACCGCTTGGAGAACGCTCTTCTGCAGATTGCTGCTGACACCGGCTATCCCAAGAAAATAATGTCATTCTTATCAAATTTCTCGAATACGCGATCCTTTGGACTACCAATAGGTGGGCCAGCTGCGAGGATGCTGTCGGAATTGACTATAAATCAGATAGATCGTCTTTTGAGAGGCGCCAATATAGACTTTACCCGATATGCAGACGATTTTCACATATTCGCGAACACGCGTGAAGAGGCTTACAGATATACAATCTTCTTGTCAGAAAAGTTGTTTGAAAATCAGGGGCTTTCACTTCAGAAGTCAAAGACCCGTATCATGACTGCAGCTGAATTTAGCGCAACTAGTCCGGTTGTTTGGTCAGAAGATGCAGAAAACGCTGAAGAACGTGAGGGGAAAACTTTTGATAAACATCACGAAGCGCAGGGAATTCTAAGCATATCTCTGAGATTTGATCCGTATTCTCCTACGGCGGAAGAGGATTACGAGGCCCTTAAGGCTAATATTGATCAATTTGATATTATGAGTTTATTGAGAGAAGAGCTATCAAAATCGCGAATACATATTGCGCTTTCCAGGAAGATAATTGCTACGATTCGCTTCCTGGAGGGGAAAGTGAGAGATGATGCTGTTCTTTCTATAGTTGGCAATAGTGACATATTATACCCGATAATATCGTCCGCTCTCATAATGATGGATCGTGTATATGAAGAATTGGGTGACCCTGCAAAAATAGAGCTTATCGATAAGCTGATATCCATGATAAGAGCGGACTCTCATATATTTCGTATTGACGTGCACCTGTGCTACGCACTTAGAGTTCTTCAGCATTCTCATACTGAAGACGTTCAGCAATTGCTGAAGGAAATATATTCAAAAAGAACCTCTGAGATAGTACGACGTGACATAATCCTGATTATGGCGCTATGGGGCGATTGGTATTGGTTGTCGGATCTTCGGAACCGCTATCGGCAGCTTAGCTCCGCAGAGAAGAGGGCGCTATTGGTGGCTTCGTATTCATTGAAAGACGAGGGTAAGCACTGGCGGAATAGCATAAAGCGCGAGCTTAATCCGCTAGAGTTATTTATTATTGATTGGGCTATTGAACGTGTAAACGAAGGCAAGCGGAGTTTCCCGCTTTGATTGACGCATCCAGTTTTGCGACAAATCACAATGCCTTCTGGGCTGACTATGCCCCCACTTCTGAGCATTTCGTTCGGAGAGTGAACCTCGCGTATTCTAAGCGGTGGGATGTTCCATTGGCTAAGCCGGAACAACAAATACGTGCCGCTTTTGTATCAGAAATAGCTTTTGCGCGGCTATGTGGCCGTCAGAGACGTGCTCCACCGAATACTTCTCCTTTAGACTCAATAGAGGAGGCCAAGGCGAAGCTGCTTCCAATCCTTGAGAATCCGACTGTACTAGAGGGGGAGATTTCAGATGTCGAGTTGAATCAAATTAATGGACTGGAAAAAAGACTTGTTTCGTTCTTCAGGCCAGAAATAGTCGAAAACATTGTGAGGCCGATATTTAGCGGATGTGGTTACATCGATTCTTCTGAAGGCGATATTATTAATGATGGTCGTCTATTCGAGATTAAAGCAGTAGATAGACCGTTTAGAAGCAGCGATATCAGGCAGTTGATTACATACTGTGCGTTGAATCATCTTTCTAATCAATACGACATTAAAAGAATAGGGGTGTTTAATCCGCGGCGAGGTGTCTATTTTAGTTTGCCAGTCCGCGTGGTTTCGCGAGAGATTTCGGGGCAGACCGAACAAGAGCTATTCGATAATATCGTTAATGCGGTTTCTAGTGGGGATATTTCGCGCTGAGATTGGAGATGGATCCCCAACAGGAGCCGGCTAGGGGTAGAGAATCGACATAAGCTCTATAAGCATTCTCAGTGGGAGCAATGATCGACGGGGCTTTGTTTGGGCCACATCCGAATGTCACACCCCCACCATCTCCCCCAACGCCCCCTTCACCGCCGCCAGCGCCTGCTCCGCCTTGTCCCCGTCCGGGCCGCCCGCCTGGGCCATGTCGGGGCGGCCGCCGCCGCCCTTGCCGCCGAGCGCGGCCGCGCCGAGGCGCACCAGGTCGACCGCGCTGATCCGGTCGGTGAGGTCGTCGGTGACGCCGACGACGAGGCCGGCCTTGCCGTCCTCGCTGATGCCCACCACCGCGACCACGCCGGAGCCGACCTTCCGCTTGGCCTCGTCGGCGATGCCCTTGAGGTCCTTCGACGGGATGCCGTGGACGACGCGGCCGAGGAACTTCACGTCGCCGACCGTCTCGATCTCCGGCCCGGCGCCTGCCGCGCCGGCGCTCCCCGAGACGTCGCCCATGGCGAGTTTGCGGCGCGCCTCGGCGAGCTCGCGCTCGAGCTTCCGGCGCTCGTCGAGCAGGGCCTTCAGGCGGCTTTCCACCTCCTCGGGCGTGACGCGCAGCTCGGCCGCCACCGCGCGCAGGCGCTGGTCCTGCTTGTGCAGGTAATGCCGGGCGGCCTCGCCGGTCAGCGCCTCGAGCCGGCGCACGCCGGCCGCCACCGCGCCCTCGTTGACGATCGCCACCAGGCCGATGTCGCCGGTGCGCGTCACATGCGTGCCGCCGCACAGCTCCACCGACCACGGAGGGACGTTCGTCCCTGTTCGCGCAGGGCCGCCGGAGACGGTGTCCGACGGGGCGCCGGACGCGGGGCCCGACGCGAGGGAGGCGTCCGGACCGGGCGCGGGGCGGGGCGCCGGCGGCAGGCCCATCGACACCACGCGGACCTCGTCGCCGTATTTCTCGCCGAACAGCGCCATGGCGCCCGAGGCGATCGCCTCGTCGACGTCCATGACGCGGGTGACGACCGCGCCGTTCTGCAGGATGACGTCGTTGGCGAGGTCCTCGATCGCCTCCATCTCGGCCGCCTCGACGGGCTTGGGATGGGAGAAGTCGAAGCGCAACCGGTCCGGCGCGACCAGCGAGCCCTTCTGGGCGACGTGGTCGCCGAGCACCTGGCGGAGCGCCGCGTGGATCAGGTGGGTGGCGGAATGGTTGGCGCGGATCTCGGCGCGGCGGGCGTGGTCGACCTCGAGCTCGAGCGGCTGGCCGACGACGATCTCGCCGGCCTCCACCGTGCCCTGATGCGCCCACACCGCGCCCAGCATCTTGCGGGTGTCGGCGACGGCGAAGCGCGCCTGCGCGGCCGACGTCGCCGGGCTCCGCATGGTGCCGGCGTCGCCGACCTGGCCGCCGGATTCGGCGTAGAACGGGGTCTGGTTGAGGACGACGATGCCCTCGTCGCCCGCCGCCAGCCGCGACACCTCGCGGCCGTCCTTGATGAGCGCGGTGACGACGCCCTCGGAGACTTCCGTGTCGTAGCCGAGGAACTCGGTGGCGCCGACCCGGTCGCGCAGCGCGAACCAGACGGTCTCGGTCGCAGCCTCGCCGGAGCCCGCCCAGGCGGCGCGGGCGTCGGCCTTCTGGCGCGCCATCGCCTCGTCGAAGCCGGCGGTGTCGACGCCGATGCCGCGGCCCTTCAGCGCGTCCTGGGTGAGGTCGAGCGGGAAGCCGTAGGTGTCGTAGAGCCTGAAGGCGACGTCGCCGGGCAGCGTCGCCCCGGAGGACATGTCGGCGGTCGCCTCGTTGAGCAGGTCGAGGCCGCGCGCCAGCGTCCTGCGGAAGCGGCCCTCCTCGAGCTTCAGCGTGTCGGTGATCAGCGCCTCGGCGCGGGTCAGCTCGGGATAGGCGCGGCCCATCTCGGCGGTCAGCACCGGGACGAGGCGCCACAGGAGCGGCTCGCGCACGCCGAGCAGTTCGGCGTGGCGCATGGCGCGGCGCATGATCCGGCGCAGCACGTAGCCGCGGCCCTCGTTCGACGGCAGCACGCCGTCGGCGATCAGGAAGGAGGCGGCGCGCAGGTGGTCGGCGATGACGCGGAAGCTCGGCCGGTTGCCGCCCGCGTCGGGCACGCCGGTCAGGTCGACGGCGGCGCCGATCAGGTGGCGGAACAGGTCGATCTCGTAGTTGTCGTGGGTGCCCTGCAGCACGGCGGCGATGCGCTCCAGGCCCATGCCGGTGTCGATCGAGGGCCGCGGCAGCGAGACGCGCTCGTCGGGGGTCACCTGCTCGAACTGCATGAACACCAGATTCCAGATCTCGATGAACCGGTCCCCATCCTCGTCGGGGGAGCCGGGGGGGCCGCCGGGGATGTGCGGGCCGTGGTCGAAGAAGATCTCCGAGCAGGGGCCGCACGGGCCGGTCTCGCCCATCTGCCAGAAGTTGTCGCTGGTCGGGATGCGGATGATCCGGTCGTCGGACAGGCCGGCGATCTTCTTCCACAGGGCGTGCGCCTCGTCGTCCTCGGCGTAGACGGTGACCAGCAGCCGGTCGCGGTCGAGGCCGAACTCGCGCGTCACCAGGTTCCAGGCGAGCTCGATGGCGAGGTCCTTGAAGTAGTCGCCGAACGAGAAGTTGCCGAGCATCTCGAAGAAGGTGTGGTGGCGCGCGGTGTAGCCGACATTGTCGAGGTCGTTGTGCTTGCCGCCGGCGCGCACGCATTTCTGCGCGGTGACGGCGCGCGAATAGGGGCGGTGCTCGGCGCCGGTGAAGACGTTCTTGAACTGCACCATCCCCGCGTTGGTGAACATCAGGGTCGGATCGTTGCGCGGCACCAGCGGGCTGGAGGGAACGATCTGGTGGCCGTTCCTGGCGAAATACTCGAGGAACGCTGTACGAATGTCGTTGACGCCGGTCATCTGGCCGAACACCTGTCTTCGCCCGTCGGGGGCCGTGAACGATTGGGGACGCGATACGCCGTTCGGGAACCCGCGCGACGGCGCCGTCTTGCCGGCGGCTGTTCTAGCGGCGGGTCCGAAGACTGTCCACCGGATCGCGCCACCCCGATCGCGCCACCCGGATCTCGCGGGCCGGATCGCGCGGGCCGTCTCGCGGGCCGGATCGCGCGGGCCGTCTCGCCCCCTCCCGGGTCACCTACGCTGCCCGGCAGCGCAGGCATGCCTCGGCCGCGGGTTGCCGAACGCCGCAACGTCGGTTAGGCGAAGGTCGACTTCCGGCAGGCGAGGCGACAATGCAGAAGATCGGACTGATCGGCGGACTGAGCTGGGTATCGACGGCCGAGTACTACCGCCGTCTCAACCGGATCGCCCAGCAGCGTCTCGGCGGGGTCACGTCGGCCCGCCTGGTGCTGGAGAGCGTCAACCGGCAGGACTATGTCGAGGCGGTGATCGAGCGCGGCGACGAGGCGGCCGCCTGCGCCCAGATCCTGGCCGCCGCCCGCGGCGTCGAGGCGGCCGGCGCCGCCTTCATCGTCATCTGCTGCAACGACGTGCACCGCTTCGTCGACGAGATCGAGCCGGTCCTCTCCATTCCCTTCCTGCACATCGCCGAGGCGACGGCCCGGGCCATCCGCGCCAGCGGGCTCGAACGGGTGGCGCTGCTGGGGGTGCGCAAGACGATGGAGGGCGACTTCTATCCCCGCATCCTCGCCCGCCACGGCATCGAGACGATGGTGCCGACCGAGGCCGAACGGGCCTTCGTCCACGACACCATCTATGCGGAACTGGTCAAGGACGTGTTCACCGACGCGACGCGGCAGGGCTACGTGCGGCTCGTCGAGGCGCTGGCCTCGCGCGGCGCCGAGGGCGTGATCCTCGGCTGCACCGAGATTCCGCTGCTGGTGCGGCCGGAGGACCTGGGCGTTCCGTCCTTCTCGACGACGGATCTGCACTGCGAAGCCGCGATCGAGAGAGCCGTGGCTGCCGGCTGACCCGCCGCCCTCGACGGGAAGCCCCCAGGACGCAACGCCCTCTACGCAAAGCCCGAGCACGCAAAGCCCCGGGACGCAAAGCCCCGGGACGCAAAGCCCGGGGACGCAAAGCCCGGGGGCTCGGCTCGCCGCTTCACCCGCCTCGTGGGGCCGGGGCCTGCATGCAGATCTCCGCCGAAGCGGCACCGGCCGAAGCAGGCGCGCGGACGCGGCGCTGCGGGGCGCTGGCCGCCTCAAGCCTCCAGCGCGTCGTCGCCGTCCTCGTCGCCGTCGCGCTCGGCGGGCGGCACGATGGTGACGGCCAGGCCGGCGTTCTGGCGGATCGCCGTCTCGATCGCACCGGCGATCTCGGCATTGTCGCGCAGGAACTGCTTGGCGTTCTCGCGGCCCTGGCCGAGGCGCTGGCTATCGTAGGAGAACCAGGCGCCGGACTTCTCGACGACGCCGGCCTTGACGCCGAGGTCGAGCAGTTCGCCGGTCTTGGAGACGCCCTCGCCGTACATGATGTCGAACTCGATCTCGCGGAACGGCGGGGCAAGCTTGTTCTTGACCACCTTGACGCGGGTCTGGTTGCCGACCACCTCGTCGCGGTCCTTGATGGCGCCGATGCGGCGGATGTCGAGGCGCACCGAGGAATAGAACTTCAGCGCGTTGCCGCCGGTGGTGGTCTCCGGGCTGCCGAACATCACGCCGATCTTCATGCGGATCTGGTTGATGAAGATCACCATGGTGTTGGAGCGGGAGATCGAGCTGGTCAGCTTCCTCAGCGCCTGGCTCATCAGCCGGGCCTGCATGCCGGGCAGCGAGTCGCCCATCTCGCCCTCGAGTTCGGCGCGCGGGGTGAGGGCGGCGACCGAATCGATCACCAGCACGTCGATCGCGCCGGAGCGCACCAGCGTATCGGCGATCTCCAGCGCCTGCTCGCCCGTGTCGGGCTGCGAGATCAGGAGGTCGTTGACGTTGACGCCGAGCTTCTTGGCATAGGTCGGGTCGAGCGCATGCTCGGCGTCGACGAAGGCGCAGATGCCGCCGCGCTTCTGGGCTTCGGCCACCGTGTGCAGGGCAAGCGTGGTCTTGCCCGAGGATTCCGGTCCGTAGATCTCGATGACGCGGCCGCGCGGCAGGCCGCCGATGCCGAGCGCGATATCGAGACCGAGCGAGCCGGTCGGAATGGTGGACACCTCGACCACCTTGCCGTCCTGGCCGAGCCGCATGATCGAGCCCTTGCCGAAGTGACGTTCGATCTGACCGAGCGCCGCTTCCAGCGCCTTGTTCTTGTCCATGCCGTCTCCTTCGACGAGGCGGAGAGAGGAATTCGCCATTGTTCGGCTCCTTATTTCACAGAGGACCGGTGATTCACAGCCCGTGAAGGGGATATGTGGAATGCGCCGAAGGGAAATGTACGCTATTTGTTCCGTGAACACAACAGGAACATTTATCGCAGCCCCTGTTCGGGCACGGACCCTGTTCGGAAACCGGCCCCAGGTTGCGAACCGGCCCTACGCCGCGAACCGCCGCGCCCCCGCCACGCAGGCAATGACGGCGACCGTTGAGACGATCATTGCCGTCGACACCGCCTCGTTCAACAGCAGCGCGGCCAGCGCCAGACCGAGGAACGGCTGCAGCAGCTGCAGCTGCCCGACGGCCGCGATGCCGCCCTGCGCCAGCCCGCGATACCAGAAGAAGAAGCCGATCAGCATGCTGAACAGCGAGACGTAGGCGAGTGCGATCCAGGCGGTGGCGCCGACGTCCGACAGGGTTCGGGGCAGGGTGGCGACCGTCAGCAGGCCCATCGCCGGCAGCGAGAACACCAGCGCCCAGCAGATCACCTGCCAGCCGCCGAGCCTGCGCGAGAGCCTCGCTCCCTCGGCATAGCCGAGCCCGCACACGACGATCGCCGCGAGCATCAGCAGGTCTCCCGCCGGGGAGGCGGCGAGCCCCCGGGTCAGCGCGAAGCCGGCGACGACGGCGCTGCCGCACAGCGAGAAGATCCAGAACGCCGGCCGCGGCCGTTCGCCGCCGCGAACCACCGCGAAGATCGCGGTCGCCAGCGGCAGCAGGCCGATGAAGACGATCGAGTGGGCGGAGGTCACGTATTGCAGCGCCAGCGCCGTCAGCAGCGGGAAGCCGACCACCACGCCAAGCGCCACGGCGATCAGCGACCCCGCGTCGGCCCGGGCCGGCAGGCGCTGCCGGAAAGCGAGCAGGAGGATCGCTGCCAGGCCGCCGGCGATGGCGGCGCGCGCCACCGTCAGGAAGACGGGGTCGAGCTGGAGCACCGCCAGCCGGGTCGCCGGCAGCGAGCCGCTGAAGATCGCCACGCCCACGAAGCCGTTGATCCAGCCGGCCGTCGATCTGTCCATCCGCCACTCCCTCGGTTGTGCCGGCGGTATTGCGCCCGAAGGCCGGCCGCCGCCAGTGACAGTCCAGTACGGTTCGGACATACTGTTATGGAAGCAAGGGCGATACGGATGGCCGGGATGGGGGACGAGGGAACGCTTATCTCGAAGGTGATGGCGGCGATCCGGCGGCGCGTCGCCAGCCGCAGCCTGCCGGTCGGCGCGAAGCTCCCGTCGATCCGGCAGATGGCCCGCACGATGCAGGTATCGCCTGCGACGGTGGTGGAGGCCTACGAGCGCCTTGCGGCCGAAGGCCTGATTCGGTCGCGGCCGGGCTCCGGCTTCTTCGTCGCCAGCCTGGCGGCGCCGCTGGACCTGTCGGAGATCGGTCCGAGGCTGGACCGCGCCATCGATCCGCTTTGGGTGTCGCGGCAGTCGCTCGAGGCGGGCGAGGGCGACGTGAAGCCCGGCTGCGGCTGGCTGCCGCCGTCGTGGCTTCCCGAAGCCGCGCTGCGGAAGGCGCTGCGCGGCCTGTCGCGGGCCAGCGACGTCGACCTCGGCGAATACTCGACGCCGCTCGGGCTTGCGCCGCTGCGCCTGCTCGTCGGCCGGCGGCTCGCCGAGACCGGCGTCGAGGCCGCTCCCGACCAGATCATGCTGACGGAGTCGGGAACGCAAAGCATCGACCTGCTGTGCCGCTTGCTGCTCGAGCCGGGAGACGTCGTGCTGCTCGACGATCCCTGCTACTTCAATTTCCAGGCCCTGCTGCGGGCCCACCGCGTGACGGTGGTCAGCGTTGCCTACACGCCGTCCGGGCCGGATCTGGCGCAGTTCGAGACGATCCTCGCCGAGCACCGGCCGCGTCTCTACATAACCAACTCCGCCGTCCACAATCCGACCGGCGCCACGTTGTCGCCGGTGACCGCGCACCGGATGCTCAAGCTCGCCGAAGCGTATTCGCTGACGATCGTCGAGGACGAGATCTTCGCCGATTTCGAGGACAGTCCCGCGCCTAGGCTCGCCGCGTTCGACGGCCTCGAGCGGGTCGTCCAGGTCGGCAGTTTCTCCAAGACCCTGTCGGCGTCGGCGCGATGCGGCTTCATCGCCGCGCGCCGGGACTGGATGGCCGGGCTGGTCGACCTGAAGATCGCGACGTCCTTCGGCGGCGGCCGCCTCAGCGCCGCGCTGGTGCTGAGCGTGCTCAGGGACGGCGGCTACCGCAGGCACCTGGACGGGCTTCGGCACCGTCTCGCCGGTGCCAGGGCGGACGTCGCGGCCCGCCTGGGCAGGCTGGGGATCGTGCCGTGGCTGATGCCGCGGGCGGGCATGTTCCTGTGGTGCAGACTGCCGGACGGGCTCGATTCCGCCGACGTGGCCCGCGAGGCGCTCGCGCAGAACGTCGTTCTCGCTCCCGGAAACGCCTTCAGCGTGTCGCGGTCGGCCGGCGCCTGTCTCAGGTTCAACGTATCCCAGTGCGACGACCGGGTGTTCGAGGTGCTCGAGGCGTCGCTGCGGGGGGCGAGGGCACGCGCGCCGGCGTGAACGTCCGCCGGCGCTTGGGCGTCACGCGGCGGAGGTGACCGCCTCGCCCATCGCCTCCGCCGCATCGCCGGTCGTCATGCCCGCGTCGCGGGCCAGCGTCCGCCAGGTGTGAAAGCTCAGCGCCAGTTTCAGCATCGCCCGGCTCCTGGCGCTCAGGCCCTGCCCGAGCACCTCGGCGTATCCGGCGAAGTAGGGCCCCAGCCGCAACTCGGTCACCTCGCGCGTCAGGGCGTGGTGCTCGGCGTCGCGCAGCACGCACGCCGCCTGCCCCTCGTTGCGCGCGTACCAGTCGTAGAGGGCGCGAAGGCCGGTGCCCAGCCGCTCGCGGCGGTCGCCGATCTTCCGCCAGGGCTCGGCGTCGGGCGGGGGATCTCGCTCCATCGCCAGCCCTGAGCACGCCAGGAACAGGCTCCGCTCGTCGGGAAAGTGGGCATAGACCGTGTGCCGCTGCACGCCGGCGCGCTCGGCGATCATGCTGAGCGACGTCCGCGCCGGTCCGACCGTGGAGTGCAGGTCCACCGCGGTCTCGACGATCTTCTGCCGGGTCTCGGCCTTGCGCTCGGCGCGGCGCTTGAGCGTGTAGGTTCGGGTCATGGTATTTGGTTGCACATGCCTGTGTCGTGAATGTTGACGGCGCGCCTGAATTTGAATACACATATATGTATAGTGAATTTGACGGCTGTCCAGACCCGCGGCAAGCCCGCCTGGTCGGGCCTTCGGGAGTCAATCGTCATGGAAACGCAGGTCAGTGAAATCGCCGACGGCATCTTCCGCCTGTCGACCTATGTCCCCGACATCGCGCCGCCCGCGGGGTTCACCTTCAACCAGTTCGTCGTGCTGGGCGAGGAGCCGCTGATGTTCCACACCGGGCTGCGCAAGATGTTCTCCCTCAACCATGCGGCGCTCGTCCGGCTGCTGTCGCCGGAGCGGCTGCGTTGGATCGCCTACGGCCATTTCGAGGCCGACGAATGCGGCGCCATGAACGAATGGCTCGCCGCCGCGCCGCACGCCACGCCCGCCCACGGCCAGACCGGCGTCGACGTGTCGCTGAACGACTTTTCCGACCGCGCGCCCCGCATCCTGCAGGACGGCGAGGTGATCGACCTCGGCGCCGGCAAGCGGGTCCGCTTCATCGACACGCCGCATACGCCGCACGGCTGGGACGCGGGGGTCCTGTACGAGGAGTCCACAGGCACGCTGCTGTGCGGCGATCTCTTCACCCAGCTCGGCAACGACCGCGCCACGACCGATGGCGACATCGTCGGCCCCGCCGCCGCGGCGGAGGATATCTTCAGGTACTCGGCACTGAATCCGGGCATGGGCGCGACCCTGCGCGGACTGGCGGACCTGGCCCCCCGGACGCTCGCTCTCATGCACGGTCCAGCCTTTACCGGGGACGGCAGCGCCGCCCTGCGGGCGCTGGCGGAGGAATACGACCGGCGGGTGACCTCGGAACTGCGTGAACGGCTGCCGTCCGCCGCGTAGGCGGCCGGGCCATCGGCGCCGGCTTTCGCCACCGCCGCGACCGGGCAGGCGGCGGGCGGGACGCTGCGCACTATCACCGGGCGGGTGCAATCCTCTAGTATCCCGATCCTCTGATACCCCGGCGCCGATCGGCCTCCCCCACGCAATTTCCGGAAATGCTTCATGCCCAGTCAGCTTTTCTCACCCGTTCAGCTTGGTTCCCTGGCGCTCGAGAACCGCGTCGTGATCAGTCCGATGTGCCAGTACTCGGCCGTCGACGGCAGCGCCACCGACTGGCACCTGATCCATCTCGGCAATCTGTCGCTGTCGGGCGCCGCCCTGCTGATGACCGAGGCGACCGCCGTCGAGGCGGTCGGCCGCATCACGCCCGGCGACCTCGGCCTCTATTCCGACGACAACGAAGCCGCGCTCCGGCGCACGCTGGAGGGGATCCGCCGGAACTCCGAGATACCGATCGGCATCCAGATCGCCCACGCCGGCCGCAAGGCCTCCAGCGCCGCGCCCTGGAACGGCGGCCAGCTCGTCCCGGCGGGCGAGGGCGGCTGGCGCCCGCTCGGTCCGTCCGCGGTGCCGATCCATCCCGGCGAGCCGGCTCCCGACGTGCTCGACCACGCCGCGATCGAGCGCATCCGCGATGCCTTCGTCGCCACGGCGAGGCGGGCGATCCGGCTGGGGTTCGACGCGGCGGAGCTGCACTTCGCCCACGGCTACCTGGTGCACTCGTTCCTGTCGCCGATCTCCAACCGCCGCGACGACCGCTACGGCGGCTCGTTCGAAAACCGCACCAGGCTGGCGCTCGAGGTCTTCGATGCGGTGCGCGCCGCATGGCCCCACGACCGGCCGCTCGGGGTGCGGATCTCGTCCTCCGACTGGATCGAGGGCGGCTGGAACGTCGAGCAGTCCGTCGAACTCGTTCACATGCTGAAGCAGCGCGGCTGCGACTGGCTCGATGCGTCCTCGGGCGGCATCTCGCCGGACCAGAAGATCACCATCGGCCCCGGCTACCAGGTGCCGTTCGCACGGACGATCCGCAAGGAAACGGGCATCACCACGCTGGCCGTCGGGCTGATCACCGAGCCGCGGCAGGCCGAGGAGATCGTCGCAGCCGGCGATGCCGACCTGATCGGCCTGGCCCGCACGGTGCTGTGGGATCCGCGCTGGCCGTGGCACGCCGCAGCTGTTCTCGGCGGACAGGTCCGGGCCGCCCCGCAATACTGGCGTTGCGAGCCGCGCGGCGTGCGCGACGTGTTCAGGGACACCGAGTTCGGCATGCGTTAGTCCGGCCCCGGTTCAGTCGGGGCCCGGGGCAGGGGGCACGGCCGCCATGGCACACCTCATCGTTCCTGCGGACGTTGACGCGCCTGTCCTCGCATGTTCCGCCGGCATCAGCTTCTGGGGTGGTGTCGATCCGCGGACGGGCAAGGTTGTCGACGCCCATCATCCGCAGCACGGCGAGGGCCTCGCCGGCCGGGTCGTGATGATGCCGACCTCGCGGGGCTCGTGCACGGGAAGCGCCGTGCTGCTGGGCCTTGCGCTGGCAGGCACCGCCCCCGCCGCACTGGTGTTCCGGGAGGACGAGGACATCCTGACGCTCGGCGCACTGGTCGCCGCGCGGATGTTCGACAGGCCCGTCGCGGTCGTCCGGCTCGGCGCGCCCGACTACGCCCTGCTTGCTGCCGAGCCGCGTGCCCGGATAGCCGGCAATCTGCTGCTGGCAGGCGGCCTGTCCATCGAACTGGCGCCGCTTTCCGGCGAGGAGCTCGACCTGAGCGGCGAGGATCGCGCCATGCTGGCGGGCCGCGACGGTCCGGCCGCGCGCCTGGCGATGGAAATGGTCTGCGCAATGGCTGCGGTGCAGGGCGCGCGGCGCCTGACCGACGTCAGCCGGGTCCACATCGACGGCTGCATCTACGCAAGCCCGGCCTGCCTCACCTTCGCCGAGGCCGTCGCTGCGATGGCGGCGAAGGTGCGGGTGCCGACGACGACCAACGCGATCTCGGTCGACCGCGCCAACTGGCGGGCGCAGCGCGTCCCGGAGGCGTTCGGCGGCCCGGCCAGCCGGCTGGCCGACGCCTATGTGGCGATGGGCGCCCGGCCGAGCTTCACCTGCGCGCCCTACCTGCTCGACGATCCGCCGCGGCCAGGCGAGGCGGTCGCCTGGGCGGAATCGAACGCCGTCGTCTACGCCAATACCGTGCTCGGCGCGCGCACGGTGAAGCATCCCGATTTCCTCGACCTGTTCATCGCGCTGACGGGACGGGCGCCGCTTGCCGGTGTCTATCTCGACGAAAACCGGGCGCCGCGCCGGGTCCTCGCGGTCGATCTGCCCGAGGGGCACGACGAGTCGGTCTGGCCGATGCTCGGCTGGCTGATCGGGTCGCGCTCGCCCGACCGTATTCCGCTGGTCACCGGCCTGGAGACCTCGAGCCTCGCCGCCGACGACTTGAAGGCGCTCTGCGCGGCGTTCGGCACGACCTCGGCCGCGCCGATGCTCCACATCGCCGGCGTCACGCCGGAGGCGGACACGCTGCCTTTGGCCGACGGCGCCGATCGCGTCCGGATTTCGAGGGCGGACCTTCGCGCGGTCTGGCAGGCGTTCAACAGGGGCGGGGAGCGGGTGGATCTCGTCGCGCTCGGCAGCCCGCACCTGTCGCTCGACGAGTGCCGGGCGGTCGCCGCGGCCCTGGCAGGCCGCCGGGTCAAGGACGGCGTGTCGGCCATCGTCACGCTTGGCCGGGCAACCGCCGGAAAGGCAAGGGCGGAGGGGCTGCTCGACGGCCTCGCGGCCTCGGGCGTCCAGGTGGTCACGGATCTGTGCTGGTGCTCGATCTCCGAGCCGGTATTCCCGCCCGCCACCCGCGTGCTGATGACGAATTCCGGCAAGTATGCCCATTACGGGCCCGGACTGTCGCGCCGCGAGGTCCGTTTCGGCAGCCTTGCCGACTGTGCCGCCGCGGCCGTCACCGGGCGGGCGCCGAAGCGCATCCCGCACTGGCTGCGATGACGGCTCAGCCGCGTCTCCACAGCCGCCGCGAGGCGAGTTCCAGCAGGTGGCCGTCCGGGTCCCGGAAATAGATGCTGGTGCCGCGCTCCGGCCAGTCGGTGCGCGCCTCCACCGGCGTGTCGTGGCGCTCCAGGTGCTCCTCCCAGGCCGCGAGGTCCCCGTCGTCGACGGCGAAGGCGATGTGCACCGGCCCGGCCCCGTCGTGCGGCGGGATCGTGCCGCCGGGCACCTCGGTGGTATGGGCCGATGCGCCGCGCCTGAACAGCAGCAGCACGCGGTCCTCGCCGACGTTCAGAGACGCCATCCGCTCGTCGGAGAAGATCTCGTCCAGACCCATCACCGTCAGGTAGAACGCGCGGGCCTCGTCCAGGTCGTCCACGTAGAGCGCGGTCTCAAGGATGCCGTCCAGGGGCGGTGTGCTCATCGTCCGGTCCGGGAATGCGCGGGGTCAGGCCCGGTCCGCCAGGCCGGTCTCGCCCTGGTGGCGCGCGCAGTGGGCGCAGCAGAACACCTCGCCGTGCGCCTCGACGCCGTGTCCGACGATGCGCACGCCGCATTGCGGGCATTGCGGGGCCATCGCCTGGATCGCGCACTCGAAGCTGTCGAAGGTCCCGGTCTGGCCGGCCATGTTGATCTCGAAGGTCTTGTCGTAGTCGTTGCCGCAGTGGTCGCATCTGGCCATGATGTCGCTCCTTTCGCTGTCTCTTGCGAAACAACGTCGGCCTGGCCGTGCCGTTCCTGCGCCGCGGGGCGTGCGACCCTCGGGGCCAACCCCGCGAGCAAACCGCCGCCGGGCATCAGGTCTGCGACGACATCACTTCCTTCACGGTGGCGGCGAGTTCCTTCAGGTTGAAGGGCTTGGGCAGGAAGTGGAACTGCTCGCCGCCCTCGAGATTCTTCGAGAACGCGTCCTCGGCATAGCCCGACACGAAGATCACCTTCAGCTTCGGGTTGCGCTTGCGCACCTCCTTGAGCAGCGTCGGGCCGTCCATCTCCGGCATCACCACGTCCGACACCACCAGGTCCACGGTGCCCTCATGCTCGTCCATCACCTCAAGCGCGGTGACGCCGGAATCGGCCTCCAGCACCGTGTAGCCGCGCGAGGCGAGCGCGCGGGCGGCGAAGGCGCGCACCGATTCCTCGTCCTCCACCAGCAGGATCGTGCCGCGGCCGGTGAGATCCTTCGGCGCCTCGGCAGCGACGTCGCGCTTGGGCGCGGCCTCCTCGGCGGAGGGGATGTGGCGCGGCAGGTAGATGCGGAACGTCGTGCCCTTGCCGGGCGTCGACTCGGCGATGATGTAGCCGCCGGTCTGCTTGATGATGCCGTAGACCGTCGACAGGCCGAGGCCGGTGCCCTTGCCGACTTCCTTGGTGGTGAAGAACGGATCGAAGATCTTCGCCAGCACCTCCGGCGGCATCCCGGTGCCGGTGTCGGAGACTTCGGCGACGACGTATTCGCCCGCCGGCATCGCGCCTTCGCCGATCGGCCGGTCCGCCTCCAGCGTCTCGTTGCGGGTGCGGATCGTCAGCTTGCCGCCCTCCGGCATGGCGTCGCGGGCGTTGACGGCGAGGTTGATGATCACCTGCTCGAGCTGGTTGACGTCGGCGCGCACCAGCCAGAGGTCGCGGTCCTGCTCGAGGTTGAGGTCCACCTTGGCGCCGAGCAGCCGCGCCAGCAGCACCTGCAGGTCGGCCGACATCACGTCTGCGAGCCTGAGCACCTGCGGCCGCAGCGTCTGCCGGCGCGAGAAGGCGAGCAGCTGGCGCACCAGGCCGGCGGCCCGGTTGGCGTTGTGCTTGATGTTCATGATGTCGTTGAACGACGGGTCGGTCGGCCGGTGGTTGGCCAGCAGCAGGTCGGAGAAGCCGATGATCGCGGTCAGCACGTTGTTGAAGTCGTGCGCGATGCCGCCGGCGAGCTGCCCGACCGCCTGCATCTTCTGGCCCTGGGCGAACTGCGCCTCCAGCGCCTTCTGCTCGGTGATGTCGAGCGCATAGACGATCGCCGCCTCGCCGTCGCCGTCCTCGACGGGCGAGACGAAGAAGCGGCCCATCCGGTTGCCGTCGCCGGTCACCGTGGCATCGACTGGCTTGACCTCGGCCTTGCCGGCGAAGGCGGCCTGCAGCGCCTCCGTAAGCGCCGGCCGGTCGCGGTCGGCGACGCAATCGCCGATGGTGCGGGCGCCGGCGCGCGCCGGGCGGCCTTCGGAGGCGAACAGCCGTGCGAAGGCGGCGTTGGTCCGCTCGATGCGGCCGTCCCGGTCGACGGTCGCAATGGCCAGCGGCGTATTGTTGAAGAACCGTGCAAATCGCACTTCGGCGGCCCGCAGGGTCTCGGCCACGTCCGCCCCGCCCGGAACGCTGCCGGGCACGCTACCCGGGACCGCGCCGGGGCTGCGGTTCAGCACCAGCGTCCGCGATATCCCCGGCGTGCCGCCGGCGTCGAAGGCAACCCGGTGCAGGAGCCGGACGGGCAGGGTCTGCCCGTTGCGGCGGACGAGATCGAGGTCGATCGTCGCCGTGCGCACCTCGCCGGGCGCCGGTTCGATGTCCTGGATCAGCGCCGCGCCGTCTCCCGATACGATCGCCTCCAGGGTGAGCCGCGACGTCTCGGTCTCGGCGATATCGTAGCCGAGCCAGCCGGCCAGCGTCGCGTTCATGTAGGGCAGCGAGCCGGCGGAATCGGCCGAGAAGAAGCCGGCCGGCGCGTGGTCGAGGTTGTCGATCGCCCGCTGCAGTTCGCGGAAGACGTTTTCCTGGCGGACGCGGTCGTGGGTGACGTCGGCGACCTGCCAGAGCAGTTCGTCCTTGCGGCCCTTGCCGGTCAGCGGCTGTACCCGGATCCGGTACCACGTCGCCCGGCGCTCCCCGGCGTCGCCGTCGGCGCGCTCCCCGTAGCCCCGCTCCCCGTAGCCCCGGTCCCGGCGCTCGATACGGATCTCTTCCTCGCCGCGGCGGCCGGCGGCGGCGGCCTGGGACAGGCGGAACATCGCCTCGGCCGCCTCCGCGTCGCCGGCGAAGGCGCGCTCCACCCCGCGCACGTCGGCGTCCCGCTCGGCGTCGGTCAGGCGCATGTAGGCGGCATTGGCATAGAGGATGCGGCCGCCGCGGCCCGTGACCAGCATGCCCTCCGGGATGTCCTCGGCGATGATCCGGGAGAAGCCGTCGGCCGGGCGGCGGTCGGAGAAGCGCAGCACGCCCACGGCGGCGGCAAACAGCGAGAACACGCCGACCACCGCCAGGAAGGCGAGCAGGCCGAGCACCAGCGGACGGGCGTCCTCGCGGCCCATCAGCGCGAACGCCACCGCGATGGCGATCAGCGCGGCGGCCAGCAGCATCACCAGCCCGATGGAGCCTTCCTTGCTGGGCTTCTCCCCGGCGGGATCGGTCATGTGCTGGTCAATCGGCGTTTCGGTCATCGCTCGCGCGGTCGCCCTTCGTAGGCTGGAGCCGGCACAATCGCCTGTCTACTCCAATTCAACGTGATTCGAGCGCAAATCCGCTAATCCTTAATCTGAATAGCGCAGCCGCCGGATTGCGCAACCGGGATGTACGCAACGGGTAGGCCGGCACCCTGGAGGTCCGCGGGAAAACGCCTTGCAAGGTCGGGTTGGCGGCCGGTCCCGCGCCGGCGCGTGGGCCGCCGGCGCCTGCCCGGGGCTTGCCTTATTTCTTAAGATGGGAACACATTGCCCCTCTCATCGTTATGACGGGTTATACATCGTGCCCGTCCGATGGGGCCAGAAAGGCCAAAAGCCGAGAGTTCCTAAGGGGCTGGCCAAGGGTCTTAACGGTCTGTTAGCCTTGATTTCGGCAAATGCTGCCGGCAAATGTTAACGAGTTCCGCGTTTGCGGCGGACGAAGGAGGCACGATTCATGGAGTTCCTGGAGAGCATGCTAGGGGTCCAACTGGGCTTGCCGGCCCGATTCATCATCGCCTTCGTCTTCGTTTTGCTGCTCATCGCGCTGACGGCATGGATCATCCGGCGCGTCGCCGCGGGCAGGGGTGGTTTCGGCGGCAGTCTCAGGGCCAAGCAGGATCGCCTCGCCGTGGTCGACGGAACCCATGTCGACGCCAAGCGCCGGCTGATTCTGGTGCGGCGCGACAATGTCGAGCACCTGATCCTGGTCGGCGGGCCGGCCGATGTGGTGGTCGAATCCGGCATCGGGGCAGTCCCGCCGGCGGTGCTGGAGCGTAGCCGCGCCGACATGCAGGATGTCGGCCGCTCGTCCGTCCGCGCACCCGAACCGGTGCGTCCGCGGGCGGTCGAGCCCGCGATGCCCCCGCGCTACTCCGACGCTGCGCCGTCGCGCCCGGTCAGGACCCCGGAGCCGGCCCCCGCACCGCCGCCCGTTCAGGCGCCCGTCCAGGCACCCGCCCAGCAGCCTGCAACCGCACGGCCTGCGGCGCCGCCGCCGCGTCCCTCGGCGCCCCCGTCAAGGCCTGCCGAACCGCCCCGGTCTGCTGCACCCGGCCCTGCTGCACCCGGCCCTGCTGCACCTGCCGCGGCAGAACCGCCGCGCCCCGCCGCGTCGGAGCGTCCGGCCGGCGGACAGGTGTCGCGGCCCTCGACGCCGTCATCCTCGGCCCCGTCTTCATCGGGTTCCCCGTCATCATCGAGCCAGGGACCGGCGTCCCCGGCGGCCAGCTCGTCGCAGTCGCGCGCCACCGGCGCGCCCGACGCGGTGCGTCCGGAGTCAAAGCCTTCCGAGCCTCCGATTCCGCCTCGGCCGGCGGCGCCTCCGCAGTCGGCGCCAAGAGCGCCGTCGCCGGCCCAGCCGTCGTCTTCGCCGGCTGCATCCCGCCCGGCCCCGCCTCCTTCTGCCCCGCCACCTTCTGCGCCGCCCCCTTCGGCGACGCAATCCAGCTATACGCCGCGGACCTCGCCCGGTGCGCCGGCGACCCCGACGCGGCCGTCGCCGCCGCCCCCCGCGGGAAGCCCGTCTTCCGCCGGCACATCGTCGGGCAGCGCGGCGTCGGGCGGCCCGACCTCCGGAGCGTCTTCGACCCGCTACGCCGCGACGGGGTCAGCGCCGCAGGGCGCCAGGCCGGAACCGTCGGATGGCGGCGAGCCCGGTCCGGATGAACAACTCGAGCAGATGGCGCAGCGCCTGGAGGCCGCGCTGAAGCGGCCCCTGACGACGCCGACCGCGTCGCCTTCGTCGGCCCAGTCGCAGTCCGCACCGTCGCGCTCGGGCCCCGGCCAGTCGGCCCCCGGACCGTCCGGCCCGGCATCGTCTGGCCCAGCATCGTCCGGCCCCGCATCGTCCGGGCCAGCATCGTCCGGGCCGGGATCGTCCGGCTCATCGTCGTCCACCGCCCCGGCACGGCCATCGCAGCCGGCGTCGTCGGGCGCCCCGTCCTCCGGCGCTCCATCCTCCGGGCCAGCACCCTCGGCCGGCCAGTCCGCACCGCCGCTGCGCCCGTATTCCTCGCCGACCATCCAAGGATCCCAGGGATCGTCGCCGGCTGCACCGTCCCAAAGGCCGACATCGTCGGCGCCGCCCGCCGGCAAGCCGTCGGCGCCCGGCGACTTCGATCTGGCCGCCGCCCTGTCCGCCGAGCTCAATCTGGGACCGGAGAAGACACCGGAAAAGTCGCCGGAGAAGCCGTCGGAAGACAATCCGGACGACAAGCGGAAGTCGGAAAGCGTCAATATCTACGACGAGATCGTCAAGCGCGACGGCTGAGCGCCGTCGCGCCGCCCCGCTGGACCCGACCCGCTAGAGCAGCAGCCGCGCGCGTCCCGCCGCCACCGCTTCGTCGGTGGACAGGTCGAATTCGTCGGTGACCTCGTAGACGCTGCGGACCGTTGTCGACTCTACCACCTCGGACATCCGGATCTGCCGGACCGCTTCCTGCTCGCCAATGCGTTGCAGGGCGTCCTGCAGCGCGGAGACATCCGGCAGGTCGAGCTGGGTGAGGGCCAGGATCTCGCTCTCGTCGGTCAGGTTGCGGCCAAGGATCGTCTCCGGGCCGGCCAGCCCCGAGCCCTTGTCGGGGTACCACGCCCTGAGAAAATCCTCGTAGGTCATGCCGGGTTTCAGCCGGCGCACCAGGACCGCGACGAACATGGTGATGTCTCCCTCCCTGTCGTGCGCGGCAGCCTGGCACGCGCAGATCCGCTGGGGCGCCGTCGCTCAGTGCCGCTCGACGAACGAATCCAGCACCCGCTTCGAGCCGGAATGCTCGAAGGCTATGGTCAGCTTGTTGCCGTCGACCGCCGACACCCGCCCGTAGCCGAACTTCTGGTGGAACACCCGCTCGCCGACCGCATAGCCGGACTCCGCACCGGTCGAGCGGGCCAGCACCTCGCCCTCGATCAGCGGCGGCTCGTTCCAGGGATTGCGCACCGCGGCGCGATCCTTGTTCCTCTGCGCGCGCTGCCAGCCGGGCGTCGAGTAGGTCGAGCCGAACGGCTCGCGCGAATCGAAACGCGAGTGGCCGTAGCCCGACGGGCTTGTCCGCAGCGACCCCGTGTCGACGACCTCGACGTTCGACTCCGGCAGTTCGTCGAGGAAGCGGGAGGACGCCGTCGACTGCCACAGGCCGTGGATCCGGCGGTTGGTCGCGAAGAACAGCGCGGCGCGGCGCTTGGCGCGGGTCAGGCCGACATAGGCGAGCCGGCGCTCCTCCTCCAGCCCGGCGCGGCCGTTCTCGTCGAGCGAGCGCTGGTGCGGGAACAGCCCTTCCTCCCAGCCGGGCAGGAACACGGTGCCGAACTCCAGTCCCTTGGCGGCGTGCAGCGTCATCAGCGACACCTTCTCCTCGTCGCCGCCGGCGTCGCTGTCCATCACCAGCGATATGTGCTCCAGGAAGCCGAGCATCGACTCGAACTCCTCCATCGAGCGCAGCAGTTCCTTGAGGTTCTCGAGCCGGCCAGGCGCGTCGGCCGAGCGGTCGCGCTGCCACATCTCGGTGTAGCCGGATTCCTCCAGGATGATTGCGGCGAGCTCGGCCTGGGGCAGGGCGTCGAGCTGGCCGCGCCAGCGGGCAAACGAGTCGAGCAGCGCGCGCAGCGAGCTGCGGGCGCGCGGCTTCAGTTCCTCGGATTCGGTCAGTTCCAGCGCCGCCTGCATCATCGGGATGCCGCGCGCCCGGGCGACGTCGTGGATGGTGCGCACGGTGGCGTCGCCGATGCCCCGCCGCGGCGTGTTGACGATCCGCTCGAAGGCGAGGTCGTCGGCCGGCTGCAGGGTGGCGCGCAGGTAGGCGATCGCGTCGCGGATCTCGGCGCGCTCGTAGAAGCGCGGGCCGCCGATGACGCGGTAGGGCAGGCCGAGCGTCACGAAGCGGTCCTCGAACTCGCGCATCTGGAACGACGCCCGCACCAGGATCGCCATGTCGTCGAGGCTCTCGCCGCGCCGCTGCAGCTGCTCGATCTCCTCGCCGATCAGCCGCGCCTCCTCCTCGGAGTCCCACGCGCAGGTCACCGTGACCTTGTCGCCGGCGTCTCCTTGCGTGTGCAGGGTCTTGCCGAGCCGGCCCTCGTTGTGGGCGATCAGGTGGGAGGCGGCGTCGAGGATGTTCGAGGTGGACCGGTAGTTCTGCTCCAGCCGGATCACCACGGCGCCGGGGAAGTCCTTCTCGAAGCGCAGGATGTTGTCGACCTCGGCGCCGCGCCAGCCGTAGATCGACTGGTCGTCGTCGCCGACGCAGCAGATGTTGGGCGGGCCGGCCCCTTCCGGCCGCTGCGCCAGCAGCCGCAGCCACAGGTACTGGGCGACGTTGGTGTCCTGGTACTCGTCGACCAGCATGTAGCGGAACCGCGACTGGAAGTCGGCCAGCACGTCCTGGTTCTCGCGGAACAGCCGGATCACCTCCAGCAGCAGGTCGCCGAAATCCACCGCGTTCAGCGTCTTCAGGCGGGCCTGGTAGGCCTTGTAGAGCTCGTCGCCCTGGCCGGCGAAGGCGTAGGCGTCGCCCGACGGCACCTTGTCGGGGGTCAGGCCGCGGTTCTTCCAGCCGTCGATATAGGCGGCGAGCTGACGCGCCGGCCAGCGCTTGTCGTCCAGGTCGGCGGCCTGGATCACCTGCTTCATCAGCCGGATCTGGTCGTCGGTGTCGAGGATCGTGAAGTCGCGCTTCAGGCCGACCGCCTCGGCGTGGCGGCGCAGGATCTTCACGCAGATCGAATGGAACGTGCCGAGCCAGGGCATCCCTTCCACCGATTCGCCGATCAGTCCGCCGATGCGCTCCCTCATCTCGCGCGCCGCCTTGTTGGTGAAGGTCACCGCGAGGATCTGGCCGGGGCGGGCGAGGCCCAGCGTCAGGATGTGGGCGAGCCGCGTGGTCAGCACCCGCGTCTTGCCGGTGCCGGCGCCGGCCAGCACCAGGACCGGGCCGTCGATCGTCTCCACGGCGCGGCGCTGCTCGGCGTTGAGCCCCTCCAGGTAGGCCGGCGCCGACGCCGCCCGGGCGCGCGCCGCGATGCCGCCGGGACGGGGCAATGCCGCCGGCGCGGTGATTTCGTCGTGGCTTGGGTCGATGCGTCGGTCGGCCATCGGCTTGATATGGCTCTTGTGCGATTCGGGCTCAAGGGACTGTAGCGCGAATCGCGCCCCGGCGGGGCGGAACCGGGCAGCGTCAGGTCCGCGCATGTCCGGCAGCGCATCGGCGGGCGGGCGGCGCGGCCTGTCCCTCCTGTCGCCGGATCCAGCGGGGATTTTGCACTTGCGCGCGGGATCTGTACGCTCCGGTGGCCAACGCGCCGCGTCGGCCAGCGCCGGAGACACCGACATGACGGACGGATTCGACGAGATCATCACCAGCCGCGAGCGGCTCAGGCAGATCATCGCCGCGCCGAGCCACCGCGTCACCGACAAGGTCATCGACCACGTCGACGACGTCTGCCGCCGGTTCATCGCGGCCTCCCCCTTCGTCGTCATCGCCACCAGGGGTCCCGACGGGCTGATGGACCTCTCGCCGAAGGGCGACCCGGCCGGTTTCGTGCACGTGCGCGACGACAGGACGCTGGTCGTTCCCGACCGGCTCGGCAACCGGCGCATCGACTCCTTCGAGAACCTGCTCGTCGATCCCGCCGTCGGGCTGATCTTCATGATCCCCGGCTACAGCTACACCCTGCGCGTCAGCGGCCGCGGCCGCATCGTCCTCGACGCGGCCCTGCAGGAACGGCTGGCGGTGAAGGGCAGGGTGCCGCAGCTCCTGCTGGCGGTGACGGTGGAGGAGGCCTTCATGCACTGCGCCAAGTCGATGGCCCGCTCGCGCATCTGGGAGCCGGCGGGCTGGCCCGATCTCGCCGACGTTCCGTCGCTGTCGGAGGCGATGGTGGCGCACGGCAGGCTGTCGGAGTCGACCCGCGAGATGCAGGCGATCATCGACGACGATTTCGAGACGAAGATGTACTGAGCCCCGCCGGGTGCGGCAGGCCGGGCTCTGCCATGCAAAAGCCGCCCGGCATGGCCGGGCGGCTTGCAAGGATCGACCTGTACGCGTGTTCCGGCTTACGGGATCGTCACGATGAAGGAGACATTGTCCGACAGCTCGGGCACCCCGTCGGGGAACTGGTAGGTCCGCACCTCGACAAAGCGCTTGGACTTCGGGCAGCTGTCGGCATTCGCGTAGTAATATGCGAGAAGATCAAGACCGAACGATGTTCCCCATTCGACCGTCACGTTGGGAATCAGCCTTTGGGCGTTGATATTCTTGCCATCGAGCGTCTTTGGAATCTTGACGCAATAGATGCCGGTGCTGGGATGTGTGACCGTGTTGATGTTCTTCGCACGAACGATCGACGAACGATCGTAGAAGACCGCAAACCTGGCATCGACGACGTTCGAGAACGATGAGGCCGGCCCGGCAATCTCCGCGCCCGAACCGCCGTTGGTCTGATCGGCCATCGCCGCCGGTACGCCGCAAAATGCAATGATCGCCGCAAGGGCGAGACCGAGAAATCGTGCAGACATGCAATTCTCCATGGGATGTTGGACAGGGATGAGAGGTAAAGGGGATCCAGGTCGAAAAAGCTGTCGGACAGGCCCGCCGCAACACGGTCGATTCCGGCGGCGGTCCGTGCCGCGGCGAAAACCTAACATCGCAATTATTCTTTAGCCAGCGTTGTTCGCCGACCGTCGGGCCGCCGGCGGTTCGTCCCGCCGCTCCCGGCGGCCCTGCCGCTGCGGTGCCCTCACGGGATCGTCAGGGTGAATCCGACGGTGTTCGACGGAACGGGTCGCCCGGCCCTGTTGAGCTGGTAGGTCCGTACCTCCACGTAGCGCTGCGGCTTCGGGCAGTCGTAGCCCGCATAGTCGTAGTAGGCGATCAGGTCGTCGCGGTCGGACGTCCGCCATTCCGGCGTGACGTTGGGGATCAGCCGCTGGGTGTTGATCTCCTTGCCGTCGATGGTCCTGGGAAGCTTCACGCAATAGATCCCCTTCTTGGGCTTGACCACCTTGCGGACGTTCTTGCTGCGAATGATGTGGTAGAACGGGCTGTAGACGAGCGCCGCCCTGGCGTACTCGACGTCGGCCACGGGCGAGATCTCGGAGGCCGCGAGATCGGACCCCCTTGCTGCGGCCGATTGGCCCTTCGGCTGGTCGGCCGCTTCGGCGGGAAGGCTGGCGGCGGCGAGCCCGAGGACAACCGCACACACTGCGAAAATCCGTGAAATCATGAAAGACTCCGCTGAATGCCCGCCCGCAGGGCCGCGGGGCGTGGCTGGTTGATTGCTGCATGCCCGGCCGAAGGTCGGTGCGGTCCGCAGGGTGCGAAGCGGTACGGATGCCTCCGGACGCCCGGCACGGGCGCCGGCAGCAAGCGACAGAACGATTAACGTGTCATGAAGTCACGGGCCGTCCGCCCCCGATCCGGCAAGGCGCCCCTCCACGGCCTCCGTGACGGCCTTGGCCCGATCCGGGATCGCCAGGGGCCGCAGCGCCTGCGTTCGTGGCGATCCCGGCTCTCCACTGCGTTGCGGCCGGGATGACGTGGGGAGAAGGTGGTCCCGGCGTTCGGTCTCGGGCCTCGCGCGCCCGGCGCTACTCTCACGTCATCCCGGACGGCCATTGGCCGATCCGGGATCGCCAGGGGCCGCAGCACCGGCGTTCGTTGCGATCCCGGCTCTCCACTGCGTTGCGGCCGGGATGACGTGGGTAGGAGGGGGTCCCGGCGCTCGGTCTCGCGCGCGGCTTCCGTCAAGCAAGTAGCCCGCATAGAGCGGCAGCGGACTGCGGGAAGGGCGGTGGCATCCGCAAAGGCTGTTCCCGGTTTGCGCTGTGCTCCATCCGGGCTACGGGCTCTCGTCCGCTGAAAGTCTGTCAGCCATGACGAGCCGGACGCGGGCCCGCCGTGTGCCGAGGTCGTCAGTCACCCCGCAGCATACGTCCCGGCCTCCGCGCCGGGACCCAGCGCAAAGCCCCGGCGCAACCGCCGCATCCGCGTTTCGGCGGGAGCTCCGGGCTACGGGCCGCCAGTCAAGCCCTGCGCTGACGCTTGCGGTAGGCCGGGCCTTGCCCCCTCCACGTCATCCGGGACGGCCTTTGGGCCGAGCCGGGATCGCCAGGGGCCGCAGCACCGGCGTTCGTGGCGATTCCGGCTACTCGCTGCGGGGAGCCTGTCCCCGGGCCGTCCTGGGGCCGGACGGCAACGCACTGCCGGTGGGGCTGTGGCTTCCGCAAAGGCCGCTCCCGGATTACGCGGTGCTCCTACCGGGCCAGGGGGTCGGTAGGGAGGGTCCAGCTGTGGCACCGCCTGGATCCACCGGATGTTGCTGATCACGAGTTTCTGCAATTATTGCGCGTATTCTGGACGTCGGTTAGTCTTTGCCGGCAGCAGTATCTGGGGGCAACAATGAGAACTGTGGGGCTTATCTTTGGACTCGCGGCCCTGGCGACGGCGGGTTGTCAACAGCAGACGGTTGCAAAGCTGGAGCCGCCTGCGCCGGTGGTCATCCGCCCCGCGGGGCCGGATATACCTGAACAATATGCCGCGTTTCTCGGGACTTGGTACGGCGATTGGAACGGGGCGATTGAATCTTTCATGGTGGTGGAGGAGGTAGATGCGACGGGCAATGCCGTCGTGAACTACAAATGGGGCAATGCACCCGCATACCAGGTGACCGCAGGTGAGGCTCGCGGCCCCGCGATCATCCAGGGCGACACTCTGAAATGGGGCAGCCAGGCGAAGTTCACGTTCAAGCTGCGGGCTGACGGAATGCTCGATGCTGAACGCGTAACCCGCGGTGCTCGCACCACCGGCGTCTTCGAAAAGGTAAGTGGGCCCGTGCCGCCCACGCTGTAGCCCGCATGGAGCGGTAGCGGACTGCGGGAAGGGCGGTGGCATCCGCAAGGCCTGTTCCCGGATTGCGCGGTGCTCCAACCGGGCTACGGGCTCTCGTCCGCTCAAAGCCAGCCGGCTGTTACGAGCGGGACCCGGGGCCTGCCGTATGCCGAGGTCGTCAGTCACCCCGCAGCATACGTCCCGGCCTCCGCGCCGGGACCCAGCGCAAAGCTCCGGCGCAGCCGCTGCATCGATCGGGCGCGTCAGCGCCCGCTTCTGAGCATCGGCCGCAGATGCCGCCATCGCCGCGCCGGGCGACGGAGCTGAGTCCGCGCCGGAGGCCGCGATATGGCAAATGCCATGCAACCCCTCCACGTCATCCCGGACGGCCTTTGGCCGATCCGGGATCGCCAGGGCCGCAGGACCGGCGTTCGTGGCGATCCGGCTCTCCACTGCGTTACGGCCGGGATGACGTGGGTAGAAGGTGGTCCCGGCGCTCGGTCTCGGGCCTCGCGCGCCCGTCGCTACTCTCACGTCATCCGGGACGGCCTTCGGGCCGATCCGGGATCGCCAGGGGCCGCAGCACCGGCGTTGGTGGCGATCCACTGCGTTACGGCCGGGATGACGTGGGTAGAAGGTGGTCCCGGCGTGCGGTCTCGCGCGCGGCTCCCGCGCGGCTCCCGCCAGGCAAGTAGCCCGGGAGCGGCAGCGGACTGCCGGAAGGGGCGGCGGCTTCCGCAAAGGCTGTTCCCGGATTGCGCGGTTCCATCCGGGCTACGGGCTCTCGTCCGCTCAAGGCCTGGAACGGGCCTTGCCCCCTCCACGTCATCCCGGACGGCCTTCGGGCCGAGCCGGGATCGCCAGGGGCCGCAGGACCGGCGTTCGTGGCGATCCCGACTCTCCACTGCGTTTCGGCCGGGATGATGTGGGGAGAAGGTGGTCCCGGCGCTCGGCGGCTTCGCCTCGCGCGTTCGGCGCTCGAAACGCGGTGCGTTTCGTGCGCTGCGGAGCGCGCCGGCCCGGCCGTCGGCCGCGTGGCCGCCGGCGTTCGCAACTCGAAATGCGGTGCATTTCGTCGGCGCTATGAGCGCCGAGCGTTGCTGTTCCCCGGCGCTCGGCGGCTTCGCCTCGGGCGTTCGGCGCTCGAAACGCCAAGCGTTTCGTCCGCTGCGCGGACCGCGCCTTCCCGGCCCTCGGCCGCGTGGCCTCGGGCGTTCGCAACTCGAAATGCGGTGCATTTCGTCGGCGCTATGAGCGCCGAGCGTTGCTCACCCCATCTCCCGCGTCGCGAGGAACCGGATCTCCGGGAAGTTCTTCGCCGCCCGCTCCAGCGCCCATTTCGAGTTGGCGAAGAACACCGGCGCGCCCTGGCGGTCGGTGCCCATGGTCGACCTGTTCCTGTCGAGGAAGTCCTTCAGCGCCTTTGCGTCGTCGGAGGCGACCCAGCGGGCGGTGTCGTAGCCGATCGGCTCGAAGCCGATCGGCACGCCGTATTCGTTCTCGACCCGCGTCGCCAGCACGTCGAGCTGCAGCGGGCCGACGACCCCGACGATGTAGTCGGCGCCGATCACCGGCCGGTAGACCTGGGTGACGCCCTCCTCGGCGAGGTCGTTCAGCGCCTTGGCCAGCTGCTTGGCCTTCATCGCATCGGACAGGCGGACGCGGCGGATGATCTCCGGGGCGAAGTTGGGGATGCCGGTCACCTTGACGGGTTTCGCCTCGCTCAGCGTGTCGCCGACGCTCAGCGTGCCGTGGTTGGGGATGCCGATGACGTCGCCCGCCACCGCCTCGTCGGCGGTCTCGCGGTCCTGGGCGAAGAAGAACATCGGGCTGGTGACGGAAATCTCGCGGCCGGCCCGCACGTTCTTCAGCTTCATGCCGCGCCTGAACGTCCCCGAGCACAGGCGCAGGAAGGCGACGCGGTCGCGATGGTTCTTGTCCATGTTGGCCTGGACCTTGAACACGAAGCCGGACACGTTTTCGTCGTCGGGCGAGACCGGCTCGGGCTCGGCGGGCTGCGGACGCGGCGCCGGCGCCCAGTCGCCGATCGCCTGCAGCAGCTCCGGCACGCCGACCGTCTTCAGCGCCGAGCCGAAGAACACCGGCGTCATGTGGCCGCCCCGATAGGCCTCGACGTCGAAGTCGGGCAGGGCGGAGAGGGCGAGCTGCAGGTTCTCGATCGAATGGGCGCAGTGCGGATCGGCCATCAGCTGGTTGTCGCCCGACAGCGCCTCGACGTCGCTCGGCACGGCGCGGCCCTGCGAGCCGTCGGTGTTGATCAGGCGGCCGGCGTTCAGGTCGATCAGGCCCTTGAAGTCGACGCCCATGCCGAGCGGCCAGACCGCCGGCGTCACGTCGAGGGCCAGCGTGTCGGAGATCTCGTCGAGCAGTTCCAGCGGATCGCGGCCCTCGCGGTCGACCTTGTTGACGAAGGTGATGATCGGGATGTCGCGCAGCCGGCACACCTCGAACAGTTTCAGCGTCTGGCTCTCGATGCCCTTGGCGACGTCGATCACCATGATCGCCGAATCGACCGCCGTCAGCGTCCTATAGGTGTCCTCCGAGAAGTCCGAGTGACCCGGCGTGTCGAGCAGGTTGAAGGTCAGGCCGTCGCGCTCGAAGGTCATCACCGACGACGACACCGAGATGCCGCGCTTCTGCTCGATCTCCATCCAGTCGGAGCGGGTGCGGCGCTGCTCGCCGCGGGCGCGCACGTTGCCGGCCATGCGGATCGCGCCGGAGGCAAGCAGCAGCTTCTCCGTCAGCGTCGTCTTGCCGGCGTCCGGATGCGAGATGATCGCGAAGGTGCGGCGCGTCTTGTATTCGGCCTGCGGAACGGCTTTCGAAGCCGGGGCTTCCAGGGTCTCGGTCATGATGGTCGTGTCGGTTCGGGTGAAATGCGCGCGGACCATAGGGGAACCGGGCGCCGAAGTGTAGCCGGTGTTGTCCGGATTGGCTCGGCCCCTCATGTGGGGTGCCGCATCGCGATCGTCCACTCGCCCGGCCGGGCCGATCGCCCATGGTTCGAGACCGGTGCTGCGCAACGTCCTCACCATGAGCTTTTCCTGTCTGGCGGCTCGCCAGATCCTCCGGCCTCATCCGGAGGAGGCCGCCCAGCCGTCGTCCAGCTCGACCGTCTCGAAGGATAGCCGCTTGTTCCTGTCAGCCTCACCCGGCCAGGTGCTCGTCGAACCAGCGCAGCGTCCGGCCGGTGGCGATCATGGTGCTTGCGGCATCGAAGCTCGCCCGTTCGTCGCAGGCGAAGCCATGGCCGGCCGGATAGACGTGTACGTCGACGTCCGGCCGCCTGGCGATCACCGTCTCGACGTCGCTCATCGGGATGCCCTGGTCCTGTTCGCCGAAATGCATCTGCGTCGGCACCTTCGGCGTCTCGTCCGCATTCGTCGCCACCTTGCTGCCGTAGTATCCGACGGCCGCCGACAGGCCGGTCAGCCGGGCCGCCGCGAGAAACGCGATCGAGCCGCCGAGGCAGTAGCCGACGAGGCCGATCTTGCCGGCGCCGGCAAGCGCGTCGATCGCCGCCTGAGTGTCGCGCAGCATGTCGTCGAAGTCGGCCATGCCGATGAACTTGCGCGCCTCGGCGACCTCTTCGGGCGAATAGCCGCATTCGAAGCCCGGCTGGATCCGGTCGAAGACCGCCGGGGCGATCGTCGCGTAGCCGAGCGCCGCGTAGCGGTCGCAGATCGAGCGGATGTGCGAATTGACGCCGAAGATCTCCTGCACGACCACCAGCCCGCCGCGCGGCGAGCCCTCGGGCTCGGCCCGGTAGGCGCCAAGCTCGAATCCGTCGGCGGCGGTCAAAGTCGTCATCTGGCCCATGCGGAGCTCCCTGTCCTGTGCGTGCTAGCCTGTGAGTGGAACGGCCGGCGGACCATAGGCGAAGCCGGCGCGGCAGGGGAGTCCTGCGAGCGCGATCAGCTATCGACGTCCTTTCGCGCGTCGGACCGGTTTTGCTCGAACCACGCCACGATCATCGGCATCCTTTCCTCGAAGCCGCCCGGAACGAAGATGTTCAGGAGGCCGGCGTCCCGATCGGTGCGGTTCTCGAAATCGTGGGTGACGCCCGCCGGGATGCGCACGAAGGTGCCCGCCGGGGCGTCGACCCACTCGTCGCCGACGAGGACCGAGGGCCGTCCGGCGATGACGTGGAACAGTTCGTCGTTTTCCTCGTGCGAATGCGGACCGGGTCCCGCCGAGCGCGGCTCCAGCCACCACTCGGAGACGCAGTAGCGGTCGCCGGTCTCCGGGCCGTCGGCCTTGAACACCGCGTGCATGGCGCCGAGGTCGTAGCGGCGGCCGGCGCCGGGCCGCAATATGATCGAATCGGTCATCGCGTCCTCAGTCGTCGGGGTGGTAGGTGCCGAAGTTCCAGATGTGGCCCTCCGGATCGCGCACCGAGAAGTCGCGCGAGCCGTAGTCGGTGTCGGCAAGCGGCCGGACGATGTCGGCGTCCAGTTTCGAGACCCGGTCGAACATGGCGTCGGCGTCGTCGACCACGACGTAGATCATCTGGGTCGAGACCCCCGCCTGCTCCGGCGTCGTCCAGTTGAACGGGTCCTGCTTCTGGGTGCCGAGCATGACGTAGCTCGAGCCGATCCGAAGCTCGGCATGGGCGATCGAACCGCCCGGTCCCTCATATGCGACCTTCGTCTCGAAGCCGAATGCCGTCTCCAGCCAGTCGATCGCGGCACGCGCGTCGCGATAGCACAGGCATGGCATGATGACGGCACGGTCCTGGAACCGTCTAGGCGCATCGACGGCACGGTCCTGACGCTGTGATGGCATGGTGCTGGTCCTTCCCTGAACGGTGGTCTGACACCCCACGCTACCGCCGCTGCCGACCCGCGTATTGCACGGATGTTACCGGATCAGGCGTCGCGGATGCCGGTCCCGTCGGCCAGCGACATGCGCCGGAACTCGCCCGGCGTGTAGCCGGACAACCTGCGGAAATCGCGGATGAAATGGGCCTGGTCGTAGTAGCCGCAGTCGAGTGCGACGTGGGTCCAGACCGGCTCGCCGGGCTGCGCCAGAAGCCACGCCGCGCGCTGGAACCGGCAGACGCGGGCATAGGTCTTGGGCGCCACCCCGACCGCGTCGCGGAACCGCACGTTGAGATGCTTGCGGCTGATCCCGCACTCGGCGGCAAGCTCGCCGATACGCACGTCTCCGGCCGCCGATACGATGCGCCGCCAGACGAAGGCCGGCAGGTATGTGCCTGATGCAACCGGAAGAATCCGGTCGGCGATCTCGGCTTCGAGGATCGAGAACCGCGCCGCCCAGTCGGGCGCGTCGTGCAGACGGCCGGTCAGCCGGTCGCCGGATGCGCCCATCACGTCGCCCAGCCCGTAGACCCGTCCGGTCAGGTCGCGCATCGGCGCGCGGAAGAACAGGCCCGCCCCGATCGGCGTGAAATCGACCTGCATGCAGTACGCTCCGCCAGTCGACTCGGAGACCGCGTAGCGGTCGTAGACGCCGCCGGCGAAGCTCGAGAAAGGCTCCAACCTTCCCGGTGCGTCGGCGTCGCCGATGAGCCAGTCGGCGCCGAAATTGATGATCACGGTCACGTTGCCGTTCGGCATCTCGCGGCGGCGCACCGGCGGGCCTGGGGTCTCGCGATAGCCCTGATATTCCACGACGAAAGGCTGCAACGCGGCGGCCGGCCGGCAGCGCACCAGCTCCCATTCGCCGAACTCGGAGCGGTGACGGATGGCCGTCGACCGTCGACGGATATCATCGCAGGAAGAGCGTTTCGCGCCGGCCAATCCTGCCCTCACCGATGTTCCTCGACATTGGCTTCCACCAGTTCCTTGGCGAAGCGATCGAGCGCGTCGATCTGGTGGGCCCAGCCTACCACCATCGGCGGATCGGTGCGCGATGCAACCGCGATGCGCGGCTGTCCGGTCTCGTCGAACCGCCGCAGTGCGATCTCGAGGATATCCTCGGTCTTGAGCGTCGGCGTTTCTTCGGAATCCACGGGAAACGGCGTTTCCCCGTCTCCCAGCGGCCGCATGAAGTCCGACACGCGGACGTTGCGGACGATCCGCCGATGCGCCCCTTCGGCAAGGAACAGGCCGCGGCTTTCCAGCTGCCAGTGGAAGAAGCTGCGGCCGTGAATGGCCCGGTTGAAGCCGTTGGCGATCGACACGGTGAGCAACAGCGCGATCGACAGGGCATAGCCGCCGGTCAGTTCGAAGACGATCAGGGTGGTTGAGATCGGAGCGCCGAGGACGGCGCCGGCGACCGCTCCCATCCCCAGGATCGCGTACAGGCCGTGGCTCGAGGCCATGTCGGGGAACACGCTGGCGGCGATCAGTCCGAACGCGCCGCCGGTCATGGCGCCGAGGTAGAGGGAGGGCGAAAAGATGCCGCCGCCGAACCGACTCGCCAGCGTGATCGAGGTTGCGGCAGTCTTCACGACGATCAGCGCCAGCAGCATGGTCAGCGGCAGCGCATGATTGAGGGCCTGGTCGGTTGCTTCGTAGCCGACGCCGAGAATCTCCGGAAAGACGAGCGCGATCGCGCCGATCGCGAAGCCGCCGAGCACCGGCCTCAGCACCAGGGGTATCGGCATGCGCCGCGCCACCCAGTCCGTGCCGACCAGCGAGAACTGGAAGATGATCGCCACGAGCCCGCAGGTCAGCCCGAGCAGCGCGAAGGCGGGGACTTCCCAGTAGGTGGTCACCTGGTAGTGGGGGACCACGAACGCCGGGAAATCGCCGAACCACCAGCGCGATATGACGGCGGCAACCGTGGAGGAGATGACGATCGGCACGAAGGCCGTCGGCGCGAAATGGCCGAGGATGACCTCGTGGGCGAACAGCACCCCGGCGATGGGCGCGTTGAACGACGCCGAAATCGCTGCTGCGACGCCGCACCCGAGCAGGGTTCGCCGGGCGGCCGCCGGCAGGTGCAGCGCTCTGGTCAATGCGGCGGCCAGCGTCGCGCCGAGATGGACGACCGGGCCCTCGCGTCCTGCGCTGGCGCCGGTGCCCAGCGACAGCGCCGAGACGAAGGCGCTGCCGAGTCCGATCCGCATGGTGAGCTGGTGGCTCGGCAGGGCCCGCGCCTCGATCACGTCGGCCACGACCTCGACCCGCTTTCCGGGTATGAGATACTCCAGAGTCAGCCCGACGATCAGACCGCCGACCGCCGGCGCCAGCAGCACCATCCACCATGGGGCGGCCCGCGCGGCGGTGGCGATGTGCTCGGAGGCGGTGCCAAGCCAGGGGATCTGGAAAGCCGAGATCGCCAGCCGAAAGATGATGGCGCCTATTGCCGCGGTGACGCCGACGCCGATCGCGGTCAACCAGATGGTCGGCTGGCGCGACCCGGTACAGTCGCGCAGGTTCGGCGCGATCCAGTTGCCGATCAAGGCAGCGCCGCGGCGCAACGGGCTCAACATTCCGGCTGACTACCTCGAGCCGATTTCATTCATGGTTTCCATCACATACGCCGAACCGCGGAGTCATGCGAGTGTGCGGGCGAAGTTTGATCAATTCGACCCGGGCAGGGGATGCCAAGTCGGGAACGGGTTGGCGGATGCATCGAGTCGGTTAATCTTGCAGCCTTCTTGGGGCGGCGCCTGGGCGCGCGGTAAAGGGCTTTGTCGGTGCCGAAGCAGGGTCAGTCTTCGCGGAGCGAGGAGTTCCGGTTCTTTCTGCTCGCCGCCCTGGTCGGAATAGGCACCGGAGCAGGCGGGACGGCGCTGCATCTCACCGTCGACCGGTTGCTGGCCTGGCCACACCAGCTCACCGCGCGGGTCGGCTCGGGCGTGATCGCAATCCTCTGCGCGGCCGCGATCGCCGCGATCATGGCGGTGGTGTCGGCGATGATCGTGCGGCGGTTCGCGCCGGAGGCGGCGGGCAGCGGCGTTCAGGAGGTCGAGGGAACGCTCGAGGGCCTGCGGCCGCTGCGCTGGCAGCGAGTCCTGCCGGTCAAGTTCGTCGCGGGCGTCCTGTCGCTGTCTTCCGGGCTCGTCCTCGGCCGGGAGGGGCCGACGATCCACATCGGCGCCTCGATTGCCGGGGCCATATCGGACTGGTGGCGGGTGGGCCTGCTGGAGCGGCGCGGCCTGATCGCGGCCGGTGCGGCCGCCGGCCTGGCTGCAGCCTTCAACGCGCCGCTGGCGTCGGTCCTGTTCGTCATCGAGGAGACGCGCAGGCAGTTTCCGTACACGTTCAAGACCTACATGGGGGTGATCATCGCGTGCATCCTCTCCGCGTTCGTGACGGAGGACATCGCCGGCGTCGGCCCCGACCTGAAGATCTCGGTCGGCGCGGTGCCGCTGTGGGCGCTCGCCGGCTTCGTCGTGCTCGGCGTGTGCATCGGGGCACTGGGCGTCCTGTTCAACTGGATGCTGATCAACGGCCTCAACATCGTCGAGAAGATCGGCAGATGGAATCCCAACATCGTGCCGCTGGTGGTCGGCGCGATCATCGGTGCGCTGGTCATCGTGCTGCCCGAGGTGACGATGGGGCACGAGGATCTGATCCTCACCCTGGTCAACCAGAAGAATGCCGCGATCTTCCTGTTCTCGATCGTCGCGGTCCGCCTGCTGACGTCGGTGGCGAGTTACGTTTCGGGTGTGCCGGGCGGGATCTTCGCTCCGATCCTGACGCTCGCTGCCTGTACGGGGCTCGCGCTGGGCGGCTTCTTCCAGGCATTCGCGCCCGCTGCCGGGCCGGTCACGGTTGCGTTTGCGATCGCCGCTATGGGCGCCCTGTTCACCTCGTCGGTGCGGGCGCCGATGGTCGGCGTGGTGCTGACCCTGGAACTGACCGGCGCCTACGAGATCCTGCTTCCCGTGCTGCTGACCTGCCTCGTGTCGAACGTTACCGCCGAATGGTGCGGCGGCCGACCGATCTACGAGCAGCTTCTCGACCGCACGCTGGCGCGGGCCGGCATCAGGCGCGAGGAGCCCGAACGCGAGACCACCGGACTGGCCTGACACCTGCGGTCAGCCGGCAGGCCTCAGTCCTCCGCCAGAGTTTTCAGCACGTGGTCGGCGCGCCGTTCGACACCGATTCGCGGCAGGATATCGACCTGATAGCCGAGCGCTGCATAGATCCGAACCAGTCGCTCGTATTCGGCGATGGCGCTGTCGAGCCCATGGCGCCGTTCGGCATCCTCGACAAAGATCTCCGGCCAGGGCGGCACCAGGAACACCCGCCGATGAAAGCTGCGGGCAGCCGCCAGCCCATCGAGGACCGATGACTGCGTGACATGTTCGAGTGCGGCCGCAGCGTCGATCAGGCCGCGATCGAAGAAGACCCACGACCCGTCCGGCTCGAGCGCCGCCATGTCCCGGTGCGCCGTCTCGATCGCACGCCGCGCGAAGGCTTCCATGTCGCGCCACGGCAGGGCGGTGCCGCCGGTCCTGCTCTCCTCGCGGACGATACGCCGGCCGGGCTCCTCTACAACGGCATATCCGCGCCGCGCGAGTTCGGCCAACAACGTGGTCTTGCCGCCGCCGGAGCACCCCGAGAGTATCACGAAGCGGCTGGTATGCGGCCGGTGGTGCGGGCCGGATCGCAGACTTTTCGGGGGCTTCGGGTGTGACACGTGCCCTGCTTTCGTCCCGCATCTGCAACCCGCGTCAGGAGACGGCGCCGTCAGGGCCGCCTGATCTTCATCACGCGGCCGACCTGCGGCGGGACCGGCAGGTGGGCATGCGCGGCGTGCATTTCGGCGAGGCGCTCCAGCACGTCGTCAGGCCAGGCGGCGGCCCGCTTGGCGACCATGTCGACGTGCAGCGACATCAGTTCGAGGGTTGCGCTGATCCAGCCGTCCTCGGCATGAACGAGTTCCTGCACGACATGGGCGCGCTTGGCATCGTAGTCGAGCAGGCGGGTGCGGACGACCACCGGATCGTTCTGGCCGAGTTCTTTGAGGTAGCAGATATGCGCTTCGACCGTGAAGAACGAGGCCTTGCGTTCCTTGACGTACTGCTCGCCAAGCCCCAGCAGCAGAAAGGCCTCGTCGATGCCCCGGTCCAGCAGCACGTGATAGTAGGCCATGTTGAGATGGCCGTTGTAGTCGATCCAGTCGGGCTGGATCTTCATGACCGACGACACGAACGGGGCGGGCATTCCGGCAGGAGGCAAAGTGTCGGTCATCAGGTGGTCCGGGTTGCGGCGAACGGTCCGCCAATCGCGGTTTGGCGAATGAAGGCTTTCTGTTAGTGTGCCGTGAACATTACCGATTTTCGCTGTCTTTGGAAGGAACTGGATGAGCACCATGGCGCAGCCAAACGTGCGGCCGGTCGGTGACCTCAACGCGGCGTTGGAGAGCCTGTCGGGACGTTTCCACAACCGTCTCTCGACGGCAGCCGCCGTTCGCGAGCAGCACGGCCACACGATGACCTGGCACAGGAACCAGCCGCCCGATGCCGTCGTCTTCGTCCAGTCGGCGGATGAAGTGGCGGACGTTGTGAAGATCTGCGCGGCCCACCGCGTGCCGCTCGTCGCCTTCGGGACCGGAACGTCGCTTGAAGGCCAGGTCAACGCGCCGTTCGGCGGTATTTCTGTCGACCTCAGCCAGATGAATCGCGTCCTGGCGGTGCATCCCGAGGACCTGGACTGCGTCGTCGAGCCGGGGGTCACGCGCAAGCAGCTCAACACCGAACTGCGTGCCACCGGCCTGTTCTTCCCTATCGACCCGGGCGCCGACGCGAGCATCGGAGGCATGGTGGCGACGAGGGCGTCGGGCACGAACGCGGTGCGTTACGGCACCATGAAGGACAACGTGCTGTCGCTGACGGCGGTGATGGCCGACGGCTCGGTCATTCATACCGGCAAGCGGGCCAAGAAGTCGTCGGCCGGCTACGACCTGACACGGCTGCTGATCGGCTCGGAAGGCACGCTCGGCATCGTCACCGACGTGACCTTGAAGCTGTACGGCATCCCGGAGGCGATATCGGGCGGCGTCTGTCCGTTCGAGACGCTGGAAGGGGCCTGCAACGCGGTGATCGCGACGATCCAGTCGGGGATACCGGTCGCACGCATCGAACTGCTCGACGAAAAGCAGGTCGCGGCCTCCAACGCCTATTCGAAGCTGTCGCTCGCGGTCACGCCGACCCTGTTCCTGGAGTTTCACGGCACGGCAAGCGGTGTCGCGGAGCAGGCGGGGTTGTTCGGCGAGATTGCCGCGGAGTACGGCGGCGGACCGTTCGAGTGGACCCACAATGCCGAGGAGCGCAACAGGCTTTGGCAGGCCCGCCACGACGCCTACTACTCGGCGGTACAGCTGCGTCCGGGCACACAGGGGGTTGCAACGGACGTCTGTGTGCCGATATCGCGACTGGCCGACTGCATAATGGAGACGAAAGCCGACATCGACCGCCTCGGACTGGTCGCGCCGATCGTCGGGCACGTCGGCGACGGCAATTTCCATGTGTCCCTCATGGTCGACACGGAGGATGCCGGGGAACTGGACCGGGTTAACGAGTTCATGGAGCGCATCGTGCGGCGCGCGATCTCCATGGAAGGAACCTGCACGGGCGAACATGGCGTCGGCCATGGAAAGATGAAGTATCTCGATGCGGAACTTGGGGGATCGGTCGAGGTCATGCGGAGCATCAAGCGTGCGCTCGACCCGCTCAACATTCTCAATCCGGGGAAAATTGTACGCGTATAGTGTCCGCATGAGGGCGGGGGTGAACGGTTCGCCGCATGGGGCGCGGACCGGAACGGATGCACGCGCGGAGCGGAGTTCGGATCGGTGAATTCCTTCCTGCTGTCCCTCGGAATCGCGATCGCGCTGCTCCTGATCGCGGCGTTCACCGCACCGTTCTTCATCGACTGGTCGAGCTACCGCGACTATTTCGAGGCGCGCGCGGGCGAGATCATCAGCCGGCCGGTGGTGTTCGACGGCAGTCTCACGGTCAGGCTGGTGCCGTATCCGAGCCTCGTTGCCGACGAGGTGCGGATCGGCGGACCGAATTCCGGCGAGGGCATCGATCGGATCGAGATGCGCGCCGCGCTGTCGCCGCTGCTCAGCGGGGAGTTGCAGGTCACCGAGTTCACGCTGACACGGCCGGACGTGATCCTGCGGCTCGACCGCGAAGGGCGGATCGACTGGGCCGACAGCAGTGCGCTCGGGACGCCGCTCAATCCCGACCGGATCGTGGTGGACCGAGTGGAGATCGTCGACGGCAGCTTCACCGTCGAGGACGAACGCTCCGGCGACATCCGCTACCTGGAAGGCGTCAACCTGGAAGGGTCCGCCTCTTCGCTGCTCGGGCCGTTCAAGATCGAAGGCGGGGGCGTGCTCGATGGCGAGAGGTACACGGTGCGGCTGGCCACGGGCCGCGCCGCGGAGGATGGCAGCGGCATGCGCGTCAAGCTGTCGGTGCTGCCGGCCGCACGACCGCTGGCGATCGCGCTCGACGGCGCGCTGCTGCGCATCGACGGCATGCCGGTCTTCGACGGCAGGCTGATCGTCGAGAAGGTCGTCGCGGATGCGGAAGAGGAGGAAAGCGCCCCCACCTGGCGCCTGGACGGGCAACTGACGGCGAGCCCAGAGTCCCTCGTCCTCGACAAGATGTCGATCCGCTTCGGCACCGAGGTCCGCAATGTCTCGCTCAGCGGCGCGGCGAATGTCCGGCTCGGCGCCGATCCGCGTTTCGATGCGGTGGTCTCGGCCCGCCAGATCGATTTCGACCGGACCTTCGGCAGTGGCCCGGATTCACCGGTCAGCCCGCAGGCGGCGCTGGCGCAGATCGGCGCGATGCTCGATGCCGAGATCTTTCCGCTGCCCGGCCATCTGGCGCTCGACGTCGAGTCGATCGTCCTTTCGGGGGGATTGCTGAACGACCTGTCCGTCGATCTGAACGTGGACGACGGGATCTGGTCGTTGGATCGGGCGACCGTCACCGCGCCGGGCGGCACCACGCTCGGCGTGGCGGGGACGATCGGACTTGCCGGGGCCTCACCGCACTTCGACGGCGCCGCCAGGCTCCATACGGATCAGGCGACGGTGTTCACCAACTGGATGTTCGGGGCACAGGCCCGCCTTCCTCGATTCGCCATACCGGCGGGGCAGATGCGCGCGTCCGGCCAGATCCGGATCGACGAGACCGGCCTGGGCCTGGAGCGCGTCGAGGTCCGGACGGGCGACACGGCCATCGACGGCTCGCTCGCCTACCGGCCGTCCCGGGAGGGTGAGCGGGGCGCAGTGGCGCTGGCGCTGACGGCCGACCGGCTGGCATTCTCCGATGACGACGGCGGGCTGACGGGCAGGGCCTCGCTGCTCGGCGGCCTGGAGAGGCTGCTGGCCGGCCTCGACCTCGACCTGCAGGTCCAGACGGGGGCACTGTCGCTCGGAGCCGTCGAGGCTCGCGATTTTGCGGTGTCCACGACGATCGCGGACGGCGACGTCCGGATCGACGAACTGAGGGTCGGAGATATCGGCGGCGCCCGCATCTCCGGCAGCGGCAACGTCCGCAGCTATGCCAGGGCGCCCGAGGGCAATCTGCGGCTCGACGTGAGCGCCGACTCTGTCGATGGGGTCGTCGAGGCCCTGGACGCGTTCGGTGCGCCGCTACTGGCCCGACATCTCGCCGACCGGGCCGGCGATCTGGTTCCCGCAGACCTTTCCACCGATGTGCAGGCGACGACGCAGGCCGACGGCAGCCAGGGCACACTGGAACTCACCGGCACGCTGGGAGGGACCGCCGTCGACGGCCGGTTCGGCTTCGATGGCCGCCTCGGGGATCTCGACACGTCCACAATCGACGTCGCCGTCCGGGCCGATAACGCCGATGGCGGGCAACTCGCCGCTCAGCTGGGACTGGCGCCCCCGCCGGGGGCGGGCGGTCAAGGCCGTCTCGCGGTCTCCGCGCAGGGGCGGCCCCGCGACGCGGTGCGGTTCACCGTGGAAGCGGCCGGGGTCGGCGCGGACGGCACGCTTTCGGGCAGTGCACGGTGGCCGCAAGGCGGCGGTCGCGAAGTGACCGCCGACCTGGACGCCCGGCTGTCGGATACCGAAGCGCTGTTGGCACTGGCGGGGATCGCCGTACCGACGGTCGATGCGACCGAACTGAGCGTGGCGGGATCGGTTTCCGGCACGGACGACATCTGGCGGCTGTCGAACCTCGTGATCGGCGACGGCGAGAGCGTCGCGCGGGGGGAACTGACCTTCGATGTCGGCGGCGCCGAGAAGATCGTCGGCGGTTCGCTGGAAGCCGACCGCATGGAGCTCGCCTGGCTCATGGAGACGCTGCTGGGGCCGCAGGCGACGTCGTTTCCCGAAGCCGGCTCGGGCGAGACCGCGTGGCCGTCGGATGCGCTCGCGCCGATCGAGAAGACCGACTGGCGGGGGCGGATCGGCTTGACGACGCCCGCGTTCGGTCTGTTCGGCGGTCTTGTGCTGACGGAGGCCCAGACCGCCTTCACCTTCGACGGGACGCGCATGTCGCTGGAAGACCTGAGGGGCAACCTGTTCGGCGGACGGATGGCAGGCGGCATCGATCTCGTCGACGCAGGTGGCGTCGTCGACCTGTCGGGCCGCGTCGATCTTGCCGACGCGCGGCTCGAGGATTTCGTCTGGCACGACAACTCGCGGGCAGTGGCGACCGGGGCCGTGTCGGCGGGAATGGAGTTCACCGGCCGCGGCCGAAGCCTCGCCGCCATCGCCTCGTCGCTGTCGGGAACCGGATCCTTCCGCGTCGAGAACGGCGTGCTGAGACGGTTCAATCCGAACGCCTTCGACCAGATCGTCAGTGCTGCCGACGCAGGTCTGGAACTGACCGAGGAGAAGGTCCGGGAGGCGTTCGCCGGACATCTCGACGCGGGCAGCCTCCGGTTCCAGTCGATGGAGGGGGCGTTCGCGATTTCCTCCGGCGTCCTGCGGGCCAGCAACATCCGCATCGACGCCGACGACCTGCGGTCGTTTGCGTCGGCGACGGTCGACCTTTCGCTGCTCGCTCTCGATTCCGAGTGGACCCTCCAGGTCACGGGCGGCGACGATGACGGCCGCACCCGCGAGGTCGGCGTGGTGTTCGCAGGACCGATCGAGGCGCCGTCACGGCAGATCGACGTCAATCCGCTGCTCGGCTTCCTGACCGTTCGCGCCTTCGAACAGGAAGTCGAACGCCTTGAGGAACTGCAGGCGACAATCCTCGAGCGCCAGAGGCTGGGCCGGGAGCTGATACGGCAGGGCCAGGAGCGGGTGCGCCGCGAACGGGAAGCCGAACGGCGCCAGAACGAGGCGGCGGCTGCCGAGGAGAGCGCCCGAAGAGCCGAGGAGGAAGCGCGCCGGGCCGAGGAAGAACGCCGTGCCCGCGAGGCCGACCAGGAGCGCCAGGCGGCGGAGGAGGAAGCGCGACGGCGTGCGGAGCAAGAGGCGCTGCGGGCGGCCGAAGAGCGTGCGCAGCGTCAGGCGGAAGAGGAACGGAGGCGGATTGAGCCGGCGCCGGCTTCACCGGGCTCGGCCATATCGGTCGAACCCCTGCCACCGCCTTCCCCGCTCGAGCCGCAATTGCAGTCGCAGCCACTGCCTCCCGCGGAGCAGCAGGCCCCGGACAGCGCCACGACCATCGATAATTCCGAGTTCCGCCGGAGGATAGAGGACCTCCTGCGTCAGATACCATCGGCTTCCGAAGGCCCGATGCCGACCGGCGGGGTGATGGCGCGGGAAGCCTTTCCCGAACCCTTCAACCTCCGGCCGGTGACCGAACCGCAGAATTTCAGCGAGCCGCTGGACATAACGCCGCCCGATCGTCAACCGGTGCCTCAGGCCAATGTCGGCCAACCGGGCGCCGGCCGCCCGCTCAACGAGGCCGAGGCGCAGCCCGATACCGGCGAGCGGACGTTTCACTGAGGCATTTGCGAACGGTAATGCCGCAGCACGTACAGCCGGATCGCGGACGACAGCCCGCGGCCGCCGCGGGTCTCATCTATTTCGGCGATCAGCCGCGCTGTGGACACGCCCCGGCTTGAGGCGATCTCGCCGAGCGCGTCCCAGAACTCCTCTTCCAGCGAAACGCTCGTGCGGTGGCCGGCGACCGTGACAGACCGCTTCCGTTCGCTTCCCGGTTCATCCGCGGTCATTCCTGATCGTCGGGCAACAACCGGTGGCCGGCCAGGTCGCGGACGGCCTTTTCCTGCCTGGCCTCGTCAACGCGCTTGTCGGACTTGCGACGGCCGAAACGCACCCGGTTTTCCGCCGCCTTCGACTTTTCGTCGGCGCGCGTCTTTTCCTTGCGCGCCTTGTTCAGGTTGACGATCTCGGCCATCGCTTCTCCGATCCCGATCGGCTCGCACGGTCAGTTCGGATGGACCATCTTCTCCGGCCGCACGGTCTTGTCGAACTCTTCCGCCGTGACATAGCCGAGCCGTACCGCCTCCTCGCGAAGGGTCGTGCCGTTCTTGTGCGCGGTCTTCGCGACCTCCGTCGCCTTGTCGTAGCCGATCTTCGGTGCGAGCGCGGTGACCAGCATGAGAGAGCGCTCCATCAGCTCGTGGATCCTTTTCTCGTCGGCCTCGATTCCGGCCACGCAATGGTCGGTGAACGATACGCTGGCATCGGCGAGCAGCTTGATGGACTGCATCATGACGTGCGCCATGACGGGCTTGTAGACGTTCAGCTCGAAGTGGCCCTGGCTGCCGGCGACCGTGATCGTGGTCTGGTTGCCGAAGACCTGGCAGCACACCATGGTCATCGCCTCGCACTGCGTCGGGTTGACCTTGCCGGGCATGATCGACGACCCCGGCTCGTTCTCCGGCAGGATCAGTTCCCCCAGACCCGAGCGCGGCCCCGAACCGAGAAAGCGGATATCGTTGGCGATCTTGAACAGCGACGCGGCAACCGTATTCAGGGCGCCGTGCGCGAAGACGTAGGCGTCGTGCGCTGCCAGGGCCTCGAACTTGTTCGGCGCCGTCCGAAACGGCAGGCCGGTGATCTCGGCGACCTTCTCGGCGAATTTCTCGGCGAAGCCCTTCCTGGTATTCAGCCCCGTGCCGACGGCCGTGCCGCCCTGGGCGAGAAGCAACAGACCCTCCTGGACGGTCTTCACCCTGTGGATGCCGTACTCGACCTGCGTGGCGTAGCCTGAGAACTCCTGGCCCAGCGTCAGCGGCGTTGCATCCTGCGTATGGGTCCGGCCGATCTTGATGATATCCTTGAACTTCTCGGCCTTGGCAACGAGCGCCCCGTGCAGGTGCTCGAGTGCAGGGATCAGCGTCTTCGAGATCTCCTCCGCCGCGGCGATGTGCATCGCGGTGGGAAACGTGTCGTTGGAGGATTGGCCGCGGTTGACGTGATCGTTCGGGTGGATCGGGTCCTTCGAACCCATCGTCCCGCCCAGCATCTCGATCGCGCGGTTCGAGATCACCTCGTTGGCGTTCATGTTCGACTGGGTGCCGGACCCCGTCTGCCAGACCACCAGCGGGAAGTTGTCGTCGAGCTTGCCGTCGATGACCTCCTGGGCGGCGGCGGAGATCGCGTCGGCGAGCTCGGGCTCGATGCTGCCCTGATCCTTGTTGGTCTCGGCTGCCGCCTTCTTGATGATGCCCAGCGCCCGCACCACCGGGGGCGACATGCGCTCGCCGCCGATCTTGAAGTTGCCCAGCGAGCGCTGGGTCTGCGCTCCCCAGTACTTGTCGGAGGGCACCTCGAGGGGGCCGAAGGAATCTGTCTCGGTGCGGGTGGAGGACATGCCGGGCTCCTGGTTGACTGGCCGCTTCTCAGGCTCGCGTTTGCGGGCCTTCTAGCACGGCTTTCCGAAATGCGAAATTCGCTCGGTGGAAAGCTTTCCGGCACTACGGAGTCGGGCCGATCGGGCCGGGGCCCGGGGCGTTGTCGGCGAACCGGATCTCCGCAGCGGGGTAGGCCGGAAAGCCAGTCAGCGAGCAGGAAGGAGAGCGGATTCAGTTCTTCTTGCGGAACTTGTCGAGGCTGACCACTTCGGCGCCGGAGGCGGGATCGGTCTGTTCCGGGGAGGCGGTGTCGCCGTCCGCGACCTCTGCGTGGTCGTCGGCGGGCACCTTCGCCCGCGCCGGCCGCTTTCGGCCGGAAGCGGGCTTTGCCGTCGCCTCGTCCGGCGCGCCGTCGTCGGAGGGGACGTCCTGCGCCTCCGGACGTCCCGAATCGTTTGCTTCTGTTGGGGTGCCTGCGTCGAACTGCAGGCCAAACTGGACGCTCGGATCCAGGAACCCCTTGATGGCGGAGAAGGGCACGACGAGGCGTTCCGGCACGCCGTTGAACGACAGGCTGATCGAAAACCCGGTGTCGGTGACCTCGAGGTCCCAGAACTGGTGCTGCAGCACCACCGTCATCTCTTCCGGATAGCTTTCGCGCAGTCGGTTGGATACCCGCACGCCGGGCGCCGTCGTCGAGAAGCCGATGAAGAAGTGATGATCGCCGGGAAGGCCGTTCTTCGCCACGTCCGCCAGCACTGTGCGCACCACGCCGCGAAGGGCTTCCTGGGCCAGCAGGTCGTAGCGAATGAGGTCTTGCGTCATCGTAGGGTGCAGCCGACCGAGATCTCAAATCGGTTTCGAAACGAACGCGGCCGTGCAGACGGCCGCGGAATTGGGTGGAGGCTTCTGTTGCCAGGTGCCTCCGGACCCCGCCTGACGGTGCTAACCCGTCAGGGCTTGGATCGGTGTTTCAAACCGCCTTACGCGGCCTGAGCAACCGGAGCATAGTTGTCGTTTGCAACTATTAAGATGGCCCGATATCGGCGGTACCATGCCGAGCGAAAGCGCGTCCTTTACACCCTCGTCGATCCTGTTTCGCCCCCGCCACAACCGACCGCGTCCGGTACGATCGGCTCTGGTGGAGGCGCCGGGTACTGCCCCCGGGTCCGATGGGCTTATTCCGACGACCGTTTATCGCCATAGTCGACTTGCGCCGACAGGGAACAATATAGGGGCGGAATCGGCGCATGAAAAGGCAGCCGACCGCCACGCCATCGGCAAATAGCGATAGGCGTCTGCATTTTCGGGAGGATCCAGTGAGGGTTAGGACGGAGCGAAACGGGGCGGTCTGGACCGTCATCCTGAACCGGCCGGAAGCGCGGAACGCCGTGGATCCGGAGACCGCCGCGGCGCTGCTCTCCGCATTCGCAGCATTCGACGCCGACGAAGCCGCCAGCGTCGCGGTGTTTCACGGCGAGGGCGGCGCGTTCTGCGCGGGATACGATCTCAAGCATGCCGCCGGCGGCGCCGATGAGATCGGCGGACTGTCGTTCGGCGAAGCGGCAAGCAATGACGCGCGGGGGCCGATGGGGCCGACTCGCATGGCGCTGTCGAAGCCGGTCATAGCCGCGATCGCAGGGCCGGCGGTGGCCGGCGGCATGGAACTGGCGCTGTGGTGCGACATGCGGGTGATGGAGGAGGACGCCTATTTCGGCGTCTATTGCCGGCGCTGGGGCGTTCCGCTGATCGATGGCGGCACCGTGCGCCTGCCGCGTCTGGTCGGCATGGGGCGGGCGATGGACCTGATCCTCACCGGTCGGAAGGTGGAGGCCGAGGAATCGCTGCGCATCGGCCTGTGCGACCGCGTCGTACCGAAGGGGGCCGCGCGCAGCGCCGCCGAAGTCCTGGCGCACGAGATCGCCCGCTTCCCGCAGGCCTGCGTGCGGGCGGACCGTCGCTCCGCCTATGCGCAGTGGGATCTCGCCATGCGCGATGCGCTGCGGCAGGAGTTCGAGGGCAGCGTCGGGGTGTTCGAGGCCGAGGGCCTAGCCGGCGCCGGGGGGTTCGCCGGCGGCCAGGGGCGCGGCGGATCGCCCGCGGGAACCTGATCCTGCGCCGCCGGAGCGTCGCGTTGCCTCGCTCGTCAGCGGTGGCCTTCGGTCTCGATGTTCAGGACCCGCCCGCAGTGCTTGCAGTGGACTGCGTCTGGATCGTGCACCTTTAGTCCGCAGTCCGGACAGGTATGGCGCACCTTGTTGGGGCGAAAGACGGTCTGGACGAGGCGCAGGAAGAGCGCGACGCCCACGACCATGATGACGACCGACAACAGCCGGCCGTTGCGATCCTGCAACGTGATGTCGCCGAATCCCGTCGTCGTCAGCGTGGCGACGGTGAAGTAGAGGGCGTCGAGATAGCTGGCGATCTGGGGGTTCGCTCCCGCCTCGAGCACGAAAACCAGAGCGGTAACCGAGAACACGAAGACGACCAGGTTGACCAGGCTGTGCAGCAGTTCCTCGTTGCGCTTCACGAACGGCAGGTCGCTGCGCAGGTCGCGCATGACGTGATAGGAGCGCAGCAGGCGCAAAGTCCTGATCACGCGCAGGAAGGCGAGGTTGTCGAAGAACAGCGGCAGCAGCAGCGATACGATGATCAGGACGTCGGCGATCGTCGTGACCTGCAGCAGATAGCTGCTCTTCTTGCGGGCGATCCAGAACCGCGCCAGGAAGTCCAGGATCAGCGGAATCGCGATCACGACGTCGAGGGCGATCAGCCAGGGCGGATCCTGCAGCGGGACCGTCAACAGGAAGAAGACGATCAGCAGGACGTCGAATGCGAGCAGGCCGTAGCGGAACCGTGTCGCGGCCCGACTCCTGCCCTCGTAGAGTTCGGTGATCTCGGACTTCAGGTTAGCCCACGGAGTGCGTTCCCCGCGATCGGACCGAGCCTCGGAGTCCGTTGTCTCGGCTGCGGGCTTGCTAGACGTGCCGGATTTTGTCGTTTTGGCCATGCTGCCTAAATGAACCGATTGTGCACCCGGGGTCCAGATGTCCACGGGGCAGCAGTGGCCGAGTTCCGGCTGGTTCGCCTTGCCGCGGAATCACCTAGAATGGCGTCCGACAAGGAGCCGATCATGCGCCAGTATCACGATCTGCTGAGCCGAATCCTCGAAGAGGGGCTCGCCAAGGGCGACCGCACCGGCACCGGCACGCTCAGCGTGTTCGGGCACCAGATGCGTTTCGATCTGGCGGACGGCTTTCCGATGGTGACCACCAAGAAGCTGCATCTCAAGTCCATCATCCACGAACTCCTGTGGTTCCTGAGCGGCGATACGAACATCGCCTATCTCAAGGATCACGGCGTGAGAATCTGGGACGAATGGGCCGACGACAATGGCGATCTCGGACCGGTCTACGGCCATCAGTGGCGGTCGTGGCCGACACCGGACGGCGGCGCGATCGACCAGATATCGGACGTGGTCGCGCAGATCCGGGAAAATCCCGACTCTCGCAGGCTGATCGTAACTGCTTGGAATCCTGCGGATATCGGCAAGATGGCGCTGCCGCCCTGTCATTGCCTGTTCCAGTTCTGGGTCGGCGGCGGGCGACTGTCCTGCCAGCTCTATCAGCGCTCGGCGGACGTCTTCCTAGGCGTTCCCTTCAACATCGCCTCCTATGCGCTGCTGACCATGATGATCGCCCAGGTGACCGGCCTGAGACCCGGCGAATTCGTGCATACGCTCGGCGATGCGCACCTCTACCGCAACCATCTCGACCAGGCCCGCCTGCAGTTGAGCCGGGACCCGAAGCCGCTGCCGAGGATGCACATCAACTCGGCGGTCACGGACATCTTCGGGTTCGTCTACGACGATTTCGCGCTGGAGGGCTACGAGGCGCACCCACATATCAAGGCCGAAGTATCCGTATAGCGTTTCGCCGCACGCCCGACAGGGCATCCGCCGAGGGTCGTTCGATGCCCATGCATCTGGTCTATCTGTTCACCGCGATCGTCTTCGAGGTCGTCGCCACGTCGGCGCTCAAGGCGGCAAACGGTTTCACCGTGCTCGTCCCATCGGTGATCGTGGTGATCGGCTACGCATGCGCCTTCTATTTTCTCAGCGTGTCGCTGCGAACGATTCCCGTCGGAATCGCTTATGCCATCTGGGCCGGTCTCGGCGTCGTGCTCGTGGCCGTGGTCGGCGCGCTGGTATACCGGCAGGTGCCGGATCTGCCGGCGATCATCGGGATGGCGCTGATCCTGGCCGGCGTTCTCATCATCAACCTGCTGTCGGAAACGGTGACGCATTGACCGCTAAAGCCACTCCGCCGAAGGGCGGGATCTCTCTCCGACCGGCCTGGCCGGGGGAAGCCGGCCTCGTGCTCGAATTCATCCGCGAGCTTGCCGAATACGAGAAGCTTGCCGACGAGGTTACGGCACGGGAGGAGCATATCGATCTCGCCCTGTTCGGAAACATGCCGCGGACCTTCTGCGAGATCGCCGAATGGGACGGCAAGCCGGCCGGCTTCGCGATGTGGTTCTACAGTTTCTCGACGTTTCGCGGCCAGCACGGGATCTATGTGGAGGACCTGTACGTCAGGCCGTCCTTCCGGGGCAGGGGAATCGGCAAGGCGATGCTCAAGCGGCTGGCCGGGCGCTGCTTGGAGGAAGGGCTCGGGCGGCTGGAATGGTCGGTTCTCGACTGGAACGAGCCTTCGATCGGCTTCTACAAGTCACTGGGCGCCACGGCGCTGGACGGATGGACCGGGTTCAGGGCGTCCGGAGAGGCGCTCGACCGGCTTGCGGCGTCCGACGAATGACCGCCCGCCTATCGATCATCGTCGCCATCGCGGAGAATGGGGTCATCGGCCGTGACAACGGCCTGCCGTGGCGGTTGCCGTCGGACCTGAGGTACTTCAAGTCGGTCACGATGGGCAAACCCGTGATCATGGGCCGCAAGACGTTCGAATCGATCGGCCGACCCCTGCCGGGGCGCGACAATATCGTCGTGACCCGCCGCACCGGATTCACCGCGCCCGACGTCACTGTCGCCTATTCGCTGGATGAGGCCGTCACGCTCGCCGAGGGCTTTGCCCGTGCGCGCGGTCTCGACGAGGTCTTCATCATAGGCGGTGCGCAGATCTACGCCGAGGCGCTCGATCGGGCCGACCGCCTCTATGTCACCGAAGTCGCGACGGCAGCGGAGGGCAACGCCACGTTCCCGGAGATCGATATGGGCGCCTGGCATGAGGTCTCGCGGGAACCGGGTGAGCGGTCGGAAAAGGATTCGGCCGGCTTTGCATTCGTGGTGTACGAACGATCCTCGCATTGACGGTCGGTCCGGCCTTGCTCCCGCCCCCGGTTACCGGGCAAGGTGCGCCCGAATTCACCAACCGGAGGATCGCTGCCCATGAAAACCTGCGCCGCCGTGGCCTTCGAGGCCGGCAAGCCGCTCGAGATTGCCGAGGTCGACCTTGAGGGTCCGAAGGAAGGCGAGGTCCTGGTCGAGGTCAGGGCGACCGGTATCTGCCACACAGACGAGTTCACGCTGTCCGGCGCCGATCCGGAAGGCCTGTTCCCGGCGATTCTCGGACACGAAGGCGCCGGTGTGGTCGTCGACGTCGGGCCCGGCGTCAAGAGCGTGAAGAAGGGCGACCATGTCATTCCGCTCTACACGCCCGAGTGCCGCCAGTGCCCGAGTTGCCTGTCGCAGAAGACCAACCTGTGCACGGCGATCCGCGCGACCCAGGGGCAGGGGCTGATGCCCGACGGCTCGTCCCGGTTCTCGCTCGATGGCAAGCCGCTGTTCCACTACATGGGCACGTCGACCTTCGCCAACCACACGGTGCTGCCGGAGATCGCGGTCGCGAAGATCCGCGAGGACGCGCCGTTCGACAAGGTCTGCTATATCGGCTGCGGCGTCACCACCGGCATCGGCGCGGTGATCAACACGGCCAAGGTCGAGGCCGGCGCCAAGGCCGTCGTGTTCGGGCTCGGCGGCATCGGGCTGAACGTCATCCAGGGTCTCAGGCTCGCCGGCGCCGACATGATCATCGGCGTCGACCTGAACAATTCGAAGAAGGAGTGGGGCGAGCGTTTCGGCATGACCCATTTCGTCAATCCGACCGAAATCGACGGGGACCTCGTCGCGCACCTCGTCAACATGACGAAGCACGGCGCCGACCAGATCGGCGGCGCGGACTACACGTTCGACTGCACCGGCAACGTCACCGTCATGCGCCAGGCGCTCGAATGCGCGCATCGCGGCTGGGGCCAGTCGATCGTCATCGGCGTCGCGCCGGCCGGCGCGGAGATTTCCACCCGCCCCTTCCAGCTCGTCACTGGCCGCGTCTGGAAGGGTACCGCCTTCGGCGGCGCACGGGGGCGGACGGACGTCCCGAAGATCGTCGAGTGGTACATGGACGGCAAGATCGAGATCGATCCGATGATCACCCACACGATGCCGCTGGACGAGATCAACAAGGGCTTCGATCTGATGCACGCCGGCGAATCGATCCGTTCGGTCGTGCTCTACTGAAACCTGCGGCCGGGGGCGCCGGACCGTCGGCGTCTGGCGAAACGGTGTCCTCCAGTTGACAACAGCGGGGCGAGTGCCCACGTCTGCCGCTGGACCGGCTTTCGTTGAAAGCGGGGGGACGCTGTCCTATAACGCGGCGGGCTTGGATTTCCGGCCGCTACCGGACGCGGGATTTCACACGAACGAGGAGCATCAATGCCCTGGAGCAATCAAGGCGGCAGCGGCGGCTGGCGCGGAGGAAATGGTGGCCCTTGGGGCAGCCCGCCCGGCGGTGGCGGCGGCGGACAGGGGGGACAGCCTCCCGACCTCGAGGAGATCCTGCGACGCAGCCAGGACCGGCTCAAGTCGGTCATGCCCGGCGGCTCGATGGGAGCCAAGGGCCTGTTCCTTATCGCGCTGGTGCTTGTCGCGCTGTGGGGCTTCAGCGGATTCTACCGCGTCGATGCAGACCAGCAGGGGGTCGTGCTGCGCTTCGGCCAGTTCGTCACGCAGACCGGGCCGGGCCTCCACTATCATCTGCCGTATCCGATCGAGACGGTGCTGACGCCGCAGGTTACCCGCATCAACCGGATCGACATCGGCATGCGCCTGCTCGAGGACGGCAGGTCATCCACCGTCCGTGACGTCCCCGAGGAAAGCCTGATCCTGACCGGCGACGAGAATATCGTCGACGTGGACGTGTCGGTGTTCTGGCTCATCAACAACGCGGCCGACTATCTCTTCAACATCCAGAATCCGGAAGGCACCGTGAAGGCCGTTGCCGAAAGCGCCATGCGCGAGGTGATCGGCCGCAGCCAGTTGCAGCCGGTCCTGACGCAGGCGCGTGCGATCACGGAACAGGATGTGCTCGAACTCATGCAGCAGACCCTCAACACGTATGAGTCCGGCATTCTCATCACTCAGGTGCAGCTCCAGAAGGTCGATCCGCCGGCGCAGGTCATCGATGCCTTCCGCGACGTGCAGGCCGCCCGCGCCGACCAGGAGCGCCTTCGCAACGAGGCCCAGGCCTACGCGAACCGGGTCGTGCCGGAAGCGCGTGGTGAAGCCGCCCAGGTGACGCAGCAGGCCGAGGCCTATCGCGACCAGACGGTCGCGGAGGCGCGTGGTCAGGCCGACCGCTTCCTCAGCGTCTTCGAGGAATACCGCAAGGCGCCCGCCGTGACCCGCGAGCGCCTGTTCATCGAGACCATGCAAAGGGTCCTGGGCTCGACCGAGAACATCATCATCGACGAGCAGGCCGGCGGCAGCGGGGTCGTTCCCTACCTGCCGCTCGAACAGCTTGGCCGGCCGGCATCCCGAACGGGCAGTGGAAACGTGAGTTCGGGAGCAGCCCAATGAGACGATCCCTTTTTGGTGGCGTGCTGGTCCTGATCGTCATCGCGCTCATCGCGCTGTGGGGCTCGGTGTTTACCGTCTATCAGACCGAAAACGCCCTCGTTCTCCGCTTCGGCGAACCGCAGCGCGTGATCATCAACGATCCCGGCCTGCACTGGAAACTGCCGATCGCGGATTCGGTCATCTTCGTCGACAACCGCATCCTCGATCTCGATTCGCCGGTCCAGGAGGTCATCGCCTCCGACCAGAAGCGCCTGGTCGTCGACGCGTTCGCCCGCTACCGGATCACCGATCCGCTTAGGTTCTATCAGTCGGCCGGCTCGATCAGCCAGGCGAGCTCGCGGCTGGCCACGGTCCTCAACTCGGCCGTCCGCCGCGTGCTCGGCGATGCCACGTTCTTCGCCGTGGTGCGCGATGACCGTCCCGAATTGATGACGCAGATCACGCAGCAGGTAAACCGCGAGGCCCAGAGTTTCGGCATTACGGTCATCGACGTGCGCATTCGCAGGGCCGACCTGCCGCAGGCGAACTCGGAGGCGATCTTCCGGCGCATGCAGACCGAACGCGAGCAGGAAGCCTCGCAGATCCGGGCGGAAGGTGCCGAGGAGGCGCGCCGGATCAGGGCGCGGGCCGATCGCGATGCGATCGTCATCGTGGCCGACGCAAATCGCGAATCGGAACAGATCCGAGGCGAGGGCGATGCCGAACGCAGTTCGATATTCGCCGAAGCCTATACCCAGGATCCGGACTTCTTCGCGTTCTACCGGTCCATGCAGGCTTATGACGACGCTCTGGCGAATGGGGACACCCGGCTGCTTCTGTCGCCGAATTCGGACTTCTTCCGATATTTCGGAACGCCGTTCGGCTCCGAGCAGCAGCCCGGCATCGGCGGCTCCCCGGCGGCACAGGCTGAATGAGCGATTTCGTCGTCGCTCTCGGACTGGTCCTGGTGATAGAGGGCGTCGTCTACGCCGCATTTCCGTCCCGTCTGAAGCGGATGATGGAATCGGCGCTCGGCATGCCGGACGCCACGCTCAGGGCAGGCGGCCTGGCAGCGGCCGCCACCGGCCTGTTCGTCGTGTGGCTGATCCGCGGCTGATCGCATACGATTGTGTTATCGGTTTCCGGGGATTGGTGCAGTTGGTGTAATCTTCGGACTGGCAGTGCGCGCGTCGCCAGAGTCGCCGACGCCGACGTGGTTCTTGATTGGAGGCTTCCAAATGGCGTTTGAGCATCGTTCGGCCCGGTCACTTCGGGCACGGTGTGTGCGTATGGGCGCGGTGGCGCTGGCAGTTGCGGTGGTGGGCACCGCGTCCTTCGACACGCAGACGCCCGCCTACGCACGGGGCGCCCCGGATTCCTTCGCCGACCTGTCGGATGCGCTGATCGATTCGGTGGTCAATATCTCGACGTCCCAGCGGGTCACCGGATCGCGCGGCATCCCCATGCCCCAGGTACCCGAAGGTTCGCCGTTCGAGGAGTTCTTCGAGGAGTTCTTCAACCAGGAAGGCAACGGTGAGCAGGATCAGCGCCCGCGCCGCGTCAACTCGCTGGGCTCGGGCTTCATCATCGACGAATCCGGCATCATCATCACCAACAATCACGTCATCGCGGACGCCGACGAGATCGTCGCCAACTTCAACGACGGAACGAAGCTGCCGGCGGAACTGATCGGCCGGGACGAGAAGACCGATCTTGCCGTCCTCCGGGTCCAGCCTGCGGAGCCGTTGAAGGCGCTGAAGTTCGGCGATTCCGACTCGCTTCGGGTCGGCGACTGGGTGCTTGCGATCGGCAATCCGTTCGGCCTCGGCGGCACGGTGACGGCGGGCATCGTCTCGGCGCGCAACCGCGACATCAACGCCGGCCCCTACGACTCCTTCATCCAGACGGATGCCTCCATCAACCGGGGCAATTCGGGCGGCCCGCTGTTCAACATGGATGGCGAGGTCGTGGGCGTGAACACGGCGATCATCTCGCCGTCGGGCGGCTCCATCGGCATCGGCTTCGCGGTGCCTGCAAACATCGCCCAGAACGTCATCGACCAGCTCATCGAGTTCGGCGAGACGCGGCGCGGCTGGCTCGGGGTCCGCATCCAGTCCGTGACCGATGACATCGCCGAGAGCCTCGGCATGGCCTCTGCGTCGGGCGCGCTCGTCGCCGGCGTCAGCGAGGACGGCCCGGCCGAAGAAGGCGGGATCGAGACGGGCGACGTCATCCTCGAGTTCGACGGCAAGCCGGTAACCGAGATGCGCCAGCTGCCGCGGATCGTCGCCAACACGAGCATCGGCAAGGACGTCGACGTGAAGGTTCTTCGCAAGGGCGAAGAGCTGACGCTCAGGGTCAATGTCGGTCGTCTCGAGGAAGGCGAGGAGCTCGCCTCGCTCGATACGGAGGACGAGCCGGCCGAAGAGCAGCCCGACAGCACCACCGTCAGCGCGCTCGGCCTCGACCTGAGCGACCTGAACGACGAGCTGCGCGAGCGCTACAGCATCGATGGAACGGTCGCGGGTGCCATCATCACAGAAGTCGACCCGGACGGGCCGGCCGCCGAACGGCAGATCCGTGCGGGCGACGTGGTCGTCGAGGTCGCACAGGAGAAGGTGTCTTCGGCCGCCGACGTCCGCGAACAGCTCGATTCGCTGAAGGACAAGGGCCGGAAGTCGGCCTTGCTGCTGATCGCCAATCCGGCCGGCGAGCTGCGGTTTGTGGTGGTGCCGTTCGACGAGTAGCCGGCAGCCGTTGCCAGATTGCAAACGGCGGGCCTGTGGCCCGCCGTTTTGCGTTTGACGTCGGCTTCAGCTGACGAAATCGGCGTTCCGGTAGCCTTGAACGTAAAGCAGCGCCGTCAGATCACCGTGATCGATCCTGATGTCGGCGGCATCCGCGACGGCCGGCTTGGCGTGATAGGCGACGCCCAGTCCGGCTTCCTGCAGCATCGCAAGATCGTTGGCCCCGTCCCCGACCGCGATGGCGGCATCCTTCGAGATGCCCGCTGCCGCAGTCAGTTCGAGCAGGGCCTCGCGCTTTGCGTCGCGACCCAGAATCGGCTCCCGGACCAGCCCGACAAGCCGGTCGCCCTCCAGCAGCAGTTCGTTAGCACGGTTTTCGTCGAAGCCGACGAGGGCCGCGATCCTGGAGGTGAACAGGCTGAAACCGCCGGAGACCAGCGCGGTGTGCGCTCCGTGCGCGCGCATGGTCCGTATAAGGGTTTCTGCACCTGGATTGAGCGTGATCCGCTCGTCGATCAGTCGCCGGATGGTCTCCAGATCGATGCCTTTCAGAAGCGCGACGCGCTCCCGCAGCGCCGGCTCGAAGGCGATCTCGCCGCGCATCGCCCGTTCGGTAATGGCAGCGACGTGCGCCTTGAGGCCGACCATGTCGGCCAGCTCATCGATGCATTCCTGACCGATAATGGTCGAATCCATGTCTGCGATGAGCAGCGACTTGCGCCGGTTGTCTGCCGGCAGGATCGCAACGTCGACGGCCATGCCGGACAGGCCGGCGCGGATGTCGGCTGCGAGCGATTTCGGTTCGGCGACGGGCGACTGCAATGGTATGTCGCAGGCCACGCCGTTGCGGAGCCAGCGCTCCTCGCCGCCGCCGGTGGCGGTGCGGACGGTCTCGACGACTTCTGGAGCCAGACCGGACTTTGAATCGGCGATCAGGACGACGACGTGGTTCATGGAAGCGGAACGGGCACCTGTGTTGAGGGATTTCGAGGAGAAACTGAGCCTCCTGAAGGAACGGAGGCCCGTACTGATCGCAGGACCCACGGCGAGCGGCAAGTCGGCGCTGGCGCTCGAACTTGCCGAGCGGGTCGCCGGCACCGTCATAAACGCCGATTCCATGCAGGTCTATGCCGAGTTGCGCATCCTGACGGCGCGGCCGACCGAGGTCGAGGAAGCCCGGGTGCTGCACCGTCTCTACGGGCATGTCCCGATTCGCGACGGCTATTCGGTGGGGCGGTGGTTGTCCGATGTCGAACTGGCGATCGAGGAGGCGATGGCGTCGCGCCGCGTGCCGATCGTCGTGGGCGGCACCGGGATGTACTTCAAGGCGCTCACCCAGGGCCTGTCGCCGATTCCGGAGATCCCTGCCGAGATTCGCGAGCCGATCCGTCGAAGGCTTGCCGAAGAGGGCGCCGAGGCCCTGTACGCGGAACTGTCCGCACGGGATCCGGACGCGGCCGAGCGGCTGCCGCCGAGTGATCCGCACCGGATCCTCCGGGCGCTGGAAGTCCACGAGGCGACGGGCCGTCCCATCTCCGAATGGCAGCGCCAGTCGCCGGGCCCGGCTCTGATCGATCCGGCCACGGCCGCGAAGCTGGTGTTGTGGCCCGACCGCGACCGGTTGCGGGCGCGGATCGACGAGCGCGTCGACGTGATGCTGGCCGCCGGGGCGCTGGAGGAGGCCCGGGCGGTGATGGAGATGGAACTCGATCACGATCTGCCCGGCTATCGGGCCCACGGCCTGAGGCCCCTGATTGCGCATCTGCGTGGCGAACTGACCCTCGAGCAGGCGGCGGAGAAGACCAGGGCGGAAACGCGGCAGTACGCCAAGCGCCAGTTCACCTGGTTCCGGCATCAGATGGACGGTTGGGAACGGATGGCGCCGCCCTGGCAGAGCGATCCCTGAGGTCCCGGCCCCGACGACATGCCGGGAATTGCGGGGCCTTATCTCCAGGTATGATTGCCGGACGCCCTGGATCCGTAGGAATATCCCCGCGCAATCAACAAGGTCGACAGGCCTGCGGGCCGAGGGAGGGGCGACAATGACCGAGATCTCGAGGCGGTTGGTTCTGGGCGGTGCTGCACTGGGCGGCCTGATGGCCTCCGGCGGCGTCGCGGACGCGCATGAAGCGACGATGCAGCCTCCCTTCGGACCGGCGCCGGAACCCCTCGCGGGCAAGGAACTGCCTTCGTTCCGCTTCGCGATGGGGCAGGAGACGGTTGCTCGGTACGACGGCGGAACCTCGAAACAGGCGAACGTGTCCCAATTTCCCGTGTCGGAGAAGATCGCCGGCGTCTACATGACGCTGGACCCCGGCGGCCTGCGGGAACTCCACTGGCATGCCAATGCCGCGGAATGGGCGTACATGCTGAAAGGCCGCGCCCGGATCACCATCGTCGACCCGGAGGGCCAGTCGCAGACGGTCGACTTCGGCAAGGGAGATGTCTGGTACTTTCCGCGCGGCTACGGCCATTCGATCCAGGGACTCGGCCCCGAAGGCTGCGAGTTCATTCTGGTATTCGACAACGGCTATTTCTCCGAGTACGGCACCTTCTCGATCACCGACTGGCTCGCGCATACCCCGAAAGAGGTGCTGGCGAAGAATTTCGGGGTGCCGGAATCGACCTTCGCCAACTTTCCGAAGAAGGAGGTCTATATTTCGCAGGGACCGGTCCCCGCCGCGCTGCCGCTCGATCCGCCGCCCGGTTCGGTGACCGCAGGCCCGCTCAGCCACCGCTACCAGCTGCTGGCCCAGAAACCCGAGGAATTTCCGGGCGGTACGATTTCCATCGTGTCGCAGAACGAGTTCCCGATCTCCTCGACGATCACGGGCGCAATACTGACGATTAGGCCCGGCGGAATGCGGGAGATGCACTGGCATCCGAACGCGGCGGAATGGCAGTTCTACATGTCCGGCAGGGCCCGGATGACCGTTTTCGGATCGGCCGGCCGCGCGAAAACCGAGGATTTCTCTGCCGGCGACGTCGGCTACGTCCCGCAGGGGTTCGGCCACTACATCGAAAACGTCGGCGATGAGGATCTCGAGGTCCTGCTGGCGCTCAACAACGCCACCTACGAGTCGATTTCCATCACCGAGTGGATGTCGGCGCAGACGGACCTGCTGCTGGCGACGAATTTCGAGGTGCCGGAGGCGACGTTCGAGGATTTTCCGACGCACCGGCTGGTGATGCCGGAGGGAAAAGGCTGAACCGCACCGCTTCGTAACGCTGCTCCTCGCGGTGTCGCCAAGCGATGCCAGGAGAGTGCCGTCGCCGTGTCATGCAGGTGCCGTCGCCATGCCGTCGCTGCGTCGTGAGCGTGCCAGCCTCAGCGTGCCACCGCCTCCAGGACCTTCTTCGAGATCGACTGGCGCCAGCCCGCCGCCTCGGCCCACGGATCGGGGCCCTGGACGCGCTCGATGACGTCGGCCACCCGGAACACGTTCGCCGCCTTCAGTGACGTCAGCTCGTCCCAGTCGATGGGGGTGGCGACCGGGGCGCCTTCGCGCGACCGGGTCGAGTAGGGGGCGATCGCGGTCGAGCCGCGCTCGTTGCGCAGCCAGTCGATGAAGATGCGGCCCTTGCGCTTAGCCTTCGACATCGTCGCGGTGAAGCGCTCGGGCTCGTCGGCGGCGAAGGACCGGGCGAAGGCCTCCGCGAAGCCCTTCGCCTCTTCCCCGGACGCGCGCCGGGTCAGCGGCACCACGACGTGGACGCCCTTGCCGCCGGTGACCAGCGGCACGGACTTCAGGCCGAGGTCGGAGAGCCGGTCGCGCAGGTCGAAGGCGGCGGTGCGGACGTCGGAAAACGACAGGCCCTCGTCGGGATCGAGGTCGAAGACCAGCCGGTCCGGCTTCTCCAGCGCGTCGACCCGCGACCACCAGATGTGGAATTCCAGCGTCCCCATCTGGACGGCCGAAACGATGCCGGCGCCGTCGGTCACGTACATGTAGCTGTCGGTGCCGCCCGAACTCTCCCTGACGTCCATCTGCCGGATCGCATCGGGAAAGCCCTCGCTGGCATGCTTCTGGTAGAAGCAGGAGCGGTTGCGCCCCTGCGGGCAGCGCACCAGCGACAAGAGGCGGTTCTCGACCAGCGGCAGCATCCGTTCGCTGACGGCCTCGTAGTAGCGGGCGAGGTCGATCTTGGTCACCCCCTGCTGCGGGTAGACCACCCGGTCGGCGCTGGAGATATGGACGCCCAGCACCTTGTCGGGATCGGCCTCCGATCCCGCGGATCCCGATTTAGCTGACTTGTCCGATTTCGGCTTTTCGAGCGTCACGGCCTTGGCCTTCTTGTCGTCGCGCAGTCCCAGGAACGATCCGTGCCGGACGTGCCCGTCGCTGGTGAACTCGGTGAAATCGACCTCCGCCACGAGCTTCGGCGTGACCCAGACGGCGTCGCGGGCGAACTCGCGCGGCACCTCGGCGAAGGGCGACGTCTTGCGTTCCAGCGCCGCCAGTCTCGCCGAAATGTCGTCCATCGTCGCCTCGGAAAATCCGGTGCCGACGCGGCCGCGATAGCGAAGCTCGCTGCCCTCATAGGTGCCGAGCAGCAGCGAGGCGAACTGCCGGCCCTTCTTGTCGGAGGGCGAATAGCCGCCGATGACGAATTCCTGGCGGCGCGTGCACTTGATCTTCAGCCAGGTGCCGGCGCGGCGGCCGGCGTAGGGCGCATCGGCCTTCTTGGCGATGATCCCCTCGCGGCCGGCCTTGCAGACCGACTGGAACACCTTGTCGCCGTTGCCGCGCACGTGCTCGGAATACTGCACGGTCTTGTCGGCGGCGACCGACTCCAGCAGCGTCTTCAGCGCCTCCTTGCGGTCGAGCAAGGGCTTCCCGCGCAGGTCGGCGCCATCGAGCGACAACAGGTCGAAGGCGTAGTAGCGCAAGGACCCGCCATCCTTTAGCGCCTGCTGCAGCGAGGAGAACTGCGAGGCGCCGCTGGTGTCGGCGGCGACCACCTCGCCGTCGATCAGGGCGGCGTCGCAGTCGAGGCGGGCGCAGGCGTCGGCGACGGGCTGGAACCTGTCCGTCCAGTCGAGGCCCGAGCGGGTGTAGCAGCGCGCCTTGCCGCCGGCCACCGCGACGAGGCAGCGGTAGCCGTCGAACTTCATCTCGTGCAGCCAGTCCTCGCCAGCGGGGACATCGGAGACGAGCCTGGCGAGCTGCGGCTTCTCGAAGCCCGGCAGCCTGGCGGGCTTGCGGCTGCGTGCGGATTTTCCGTTGCGGGGGGAGGCCGCGGCCTTCCCGGCCGGTTTCACGGCGCCGTCGTCCGCGCCGGTCCACTCGTTCCCGGACCCGGCGATCTGCCGGAGCGTGCGTCCGGTCGTGACGCTCTTGGTGAAGCGCTCGATCAGGGCTCGGCCGGTCGAGGCATCCTCGTCGTCGGCCTTCATCAGCAGCCAGTTCTCGCGCTTCTCGTTGCCGCGCGGCTTCATGCGGATCAGGATCCACTCGCCCTTCATCCGCTCGCCGTCGAGGCGGAAGTGCATCTTTCCCGCGTCGAGCCCCGTTGCCGGATCGTCGATCGGCTCCCAGGTGCCGGTGTCCCAGAGCATCACGGTGCCGGCCCCGTACTCGCCCTTGGGGATCGTGCCCTCGAAGTCGCCGTAGGCCATCGGATGGTCCTCGGTGCGGACCGCCAGCCGCTTGTCGGCCGGATCGAGGCTCGGCCCCTTGGTCACCGCCCAGCTCTTCAGGACGCCGTCCCATTCCAGCCGGAAGTCGTAGTGCTCGCGGCGCGCGTCGTGGCGCTGCACCAGGAAGCGCAGGCCGGACTTGCGGCGCCGGGCGCGCTTGCCCTTCGGCTCGCGCGTGCGGCCGAAGTCGCGCCGGGCATTGTATTCCTCCAGCGTGCCGGCCCGGTCGCTCATGCCGCCTTCTTCGACCCGCGCGACCTGGACTTCGACGAGGAGGAGCCGGACGTCGACTTCGACGAGGACTTCGTTTTCGACGACCCCTTGCCCGACGCCTTGGTGCCCTCCAGGCTCTTCTTCAGCGCCGACATCAGGTCCACCACGTTGTCGTCGCCAGCCCGGCCGGTGTCCTCGGCTGCGACGCGTTTCGCCTTCTTGTTGCCGCGCTTGCGATCGACGAGCGCCCGCAGCGCGTCGGTATAGTGGTCCTTGAAGGCGCTGGCGTCGAAGGGCGCGGACTTGCGCTCGATCAGCGTGGTGGCGACCTCGAGCAGGTCCTTGTCGGCCTTGTCGTCGGAGATTTCGGAGAACAGCGGGTCGGCCTTCCTGATCTCGTCCTCGTAGTGCAGGGTCTCCAGCAGGAGCCCGTTGCCGCACGGCTTGATGGCGGCGAGATATTCCTTGCCGCGCAGGGCGAGCTGGCCGAGCCCGATCTTCTCGGTCTCGCGCAGCGCGTCGCGCACCACGGAATAGGCGTCCATCGCCAGCTCGTCGGTGGGAACGAGGTAGTAGGGCTTGTCGAAATAGAGCGGCGGGATCTCGCAGGCGCCGACGAACTGCACCAGTTCCAGCGTCTTCTTCGTTTCCAGCTTGATGGCGTCGACCTCGTCGGGATCGAGCAGGACGTAGTTGTCCTTCTCGAACTCGAAGCCCTTCATGATGTCGGCGCTGTCGATCGGCCCGATGCCGTCCACGACCTTCTGATAGTGCACCGGCTTGCCGGAGGGTTCGTGGATCTGTCTGAAGGAAATCGACGCGCCCGACCGCGTCGCGCTGTAGAGTTCCACGGGAATCGACACGAGAGACAGTCGCAACTGCCCCTTCCACAAAGCACGCGCAGCCATCTCCGCCTCCGACTCGAAACAAGTAAGGAAACGGCGGGGGAGGGGATTGGTTCCAGGGGAGAGGCATGCGCCCGGTCAGGCGAGCCTTTCGATCTCCCGGTCGAATTCCAGCCGGAGCTGCGCGGCCTCGTCTTCCGGCAGCGACAGCGCCATCTGCTGAAATATCGTCCTGTAGAGTTCGAGCCGCGAGCGATCCCAAGGCATCGTGTCGGCGGCGCGCGCCTCGGCAAGGATGCGCCCGAGCCGCCGCCTGATCCTGTCGGGATCGGCGCGATAGACGATCGGCTCGGTCGGGAACAGGTCGTCCTGTTCCGCGAACATGTCGAGTTGGGTCCGGCTCATGCCTCGTGCCAACCGGTTGCCGAATCGGCCCAATGATCGGGGTTAGCGGCGACGTCTTCAAGCTTGATGGGCGGACGATCCAGAACTGCTTGTATGCCGGACACCCCGTGAAGCCGGCCGAAGGAACGCGACACGGAGGATATCGTGGAGCTAGAGTGCTCCACCGGAATAGAAACTATGAATAGTCGCAGCTGCTCCTTCCCCAAAACACCGGCAGCTATTTCCGTCGCCAACTCGAAGCAAGTGCGTTGGCGGGGGTTAGGGGAGGTTTCCTGGCGAGCGTTGGGCACGCGCGCTATCCTTGCGCGAGTCATTCCCTGAGGGCACTCCGGACGTAGTTCTATTTGGGCAGGTAGTTCGATGTCCGAAATTGAAGGTATTACAGAACTGTCGGCTTGGTTAGACGGCAAGCCCAAGGCGTCGGCTGCCGCGCTTGCCTCGCGTGCGGCAGCCCGGACGATTCCAGTACTTGCCAGGCTGGAATCGGACACGAGTCCGGAACTTACGCGCGTTACTGTCTTGCCGATTTTCCGGGCACTAAGTGCTGCGCTGGCAGCGAGCAAATACCCTTCCCGAGATTCTAATTCCGCCGCAATCGCCGCAACCAATTTCGCCTATTTCACCTATGACGCTGCCAGCAACGGTGCGACCACAGCCGCGTACGCTGCAGCGCGGATAGCCGGTACCGACGCCGTAGGGGCGCGCGCTTCCGCCGCCGAAACCGCGCTGGCCACATCGCGCACGGCCGGTTCGGCCGCTGCCTTTGTCGCCGATTATACTTCTATCGATGAAGTCACCGCCGCCATGCGGGCGATGTGGGGTGCGATTTCTTTTGATGCGGAGCTGTATGACGGCGGTGCGGCGGTTGATCGTATCGCGGCTAGACCACTCTGGCCGGGCGATCCGGCCAGTTGGGTCGGCAAAGGCTGGAACGCTGTGAAGGGTGATCTGGAAACAGCTGACGAGGACTGGGGGGTCTGGATTAACTGGTACGAACGTTTGCTTTGGGGCCGCGCCGCGCACGCCAATGCCGAGGCCGCGAAGGAAATCGATCTGGCTTATGTGCTGATTGAAAATGAGGAGTGGGAGCACGGTCCAGCCCATGTGAATGCGCTGATCAAGAGGCGGATCGAGGAGATAGAGGGGCGGTACGCAACGGAAGATTCTGCCCCGATTCTCGATACGCCTCGGACTCCTCCTCCGCCTCTTCCACCGCAGTCGGCCGGATTGCGACGAGTGGTCAACGAAGATGGTCTGATTGATCGAGGTCCGGTCCGGCCGCTTGATGCGGTGAACGATGATATCGACAGGATCCGGCAACTTGCACCTCAGGCTGTCACGTTGGGCAATGAATTGTTGCCGCTACTGTCCCCCAATCTTAACCCAGAGCTCGTTCGCGTCGTTTCACGATACGTAACTGCAATTGCGGGAGCGCCAGAAATTGACGTCAATTGGGCCGAAATCTGGGGCCTCGGCGTGCAAATGGAGCAGACGTCGGCGGCAACTGGCCGACAAATCGAAAACCAGCTAGTGCCGCCACTGGAGGACAAGGCCAAGGCTGCATTAGATAGTCTCCTTATGATCCACCGGCCGCTGATCCTGTCGACCCAAGAAGGACAGGAACTTCTGCAACTCGTGCGGAACTATTCTGCTTCCAGCGAAGATCGACGCGCCGCACATGATACAAATTACGAGTTGGTCGCGAAAATGAAGCGGGCGGACGATGTGTTCGCGCCAGCGACGGTTGAAGACTTTGAGCACGCACTTGAGGCAGCCGGCGAGGGAGCTGAATCGGAGCGCGGTTCCGCGTTCGTGGCGGTGACCGTCAAAAATACGATGATCGTTCTCGTTGCCGGGGCGGTCCTCTCACCCGTGACGATCGGAACGATTCTGGGGGGTGCGGGCGGTGCGATTGGTGGAGCGGCGCTCACTCTAGTCGGTGTGGAAGCACTGAAGAAGTCTAAGATTTTTCAGTCGATTACCTCCGCAATCGGGGGCCGGATTGATGGATGGGCCGACGTTGACCTTCGAGCCTGGGTAAAGACGTCGACGGTGCGGTTTGCGCCCTACAGACGCTTTGTCCGAGATAACGCCGATCTGCTGCGAAAACTGGCAGCTAAGGAGGACTGGCCTTGGCTGACGCGCTATGTCGATTTCCTGGCGTCAGGTGACGATGAGCAATTGGGCGAGTAGGGATCGAGCAGAACAATCCGGCGCACCGCCGCCCTGGATTCCCGCTTTCGCGGGAATGAGCGGAGGGTTGGGATGCCTGGCGGACGGCGTGCGTTGCCGCAGCCACTGAGCTAGGCCCCGGATCGGGGTCCGGGGCGCAGGCTGCGGTGAGGGGGGAAGGTCGTGCCAGAAGTACAGCCTACGTCCCGGCCTGCGAGCCGGGAGTCAGCGTAACGACCCGGCACAGCCGCCCTGGAGTCCCGCTTTCGCGGGAATGAGCGGAGGATCGGGATGCCTGGCGGACGGCGGGGTGTTGCCGCAACTGCTGAGCTAGGCCCCGGATCGGGGTCCGGGGCGCAGGCTGCGGTAAGGGGGAAGGTCGTGCCGCACGTACAGCTTACGTCCCGGCCTGCGAGCCGGGACCCAGTGCAACGACCCGGCACAGCCGCCCTGGATTCCCGGTTTTGCGGGAATGAGTGGAGGATTGGGATGCCTGGCGGACGGCGGGGCGTTGCCGCAGCCGCTGAGCTAGGCCCCGGATCTGGGTCCGGGGCGCAGGCTGCGGTAAGGGGGAAGGTCGCGCCACACGTACAGCCTACGTCCCGGCCTGCGAGCCGGGACCCGGCGCAACGACCCGGCGCAGCCGCCGACTCCTACCCCGGGACCGGCGCGTCCTCTCGCAGCAGGCCTTGCGACTTGAGGTCGGCCCACAGGCCGGCCGGGGCCGGGGTGGCGAGGGCGGCGCGGTTGCGGTGGACCTCGCCGGGGGTGACGGCGCCGAGGACCAGCGAGCAGACGGCGGGGTGGGCGAGGGCGAACTGGACGGCGGCGTGCGGCAGGGCGATGCCGTGCGCCCGGCAGATCGCGGCGATGCGCCCGACCCGGTCGATGATCTCGGGCGGTGCCGGGGCGTAGTCGTAGCGGGCATCCTCGACCGGGCCGGTCGCCAGGATGCCGGAGTTGAAGACGCCGCCGAGCATGACGGAGATGCCCTTTTCCTCGGCCAGCGGCATGAACTCGTCGAGCGCCGGCTGCTCGAGCAGCGAATAGCGGCCGGCCAGCAGGACCACGTCGAAATCCCCGGCGCGGGCGAAGCGGGCCGACGTGTCGGCCTCGTTGATGCCGACGCCGATCGCCTTGACGGTGCCGTCGGCGCGCAGCCGGTCGAGGGCGCGGTAGGCGCCGTCCATCGCCTCCCTGAAGCGGGCGTCGGCCTCGTCGCCGTGGGTCCAGACGTCGGCGTCGTGGATCAGCAGCACGTCGACGCGGTCGGTGCCGAGCCTGAGCAGCGACTGCTCGAGGCTTCGCATGGTGCCGTCATAGGAATAGTCGAAGGAGGCTGCGTGCGGCAGGCCGCCGGCAAAGCCCGGCGAGATCACGCCTTCCCTGGTGACGCGGACCGGCGCGGTGTGCGGGTCCATGACGCGGCCGACCTTGGTGGAGATCACGACGCTCTCGCGCGGGACGCGTCTCAGCGCCGTGCCGCAGCGATGCTCGGCAAGGCCGTTGCCATAGTGCGGCGAGGTGTCGAACAGGGTCATCCCGGCATCCAGCGCCGCGGCGACGGCCTGGATTGCGGTCAGGTCGTCGAGGCGGGTGTAGAGGTCGCCGAGCGGCGCCGAGCCGAAGCCGAGGACCGTGACGTCCGGACCGTTGCGGCCGAGCGGGCGTCTGGGAAGCGGTTGGGTCGGGTTCATGACCCAACGGTAGCACCGGGCGCGGGCAGGTGGAAGGCGGGCGTCGCGCAACCGTGGGGGTCCGCTCATCGCGGGCGAACGGGCTCCGGGGCAAGTGCCCGCCGCAGCCGCCGTGCTGGGCGCCGGATCGGGTCCGGGGCGTAGTCCTGTCGTGGGGCAGGGACCGTGCGACATATTCGGTCTATGTCCCGGCCTCCGCGCCGGGGCCCAGTTCAGAGGTGCACCCGCGCGGGGCGCCTGCCTCCTCCCGCTCGTCCCCGCGGAAGCGGGGATCCAGCGCACGGACCCGGCGCAGCCGCCGTGCTGGGCCCCGGATCAGGTCCGGGGCGTAGTCTGCGGAGTGGGGCAGGGGCGATGCCCCTCGCACGGACGATGTCCCGGCCTGCGAGCCGGGACCAGTTCAGCGGTGCATACCGCGCGGGCCGGCAGCCTTCTACCGCTCGTCCCCGCTTTCGCGGGAATGAGCGGAGGATGGGGGACGGGGCGGGCGATCCATCGGTCCGCCTCAATCGCCCTTGACGCCTCCGGCCGTCGCGACTACCTTGCGCGCGCAACTTCTGGAAGGGAGACCGGGCGTGTCCGGCAATATCCTTATCGTACGATGGCGCACCGGGGCCGTGGCGGGATAGACACCGCCGCGAGCAATGGTGCGCAGCCAAGGCCCCTCGAGGGCCTTTTTTGTTGCCTGATCGCGCGTATCCACGGAAGAACGGCGCGCACGAGAAAGAGGGAAGATCGCCATGAGCGAAGAGATGAACGGCGCTGAAATCGTCCTGAAGGCGCTGAAGGACCAGGGGGTCGAGTTTGTCTTCGGATATCCCGGCGGCGCGGTGCTGCCGATCTACGACGCGATCTTCCAGCAGGACGACATCCAGCACGTACTCGTGCGCCACGAGCAGGGCGCGACCCATGCGGCGGAGGGTTACGCGCGGTCGACCGACAAGGTCGGCGTCGTGCTGGTCACCTCCGGGCCGGGCGCGACCAACGCGGTGACCGGACTGACCGACGCGCTGATGGATTCGATCCCGATGGTCTGCATCTCGGGCCAGGTGGCGACCCACCTGATCGGCAACGACGCCTTCCAGGAATGCGACACGGTGGGGATCACGCGGCCGTGCACCAAGCACAACTGGCTGGTCAAGGACATCAACGACCTCGCCCGGATCATGCACGAGGCGTTCTATGTCGCCAAGAGCGGCCGGCCGGGGCCGGTGCTGGTCGACATCCCCAAGGACATCCAGCTGACGCCGGGGCCCTATGTCGGGCCGAAGAACATCGAGCACAAGACCTACAAGCCGCGGATGAAGGGCGATCTCGACGCGATCCGCGAGGCCGTCGACCTGATGGCCGGCGCCAGGCGTCCGATCCTCTATACCGGCGGCGGGGTGGTCAATTCGGGCCGCGAGGCGAGCCAGCTCCTGCGCGAGCTGGCGCACATGACCGGGTTTCCGGTCACCTCGACGCTGATGGGGCTCGGCGCGTTTCCCGCCTCCGACAAGCAGTGGCTGGGGATGCTGGGCATGCACGGCACCTACGAGGCGAACCTCGCCATGCACGACTGCGACGTGATGGTCTGCGTCGGCGCGCGCTTCGACGACCGGATCACCGGCCGGCTCGACGCCTTCTCGCCCTATTCCAAGAAGATCCACATCGACATCGATCCCTCCTCGATCAACAAGAACGTCAAGGTGGACGTGCCGATCATCGGCGACGTCGGCTACGTGCTGGAGGACATGATCCGGCTGTGGCGGGCCAGCGCCGCGCAGCCCGACAGGGCGGCGAAGAAGGAGTGGTGGGACCGCATCGAGGCGTGGCGGGCGCGCGACTGCCTGCGCTACCGGCCGAGCGACGACGTGATCATGCCGCAATACGCGATCCAGCGGCTCTACGAGCTGACCAAGGACCGCGACACCTACATCACCACCGAAGTCGGCCAGCACCAGATGTGGGCGGCCCAGTTCTACGGCTTCGAGGAGCCCAACCGCTGGATGACCTCTGGCGGGCTCGGCACGATGGGCTACGGCCTGCCGGCGACGCTCGGCGTGCAGATCGCCCATCCCGACGCTCTGGTCATCGACATCGCCGGCGACGCCTCGGTGCTGATGACCATGCAGGAGATGTCGACGGCGGTCCAGTACGAGCTGCCGGTGAAGATCTTCATCCTCAACAACCAGCACATGGGCATGGTGCGGCAGTGGCAGCAATTGCTGCACGGCAACCGGATCTCGCACTCCTACCACGAGTCGATGCCCGACTTCGTGCGGCTCGCCGAAGCCTACGGCGCGGTCGGCTTCCGGGTCGACAAGCCGGGCGACCTGGATGCTGCGATCGAGGAGATGATCGAGGTGAAGCGGCCGGTGCTGTTCGACTGCCGCGTCGCCGCGCTCGCCAACTGCTTCCCGATGATCCCGTCCGGCAAGGCGCACAACGAGATGCTGCTCGGCGCCGAGATCGACGACGAGGACGTCGCCGAGGCGATCGACGAGGAAGGCAAGATGCTGGTTTAGAGTTTGTTTTTCCCCATCCTACGTCATCCCGGAAGCCGCCGGCGGGCGGCTATCCGGGATCGCCAGGAGCCGCAGCGCTCGCGGACCGGGCGATCCCGGCTCTGCGCTGCGCTCCGGCCGGGATGACGTCGGAGTGTGATATCCGTGGCTTCACCGGACAGGTAAACGCATGCTGCAACTCGTCATCGGTAACAAGAACTATTCGTCCTGGTCGCTCAGGCCCTGGCTCGCGATGCGGCACCTGGAGATCCCATTCGAGGAAATCCTGATCCCGCTCGACCAGGACGACACCAAGACGCGGATCCTGGCGCACTCGCCGGGCGGCAAGGTGCCGGTGCTGAAGGACGGCGACGTGACCGTCTGGGAATCGCTGTCGATCCTGGAGTACCTCGCCGAGACATTCCCCGACCGCGGACTGTGGCCCGACGATGTCGCGGCCCGCGCCCACGCCCGCACCGTGTCGTGCGAGATGCATGCCGGCTTCTCGGCGCTGCGGTCGGCCTGCCCGATGAACCTGCGCAAGCGCTTCGCCTACCGCGACCGCGGCTCCGAGGTCACCCGGGACGTCGCCCGCATCCAGCAGATGTGGGGCGAGTGCCGGCGCCGCTTCGGGAGTGAGGGGCCGTTCCTGTTCGGGCGCTTCTCGGCGGCGGATGCGATGTTCGCGCCGGTGGTGGCGCGCTTCGAGACCTACTCGATCCCCGTCGACGATACGGTGCGCGCCTACATGGACGCGGTGATGGGAACGCCCGCCTTCCGGGAGTGGAAGGCGGCCGGCGATGCCGAGAGCTGGGTGCTTGCCCACGACGAAGTAGACGAGCCGGCGCTTCCGGCGGAATAGGGAAAGAGAAATGCTTCAAAGCGTTCAAGCGGTCGAGCAGCACACACTGTCGGTGCTGGTGGACAACGAGCCGGGCGTACTGGCCAGGGTGATCGGGCTGTTCTCCGGCCGCGGCTACAACATCGACTCGCTGACCGTCTCGGAGACCGAGCACGAGCAGCACCTGTCGCGCATCACCATCGCGACGACCGGCACGCCGATGGTGATCGAGCAGATCCGCAACCAGCTGGAGCGGCTGGTGCCGGTGCACCGGGTGGTGGACCTGACCGCCGGGGGCAGGCCGCTGGAACGCGAGCTGGCGCTGATCAAGGTCGCCGGGAAGGGCGAACTGAGGGTCGAGGCGCTGCGGCTGGCGGACGCGTTCCGCGCCCAGGTGATCGACGCGACGACCGATCACTTCGTCTTCGAGATCACCGGCCGGTCCTCGAAGATCGACCAGTTCGTGTCGATCATGAAGCCGCTCGGCCTAGTCGAGGTGTCGCGCACCGGCGTCGCCGCGATCCAGCGCGGCCCGGAGGCGATGTAGGCGGCTCCAAGCACGGCTCTTCGCCCCGAGGCGGTTAGACCGCGAAGCGTCCAATGTACGGAATATCCGCAGGCCGGCGCGGATTGAGATCCCGCGCCGGCCTGCGGCAATCTGAAGAGCCTCAGCGGCCCCACATCACCGTGACGGACTTGTCGTCGAGACCGACGAAATCGCCGTCGACGCCACCGTTCAACCGATACTGGATCCTGAGATCCTGCTTGCCGGAGGCGTGGGTGGCCCACTGGAAGCAGCGCGCCGTGCGCCAAACTGTCGGGTGTGCTGGCTGATTGCCCTCGAACGTGACGTTCTGGGCGGCCGAGGAGGGTGCCACGGGCGTTCCGTTCAGCGTCGCCTGGACGAACATCGCCGGGAGATCGTCGGGATCGGTCCGTGAGGTATAAGCCTCCGCACAGAAGACGATGACGACCGGGCCGTTGGCGCGGAACGTGTTCTTCATGCCCGGCACGTTTACGTAGGACCTGGAATCCGTGGTCGTGTCGTCGTCGGAGGTCTTGTAGGAGACCTTCCGGATCGATCCCTTGCCCCCGATGGTGGCCTCCGGCCGCGCCTTCTCGGCTCCGGAATCGGCAGCCTTGTCCGCCGGTCCGGCAGTCGCGACCGACGTGGCGAGGCCCAATGTTGCCGCTGTCGCTGCGGCGATAAGCAATGAACGATTTGCAATGGAAATCATCTGTGACTCCCTGGTCATGATGAACAGACAAAGCCTCTCCGACGGAGACAGCTTCCTGGATACCTGCCGAAACGGCAGGTTCCGTCTTGTACACCGGGCGGGCCGAAAGTTCATCCAATTTATTCGTCGGCGAAGTATTCATGATGATTAAGCTCATTACGTAGAGTGATTTTAATTGGTTTTCATTTATCAACATTTATTCGGTGGGTTGACCTGAAATGGTTTTTGAATAGACAAGTATGTGCTTGCACGATTGGGGCGCATATTTTTAAAGGTATTCTGAAATTTTTTTGCTGGAATTTAGTGTAGTAATATAAATAAAAGTGCAAAATCCATAACATCCAAATATGTTTTTTTGTAGATACGGATTTTTCCGTTACGGTATTTATATTCAATCAGTTATAAATTTCATTGTTGGGTAGGTATTTTTACAAGATATTCGGAATTGTGGTTTTGTGATTCTTTTCGTGACAATGAGTTTAGGAACGCAAATCTTGTTTCCGAAAGCAACGCTGATCACTTCATCCGGCCGAAAGGCGCTCCGGCGGGATGTGCCGGTGCCGCACCAGGGCGGACAGCCGACGGGTGGTCCCGCAGGAGTCCGTTCGCCGGCCACCGCCCGGGAAACCGGCCGCCGCCGGAGAAACGAGATGGAAGCTTCGCAAGACTGTCGTTGAAGCACCTTAGGGTCCTCGACGGGTCAGGGAAACCGGGCGAACGTCGATGCTGGACACCGTCTCCGCAACCGAAACATCGTCGCGGACGGTCCAGCAGTATATCGACGAGACCCCGACCTGGACGGACGGCACGCCGGTCCCGACCACGCCGATGACCGCGATGCAGTGGCTCGTCTGGTGGCTGGCGGCGATCGGCAAGTTCTTCGAGGGCTATGTCGTCTTCACCACCGGCGTGGCGCTGCCGCTGATCCAGAAGGAATTCGGTTTCGATCCGGTGGTTGGCGGACTGGTCGGCGCCGCGCCGCTGGCCGGCATCCTGGTCGGCGCGTCCGCGCTGGGCGGGGCTGCGGATGCGTACGGCCGCAAGCCGGTCTTCATCGGTGAAATGCTGCTGTTCGTCGCGTTCCTGGTCGGCATCTCGCTTGCTCCGAACATACCCGTCGTCGTGGCCTGCCTGTTCGGCGTCGGCCTGGCGCTCGGAGCCGACTATCCGACGGCGCACATGATCATTTCCGAAAGCATTCCCTCGCGGGACCGCGGCCGCCTCGTGCTGGCGGCGTTCGGGTTCCAGGCGCTCGGCGCGTTGTTCGGGGTGGGGGCCGGCTACCTGATCCTGGTCGCCGAGCCCAACCTGACGGCCTGGCGCTGGATGTACGCACTCGTGGCGCTGCCGGCGCTTCTCGTCGTGTTCGGCCGGCTGTTCGTTCCCGAAAGCGCGCACTGGCTGATGTCGAGAGACCGGGTCGATGCCGCGCAGGAGGAGATGCGGCGGCTGCTGCGCCGCGAGCCGTCCTATCCGAAGGCCATCGCGCTTCGACGCGCCGGAGACGGAACGGCGTCGGTACACAAACCACGCCACTACGCGGCCCTGTTCGCACCCAGGATCCGGCGCGCCACGATCCTTGCCTCCGTGCCGTGGCTGCTGCAGGACCTGTCGACCTACGGCATCGGCATCTTCACCCCGACGATCATCGCCAGCACGCTCGGCCATTCGACGGGTGAAGCGAATTCGGTCGCCGAACTGGTGCACAACGACATCATCGCCGCCAAGGGCGCGGCGATGATCGACGCGCTGCTGATCGTCGGCATCGTCTTCGCGGTGCTGCTGGCCGACCGGATCGGGCGGATCCGCCTCCAGGTGATCGGATTCGTCGGCTGCGCCGCGGGGCTGTCTCTGGCCGCCCTGTCCTCGGCGTTTCCCGGAAGCAGCCAGATATTCCTGATCTTCGCGGGCTTCCTGATCTTCAACTTCATGACCAATCTCGGTCCAAACGCGCAGACCTACCTGATCGCCGGCGAGGTCTTTCCGACGCGGCTGCGCGGCAAGGGGGCGGGCTTCGCGGCGTCCGTGGGCAAGATCGGCGCCGTGGCCACGGCCTTCCTGTTCCCGATACTGCTCGACGACATCGGCCGCACGGCGACCCTGCTGCTGCTCGTCGGCGCGGCCCTGCTGGGGGCGGTGGTGACCTGGCGGTTCCGGATCGACACGCGCGGCAAGGACCTCGAGGAACTGCACGCGGAGTCGTGATCGGCCTGCGCCTGCCTTCGCGGGGCCTGCGCCCGGCGGGTTCTGCTCACGCCCCGCCAATGTACACTGTCGCTCCGCAACGACTGATTCCCGATCAAGCGCCGCGATGAAACTCTCGAGCGAACAGGATGCCGCCGCCAAGGCCGTTTCGGCCTGGCTGAAAACGCCGGGCCAGCAGGTGTTCCGGCTGTTCGGCTTCGCCGGCACGGGCAAGACGATGCTGGCCCGGCACATCGCCGAGGCGATCGACGGCGACGTGCTGTTTGCGGCGTTCACCGGCAAGGCGGCGCAGGTGATGCGCAACCGCGGCTGCGAAGGGGCGCGCACGATCCACTCGCTGATCTACCGGCCGCGCGGCGAGGAGGCGATCGAGGACGAGGAGACCGGCAAGACGACGGTCAACCCGACCTTCTCGCTGAACCGCACCAGTCCGGTCTCCAAGGCCAAGCTGGTGATCGTCGACGAATGTTCGATGGTGGAGGAAAAGCTCGGGCGCGACCTGCTGAGCTTCGGTGCGCCGGTGCTGGTGCTCGGCGATCCGGGCCAGCTGCCGCCGATTACGGGTGGCGGATTCTTCACCGATCACGAGCCCGACGCCCTGCTGACGCAGGTGCACCGGCAGGCGCGCGACAATCCGATCATCCAGCTCGCGCAGACCGTCAGGGAAGGCGGCCGTCTCGAGCAGGGATCGTACGGCGACAGCCGGGTGATCGGCCGCGGCGACGTCGACAGCGAACAGGTGCTGGCCGCCGACCAGGTGCTGCTCGGCATCAACCGGACGCGCAAGCGCTACAACCAGCGAATACGCGAACTGAAGGGATTCGAGGGCCTGCTGCCGGCGTCGGGCGACAAGCTGGTCTGCCTCAGGAACAATTCGGAAAAGGGCCTTTTGAACGGCAGCCTCTGGCAGGTCATGTCGGTGGGGCGCGGCAAGGCGCAGGCGCTGTCGATGATGGTCAAGGCCGACGACGACGGTCCCTATGGCGACATCGTCAAGATCCGGGTGCTGAAGGCGCTGTTCGAATCCGCCGAAGAGGTGCCCTGGACGCAGCGGCGCAACTCCGACGAGTTCGACTACGGCTACGCACTGACGGTGCACAAGGCGCAGGGATCGCAGTGGGACGACGTGCTGCTGTTCGACGAGAGCTTCGCCTTCAAGGATACCCGCGAGCGCTGGCTCTACACGGCGATCACCCGGGCCGCGGAGCGCATCACGATCGTCCAGTGAGGCGGTTCCGGGTCATTGCCCCGGGGGTGTCCGGGATATACATTGTATATCCGAGGAAGGTATCGGCCATGAAGATGCGCCCATGAAGATCCGCGTCGCCAGATGGGGCAACAGCCTCGCCGTCCGTCTGCCCAAGGCGGCGGCCGAAGAACTCGGCCTCGAGGAGGGCGGGGAGGTTGACCTGTCGGTGGAGGACGGGACGGCGCTCCTGAAGCCGGTCGCGCGGCGGGGGCCGACCCTGCAGGATCTCGTCGCCGAGATGAAGCGGCTGGGTCCCCAGAACGAGCCGCCGTTCGAGGACTGGGGGATCCTGCCGTCGGAATGGCCGGACGAGGACTGGAGCGACATCGCGCCGCCGGATACCACACCGACGCTATACAATGCTGACAGTCGCCGAAAACGCTCCTGACGCAGGCGACGTCGTCTGGATCGACTTCGGCCCTCCCGTGGGGCACGAGCAGGCGGGCAGGCGCCCCGCGCTGGTCCTGTCGACCCGCGACTACAACGCGAATTCCAGTATGGTCATCGTCTGTCCGATCACGCGCAGCGAACGTTCGTGGCCGTTCAAGGTGCTGCTGGTCCCGGTCGGAAGCCTGCGCGGCTACGTGCTGGTGGATCAGATCCGTGCGGTCGACCGGACGACACGGGCGCTGCGTCCGCATGGCCGAGCCGCAGGAGACACTGTGGACGCCGTCCACGAGATGCTCGGGCTTATCCTGGGGAAGGCGTGACCTGCGGCGGCAGACCGTTCACTTTCCGGGCGCCCAGGGCGGGGCGACGATTTCCATGCCGTCATCGACGAGCCGGCGGGCCTCCTCGCCGATGCGGCGGCCGGACAGGACGAGGTCCGGCCGGATCTCGGCAAGCGGGACCAGCACGAAGCTGCGATTGAACAGCTCGCGGTGCGGGATCGCAAGGTCCGGCTCGTCGACCTCCGCCGTGCCGTAGTAGAGGATGTCCACGTCGATGACGCGCGGCCCCCAGCGGAACGTGTCGCGCCGTCCGACCTCGTGCTCGACGCGCTTGCACAGGTCGAGGATCGACTCCGCCTCGAGGCCGGTGTCGCCGGCGGCGCAGAGGTTGACGAACCAGTCCTGGTCCTCGTAGCCCCACGGGGCGGTCTTGTAGAACGACGAGCAGGCGCGGAACGTCATGGCCGGATCGGCGAACAGAAGCTCCAGCGCGCGGGCGAGGTTTCCCTGCTTGTCGCCGATATTGCTGCCGAGGCTGAATCCGACTTCGGCCATCACCGGCTCCTGTCGCGATCGATCTCGATGCCCACGGTGTCGAAGACGCCGCGGATCGGCGCCGACGGCTTGCGGATCTCGACGCGCACGCCCTGGATGGCCTCGAAGCCGGCCAGCAGCCTGCGCGCGATCTCCTCGGCCAGCGCCTCGATCAGCTTGAAGCGCATGTCCTCGACGACCGTGCGGACGGTCTCGTAGATCGCGCCATAGTCGGCGGTGTCGCGGACGCTGTCGGTGCGGCCGGCCCTGGACAGGTCGAGCCGGCAGTCGAGATCCAGCTCGAAACGCTGGCCGAGCCGCTTCTCCTCCTCGAAGACCCCGTGGTGGCCGAACAGGACGATGCCCCGCAGGAATATTCGGTCGCTCATCTCAGGCCTCGCGGAGGGCGTCGACGATCTTCATGGCGTCGACGTGTTCGGCGACATCGTGCACGCGGATGATGTCGACATTGTCGCGCATCGCCCAGACGTTCATGGCGACCGTGCCGATCAGCCGCTCGCCGACGGGCCTGTCGAGGATCCTGCCGATCGACGACTTGCGCGAGACGCCGAGCAGGACGCGGAAGCCGAGCGCCCGGATCTCCGGCAGCCGGCGCACGGCCACGAGATTCTGGGCCAGCGTCTTGCCGAAGCCGATGCCGGGGTCGAGGACCAGCCTGTCGTCGCCGATCCCCGCGGCCCGCGCGATGGCGATGGTCCGGTCGAAGAACCGGCGCATGTCGTCGACGATGTCGATAGCAGCGTCGATCTCGTCGCGGTTGTGCATGGCGACCACGTCGACCCCGGCCTCGGCGGCGACGCGGGCCAGCCGCTCGTCGCGCTGCAGGCCCCAGACGTCGTTGACCATGCGCGCACCGGCCGCCACCGCCGCCGCCGCCACGTCGGCCTTGCGGGTATCGATGGAGAGCGGAACGCCGAGATCCGGCGCGACCGCCTCGATCACCGGCAGCACGCGGGCCAGTTCGGTCGCCGTGTCGACGGGCTCGTAACCGGGCCGCGTCGACTCGCCGCCGATGTCGAGGATGTCGGCGCCCTCGGCCGCCATCCGGCGCGCCTGTGCGATCGCCGCATCGACGGCCGCGAAGCGCCCGCCGTCGGAAAACGAGTCCGGCGTGACGTTGAGGATGCCCATGATGAGGGTGCGGCGCGCGGCGCCGGCGCCATGCGCTTTCGTCATGGCCTGCCCGCCCGGTGCCGGCAATCTCCGCTTTTTGCTTCCAACTCGCGTTTCCCGACGCTAAAACCCGCGCGACCCTTTCGGCGGGGGACGACCGAGGGTTCCTCTGCTGCCATTCACACGGTTTCCCAAGGAGAAGCAATTCAATGCGCGTCTACTACGATCGTGATGCCGACCTCAACCTGATCAAGGGCAAGAAGGTCGCCGTCGTCGGCTATGGCAGCCAGGGCCACGCCCATACGCTGAACCTGCGGGATTCCGGCGTCAGCGAACTCTGCGTGGCGCTGCGGCCGGGCTCCGCCTCGGCCAAGAAGGCCGAGGCCGAGGGGCTCGAGGTGAAGAGCGTCGCCGATGCCGCCAAGTGGGCCGACATGCTGATGATGTGCACGCCCGACGAGCTGCAGGCCGACATCTGGCGGGACCACATCGAGCCGAACATCCGCGACGGCGCGGCGATCGCGTTTGCGCACGGCCTCAACGTCCATTTCAACCTGATCGAGGCCGGGCCGTCGATCGACGTGATCATGATCGCGCCGAAGGGCCCGGGCCACACCGTGCGCTCCGAGTATGCGCGCGGCGGCGGCGTGCCCTGCCTGATGGCGATCGCCCAGGACGCCTCGGGCAACGCCCACGACCTCTGCCTGTCCTATGCCTCGGCGATCGGCGGCGGCCGCTCGGGCATCATCGAGACGACGTTCCAGGAGGAATGCGAGACCGACCTGTTCGGCGAGCAGGTGGTGCTGTGCGGCGGACTGGTCGAGCTGATCCGGGCCGGCTACGAGACGCTGACGGAGGCCGGCTACGCGCCCGAGATGGCCTATTTCGAGTGCCTGCACGAGGTGAAGCTGATCGTCGACCTGATCTACGAGGGCGGCATCGCCAACATGAACTACTCGATCTCCAACACCGCGGAGTTCGGCGAGTACGCATCGGGGCCGCGCATCATCACCGACGAGACCAGGGCCGAGATGAGGCGCGTGCTGAAGGACATCCAGACGGGCGCCTTCACCTCCGAATGGATCCGCGAGTGCAAGGCCGGCCAGCCGAAGTTCAAGGCGACGCGCCGCATGAACGACGCCCACCCGATAGAGGAGGTCGGCGAGAAGCTGCGCGGCATGATGCCGTGGATCAAGGCGAACCAGCTCGTCGACAAGGCGAAGAACTGACGCGCCTACGAATTGCCGAACGGTTGCGGGGCCGGCGGGGACGCCGGCCCTTTGTTTTGCGCGCCCCAAGGCCCGGGACCTGCAGCGGTGCGGTTCCGCCTCGCAAATTTCCGCCAATGCCGCTGGCCGGAACCGCGAAAGCCTGATTAATATCCCGGCGTAACATTGCCGCCGGCCGGTCTGCCTGCGTTTTCCACGTCTTTCAGTTCCAGTCTTTTCAAGAGGTTCGTTCCATGTCGCGGATCACCGCTCTCCTCATGCGCGGCCTTGCCGCCGTCTGTTTTTTCCTTCTCGCCACCACCGCGCCGCAGCACGTCAGGGCTGCCGACGGCGCCAAGGTCATCCTCGTCCTCGATGCATCCGGCTCGATGTGGGGGCAGATCGACGGCCGCACCAAGATCGAGATGGCCCGGGAGGCCGTCGCCACGATCCTGTCGACCTGGCGGGCCTCCGACGAACTCGGTCTCATCGCCTACGGACACCGCAGCAAGGGCGACTGCAACGACATCGAGGTCCTGATGGCACCGGGGTCGCTGGACAGGGACGGTTTCCAGGCGACCGTCAACAAGCTGAATCCGAAGGGCAAGACGCCGATGACCGAGGCCGTCCGGCAGGCGGCCACGGCGCTGAGATCAACGGAACAGGCGGCGACGGTGATCCTCGTTTCCGACGGCGAGGAAACCTGCAACGCCGATCCGTGCGCCGTGGCCAGCGAGCTCGAGGCGGCCGGCGTGGGCCTGACGGTGCACGCGGTCGGCCTCGATATCGCCGACCCGAAGACCAGGGCGCAACTCCAGTGCATCGCCGAGAACACGGGCGGCATGTTTGTCAGCGCCGACAACGCCGAGGAACTCGAAACGGCCCTGCAGACGACCGTTGCGGCGGCCCAGCAGGCGACGGCCGAGCCGGCGCAGCCGAAGCAGGAAGCGCCGCAGCCGGTCTCGCCGGTGACGCTGGAGGCAATGGCGGTCATGGTCGAGGGCGGGGCGGCCATCACCGAAGGCCTGGCCTGGGACGTCTTCGCGGCCGGAGCCGACGGCGCGGCGGCGGGCGATCCGATCGAGTACTCCTACGACAGCCCCTACAGGGCCGAACTCGCGCCCGGAGCCTACGTCCTGCGCGTCTCGCACGGCCTCGTGACGGCCGAGACGCCGGTCGAAATCGAGGCAGGCAAGACGGCCGAGGAGACGCTCGTGCTCAACGCCGGCATCGCCAAGGTCCGGGCATTCGCCGCGGAAGGCGCAAGCGATCCGCTGGACGCTGCCTTCACGCTCAGGAACGGAGACGGCAGCATCGACGCGACCGAGTACGGCACCGAGGTGTCGTTCATTGCGGCTGCAGGACCGTGGCAGCTCACGGTGAACCACGGCGCCGCCACCACGAGCGTTCCAGTCGAGGTGACGGCCGGCGAGACCACCGAACTCGACATCGTCATCGGTACCGGGACCATCCACGCCAGCGCAACGTATTCGGGCGCCGGCGACGCGGTGGCCGACGGCCTATTCTTCGAACTCGTGCCGGCCTCGAAGCCGGACGGCGAGCCGGTCGTCTACTCTTATGATCCCAGGGCAGTGCTCGTCGTGCCGGCCGGCGACTACCTGCTGCGCGCCACCGCGGGGCTCGCCAAGGTGTCGACGCCCGTCACCGTCGCCGCGGGCGGCGAGGCTTCGGTGACCGCCGTGCTCAGCGCCGGCGTGATCGCGGTGACGCGCGGTGAGGAGTTCTCCAGTTGCGAGATCCTCGGCGCCAAGAAGGACATCGCGGGCAATCGGGCCAATTTCGGCTACTGGTACGATCAGCAGTTCCAGACGGTCGCGCCGGCGGGCGACTATGCCGTCGTGTGCGCACGCGACGACGGGACCAAGGAAGAGGCGCCGGCGACGGTGACCGCCGGCGAACGCACCGAGACCGCCATGTAGGTGCGAAGGTTAAAGGCGACCCGGCGGATGAACGACGCCCACCCGATCGAGGAGGTCGGCGAGAAGCTGCGCGGCATGATGCCGTGGATCAAGGCGAACCAGCTCGTCGACAAGGCGAAGAACTGACGCGCCTACGAATTGCCGAACGGTTGCGGGGCCGGCGGGGACGCCGGCCTCGTTGATTCTGCACCTGCGGCGTCGGCGCCGTCCGAAGCCGGCGCGCCTTCGCCGGTCAGTTCTGGCTGTTCAGCACCTTTATCGGGAACGGCTTGAGCTCGGTGGTCGTCTTGAGGAAATCGGTGATCTGATCGATTCCCTTGACGGTCGCCGAGGAAATCACGCCCGTCGTGCAGGTGGTGTCGGTCATCGTGTCGGTGACGATGACGTAGGGCCCCTGGTCCTTCACGGTGGAGCAGGTGCACGACGCCTTCGTCGGATCGTCGGGATCGATGATGCACGGCTTGTCGAGGCACCAGGCCCAGTCGCGGTCGTTGTTGCACACCGCGTAGCTGGTGACGGGGAAATAGCGCGACCTGATCTGCTTGCCCTGATCCGTGTCGGTCACCTGCTGGCAGTCCTCCTGGCCGGCGGAGTATCCCGTCTTGACGTCACAGGCGCAGGACACGGTGTCCTTCTCGCCGGGTACCGGCGTACACGCGGCCGTCGTACACAACGCATATGTACTCTCGCAGAGCTTGAACCCGCTCGACTGCGCCGAGGCGGCTTCGGCAATCAGAGCAAACAAGAGTGCTAACGAAAAAAGCCCGGCATTCTTCCACATTGGACCCCTCCGACGGATCGAGCTGATGGAAACTGGACAGGTGCACCACTCACGCGCCGATCGGATCGATCGGTCGCGCTACGCTTGTCTGGGATGTTGCCCGGAAGAGTCCGCACAGCAGAGGGCCGACGGGGAGCAACCGGTTGCGGCACTACAAAGGTCCGCTTTCTATTCCATGCCGCTTCCGCCGCGTCAACCTGGCCGCTCGCCCCGGTTCTGTCGCCCGGCAGGTGTTCCGGCGGCGGGCGCAGGCGTTGGCCGGAACCCGCCGCACCATGCAAGGATGAGGGAATGTCAGACCCGTTGCTGATCCGCCGCGCGCGCCGCGACGAAGCCGCCGCCCTGTCCGATCTGGCCATGCGCGCCAAGGCGCACTGGGGCTACGACGACGCCTTCATGGAGATGTGCCGCGACGAACTGACGATCCACCCCGAGCGCATCGAGACCGGCGAGGTCTGGGTCGCGGAGCGGGACGGCGCCGCGATCGGGCTGCTCGAGGTCAGGTTCGAAGAGGACGGGGAGGCCGAAGTGCAGCATTGCTTCGTCGACCCCTCGGCGATGGCGAGCGGCATCGGCCGGCGGCTGTGGGCGAAGGCGGAGGACATCGCCCGCGCGGCCGGCGTCGCGGCGATCGGCGTCGACTCCGACCCGAATGCCGAGGGCTTCTATCAGGCGATGGGGGCGGTGACGGTGGCGCGGTCGCCGTCCGGCTCGATCCCGGGCCGGACCCTGCCGCGGCTGCGCAAGCGGCTCGCGCCGTCCGCAGCATAGCTACCGCAATGGCCCGGTTCATGCTAAACGGCGGCGCCTGCCAGTCCGCCATCAATCCATGAGCCGCCCAGTGAAACGCGCCTATCACGTTCTCGACGTCTTCACCGACAAGCCGCTGAGCGGCAATCCGCTCGCCGTCGTGCACGACTGCGACGGGCTCGACGGCACGGCGATGCAGTCCATCGCCAAGGAATTCAACCTGTCGGAGACCGTGTTCGTGCTGCCGGCGGAAAATCCGGCGCACACCGCCAAAGTACGCATCTTCACGCCGGGCAAGGAGGTTCCCTTCGCCGGCCATCCGACCGTCGGAACGGCGATCATCCTGGCCCGAAAGCGGTGGGGCACGGGAGAGGACGCCGATGGCGGCGAACGGGACGGCATCGTCGTGCTGGAGGAGAAGATCGGCATCGTGCGGATCGGCGTGACCCTCAAGAACGGCAGTGCCTTCGCCGAATTCGACATCCCGCAGAAACCGAGCGTCCTCGAACGGGCGATCGACACCGAACTGGCTGCCGCGGCGCTGGGTCTGGTGCCAGCAGAAATCGGCTTCGAAAACCACCGGCCGAGCAGTTTCACGGCCGGCCTGGACTTCGATTTCGTGCCGGTCCGCGATCTCGGCGTGCTGAAGCGCTGCAAGCTGGAGCGGCGGACCTTCGACAAGGCCTTCGCCGCGAAGGCCGCCTATGTCTACACGCGCGAGACCTATTCGACCGGGAACGACTTCCATGCCCGCATGTTCGCGCCGGGCTTCGGCGTCGAGGAAGATCCCGCGACCGGTTCGGCGGCGGCCGCCTTCGCGGGCGTCATCCGGCAGTTCGACCAGCCGCTCGGGGGCATCCATCGCTACCGGATCGAGCAGGGCCACATCATGGGCCGGGCGAGCCAGATCGGGCTCGAGATCGATGTTCAGGGCGACCTGCACGCGGTACGGATCGGCGGCGACGCGGTGGTCGTGGCCGAAGGGACGCTGGACGTCTGAGCCCCTTTCCGGGGCGCAAGCGATCGTCCGGCTTGTGCGATCGCGTATCCTCGTCTAAATAGTGGCCCTCCCACGTGCCGCAGCGAAACTGCAGGCTGCGCGCCGGTTACGAGGCATCCGAAGGTCGACATGACGAAGTACCGGGACGATATCGGATCTGCCGGGGCGCTTGCGCCCGGCGCCGACGCGTGCCCGCCGGCTTGCGACCTCGCCGCCCGCGACCTTATCGCCCTCCTTCTCCTTACCGGCCCCTGAGAGCCGGCGGCCCGCACGCGCGGGCAGGCACTCAGGGGAGCTCAGACACCGGCTGACGGCACACGGTCCCATGTGGCCAGCTTGCGAGAAGGACTACAGACGATGACTACGGAAAATCACACCGACGTATCGGGCGGCACCAGTACGAGCCCCAGTTCGAGCTTGGGCACCAGCGATCGCGACCGCCTCCTGATCTTCGACACCACCCTGCGCGACGGCGAGCAGTGCCCCGGCGCGTCGATGACCTTCGAGGAGAAGCTCCAGGTCGCCGAAGTGCTGGACGACATGGGCGTCGACATCATCGAGGCGGGTTTTCCGATCGCCAGCCAGGGCGATTTCGAGAGCGTCCGCGAGATCGCCAGGCGGGCCGAGAGGGCGGTGATCGCCGGTCTGTCGCGGGCCCAGTTCAACGACATCGACCGCTGCGCCGAGGCGGTGCGGGCGGCGCGGCGGCCGCGCATCCACACCTTCATCTCGACCTCGCCGATCCACATGAAGCACAAGCTGCAGATGGAGCCCGAAGCGGTGCTCCAGGCTGTGGTCGCCTCGGTGAAGCGGGCGCGCAACCATGTCGACGACGTCGAATGGAGCGCCGAGGACGGCACCCGGACGGAGTTCGAGTTCCTGTGCCGCTGCGTGGAGGCGGCCATCGGCGCCGGTGCGACGACGATCAACATTCCCGACACGGTCGGCTATTCGACGCCCGACGAGTACAAGAACCTGTTCATCCGGGTCCGCGAGGCGGTTCCGAATTCAGACAAGGCGGTGTTCTCGGTGCACTGCCACGACGACCTCGGCATGGCCGAGGCCAACAGCCTGGCCGGCGTTGCCGGCGGCGCCCGGCAGATCGAGTGCGCCGTCAACGGCATCGGCGAGCGGGCGGGCAACGCGGCGCTGGAAGAGATCGTCATGGCGATCAAGACCCGCAACGACGTGCTGCCGTACACGATCGGCGTCGACACCACGATGCTCATGCGGGCCTCCAAGCTGGTCGCCGCGGTGGCCTCGTTCCCGGTGCAGTACAACAAGGCGATCGTCGGCCGGAACGCCTTCGCGCACGAGTCCGGCATCCACCAGGACGGCATGCTGAAGCACACCCAGACCTACGAGATCATGACGCCTGACTCGGTCGGCGTGAAATCGACCTCGCTGGTGATGGGCAAGCATTCGGGCCGGCACGCCTTCGGCGAGAAGCTGAAGGAACTGGGCTACGACCTCGGCGACAACGCCTTCCAGGACGCGTTCAAGCGCTTCAAGGACCTCGCCGACCGCAAGAAGCATGTCTACGACGAGGACATCGAGGCGCTGATCGACGAGGAGATCGGCAACGCCCACGAACGCATCAAGGTCGTGGCGCTGACGGTCGTGGCCGGCACCGGTGGGCCGCAGAAGGCGACTCTGACCCTGGACATCGACGGCGACCGGCAGACCCGCGAGGCGACCGGCAACGGACCCGTCGACGCGATCTTCCTGGCCGTTCAGGCGATGGTGCCGCATCCCGCCAAGCTGGCGCTCTACCAGGTGCACGCGGTGACCGGCGGCACCGATGCGCAGGCTGAGGTGACGGTGCGGCTCGAGCACGAGGGCAAGGAGTATTCCGGCCGCGGCGCCGATCCCGACACCCTGACCGCATCGGCGCGCGCCTATGTCCACGCGCTCGGCAAGTTCCTCGCCAAGAGCGACCGCCTGCACGCCCAGGCGAGCTGACGGAAAGCGCCATCAGATGACCGAAGGGGGCCTCGCGGCCCCCTTCGTGTTTCAGCGGTTGCGCGCGAACATGCCGGCGACGGCTTCCCGAAGGTTCTCGGCCGAGAACGGCTTCTGCAGCAAGGGCGCCTGCGGGTGCTTCTCCGTGTAACTCGAGATCTCGCCGTAACCGGTAGCGAACGCGAAAGGGATGTCCGCCTGCGACAAGCGGTCGGCGACGGGTTCGCTGGTTTCGGATCCGAGGTTCACGTCGAGGATCGCCATGACGATGTCCTCGCTGTCGATGACCTGCATGGCCTTCGCCACCGTGGCGGCGAGGAAGACCTTGCTGGCCCCCATCTCCTCCAGGAAGTCCTCGCTGTCGAGCGCGATCAGCATGTTGTCCTCGACCAGCAGCACGTTCCCCGAGATCTTCGTCGGCTCGACGGCCGTCTCGTCGTCCCGTTCGGATTGGGCGGCATTGCCGCCCTCCACCCTTTCGATGTGGAGAGCGGGTATGACGAAGTCGGCTTCGAAGCCCGTCGGGACGAAACGGATGTCGGCCTTGCCCTGAAGCTCGAACGGGATCGATTGCTCGATGATGATGCTGCCGAAGCCGCGACGCGTCGGCGGCCTGACGACCGGGCCGTCGACTTCGCGCCAGGCAATCGTCAGCGAGCCGTCCGGCTCGCTGGTCAGGGCAATGGCGACCCGGCCGCGCCTGTCGCTGAGGGCGCCATACTTGGCGGAGTTGGTCACCAGCTCGTGAATGACGAGAGACAGCGTCGTATAGGCGCTCGGCTCGATAAACGGGTTCGGACCGGTGATCTCGACACGCTCGGCCGTCCCGCCCAGATAGGCTTCGGTCTCGGCCTGGATCATCTCGATGATCGAAGCGGAAGACCATTTCTTGTCCGTGATCTGGTCGTGCGCCCTTGCCAGCGCCTGGATGCGCCCGCCGATGACGTCGACGAACTCCTCGATCGATCCGTTGCCGGTGGTGCTCTGGGAGACCAGTCCGCGGATCAGGTTGAGGATGTTGCGGACGCGATGATTGAGCTCGGCGATCAGCAGTTCCTGTTGCTGCTGGGCACGGTCGCGATCGCGGTTGGCTGCATCGGAAATGCGCAGCACGACCTCGAGCATCGTGATGCGCAGGGATTCGGCGGCGTCCAGGTCGCCTTCCTCCCACGGCGCCGATTGGCCGCGAACCGTTTCCTGCCACGCCTCGAAACTCTTGCGGGGCGTCAGCCTGGCGCCGTTCGGGCCGTATTCGACCGGCTTGGACGGATCGCCCGCCCATTTGATAGTCTTGGCGATCTCGTTGCGGAACAGGACGATATAGTCGCGCGGCGCCCGCGACACCGGCAGCGCCATCAGTCCGGCGGGGCGCGAGGAGAAATTCGCGGCGGCGGCAAATACCGAGGGCAGCGCGTTCGTCGAATAGATCTGTCCCGGCGCGGTCGTGTTCAGGAACCGGACCAGCTGCATGAACTCGTCCTTCTCGGGGACCTGCCCGCGCTTCACGAAGCTGCCCTCGACCCAGCCGGCGATGCCGCTGCACGGTATCAGCGAGGCCAGCGCAGTGGCGAGCGGCTCGAAGCTGTCGCGCACCGTCGAGCCTTCCGCGAGATCCGCCATCAGCTTGTTGTGCAAAGCCTGGGTCGCGGCGGACTGGGCGCGGGCCCGGTCGCCGAGCTGCTGGTCCAGCAGGAAGGCGAACATCTCGGCAAACAGTTCCGCGGCCGTCCTAACGTCATAGGACAGAACGAGGGGCGAATAGTGGTGGCAGGAAAACAGTCCCCACAGCTCTCCCCGGCGCAGGATCGAGATCGACATCGACGCCTCGACGCCCATGTTCTGGAGATACTCGATGTGGATCGGCGACACCGCCCGGAGCCCGCACATCGACATGTCGAGCGGCCGGCCCTCCGGGCTGATCCCGGGGATGACGGGTACGGTGCGTCCGTTGACGTCGCTGATGATGCGCAGAAGATTGCGGCGATAGAGTTCGCGGGCCTGCCTGGGGATGTCGGATGCCGGGTAGTGGAGGCCGAGAAAGGTCCCGATGCCCGGCTCCGCCGCCTCGGCGATGACTTCCCCTGAATCGTCGGGGGCGAAACGGTAGACCATGACGCGGTCGAACCCGGTCAGCGACTTCACGAACTTCGCCGCCGTGTTGCACAGGGAGTCGACGTCGGTGCTCTGCCGCAGACGCTCGATCATCAGGCGGACCTGCGAGGTGTACTGGCTGTCGACGTCGAAATTGGCCGGCTCGAACTCAAGGACGATGTTGGAGCCGGAGAAGTGCACGGCCACGTCCAGTCTGGTATCGGGCTTGGATGCCACCTCGACGCCGAAGATGCGCTCGACCGAATCGGTGCCGTAGAGCCCGCTCAGCCCCTTCCTGATCCGGTCCAGGGTCTGGTAACCGAGAATCTCGGCGGCCGGCAGGCCGATGATGTCGGCGGCCTCGCGATCGAAGCAGCCGGCGACATTCTCCGAGGCGTGCACGATCATCCAGTCGGAGGACACCGCCAGCAGCCAGCCGAAATCCTGGATCCGGCCGAGAATGTGAATTGGCTCCCGGTCGCAATTCGTCAGGTCGACGGGGTCCTGGCCGGGCACTTGCGACGTCGTCGCCATTGGTTCAGTCCTGTTCCACTGTCTGCAGGGCCGCGCCGAAACACTCGAATGTCTGCTGCGCGGATCGAATGGTCTGATCGGCCGGGGGACCGAATTCGGGGAGCGCCGCCAGATTCGGCCGGACGGACGCCCACAGAAGGCGCAGCCGCTCGCTCGCCAGGTAACGCGTCGCCGATCCGGCACCCGTCCGGTCGCTGCCGCGCAAGCGCTTCAGCAGCACGCCGGCGCCGAGCGACGATCCGCCGATCACATAGAGGATTCCGCTGTCCCTTGCGGGGGTGGCCAGATCCAGGTGCCGGACGCTCCGGCTACGCGCGCGCCGGGCGGCGTCCAGCGACGCAAGATCGGCCTCGACATCGCGACAAAGGCCGCCGATCACCTCTCCGAACGGACTTTGCAGGGCGCGCAGCCAGCCGTCGGCGCATGCCAGGGCGAGCGCGTGGGCTGCCAGGAACGTCCGGTACCCGGACGGCGATTCCATGTCCAGGGCGCTGAAGCGGGACTCAAGGTCCAGATGATGCGCCCTGGTCTCGGCCCAGAGCCTGGCATGCAATCCAATTTTCGCCAATGCGTTCCACTCTCAGGTGCGGACAACGAATAAACACGGGTCGAGCGCAGTGGCGGTATTGCACAAGATCAATGTTCCCGCGACATCATTTGACATAGCGCATCATCACAAGATTGCACCATGTTCCGCAACCGGGTGCAGCATCCCGTGGCGCGCCCGCTCCGGCGAGCCGCCGGCCGCGCAGGGTAGCGGACCCGGTCGTGCGACCGAACGTCGAGCCACGACGCCGGTCAGTAGGGCGCCTCGACGCCGCCCAGGTTGACGTAGACGCTCTTGCGCTCCGAATAGAAGTCGAGCGCCGCCAGTCCGTTCTCGCGCCCGATCCCCGACATCTTGGTGCCGCCGAACGGCATCGCGACCGGCGTCAGGTTGTAGGCGTTGAGCCAGACGACGCCGGCCTGCAGGGCGGCGGCCATGCGGTGCGCCCGCGGCAGGTCGCGGGTCATCACGCCCGCCGCAAGGCCATAGGGCGTCGCGTTGGCGCGGGCGACCGCTTCGTCCTCGCTGTCGAAGGTGAGCACGCTCATCACCGGCCCGAAGATCTCCTCGCCGACGATCCGCATGTCGTCGGTGCAATCGGCGAAGATCGCCGGGCGCATGAAATAGCCGCGGGCCAGCGGCCCTTCGACGATGCGTTCGCCCCCGGTCATCAGGCGGGCGCCCTCCGCCTTGCCGGCCTCGACATAGGACAGCACCTTGGCCAGATGGTCGCCTGAGATCATCGGGCCCATCTGCGTCTGCGCATCGAGGGGGTCGCCGACGCGGATCGCCTCGGTCCGCCTGACCGCCCGGTCGAGGAACGCGTTGTGGACGCCGCGCTGCACGAAGACGCGTGTGGCGTTGGAACATATCTCGCCCTGCGTGTAGAAGTTGCCGAGCATGGCGGCCGACACCGCGTCGTCGATGTCGGCATCGTCGAAGACGATCAGCGGCGACTTGCCGCCCAGTTCCATGGTGACGTGCTTGAGCGTTCCGGCGGCCGCCTCCATCACCTTCGCACCCGTCGGAACCGAGCCGGTCAGCGAGATCTTGGCGATGCCGGGATGGGTGGCCAGCGCCGAGCCGACCTCGCGGCCGCCGAGCACGACGTTCATCAGGCCCGGCGGCGCGCCGGCCTCCTCGATGATCTCCGACAGCGCCAGCGCGGAGACCGGCGTCAGTTCGCTCGGCTTGAACACCATGGCGTTGCCGGCGGCGAGCGCCGGCGCCGTCTTCCAGCTGGCGATCTGGATGGGGTAGTTCCAGGCGCCGATGCCGCCGACGACGCCGAGCGGCTGGCGGCGCGTGTAGGCGAAGGCGTCCGGCCCGAGGTCGATATGCTCGCCGTAGGCGCCCTGCAGGACGCCTGCGAAGAACTCGAAGCAGTCGGCGGCCGAATCGATGTCGGCCTCCGGCACCTCCTGGATCGGCTTGCCGGCGTCGAGGACCTCGATGCGGGCAAGCTCCATGCGCTTGTCGCGCAGCCGCTCCGACACGCGGTGCAGCACCCGGGCGCGCTCGGCCGGCGGCCGCGCGATCCACGCGGCCTGTGCGACCGCTGCCGCCTTGACCGCGTCGTCGACCTCGGCGGGGGAGGCGGCCGACACCTCGGCAAGCGGCTCGCCCGTGGTCGGGTTGATGGTGACGAAGGCGGCGCCGGTGCCGTCGCGATGGGCGCCGCCGATGTGGTTTCGCAGTCGTCCGAGGCTGGTCATGCCGATCTCCGTCTTCACGCATCCATGCTGCGGGCGCATCCTAGTGCAGGGAACCCGATATTCGAGCCCCGCTTGCAGCACGAGCAGTGTCGAATATCAAACTCGGACGTTCCACCGGAAGCCCTTCGGCGTCCGGTACCCGGATGCGGGAACCGAACCGGTGGATCGGGAGCATGGCGACGAACGCCGGCTCGGGCTTGTCCGCGGCCGGCAGGGGAGGGCGCAGTCAGGATGACGGACATCGATCAGGAGCAGGACCCGGAGACAGGGGAAGCGGCACCGGGGGAAGCGGGAACGGGCGCAACCAGCAGCGCCGGCCTGCGCATTGGGCTCGTCGCCCATGACAGCCGCAAGGAGGCACTGGTCGGCTGGGTCGGACGCTGGCACGACGCGCTGGCGCCGCAGGAGATGACCGCGACGGGCACGACCGGGCAGGTGGTCCGGGACGCCTATCCCGATCTTGCCGTGCACCGGCTGAAGAGCGGACCGCTGGGCGGCGACCAGCAGATGGGCGCGCTGATCGCGGAAGGCAGGCTCGACGTCCTGATCTTCTTCATGGACCCGCTGACGCCGATGCCGCACGACGTCGACGTCAAGGCGCTGCTGCGGCTCGCCGTCCTGTACGACGTGCCGGTCGCGTGCAATCCCGCAACGGCGGACTGCATCGCCGCCGGGTTCGCCGTGATCGGACGGCGACAGGCGGAGTGAGGTCGCCCGCGACGGCCGTTGCGTCGGGCCGTCCGGCGGGGCCGCCGCCGGCGCGGGCGAATTCGCGTGATCGCGTCTGGACGCCGGGCGATTGCGTTGTTATATCCCCGATCAACGGACCTCGTCGCGGCCCAGCCGCACATTCCGCTTTCGGCGGGCGCATAGCTCAGTTGGTAGAGCAGCTGACTCTTAATCAGCGGGTCCAAGGTTCGAGTCCTTGTGCGCCCACCAATCCTTTCAATGACTTAGCCCCAGAGGGGGCAGGGCGCGGTTAAGGCCGGCCTAGGGTCCGGACGTCCGGGACTGGCTGCAGTCCGATCCACCCGCGATCTCCCGATTCCGCGACCGGTTGGTCGTTGGCTTCGATTGCGCTGCCTCGCGCTCCGCCTGCGCTGCGCGTTCGGCCCAGGCGTTGGCATGGCCTCCAAGGAGGGCCGCGAGGCGTCGGTACTCGTCGGACAGCATCGCTGCGGCGTAGGCGCGCATGTCGTCCGGCATTCTGGGCGTGGCCGGGACATCGCGGTCGCGGTTCTGATCGATGCGCTGCGGCTCCACGCCGACAAGGCGCTGCACCTCCTGGACGAATGCCTGCGAATCCGCGACCAGGTCGTCGAAGAAGAGAACCTTCAGGCGCTCGCCGAAGTGAGCAGTCCAGCGTTCGTAGACCCGGGACTGCAGGGAGCGGGCCTGGACGCCGGGATCCTCGCAGAATGACTTGAACGATTCGAAGCTCTCCAGCGGCATCGTCACGGACCGCTTTCGGTTTATCATCCGGGCGTGGGACCAAAGACGCGAAACCGGGTCGCGCAGGATCAAGATCACCTTGATGTGCGGCAATCCCCAGGCCAGGTCCTCCACCGTCTCCGCGGGCAGCGTGGAGTATCCCGGCGTGATGTCGCCGGCGAACTTGCTGCCGGCGGGCCGAAACAGTTCCTTGTATCGCCGGATGCTCTGGTCGCCGTCCTTGATGGCCCTTTGCAGACGCTCGACGAATCGCCTGTCGCGCTGGCCCTGTCGCGTCTTTGCGTTCAAGATCTCGTTGCGGCGGTAGGGTCGATCGAGCGGCTTGTCGAAGAAGTGCAGTTCCTTGATCGGCGGAAGCCATATCTGCGGATGCTGCCGCAGCATTCGGTAGAGGAACGTGGTCCCGGCGCGCTGGCTGCCGATGCACATGAAGGCCGGACGTCCGCCCGGACCGGATTCACTGGAAGCAGGTGAATCGATCATTCCCCGATCTGCTCACTTCCTATCGGTCTGGGCGGTTGTTCAATTCGGGCACAGCCAAGCAGTGACATCGATGTGATCTGGTGCCGGAGCGTGGTTTATTTCGTCTGCACCGGACATGCGGCAATCGCCTCCATATGCGACGCTTTCATAGAATTCGAAGAAGCGGCTGGATTACACGTTCGCCGAAACGTGCACAGGTTTCACCGGGTTTTGCTCCCATTCTGCCGAGATCCTGCGAAGAAGATCCCCAGCAAGATATAGATCATAGCGAGATATGCCGGCTAATTGTCAATAGTGTTTGATATGTGAATTGTCACCGCCAGGGTCGTTGTCCGAGAGAGTTATTGTCCAGTCGTGCGGCGGTGGCCGGGAGCCGTCCACCTGGAGGCGATGCGCCGCGCGCGGGTGCGGCCGGCCGTGTTTTGGAGCGTGCACCGCAAGGTCCAGCTGTGGTATCTGCGGCGCGGACGGAATTCTGGATGGTGTTCAGTGGAATATCGCGCCGAAATTGACGGCCTGCGGGCCGTGGCGGTCCTGTCGGTGGTGTTCTTCCATCTGGGGTGGAACGCCTTTCCCGGCGGCTTCGTGGGTGTCGACGTCTTCTTCGTCATCTCCGGCTACCTGATCACCAAGCGCATCGTCGGCGACCTCGACGCGGGGCGCTTCACGTTCCGCCGGTTCTACATGGCGCGGGTGCGGCGCATCCTGCCGGCCATGCTGGCGACGGTCGCGCTGGTATTCGTGGCGGCGACGATACTGTTTTCTCCGACGCTTCTGGCCGAGACGGGGCAGGCGTCCATTGCCACCGTCCTGTCGGCCTACAACATCCTGCTGTTCCTGCAGGTCAGCTACTTCGACACCGAAGCCCTGTTCAAGCCGCTGCTGCACATGTGGTCGCTCGGGGTGGAAGAGCAGTTCTACCTGGTGTGGCCGGCGCTCCTGCTGGCCTGGGCGGCCGTTCCGTCGCGCAGCCTGCGGCTGGCCGCGATCGGAATCCTTGCCATCGCCAGCGTCGCCGCCTCGCAGTGGGCCGTGGAGTGGTCGCCGTCGGCAGCGTACTACCTCACCCCGTTCAGGGTTCACGAGTTCCTGGTCGGCGCGGTGCTGGTGCGAACCAATGCCGGCCTCTCGCTGCCTGCGGCGATGCGCGACGGCATGACGGCGGCGGGCGTGGGGCTGATCGCCTATGCGGTTGTCGTCTACTCCGAAGCGACGCCGTTTCCCGGCGTCGCGGCACTGGTGCCCTGCCTCGGCGCAGGGCTGGTCATCTTCGCCGGCCGCAGCCGGGTCGCCTCGCTTCTGCTCTGCAATCGGGCAATGGTGGGCGTCGGCCTGATCTCCTATTCCCTGTACCTGGTGCACTGGCCGGTGATCGTCTTCTACCGTTACGCGGCGGTGACGGAGGGCGGCACGGCCATCGACATCATCCTGATCGCGTCGATGATCCTGCTCGCCGTGCTCATGTATCGCTATGTGGAGACCCCGTTCCGGGTGCCGGCCAAGGCGGGGCTGTCGTCGCGGACCGTGCTGGCGGCCTGCTGCGGTGCGGCCGTGGCGATTTCCGCGACGGCGGCCGCGGCGGTCACCGAGGAGGGCTGGCCGAGCCGGATGGCGCCGGAGGTCGCGCAGATGGTCGCCAATATCAAGCGGTCGCGGGCGGAGACCTGGGACTACGTGTCGGAGCCGGATTCTCCCGGCCAGCAGCCCTTCGATCGCGGCGGCGTGAAGGTGCTGATCCTCGGGGACAGCCATTCGAAGGACCTGTTCAACGCGGTGTACCTCAATCCCGGCATGTGGGGAGACATGCAGTTCCGCCGTCTTTCGCTTCCGCCGAACTGCCTGGGCCTGATGAAGAAAGGCGACGCATTCGAGCCGCGGACGAAGGACGAGAAGGACTGCGTCGAAAGGATCGCCGCCGTCAGGGAGTCCAGTCAGTACAAGAAGGCAGACGCGATCATCGGCGTGATGCGCTGGTATCCGATCGCCCTCCGCAATCTCGACGCCTTCAAGGAGTTCGCCGGACGGCACGGCGCCCGCCTGGCGCTGACGACGCGCAAGATCGAGTTCGCCGACGTTCCCGAACTCGTGTCCCGGATGGGCGGAATCGACCGGGCGGAATCGATCCTGCGGTCCACGGTGGTCGACAAGTGGCGGCTGTCCAACAAGCTGCTGACCAGGCAGGCAGGGGAACAGGGGATACCGATCCTCGATCTGTACCCGGTGTCCTGTCCGGGGGAACACTGTCCCCTGGAGACCCCCGACCACCAGCTTGCCTATCTCGACGGCCATCACTGGTCGCTCGAGGGGGCGAGGTACTTCGGGAGGATGATGGCCGAGGCGGGTTTCTTCGACGGCCTGCGCGATCCGGCCGCCGAGGAGGGGGCCGGCAGGAACTTGTCCTCCAGGGGCGCGGACGGCGCGACGTTCTAGGCCGTTCCCTGGCGCGGAGACCCCTTCGCGCCGCCTGAGGCGTGCGCGCGCCAGGCACTGTGCCGGCGGAACCTTCGGCGGGTCACGCCGTTCCTTCAACCGGAAAGCCTTGCACGCCGAGTCCCGATTGGCGGGTCTTGCGGGCCGGCAGGCCTTGAGACCGAAGGAACCGCATGCGTACGGGAACGCTCACGGATCTGGATTCCCGTGGCAGCGGGGTGATGCCGTTCGGGCGGCCGAAGGCCGCTTTCGATCCCATCCTGAACAGTTCATCGCGTCGCATCCTGCATCAGCATGCGCGGCAGGAGGACGCCGGCCGGGTCGGCATCTGCGCCACGGTCGACCTGTTGAGGCAATGGGGCTGGCTCGAAGCCGTGCTGCCGGCGAAAGCCGGCGGCTCGGACCTGGGCAGCGGCGGCGCCGGAGCGGAGAGGTCGGTGCGCGCGCTGATCGAACTCGCCCGGACGAACCTGTCAGCCGCGCGCCTGTTCGAAGGCCATGTCAACGCGGTCCACCTGCTCGACCTGTATGCCGGTGAGGACCTGCGTGCGCGCGCCTTCGATGTCGTCCGCCAGGGCGGTCTCCTGGGCGTGTGGGGCGCCGATGCGACGCCGCCGGTGAGCCTCGATCCGGCGTCCGGGGTATTGCGCGGACAGAAGCGCTACGCCTCGGGTCTCGGAACCGTTGCCGAAGCGGTGATCTCGGTGTCCACGGACGACGGCGTGCGCCTGTGCCTGGCGAACGTGTCGGATCCGGTGCGGCAGGACGGTTCGACCTGGACGATGAACGGCATGCGCGCCAGCGCATCCGGGAGCTACGACTTCGACGGTCTCGACAGCGGCGGCTTCACCATGTTCGGTGCGCCCGGCGCCTACCACCGGGAACCCTATTTCGTCGGCGGGGTCTGGCGGATCGCCGCCATTCAGCTGGGCGGAACGCTGGGGCTGCTGGAGGCCGCCCGCGACCGACTGGCGGAGCTCGATCGCCTGGACGCGCCGCCGCAGATCGGCCGGCTGGCCGGCATCCTCCAGGAGTGCCTGGGGGCAATCGGCTTGGTCGAGCGTGCCGGCAAAATTGCCGGCGGTATCGAGGGAATGTCCGATCCGGACAGGGCGGTCGCGCTGTCCATCTTCGCGCGCCTGCACACCGAGGAGGTCGGCCAGAGGGCTCTGTCCGCCATCGAGCGCTCCATCGGCCTCGAGCATTTCGACGACTCCAGCGAGACGGGCCGGAAAGCCCGCGATCTCGCCGTCTACATGCGGCAGGTCGCTCGCGACGCCCTGCAGGCGCGGGCCGGTGCGACCGGGCTCGACGTCGATCGCGATATCCTGGGGCTCTGGCATGGCTAGCCTGCAGCCAGCCCCCTGCGACCGCGATCGCGTGCACTGGACGGCCTCCGATTTCCATCGCGGCAAGCCGATCCTCGTGCTGAGCCCGCATCCCGACGACGAGTCCCTGGGGTGCGGCGCCCTGCTCGCCGAGTGCTTCGAAAGCGTCGGGGCGCATGTCGCCTGCATCACCGACGGCCGCCACTCGCATCGCAAGTCGCGGCAGTGGCCGGGCCCCAGGCTGGCGGCACTGCGGCAGTGCGAACTGCTCAGCGCCGTGTCGATTCTGGGGGGAGAGGCGGAGGATGTGACGTTCCTGGGCTTTCACGACTGCGATGCCCCCGAAGACGAGGCCGACCAGCTGCAGACGGCCATGCGCCTTCAGGCGCTTTGCGAGAGGCTCGATGTCGGTGCGGTGTTCTCTCCCTCCGGCCGCGATCCGCACAAGGACCATCTGGCGACGTTCGGCATCGCCCGGCGGCTGCACGAGATCGCGCCGTCGCTTCGCATGTTCGTCTATCCGGTCTGGTCGCGCTGGCACGACGCCCGCGCCGAGGCGCTCGGACCGCGGTCCAGCCTGCGCATTCACGCCGCCGCCTGCCGGCTCGCCCAGAAGCAGGCGGCGATTGCCGCCCATCGCAGCCAGAGCGGACGCGTCGTCACCGACGATCCCGAGGGCTTCACCATGCCGCCGGGCTTCGCCGAATTCTTCGCTCGCAGCGACGAATACTATTTCGAGGGGATCGCCTGATGGGCATGGCCATCGAGCATCTGACCGGGCTCTACGCGAAAACGCCGGATCCGTGGAACTTTCGCACCAGCGCCTATGAGGACGAGAAGTACCGGGCGTCGATCGCCGCGCTGTCGCGCCACCACTACGAGGCGATCCTCGAGATCGGCTGCGGCAACGGCGAACTGGGGAAGCGGCTGAGAAGGCTTGCCGACCGCTACGCAGGTCTCGATGCGGTGCCGGCCGCAATTGCGGAGGCGCGGCTGGCGGTTCCGTCGGGGGAGTTCCACTGTGATTTCTTTCCCTGTCCGCTGCCCGGCGGGAGCTTCGACCTGATCGTCGTCTCCGAGTTCCTGTATTTCCTCGACGAGGCGGGGATCGCCGACCTGGCGGAACGGATCAGGACCGCCTGGCCGCTGGCGGAGGTGCTCAGCGTCAACTACACCGGGCCGACGGGCAACCATCTGCAGGGCGAACCGGCCGCGTGGATGTTCATGGAGGCGCTTGGCCGGGGCTATCGCGCGGAAACGGTGCCCACGTCGGGGACCTACCGGATCGATCGGCTGACGCCCCGCGGGCCGGGCGAGGGCGGCGTCTGATGGTCTTCGGAAACGACGATGAGGGCGCAGGCGGCCGGGCAGCCGTGCGGCGGCGCTGGCTCAGCCGTCCGGTCCGCGGCCAGGGCAATGCAATCGCCGCAAGTCGGGATGTGGCGGTGGTCATCCCGGCCCGCAACGAGGAAGCACGCATAGACCGGTGTCTCGAGGCGCTCGCGCTGCAGGGACCGGCCGCGCTGGCACGGACGTTCATCGTCCTGGTGGCGAACAACTGCACGGACATGACGGTCGGACGGGCCGTCGATGCGGCAAGACGGCTCGGACTTGCGCTGCACGCGCTGGATCTGGTCTTCCCAGACGGCGGCAGCGTCGGGCTGGCCAGGCAGGTCGGCTGCCGCACCGCCCTGACGCTGCAACCCGGCCTCGGCTACATCCTGACTTCGGATGCCGACGGACGCGTCGCCCCCGACTGGGTGGCCAACAGCGTTCGGCACCTTGAGACGGTCGATGCGGTCTGCGGGCGGTTCCACGCCGACCCTGCCGAGGAAGCGCTTCTGCCGGACCACATCCGCCCGGCGGCGGCTCTGGAATACATCTACTTCCAGGCGAGCCTGGAGTTCGAGAGCCTTCTGCGCACCCACTCTTCCACGTCACGGCCACACCATGGCCAGGCAGGCGGCGCCAGCCTCGGCTTCCGGGTGGACGCCTTCGAGGCGCTGGGGGGCTTCAGGGACATGATCTGCGGCGAGGACCGCGAGATCATCCGCCGCTTCAAGGACCGGGGCTACCGCGTCCGGCACGCCGACGACGTGCGGGTGGTCGTGTCCTGCAGACTCGACGGGCGGGCCCCGGGCGGCATGGCCGATTCCATCTCGCGCCGCATCGCCGACAACGACGACTGGGCAGACGAGAGCCTGCTGCCGGCGCGTCTGTTCGTCCGGAAGGGACTTGGCGCAGCGGAGTCCCAGCGCGCCTTCCATCTCGGCGATCCGGCGGAGCCAGCCCACCGGCTGCGTCCGTCCGGCCTCAGCCGCGAAATAGACGCGCTGACCTCGGTCAACGCGCGCCTCAGGATGGCACGCCCCGGCGATCTGGTCCGGACGTTGCGGGACATCCTTGCGAGCGACATGGCGGCGGACGGGGACCCACCGGTCTGAACCGGAGGCCGCCGCGGACTACTTCGACTTCGGCTTCGCCGTCCCGATCGCCGCGCCCTGCAGATAGTGCTTGCCCGGCTCTGCAGTAATGTCCACCGCATCTTTCTCGAACAGCACCACGACGTCGGAGCCGCCGAACTGGAAGAAGCCGAATTCCTCGCCCTTATGCAGTTCGGCGCCGACGTCGGGGGTCAGCTCGACACTGCTGACCGGCCCCATGCCGATCGGCAGGATGGCGACGTAGCCGATCTCCTCGGTCTCGAGCACGATGAGGCCGCGCTCCTGGCGGAACTGGTAGCCCGCGCCGTCGGTGAGGTAGGTGGAGCCGTCCGGCTTCTCGAAGACGCCGATATAGGCGAAGCCCGGCAGGATCTTCTTCTCCACCACCTTGCCGGCGAACGGCACGTGGAAGCGGTGGTAGTCGGTGATCGACAGGTAGAAGTGGATGAACTGGCCGCCGGCGAACCTTTCGGCGTATTCGGTGTCCTTCAGCAGGTCGGAGATCCGGTGGGTGACGCCCTTCACCTCGGTCGTCGCGTCGTCGGTGATCGGCGTCGACCCCTTGTAGACGGAGTCCCCCGGCGAGACGATCGTCCGGCCGTCGCCGAGGCCGGCGATCGGACGCTTGCCGGGCTTGATCTCCCGGGCGAAGAACTGATTGAAGGTCAGCCAGCCGCTGGGGCCGACATAGTAGTCCTCCATGTTCATGCTCGGATCGTCGTAGAAGGTCGACAGGCCCCCGATCGACAGCGGCGAATCGAGGAAATGGCCCCATTCGGAGACCACTTCCTTAGACCAGTTCTCGAATTCCGGGCTGGTGCGCAGCGTGTCGGAAATGTCGGTGATGATGTAGAGCGGGCCGAGCTTGTCGTCGATGTTCCGGTTGGTGGGAACAAGGCGCACGATGCCGTTGATGTAGGTCTCGAACTGCGGAATGTCGGTGATGCCGTCCATGCCCGCGTCGGCAATCGCCTTCTTCAGCGCCGCCTCGAGCTCCGGCTTCGCCAGCAGCAGCGACTTCAGCGATTTGACCGACTTGGAGTCGCCGTAGTTGCTCGCCTGCGCGATAGCGGCGGGAAGGATAAGGAAAAGCGCCGCCGCGACGGCGATTCTGAGCGATTTCATTGCAAGGCCTCGAACGTCGGCGTTCCGCAGCGGGAACCGGAGCGTCGAGACAGTAGCCGCCCGTCCGGTCGTCAGCAACCAACGGCCGGAGCATCGCTCCTCGGCTTCCCGGGGCGCAACATGCCGACATGCCCGTGCCGTTTCGCCCGAATGCCCACCTCTCCCCGGCGGGGAGAGGTCGCGCCGAAGCAGCGGGTGAGGGGGCGCCCAGGGGACCGGCTCACGCCCTAACCCCTCACCCGGATCGCTTGCGCGCTCCGACCTCTCCCCATGGGAGAGGTGGGGTGCCGTACGATAATTCCCGCGATCATCGCCGCCGGCGACTTTTGCAACCGTGATATGGGCGACACGCAGTATCGCGGCACGCTGGACAGCCCGCGCGCCAGGTTCCCGGGTCGCATCATCCCGGACATGCCCGTGCCGGTTCGCCCGGACGCCCACCTCTCCCCGGCGGGGAGAGGTCGCGCCGAAGGCGCGGGTGGGGGGCGACGACGGGACCGGCTCACGCCGTAACCCTTCACCCGGATCGCTTGCGCGCTCCGATCTCTCCCCATGGGAGAGGTGTGGTGCCCGCCCCCCGGCTTCCCGGGTCAGCTCCCTGGCGGAAACAGCACGCCGGGGTTCATGATCCCGGCGGGATCGAGGAGGTGCTTGATCTGGAGCATCAGGTCGTAGCGGTTCGGGTCGCTGAGCCGCTTCAACTCGCCCACGAGCTTGCGCCCGATGCCGTGCTCGGCGCTGAAGGAGCCGCCATGCGCAAGGGCGATGTCGTTGATGAGGACCTGCACGTCGTCGGCCGTCTTCGCCGGGTCCCGCTCGGGGCCGTCGCGGTCGTACAGGAACATCGCGATGAAGTGCACGTTGCCGTCGCCGAGATGGCTAACGACCACGGGAATGGCGTCCGGAAACGCCTCGACCAGCGCCGCCGAGGCGGCTTCCAGGAAGGCGGGAACGGCGGACACACGCACGGATGCGTCGAGTGTGGTGCCGAAACCTGCCTTCAGGTTCGCCTCGGTCACGGAATGGCGCAGCTTCCAGAACTCGCGCGCCTGCGCCGTGCTGCGGGCCACCACGCCGTCCAGCACCCGTCCGGAGGACAGTTCCCCGGAGAGGAAGTCTTCGAGCCTTTCCCGCAATCCGGCCTGGTGGTCAGGGTCGCCCAGGTGAATGACGACCGCCCAGTCCGGCAGGGTTGCGAGCGGCGACCGCACCGCCGGCAGCATGTCCTCGACGATCCGGATCTGCGAGCCGGAGAGAAGCTCGAAGGCCTGCACCGCCGTGTCGAAGCGGTCCTGCATCCTGGCCAGCAGTTCGAGCGCCATCGCCGGGCTCGCGACGCTGACGAAGGCATCCGCGTCGGCGTGCAGGGCAGGGTGCAGCTTCAGCGCCGCCGCCGTGACGACGCCGAGCGTTCCTTCCGCGCCGATGAAGAGATGGTTGAGGTTGTAGCCGCGGTTGTCCTTGCGCAGCGCGCTGAGGTCGCTCAGCACCGTGCCGTTCGGCAGCACGACCTCAAGCCCGAACACGAGATCGCGCATCGGGCCATAGCGCAGCGCGCCGGTGCCGCCGGCGTTGGAGGAGATCAGGCCGCCGACCTGGGCCGTGCCCTCCGCCCCCAGGTGCAGGGGGAACTGCCGGCCGACGCTTTCGGCCGCCTCGTGCAGGGTCGCCAGCACCGTGCCCGCCTCGGCGACCACTGCCGAGCCTTCCCGATCCAGCTCGCGGATCGCGTTCATCCGGGAGAGGCTGAGGACGATGCTGCGATCGCCGGCGTGGGGCACGCTGCCGAAGCACATGCTGGTGTTGCCGCCCTGCGGCACGACCGGGACGGATTGCGATGCGGCGAGCCTCACGACGGCGGCGACCTCCTCGGTCGAGCGGGGCAGCACGACGGCGACAGCATCGCCATGCACCTTGTCGCGCCAGTCGTTCAGGAAGCGGGACCGGTCACCGTCGGTGACCACTCCGCCGGGCCCCACGATCGCCGCGAGGCCGCCGAGCAAATCGTCCGCCATCGGTGGTCCTCCGCTCAGGCGCTGCGTGCCATCCGGCCCGACGTGGAAACGTCCGGCACGTCCCGCATGACGCTCCTCAGCCGGGCGTCGGTCTCCGGCGTGACGTCGACCAGCGGCAGGCGGACCGGGCCGACGTCGTGGCCGGCAATGGCCATCGCCTTCTTCAGCGGCCCGGGGTTGGGCTCGCAGAAGAAGGCCTCGATCATCGGGTAGAGATCCTTCTGGAGGACCGCGGCGCCGGCGAAATCGCCGGACGATGCCCGGTTGAAGCATTCGACCCAGTGTTCGGGATAGACGTTCGCGGTGGCGAGGATGGCACCCGGCGCGCCGAGCACCATGTGCGCGACGAGCAGGCTGTCCTCGCCGCTCATCACCGCCATCCTGTCGCCGGCCGCGCGCATCACGCGGGTGAACTTCACCATGTCGTAGTTCGAATACTTGATGCCGATCGCGACGCCCTCTTCGGCAAGGGCTGCGACCGTCTCGGGCGCATAGCTGACGTTGGTGCGGGTGGGAATCTCGTAGAGGACGATCGGAAGGCCGACTTCATCGCGCATCCGGCGGTAGTAGTCGAGGAGGCCCTGCTGGCCGGCGATCACGTAGAACGGCGTGACCACCATCAGCGCATCGACGCCGGCTGCCCCGAATGCCTTGCCGGCAGCGGCTGCTTCCTCGAAGCCCGGCGACAGGACGCCTGCAATGACCGGACCGCGCCCCTTCGCGGCCGCCACCGACGTCTCGATCACGGCGAGGCGTTCGTCGTGCGAGAGCGCCGTGTACTCACCCGTACCGCCGAGCGGCACGATGCCGGCGGCTCCCGCGGCGAAGACCCTGTCGATGAGCGCCGACATGGCTGCCGGATCGAACTTTCCGGCCTTGTCGAACGGGGTGACGAGGGCGGGTAACACGCCCTTAAGGTCGGCGGCTACGAGTGACATGGTGACCTCCAGATAAGTATGGACTCAGATGAAGCCGAAGAACCGCGGCAGCGTCAGCGAAATCGCGGGGATGTAGGTGACGAGCAGCAGCACAAAGAGGCAGGCAAGCAGGAACGGCAGCGACTGGCGAACGATCGCACCCAGGCTCTCGCCGCTCACCGCGGATCCGAGGTAGAGCGCGAGCCCGTAGGGCGGGGTCAGCAGGCCGATCATCACGTTCATGACCATGATGACGCCGAAATGGACCGGATCGACGCCCATTGCCGCCAGAATCGGAGTGAACAGGGGCGCAAAAAGCAGAAGCTGCACGGAGTCGCCAATCCACAGCCCGTTGATCAGGAAGAACAGGTTGATCATCAGCAGCAGCGCCCAGACCGGCAGGTTGGCACCCTCGATCAGTGCGCCGAGTTCGCTCGGCACCCGTTCGTTGGCGAGGATCCAGGAGATGATCGTGGCGAAGCCGACGATCAGATAGATCGACGCCGACGTACGCGCCGTCCGGTCGACGATCGCCCAGAACTTCCGGAGCGTCAGATTCCGGTAGGCAACGACGCCGATCAGGACCGCGTAGGCGACCGCAACGGCTGCCGCTTCCGTCGCCGTGAAGATGCCCGAGACGATACCGCCGATGATGATGACGGGCATCAGCAGCGCCCACATCGCCTCCAGCACGATGCGGACGATCTTGACGAAGGTCAGATTGCCGATCGGGTTTGCCGGGAAGTTGCCCAGGCGGGTCATCACGAAGACGACGGCCATCAGCGCGGCGCCGATCAGAATGCCGGGTATGGCGCCCGCCAGGAACAGGGCCGCGACAGACGTCTGGGTCAGGCTGGAGAAGATGATGAAGGGAATGCTCGGCGGGATGATCGGTCCCTGCACGGCGGAACTGACGGTGAGGGCGGCGGCGAAGTCGGCGCGATAGCCGTCCTTCTTCATCATCTCGATCTCGACGGGGCCGAGCGCGGAGATGTCGGCGAGCGCCGATCCGGAGACGCCGCCGAACAGCATCGAGCCGACCACGTTGACGTAGGCGAGGCCGCCGCGGAAGCTGCCGACCAGCAGCCGCGAGAAGCCGAGAAGCCTGTCGGTCATGCCGATCGACGTCATGATCTCGCCGGCCATGATGAACAGCGGGATCGACAGCCAGATGAAGACGTCCATGCCGGTGAACATCTTGTGGGCGAAGATCGGCAGCATGGACAGCATGCCCGGCTCGACCAGGAAGTAGGCGAGGCCGGCGAAGCCGATCGCGAAGATGACCGGGCTGCCGAGCAGCAGCAGACCGAACAGCAGTCCGATGATGACGAGGAGCGAGCCGTCCATCTCGGCCTCAGATCTCGGCCCGCAGGACGGTGGGCTCGTGATGCTCAGGCGGGCCGCGCAGCAGGTCGCGCAGCGCCAGCACGAGCATGTGGAACAGCATCAGGCCGGCGCCGACCGGAATGGCCAGATAGGGCCAGAACCACGAGATCTGCAGCGCCACCGTGGTGCGGTTGGCGGAGAAGGTCGCCAGGTCGATGCCCTGCCAGAACAGGACGCCCAGCAGTCCGGCGAGCAAGACGCGAAACAGCACGTTGCGTGCGACCAGCAGCCGGCGCGGCCACAGCTTGTCGAAGAAATCGACGGTGACGAGCTGATCGTCCTTGATCAGCAGCGATCCGGCCAGCATCACCACCCAGATCATCAGGTAGCGCGCGGCCTCCTCCGGCCAGGGGAGGGAAAAGAGGAACACGTAGCGCAGCACCACCTGGAGGAACAGGATCGCGGCAATGAAGATCAGCATCAGCCGCGCCATCGTGCTGGCGATCCAGCCGAGGATGTCGGCCGTCTTCTCGAGAACGTTGAGCATGGGTACGACCTGGCTGGTGACGCCGCGGATGAGGACGGGCGACGGTCTCGCCGCCCGTCCGGGGTCCGATCAGACGGTGATCAGTTCGTGCCGCCGATCTCGGCCTGGGCGTTCTTGATCGCCGCGTCGAGCTTGTCGAACCATTCCGCGTCGACCTTCTCCTCGAGCACCTTGCGGACCGGCTCGCGGGTCGCCTCGACGAACTGCTGGAATTCCTCGGGAGTCGGCGAGTAGATCTCGACGCCGGCATCGGCGATCTTCTTGAGATCCTGCGTTTCCTTGGCAGCGATGATGCCGAGCATGGAGTAGGTGGCAAGCCGCGCGGCACGGTCGAACACCTCGCGGTCCTCCTCGCTGAGGCCCTGGTAGAACTCCTCGTTGATGAAGACCAGCGGCATGTTCAGGAGGTGGTTGTCGAGGGTGTAGAACTTCTGCACTTCCTCGAGATGACCGAGAAGGATGACGTAGGGGGCGTTCTCCTGGCCGTCGACGACGCCGGTCTGAAGCGCGTTGTAGAGCTCGCCCCAGGCGATCGGCGTGGCCGACGCGCCGAGAGCCTCGACCATGGCGAGATGGATCGGCACCGGCTGGACGCGGATCTTCAGGCCTTCCATGTCCTTGGGCGTCTTGATCGGCCGCACGTTGTTGGCGAAGCTGCGGAACGCCGAGGGCAGCCACGAGATGATGCGGATGCCGCTGGCCTCGGCCACGGCGTCGGACAGGTCCTGGCCGAACTCGCCCTGCATCACGGCCCGGCCCACCTCGAGCGAGGGGAACGTGTAGGGCATCTCGACGATCTGGATGCTGGGATAGTAGCCCGCGAGCTGGCCGGCGTTCTGTCCGGCGGTCATCTGGATGATGCCGCGGGCGGTCTGCTCGGTCAGCGATTCAAGGTCGCCGAGCTGCGAGTTCGGAAACACCTGGAGCGTGTAGCGGCCCGAGGTGCCGGCCTCGAGGACCTGGTTGAAGATCTCCGTGTAGGCGTAATAGGGGCAGTCGACGATGTCGCCCTCGCAGTCCACGGTCGCGAACTTGACGATCTCCTGGGCGCGGGCGTCATGCGACGAGACCGGGGAGAGCACCGCTCCGACGGCGAATGCCGCAGGTGCCAGCCCGAGAAGCAGCTTCGAAATTGATGTCATGTTCCCACCTATTGTTTGCTTGATCATTCGAAGGGTCGGCATCGCCCCCGGGCCGGTGTCCCGGTCAGGACCGCGACCGAAACGGGCGAGAGGGATGCCGGAGCGGCGTGACCATTGCGGCCCGGTAGCCGGTGCGGACCGGTCCGGCGTCCGGTAGCGACCGGGGCCGGGAGACTGCGGGTGCCGTTCCGCGGACGTTCCTCGATGCCTGCGATGCCCGTTGCGACCCGGGACGGACTGACGGATATCAGCGTGCGGACCACGTTGTCGCGGCTCGCCTCCCGCCGACGCCCGTCCGGCCGTGTGTCGGTTCCCAACATTCGCCCCGCCTGCTGAACAGCTCGAGAAACGCCTCCTCGAACCGTTGCACGATTGTCTTATAGGCGCAATGTTTTCTTTTAATAGAAAATTGGCAAGTGCCGGCGTGGCACCGGAACTAAGCCTGCCGTTCGGCCGCCAGCGCGGCGGGAAGGGGCCGGAACAGGATGCCGGGGTCCAGATCCTCGATTGAGGTCTGTCCGGCAAAGGCCAGGCACTGGCTGATTTCCTCGCGCAGGATGGCGAGCACGTGCGCCGCGCCGGCACGGCCGGCAACCGCCGTGCCGAAGAGGACGGAGCGGCCCAGAAGCACAGCACTGGCTCCCATGGCGAGGAGCTTCACCACGTCGCTGCCGCGCCGGATGCCGCTGTCGGCGAACACCGTCATCTTCTCGCCGACCGCTTCGGCGATCCCCGGCAACACGTCGGCGGGCGCAACCGCGCAATCCAGGTTGCGGCCGCCATGCGCGGACACCACGATCCCGTCGGCGCCGAGGTCGGCGGCCCGGCGGGCGTCGTCGACATGCAGCACACCCTTGAGGACGAGCCGTCCCCGCCAGTCGCGCCGCAGGTCCTCGACATCCTCCCAGGTGACGCGCTCGGACAGCCGGACCCTGTCGGATACGGCCCGGCGCGTGAGCGCCGTGCGGAACTCGGGCGGATAGTTCGCATAGGTCGGCATGCCGCCCTGGCGCAGGTAGCGCAGCAGCACCTGCCAGGTCCAGCGCGGGTGGCGTGCGACGTCGAAGGCGGCTGTGGCCGAGGGGACGATCGGGATCGCGAAGCCGTTTCTGGTGTTGTATTCGCGCTTCGGCGATATCGGCGTGTCGACCGTCAGGACAAGCGTCGTCGCGCCCGCCGCGGCCGCTCGTTCGAGCAGCGCCCCGACCAGGTCGCGGTCCTGCCAGACGTAGAGCTGGAACCACAGGTCGGCGTCCGGAGCGCCGGCCCGGATCGCCTCGATCGACGTCATCGACTGTGTCGCCGCGCAGAACGGGAGCCCCGCCGCCCCGGCGGCACTCGCGAGCGCCACTTCGCCGTCGTGCCACAGCAGTCCGGCAGCCGCGGTCGGCGCGACGATCAGCGGGCAGGGAAGGGTCCTGCCGAAGATCCGCGTCGACAGATCGATGCCGGAGACGTCGCGCAGCACGCGCGGCACGATGCGGACCGCGTCCAGGGACCGGCGGATCGCCGCGAGGCCCGTTTCGTCCTCGGTGCCGCGGTCCACATATTCGAACAGGCCGCGGGGCAGTCGCCGCCGGGCCCCGTGCCGGTAGTCCGCGACGTTCAGACAAACCATCTTCGCGATCCCGCCCGCCGTGTCCGCTTGCTGCCCCGATCGGATGCCCGGGTCCTCCGGAGACACGGTTGCACATGCCGTCATTTTGCGGAAGCGATAAAAATATTCGTTTCCTCAACACGCCGGCGCTATGGTGGCGCTGATGAAAATTGAGTAGGTCAACGACCGTGAGTCCTGTCGCGGCGTTCGCCAGCGGGCGTTCGCTCAGGATTGAAGGCCGGGCCGGAAGGGAAGCCGATGAACATCGATATCAAGGAACCGGGGGGTGCCCTGTCGGGGAACCCGAAGGTGCTGGAGGTCGGTGCCAAGCTGCAGCAGTTGCGCCGCGAGCGCAGCTGGACCCTTCACGAGGCGAGCCGGGCGACCGGGATTTCGGTATCGACGCTGTCGAAGATCGAACGCGAGGCGCTGTCGCCGACTGTGACGACGCTGTCGCGCATCGCCACCGGCTTCGGCATAGAGGCGGCGACGCTGCTGACCGACGACAGCGGCGGCGCGACGGGGCGGCGCAGCATCACCCGCAGCGACGACGGCAAGCTCAGTCCGACCGGCACCTGCGACAACGTCTGGCTGTGCAGCGACCTGGCGCAGAAGAAGATGGCGCCGATCCGCACCCGGGTGCGGGCGCGCGACATCAGCGAATATTCCGAATGGGCCCGCTACAATGCCGAGGTCTTCGTGACGGTGCTCAGCGGCACGCTGGTGGTGCACAGCGACATCTACGCCCCGGTCGTGCTCAACGAGGGCGATTCGATGTACTACGACGCCAACGCCGGGCACGTCTGGACGTCGGAGGGCGAGCAGGACGCCGTCGTCCTGTGGGTTCACACGCAGTGAGGCGGCGGCGGACCGGCCGGTCCGCCCGGATCCGCCGCCGAACGTACGGCCTCAGCAGTCCAGCGTGTTGTCGCGCTCCCACTGCGTCAGATGCTTGCAGTAGGCGGTCCACTCGTTGTGCTTCAGCTTGACGTAGGCGTCGCAGAACTCGCTGCCGAGAGCCTCGCGCAGCACCTTGTCCTTCTCGAAGGCGCGGATCGCGTCGAGCAGGTTGAGCGGCAGCTTCTTGGCGCCGCGCACCTTGTGGCCGTCGGCGTACATGTCGATGTCGAGCCGCTTGCCGGGATCGCGCTCGTTCTCGATGCCGTCGAGGCCGGCGGCCAGGAAGGCGGCCTGCATCAGGTAGGGGTTGGCCGCCCCGTCGGCGAGCCGGAACTCGAAGCGGCCGGCGTCCGGGATCCTGACCATGTGCGTGCGGTTGTTGCCGGCGTAGGTCACGGTGTTCGGCGACCAGGTGGCGCCCGACAGAGTGCGCGGCGCGTTGATCCGCTTGTAGGAGTTCACCGTCGGATTGGTGATCGCCGCGAGCGCCTCGGCGTGGTGCATGACGCCGCCGAGGAAGTGATAGGCCTGCCTCGACAGCCCGAGCTCGCCCTTGGCGTCGTGGAACAGGTTCTTTTTGCCGGCCTTGTCCCACATCGACAGGTGGACGTGGCAGCCGTTGCCCGTCAGGTGGGCGAAAGGCTTGGGCATGAAGGTCGCACGGAGACCGTGGTTCTCGGCGATCGACTTGACCATGAACTTGAAGAAGGCGTGCCGGTCGGCGGTGACGAGGACGTCGTCGTAGTCCCAGTTCATCTCGAACTGCCCGTTGGCGTCCTCGTGATCGTTCTGGTAGGGGCCCCATCCCAGCTCGAGCATCGCATCGCAGATCTCCGAGATCACGTCGAAGCGGCGCATCAGGGCCGACTGGTCGTAGCAGGGCTTTTCCTGCCGGTCACGGCCATCCGAGATGTCGGTGCCGTCGGCATTGATGATGTGGTACTCCGCCTCGATCCCGGATTTCGGCCGCAGACCCAGGGCGTTGGCTCGCTCGATGAGGCCCTTCAGGACGAGACGCGGTGCCTGGCCGACGCCGCTGCCGTCCATTGCCAGATCGCCGGCGACCCAGGCGACCTCCGGCTTCCACGGGAGCTGGATGACGCTGTCGCCGTCGGGGACGGCGAACATGTCCGGATGCGCCGGCGTCATGTCGAGCCAGGTGGCAAAGCCGGCGAAGCCGGCCCCGTTCTTCTGCATGTCGGCGATCGCCTGCAGGGGCACCAGCTTGGCGCGCTGGATGCCGAACAGGTCGGTGAAATTGATGAGGAAGTAGCGAATCTTGTTCTTCTTGCCGAAGTCGGCGAGATCGACCGCCATTTTTGCTGCTCCGTTGTCTCGTCCGGCCATGCAGTGCGGCATGCGTCAACTGCCGACCCCGTCAGCGGGTCGTGCGCGTGCGCCTGTACGTCCGGAAGTTCCCCTCAGAATACGACCGCCGGCCACGGTAGCAACTAATGGAGGCCCCCTCAACTACCCGGAAAAAATGTTTCCGCGCATGAATGATTGGTGGTGCTAAGCAGGCGGCTCCCGGGTGGCGGCGAGCGGGTCAGGACCGCACGTAGCTGATCACCGAGAGGAACACGATCGGCAGACTGTTCAGTTCCTCAGGGCCGTGCGGCGCGTCTGCGTCGAAGTACAGGGAATCGCCGGGCAGCAGGCGGTAGGTCCTGTTGCCGTGCCGATAGGTGACCTCGCCTTCCAGCATGTAGATGAACTCGGTGCCGGCATGCTGGAAAACGGGAAAGACGTCCGACTCGGCGCTGAGCGTGATCAGATAGGGCTCGACGACGAGGGGACCGGTCGGCAGATGGCCTAGCAGGTTGTACTGGTGTCCGGCCCGGGTGCCCCGGCGTTCGATCTCCAGACCCTGACCGGACTTGACGAAGGTCGCCGAGTGCGTTTCCTCGAAGGTCCGCATCAGGGCGGTGACGGGCACGTGCAGCGCGCGGGACAGCGCCTGCAGCGAGGCGAGGGATGGCGAGGTGCCGCCGTTCTCGATCTTCGAGAGCATTCCCGCGGACAGACCCGATGCCTTGGCCAGTTCGGTGATCGTCATGCCGAGCTTTTCACGGAATGCCCGCACCTCGCGTCCGATCGCCTTTTCCAGCAGCCGCGCGCCGGCATCGTCGCGGGCATGCGGATCCTGGAACGGATATTCGTCCGTCGCCTGTTTCGGCCGGCCGGTGCGACCGGCGGATTGCCTCGCCTTCGCCATGATACAGTGGCTCCAACGTCCTTTTTTCCTGTGATGAAACTATCCGGCTTGCGCAGCGGTGTCGACGAACTCGCTGCCTCCCCCGGGATAGGTCCGTCACCTGAGGGGCCGACGTCGCGCGCCGCAAAGAATCGGGCGCTTGCCGGGGGCAGGCGATGGCGGATACATGCGACCCTTCCGCAAAGACCCGGCGGGAGGCGCAGCCGGCATCGAACCCCGCAGGCAACAACAGGGACGCGAAACCTCATGAAGGACAGGGTCGCCGCGACGATCGGACTGCTCGGAGAACTCGTTTCGTTCGAGTCGCTGTCGCTCAGAACCAATCTCGATATCGTCGCGCACATCCAGGCCTATCTCGAGGGGCTGGGAGTGGAGGCCGTGCTCAGCTACGGGGAGGACGGCGAGCGGGCGAACCTGTTCGCCACGATCGGCCCGCGGATCGACGGCGGCGTCGTTCTGTCGGGGCATACCGACGTCGTTCCCGTCGACGGACAGGACTGGCAGACGCCGCCGTTCACGCTGGTCAACCGGGAGGGCCGGCTGTTCGCACGTGGCTCGGTCGACATGAAGGGGTTCATCGCCTGCGCGCTCGCCGCGGTGCCGATGTTCCAGGAGGCCGACCTGAAACGGCCGATACATCTGGCCTTCACCTTCGACGAGGAAACCGGCAGCCGCGGTGCCCGCGTGCTCAGCCAGGAGATGGGCGGCTATCCGGTGAAGCCGGCGATCGCGATCGTCGGAGAGCCGACGGAGATGAAGATCATTGTCGGCCACAAGGGCGGCTACGAGCTGAAGACCACGGTCACCGGGCTGGAAGGCCACGCCTCCGACCCCTCCAGGGGGGTCAACGCGATCTTCTTCGCCACGCGGATGATCGCTCATCTGGAAGAGGTCGCCCGAAACCTCGCCGCGCGGCCGGAGCCACGCTCGGAATTCGATCCGCCGTTCTCGACGATCAGCGTCGGCACGATTGCCGGCGGCATCGCGCGCAACGTCATCGCCGGGACCTGCGTGTTCGACTGGGAATTGCGGCCCGTACCCGGCGACGAGGCGGACGCGATCCTTGCCGGCATAGAGGACTACGTGCGCGAAGAGTTGAGGCCGCAGATGCAGGCGATCTCGCCGGATGCCGACATCGTCACCGTGCTGGAGGACGCCTATCCCGGCCTCGGCACGTCCGAGGATGCCCCCGCCGTCGCGCTGGTGCGCGACCTCACCGGCATCAACAGCGTCGGAACGGTGCCCTTCGGCACGGACGCGGGCTATTTCGACCGGGCGGGCATGTCGACCGTCGTGTTCGGCCCCGGCTCCATCGAGCAGGCGCACAAGCCCGACGAGTTCATCGAGCTGAGCCAGATCGAGGCCTGCCAGGTCTTCCTGGAGAAGCTGTGCGCCCGGCTCTGCCGGGAGGCGTGAGACTGGCCGCCCCGGCTGCCCGGCGCGGTTGAACGCGCGCGCGGCGCGCAACAGCGGCGGCTTCGCCTGGCTTTACGCTGGATCCCGGATCAAGTCCGGGATGTAATCAGTGCTGTGGGCAGGTGCTTCGCCATACGACAGGGGTACGCCCCGGCCCTGAGCCGGGGCCCAGCGTTACGAGCGGCCGAAGGCGCTATTCTTCTGGCTGCGGATGTTCTGGTGAGGCACGCCCTCGTGGTTCGGGACGCGGGCTTTGCCCGCTCCTTACCATGAGGGCTGGGTGGGGCGTGGGGCAAGCCTGTCCCGACCATCCGCGTCTCCTCCGCGGGGGCCGTGGCGGAGCGGAGGGGTGTCAGACGGCCAGCCAGCCGCCGTCGACCGGGATCGCCGCGCCGGTGATCATGCCGGCGGCGTCGGACGACAGGAAGGCGATCGCTTCGGCGACGTCCTCGGGCGAGGCCAGGCGGCGCAGCGGTGTGCGGTCGAGGATGTCCTGCCGCATCGAGCCTTCGGAGAGCAGGTTCCGGGTCAGGGCGGTTTCGACGAAGGTCGGCAAGACCACGTTGACCCGGATGTTCCTGGGCGCCCATTCGGCGGCAAGCGCCCGCGTCACGTTGACGAGGCCGCCCTTGCTGGCGTGATAGGAGAGGTTGGGATAGAGCGAATTGCCGACCGCCCCCATGATCGAGGCGACGTTGACGATGGCGCCGCCGCGAGCTGGATCGGCCTGGAGGGCGAATTCGCGCGAGCAGACGAAGGCGCCGGTGAGGTTCACCTCCATCACCCGGGACCAGGTGTCGGTGTCGAGCTCCGTGGTGGGCACGCGGGCGCCGATGCCGACATTGTTGACCAGGATATCTATAGGGCCGAACTCCGATCTCGCTTCGGCGAAGGCCGCCCGGACGTCGGCTTCCACGGTCACGTCGCAGACACACGTCAGGAACCTGGTGGCCCGCTCCGAGAATTCGTCCGAGACGGCGGCGAGCGCGTCCCGGTTGGCATCGATGACGACCACGTCGGCGCCGCGGGCCGCACAGAGGCGGGCGGTCGCCAGGCCGATGCCGCCGGCACCACCGGTGACCAGGGCCCGGCGGCCGTCGAGGTTCAGTCGTTGCGTCGCACTGGCATCCATGTCGCAGCCTCAGTTCTTCGATTCGGGGCGGCATCTTGTCCCATATACGGTCCGGTTGGGACAGACGGCGTGGAATACTGTCGGGCGCGTCCCGCATAGGCGAACTCGGCAATTCTGCCGGTTGACGAAATCGTTCCGCTCGCCGATGTGAAGGCAAACCAAGGAGACGCACGATGTTCATCGCCATGAACCGCTTCAAGGTCGTCAAGGGTGCGGAGGCCGATTTCGAGACGGTCTGGCGCGATCGCGACAGCCACCTCGACACGGTGCCGGGCTTCGTCGAGTTCCACCTGCTGAAGGGGCCGGAGCACGACGATCACACGCTCTACTCCTCGCACACGATCTGGCGCAGCCGCGGCGATTTCGAGAACTGGACCCGGTCCGAAGCCTTTCGCAAGGCGCACAGGAATGCCGGCTCCAACAAGCCGCTCTATCTCGGCCACCCCGAATTCGAAGGCTTCGAGCCGGTGGTCTCGCTCAAGGCGACCGCCGGCGCGGCCTGAGATCCAAGGCCGGCGGCAGCGCGCCGGCCGGTTTCGCCCCGATCCGATCGGATCCTGCCCCTCGCATCGACAAGTACGGAGAGTGACGTGAGCCAATACAAAGACATCCTTGCCGGCAACGGCCTTCCGGAGACGGTAACCTCCGGCGGTACGCTGGCGGTCCACACCCCGATCGACGGCTCCGAGATCGCGAAGGTGCACCAGACATCGGCCGGAGACATGGCGGCCGTCATCGCATCGGCGAATGCGGCCTTCCGGACGTGGCGCAGCGTCCCCGCCCCGGTGCGCGGCGAACTGGTCCGGCTGCTTGGCGAGGAACTGCGCGCAGCCAAGGAGGATCTCGGCCGGCTGGTGTCGCTGGAGGCCGGCAAGATCCTGTCCGAGGGGCTGGGCGAGGTGCAGGAGATGATCGACATCTGCGATTTCGCCGTCGGCCTGTCGCGCCAGCTCTACGGATATACGATTGCGTCGGAGCGGCCGGGCCACCGGATGATGGAGACCTGGCATCCGCTCGGCGTCGCAGGCGTCATCACCGCCTTCAATTTTCCCGTCGCGGTGTGGTCGTGGAACACGGCGCTGGCGCTGGTCTGCGGCAACGCGGTGATCTGGAAGCCGTCGGAGAAGACGCCGCTGACGGCGCTCGCCTGCGCCAGGATCCTCGACAAGGCGATCGCCCGCTCGGGCGCCGCGCCGGAGGGCCTGCACCAGGTGGTTATCGGCGGCGCAGATGTCGGCGAGGCGCTGGTCAATTCGCCGGACGTGGCGCTGATCTCGGCGACAGGCTCGACGCGCATGGGCAGGTCGGTCGGACCGAATGTCACCGGCCGGTTCGGCAAGCTGATCCTGGAACTGGGCGGCAACAACGCGATGATCGTCGCGCCGTCCGCCGACCTCGACCTGGCGGTGCGGGCGATCACCTTCTCGGCGGTCGGCACCTGCGGCCAGCGCTGCACGTCGCTCAGGCGCGTCATCGTGCACGAGAGCATTCGCGCCGACCTGGTGGCGCGGCTGACCAAGGCCTATTCGTCGGCGCCGATCGGCAACCCGCTGGACAGCGGCACGCTGGTCGGTCCGCTGATCGACAAGGCAGCACTGGAGCGGATGCAGGCGGCGCTTGAAACGGCGAAGGGCGACGGCGGCACGGTGCACGGCGGCAAGCCGGTGACCGACAAGGTTCCCGGCGGGGCCTATGTCGAGCCGGCGATCGTCGAGATGCCCGGTCAGACCGACATCGTCCGCGAGGAGACTTTCGCGCCCATCCTCTACGTGATGGGCTATTCGGAACTCGACGAGGCGATCGAAATGCACAACGACGTGCCGCAGGGCCTGTCGTCGTGCATCTTCACCAACGACCTGCGCGAGGCGGAGACGTTCCTGTCGGCGGTGGGCTCGGACTGCGGCATCGCCAACGTCAACATCGGCCCCTCCGGCGCCGAGATCGGCGGCGCGTTCGGCGGCGAGAAGGAAACCGGCGGCGGGCGGGAATCCGGTTCCGACGCCTGGAAAGGCTACATGCGCCGCCAGACCAACACCATCAACTATTCCCGCGAGCTGCCGCTGGCGCAGGGCGTCAAGTTCGACGTCTAGCGGTTCGCGGATCGCAGATCCGCCAGAGCATGTAGCGGAACAAACGTTGCACCGGCCGGGGCTCCCCGGCCGGTTTTTCTGTGTCGGAGGCGCCGTCGGCCGGCGATTTGATCCCGGTCAATGAGAAGCGGCCGAATTCCCTCATCCTGCCTCTCGGACGGGTCGTCGGCGGCCGTGCGCCGCTGCGGTACCCGCGGGACAGAGACCGAGCGAGGGAAGACATCATGACCGGAGCCGAACAGGCCGCCATCATCGCGATCGCAGGGACATTCCTGTTTTTCATGGCCATCGTCGCGTGGGGCGACCGCCATTCGCGCGACGCGCGCGGCAAGTGGGACTGATCGGGCGGGGAACCGCCGTCGTGACCCGACGGTGACTGCAAAAGCAAAGGCCGGCCCCGCAGGACCGGCCTTCTCGATTCGTGCGGACCGGAAGCGGGCCGCGGATCAGCTCATCCGGCCGGTGGCGTCGGCCAGGATGGCGTAGACCTTGCTGGGCTCGGACGTCAGGTACATCTGGCGCATGACCCCGTCCCGGTCGGTCCGGGAAATGTCCTCGATGAGCTGCTCGAAACCACCCAGATAGCGGTCGACGGCGTCGCGGAGTTCCGGATCGCGGCGATACTTGCGGCGGACCTCGTCGATGACGCCGCGGTCGCGCTGGGCAAACAGCCGGCGGATGAAGATGTCCCGCTCGCCGCGACGGTACCGGTCGTAGAGATCCATGAAGGCGTTGTCGTCGATCGCCCGCACGATATCGACGGCGATCGCGTTGAGCGACTCCATCATGTGGGCGGGCGAACGCTCGCTCTCCTCGCTGCGACGCGGCGCCGGCTTTTCCTCCTCGGGGCTGCCGGCGCGCTGCAGCACGTCGGACAGCGACCAGCGATCGCCGGACCGGGGCTCCTGGGCCCTGCCGGCCGGCGCACTTTCGGCGGCCGGCCGCGGCGGCGTCTCCCGACGGGCCGGCGGCTCGGGTGCCGGCGCCGGAGCGCGCGCCGGCGCCTCGGCCTCGACGGGCTGGCTTGTCCGGGCGGACTGCTGCACCGGCTGAGCCGCAGCGACCGACTGCACGACCGAACCGCCGCCGCGCGAGGCGAGGCGGCGCTGGTCGGGCACCGCGACGTCGATCGCGTTGCCGTGGCGCGAGACGATCTCGGACAGCTCGTTTAGCGCCTTGATCTGATCGGCGACCGCCCGGCGCATGGCCGCGGCGTTCTCCTGAGTCTCGCGGGGAAGCTCGAAGACGCCGCGCTTCAGCTCCGTGCGGGTCGTTTCCAGTTCCTCGGAGATCGCCTTGGCGGCCGAACGCATTTCCGCGGCCGCGTCGGTGAAGCGCTGCGTGGCACCCTGCAGCAGGCCGGAGATGTCCTGCGTGACGTGCTCGAAGCCGGCACGAACGGCCCCGGCGGCGCGCTCGCCTTCCTCTCCCGCGGTGAGGCGCATGTACTCGAGCTGCTCGGAGACGGTACGCGAGGACACCTGCGCCGTCTCGGAGAGAAGCTGCCGGATTTCCTCGGCCGCGGTGCGCAGCGAATCGAACTGCTCGTTGACGGAGCGGGCCGACAGCTGCGCCCGGTCGGCAATGCCGGCACTGGCACGGTCGGCGATCTCCTGGATACCCTCCAGTTCGTCGGCGACCGAACGCGCCGAACTCATCGCACGCTCGGCGACGCTCGAGGCGGCGCGATCGGCCAGCTCCTGGATGCTCTGCAGTTCGGCGGCGATGGAGCGCTTGGAACTGACAGCACTGTCGGAGACGGTGGCCGCGGCGCGGTCCGCCAGCTCCTGTATGCCCTGAAGCTCCTCGGCGAGCGAGTGCTTCGAGGTGGCCGCGCTTTCGGCGACCGTCGCGGCTGCCCGATCGGCCATTTCCTGGATGCCGCGCAGTTCGTCCGCGACCGAGCGGGCAGAACTGACCGCGCTGCCGGCGATGCGCTCGGCAGCCCGATCCGCCATCTCCTGGATGCCCTGGATCTCCTCGGCGAGCGAGCGGGTGGAACTGACCGCCCGCTCCGAGATCGAAGCGGCGATGGCGTCGGTCGCACTCTGGATCCGTTCGACTTCGGCGAGGAGGGTCTGCGTGGCGCTCGACGTGCGGTCGGTGACCGTCGCGGAGACGTCGTCGGCAGCCCGGCGAACCGCCTCGAGCTGGTCGTAGATCGCCCGCGAGGACGTCACGGCGCGCTTGCCGATCTGTCCTGCAAGGTCTTCGACCGACCCGTTCAGACGCTCGAATTCGCCGAGCAGCCGCTCCGAGGCGTCGCGTGTCGCCGCCTGCAGCATCTCGCCAAGCGAACTCGCCCGAGCTTCCGCCCCGGAGAGGGTGCGCTCGATCGCCGACGTGTAGCCGTTGATGAGGCCGTCGATCTCCTGCGCGCGCACCGTGAGGCTGGAGGCGAGATCCTCGAGCCGGGCGCGGCGAGCCTCGATCGCGGCATCCATTTCGGCGTTGGTCCGATCGAGCTGTCCGGCGGTATCGGCAAGCGACTTGCCCTGCGCGTCGAAGCGCTCGGCCAGGGCGCCGATATCGGCAAGGACCTTCGCGGACATCTGCTCCAGCAGCTTGACCTGATCGCCCATGCGATCGCTGGTCTTGCCGGCGTCGAGGGATACGGCCTCGACCGCGCCGCGGAACTCGTCGACGCGCTGATTGAGGGTCGACTCGATGGCCGCCAGGTTGTCGCTGGCGCCGGTGAGAACGGAGCGGAGCAGGGCGTTGGAGTCGCCCAGCCGCGCGAGGATGGCCTCGATGTTGGTCGTGAGCGTGTTATTCGTCTCGGAAATCTCCTCGACGATCCTGCGGCCACGCGATTCCAGCGCGTCGTAGGCGTGCTGGCCGCTTTCGGCGATGGCCTTGGTGACTTCCAGGCCCTGCTGCGCGATCGCCTTGGTGACATCGCCCCCCTTGGCGGCAATGGCGCGCGAGACGGTCTCCGAAGCGCTGCTGACGACCTTCTCGATCTCGCCTGAACTGCTGGCGATCTCGTTGATGAGACGGCCGCCGCGAACGACCAGCGTCTGCTCCAGGTCCGATGCGCGTCCGGACAGTTGCTCGTTGATCTCGTCGACGCGGGCGGCGAGCGCCTGGTTTATGCTCGCCGTCCGGTTGGAAAGCGTCTGCTCGATCTCGTTTGCCCTGGCGCCGAGCGTGATGTTGATGTCGCTCGTCCGGGTGTCGAGCAGTTCCTCGATCTCGGCAACGCGGCTGCCGAGCGTGTCCCGGATCTGCGCGGCGCGGTCGCCAAGTGTCTGGTCCATGGACGCGGCATGGCGGCCCAGCGATTCCTCGATCGCGGCGGCACGACCCGAGAGGGTCTGGTCGATCTCGTTTGCCTTGGTCCCGAGGGTCTGGTCGATCTCCGACGCCCGGTCGCCGAGATTCTGGTTGATCTGGACGGCGCGGTCGCCGAGCGACTGGTTGATCTGCGCGGCGCGCTGGCCGAGCGTGTGACTGATCTCGGCGGCACGTTCGCCAAGCGACCTGTCGAGGTTGCCGGTCTGCTCAGACAGCGTGCGTTCGATGTCGGCGGCACGGCCGCCCAGGGTCTGCTCGATCCCCGCGGCGCGATCGCCGAGGGTCTGCTCGAGTTGCGCGACGCGATCGCCGAGCGTGCGGTCGATGTCGGCCGTCTTCGCGCCCAGCGTCTGTTCGATGCTGGTGGCCCGGGAGGCGAGGGTCTCCTCGATCTCGGCGCCACGCGCGCCGAGGGTCCGGTCGATGCTTGCGGCCCGCGAACTCAGGGTCTCCTCGAGTTCGGCGCTGCGTGCGCCCAGCGTCTCGCCGATCTCCCGGGCGCGGCTGCCAAGAGCCTCGTTGAGCTGTTCGGTGCGTTCGCCGATCGTCCTTTCGATCGTCTCGGCATTGCGGCCCAGCATGCTTTCGAGAGCCGACACGTTGCGTCCAAGCGTGGATTCGAGGGACCTCGAGCCGTCGCCGAGGGCCGCCTCGAGCGCCTGCGCGTTGCGGCCGAGCGAAGCCTCGATCTCGCCGACCCGGTTGCCGAGCGTTTCGCCGATCTCGCTGGCGCGGGCGCCGAGCCGCTCGTCGATTTCGCCGACGCGGCGACCGAGCGTCTCGTCGATCTCGGCGGCGCGGCTGCCGAGGGTCTCGCCGAGCGACGTCGCCCGGTCCCCGAGGGATTTCTCGAGGGCGTCGCCCTTTTCGCTGAGGGTCGAGGCAATCTCGGCAAGGCGCCCGCCAAGCGTGCGATCGACCTCGCTGGCGCGCTCGGCGACCGTGCGGACGAAGGAGTCCGCCCGGTTCGACAGCGTTGCCTCGATAGCAGCGCCGCGCTCCTCCAGGGTCGTGTCGAAGCGCTGCAGCCGTTCGTCCAGTGCGGTGGTGAACCGTTCGCCGCGGTCCGACAGCGTTGCCTCGATGGCCGCGCTGCGTTCCTCCAGCGTCGCGCCGAAGCGGTCGAGACGCTCGTCCATGGCGCTGGTCAGCAGTTCGCCGCGGGTCGAGAGGGTCTCGGTAATTTCCGCAGACCGATTGGCAAGGATCTCGTTGAGTTCGGCAGAGCGGTGGTCGAGCAATTCGGCGACTTCACTGGAGCGGAACGCGAGCTTGTCGACGAGTTCGCCGCCCTTCACCGACAAGGTGTGGTCGATTTCGCCGACGGTGCGGCGCAGGTTTTCCTGCACCTCCTGCGAGCGGCCCGTCATCGTCTCCATGAGCCGTTCGGACGTGGCATTGAGGCTCTCGTTGAGCTGGTCGCCATGGGCGGCGACGGCACGCGAGACCTCCGCACCGGCTGCGCCCAGCTGCTCGGTGTAGCGGGACGTGCGCGTGGCGATGTCGTCGACGAAGGTCGCGCCGACGGTCTCGAGCCGTTCGGTGAGCTCGTTGCCACGATTGGTGACGGTGTCCTCGATACGCCGGCTGGTCTCGTCGAGGCGGGCCGTCAGATCGTTGCCGCTGGAGGAAATCGTTTCGGAGATCTGAGAACCGACTTCGGTGAGGCGGCCGGTCACCTCGGCGCCGCGCCGGCCCAGCGTTTCCGTGATTTCCGTGCCGATGGACGACAGGCGGTCGGTAAGCTCGGAGCCCCGCTGGCCGAGCGTCTCGGTTATGTCGGTGCCGACCTGCGACAGGTTCTCGGTGACCTCGGTGCCGCGCCGGCCGAGCGTGTCGGAGATCTGCGAACCGACCTCCGAGAGGCGGTCGGTCACCTCCGAGCCGCGCTGCACCAGCGTCTCGGAGAGCTGATTGCCGGTGTCGCTGAGGCGCTGGGTGACTTCAGCACTGCGGTCGGTCAGCGACTGGATGAGCGTATGGCCCGTGGAGGCGAGGGTCTCGTTGATGGCGACGCCGCGATTCGAGAGATCCTCGACGATGTCGGCGCCCGTGCGCGCGAATGCCTCGTTCACCTCGCGGCCGCGCTGGTCGAGGGTCGAGGTGACCATCTCGCTGGCGTCGGTCAGCGTCGTGGCGACCTCGTGGCCGGTGTGCGACAGGCGGCGGACGAATTCGTCGCCATGGGTGGTCAGGGTCGCGATCAGGTTGTCGCCGGAGCTGGTCAGCGCGTCGGTCATCTCGTCGCCGCGCAAGGTGAGGGCCTCGGTGACGCGCGCACCGGCGCTCGTGACGGACTCCGTGATGCGATCTCCCGCGGTCGCCAGGTCGAGCGTCAGGTTCTCGTGGGCGCCGGCAATGGACGCGCGCAGGCGATCGGCGTTGGAAAGGAGGGATTCCCGCTCGTTCGACATCTGGTCGAGGATGGCGCGGATGCGGATCTCGTTTTCGTGATAGGCGCGTTCCAGCGAGGAGACCTCGGAATGGATCAGCGCTTCCAGCTCGCCGGCGCGGGCGAGCGCCCGCTCGACGCCATCGCCCATGGCGGCGACCTCGCGGCGGATCGCCTGGCCAACCGTCATCACCGCTTCCTTGGCGACACCTTCCGGCTCGGCAAGGCGGATGGCGGCTTCCGTCAGCGAGCGGCCGGCAAGCCGAAGGTCGTTGGCGCGCCAGACCATGGTGGCGGTCGCGAAGAAGAAGATGACGGGGACGACGATGGCCGCCCAGATGACGGCGATGCCCGGCTCGGAGCGAATGAGATCCGCGTTTGTCACGGCGTAGAGCGACGATCCGTAGAGGCCATAGCCGATCGCGCCGCCAAGGCCGATCCACAGCAGCGAGACCAGCAGGGCCACGAAGAACGGCGTACGAGGCGCGCGGCGCTGCATGGAATAGACGACGTGGCTCAGCGTCGGCCGGTCATCGTTGGCCGGACGGCGGGCATCGTTGGCGGCCGCTTCGGAAGGACGGGGCACACTGCGGCGGCGGCTTTCCGCGGCGCCGTTGCCATTGCTCCTGGTCGGCTGCTCGCGCGCGGCCTCGACGACGCGCTCCACGGCCCGGTTCACCGACTCCGTCGCTTCCTCGGCCGCGGCCGCTTCGCTTGCCAGCGGGTCGGTGCCGTTTGCCGTCAGCGCCTCTTCAACGGCCGACAATGCCGCTTCCGCCGCGTCATGCTTCTTGGAAGATTGTTTCGCCATGATAAGTTCGCCTCGTACTCAATACGCATCGGGCGCCCGCCCGCCGCTTACGAGCCAGCGGGGATACCGGTCGCCCGTCGATCGAGGATGTGCCTGAAAACGCCAATCCCCGACGCCCGCGTAGCCCCATTTCCGGGCGTCGCTGGTGCCGAACGCTCGGTCCGTGTCCGCTGACACTTGCCGCAGGCTCTAGTGTAGTGCCAAATCCTTTCCGGGAAAACACCCGCCGGCGGGCGGGCAGGGGCAAGTTAATTTATCGTTAACGCGGGAGGGCGGGGTGGCGCAGGCGCGTGAGGAAAAGGCGTCGACGACGTCGGCCAAGAAGGGCGCACCGGAGCCGGGAGGAGGCGAACCGACGGCTGCGCAGCGCGCCTATCTCCAGCGCGGCCTCGGCCAGCCCGGCGGCAAGCTGCCGCTGTTCGGCGACGACGGGCGCCAGATCAATCACCGCACCATCGGCTCGTGCATCGCCAACGGGTGGGCCGAGCCGTGGTTCAACAATCCCATCAAGCCCGACTGGCTGGTCTGCCGGCTGACCGAAAGCGGCTATCGGGCGCTCGGCGAAACGCCGCCGGGTGGTTAACCTCGTCTTATCGGGTTGCTGACACCTTTCTCCATGGATGCTGCCCTGCCGGTTCGCGGGCCGGGGGAAGCGGGATGGAGAAGCGCATGGGCCGGTCAGCCAATACACACAGAACCCCCGAGGCGATCAGCGTCACGCCGACGGCGCCGCCTGTCGACCTGGTTCACCTGACGAGGCATTCGCTCGGAGACACGGAGCTGGAGCGCGAGGTGCTGCAGCTCTTCGTGGCGCAGTCATCGGTCTACCTGAACCGTCTGAAGGAGGCCAGCAACGGCGAGCAGTGGCGGCGTGCGACGCGTACGATCAGCGGCGCGGCGCGCGGCATCGGCGCCTGGAACCTGGCCGCCAGTGCCGACACCGCAGCGCTGTTCGGCCACAACGTCGAGGACGATCGCAGCCGCAATGCCATCATTGATGTGGAGAATCAGATAACTCTTGTAAACGCCTATATAAGGTCACTTTTTCTGATTCACTAATGCGCCGAGAACCAGACGATCGATCCGTCGCCTAAGCGTCTTGGGCGGGGCGGCCGGGGTCTTCGGTCTCGCTCACGGGGCTGGCGCCTGCCGGATTGTTCGCATATAGGGGCCGGACACTCGGCGCTTCGGGCAGTTTCGCGGCCTCGAGGCTTCGTTCCAGACCCACTCCTCCAGATCGTTTTCCGCACATGCCAAAGATCACCTATATCGAACACAACGGCACCGTCCACGAAGTCGACGGCGAGGTCGGCTCGACCGTCATGGAAACGGCGATCCGCAATTCCGTGCCGGGGATCGAGGCCGAGTGCGGCGGCGCGCTCGCCTGTGCGACCTGCCATGTCTATGTGCGTGAGGACTGGTTCGAGAAGACCGGCGGCCCTTCCGAAATGGAAGAGGACATGCTGGACTTCGCCTTCGAGGTGCGGCCGACGAGCCGCCTGTCCTGCCAGATCAAGGTGAGCGAGGAACTCGACGGCCTCACCGTCGACGTGCCGGAGCGGCAGGGGTAGCAGGGGAAGCGCGCAGCCCTCGGCCGCGACAGGTTGCTGCGCAAGACTCACGTATCCGCGCGATTTCCGCGATTGAACCGGGCTCTGAGGGCCGCCGTCGGTCGGCCTCCGCGCCAGCCATGCGGCTGGCGATATGCGGCAATGCAATAGAGGGTCTTTTGCATTGCAGCAAAATTGCCTAGTCAGACGCCATCCCGCAATCGCGATTCCCCGACCCCCGACCCGGATATCCGTAAAGTGCCAAGACAGACGCTGGCGGCCTTCGCCGACCGTTTTTCATTCACTTCGTTTGCCGACTGGAAGGAGCCGGACGGCACCGCGTTCAGCGCCGGGCAGATCAAGACGGAGCTGCTTTCCGGGCTGACGGTTGCGCTGGCGCTGGTTCCCGAGGCGGTCGCGTTTGCCTTCGTCGCCGGCGTGCATCCGCTGGTCGGTCTCTACGCGGCCTTCATCGTCGGGCTGATCACGGCTCTGATCGGCGGCCGGCCCGGCATGATCTCCGGTGCGACCGGCGCCCTGGCGGTGGTCATGGTGTCGCTGGTGGCGGTGCACGGCGTCGAGTATCTGTTTGCGACCGTCGTCCTGATGGGGATCCTGCAGATCCTCGCCGGGGTCTTCCGCCTGGGCAAGTTCATCCGGCTGGTGCCGCATCCCGTCATGCTGGGCTTCGTGAACGGCTTGGCGATCGTCATTTTCCTGGCCCAGCTGTCGCAGTTTCAGGTGGCCGGGCCCGACGATACGCGGGTGTGGATGACCGGCTGGCCGCTGTTCAACATGCTCGCCCTGGTCGCGCTGACCATGGCGATCATCTGGCTGATGCCGAAGATCACCTCGTTCGTGCCCGCGCCCCTGGCAGGCATAGCGATCGTGGCAGCGATCGTCATCGCCTTCGGCATCGACGTGCCGCGGGTCGGCGACCTGGCGTCGATCGAGAGCGGACTGCCGGACTTTCACGTGCCGGGCGTGCCGCTGACCTTCGAGACGCTGGAGATCATCTTTCCGTATGCGCTCATCCTCGCGGCCATCGGACTGATCGAGAGCCTGCTGACCCTCAACCTGGTCAGCGAGATCGCCCAGAAGCGCGGCGGCGCCTCGCAGGAGTGCATCGCCCAGGGCGTCGCCAACACCGTCACCGGCTTCTTCGGCGGCATGGGCGGCTGCGCCATGATCGGCCAGTCGATGATCAACGTGAAATCCGGCGGGCGGACCCGGCTGTCGGGGATTTCCGCCGCCCTGTTCCTGCTCGCCTTCATCCTCGTCGCCTCCGGCCCGATCGAGCAGATCCCGCTTGCCGCGCTTGTCGGCGTCATGTTCATGGTCGTCGTCGGCACCTTCGCGTGGCAGAGCTTCAGGATCCTGCGGAGGATACCGCTGACCGACGCCGTGGTGATCGTGCTGGTGACGGCCGTCACCGTGGCGAGCGACCTGGCGGTCGCGGTGATCGTCGGGGTCATCATTTCCGCGCTCGCCTACGCCTGGAACAACGCGACGCGGATTCGCGCCCGCGCGCATGTCACGCCGGAAGGCGCCAAGGTCTACCAGATCGAAGGCCCGCTGTTCTTCGGGTCGGCGGAAGGCTTTGCCGAGATTTTCAGTCCCAAGGACGATCCGCGCCTGGTCATCGTCGACTTCATGAACAGCCGGGTGGTCGACCAGTCGGCGCTGCAGGCGATCGAGGCGCTCGCCTCCAAATACGAGGCGATGGGCAAGACACTGCAGCTCCGGCACCTGTCGCGCGACTGCCACCGCCTGCTCAACCGGGCGGGACAGCTCATGGTCGACTCCGACGACGATCCCGATTACGGGCTGGCCGCGGACTACTCTGTCCGGACGGGCATGTTCGGCAGTGGGCACTAGCCAACCGGATCATGTTGCCCGCCACCCTTTGACATATCGCGGCAACTTCACTAGCTGTCTTCCGCCAACGCTCCCTGTCGGCCTCGGGATGACCATCCACCGAGAGGGAGACGAACATGAAAGTCATCGTCACCGACTGCCAGGGTCGCGACCACGAGCTCGAGGCGCTGGATGGCTGGCGGGTCATGGAAGTGATCCGCGACTGGGGCGTTCCGATGAAGGCGGAATGCGGCGGTGCCGGCATCTGCGGCACCTGTCACGTGCAGGTCGATCCGGCATGGCTGGACAGGCTGCCGGAACCGACCGACGACGAACTCGACCAGCTCGACAAGCTCGATACGCTGCAGCCGAACTCGCGGCTGAGCTGCCAGATCCTGATGCGTGAGGACCTGGACGGCTTGCGTGTCCGGCTGACCGCCGAAGCGGGGTGCGATTCCCCGGAATTCGCCGAATCCGAAGCGGCGTAGAGGTGACTGCGCGCCAGCCGCATGCTGGTGGGACGGCGGATCGCGAAATCCGTTTCCCCCGGATCCGCCGCATCGCAGCATCAGGTTCTAATAATTCCTAATACATTGAATTCACTTGTTTTTCTTCTCTTTCCCAGTTGTCCGGAGGACGCCCGCCGCGCCATATTCAGGTCTGGTCATACCCCGAGGTCCGACATGGGCGCGCTGAAGACATTCCCGGTTTCAACCATCGTCGACGGCCGGCGCGTCGTCGTCGCCGGCAACGGCGAGGCGGCAAGCGCCAAGCTGCGGCTCCTGGCGAAGACGAGTGCCGAGGTGCACGTCTTCGCCGATAGCCCCGAGCCGACACTGGCGCGCACCGCCGAAAGCGCCGGCTATCCCGTGCACACGCGGCTGCCCGGCGCAGACGACTTCCGCGGCGCTGCGCTCGCCTTCATCGCAACGGAAATCGAGAGCGTCGACCGGGAACTGGGCGCCATGGCGCGTGCGGCCGGTGTGACGGTCAATGTTGTCGACCGGCCCGAACTCTGCGACGTGCTGACACCGGCGTTCGTCGACCGGGCGCCGGTGACGATCGCCATTTCGACCGAAGGCGCAGCCCCGGTGCTGGCAGGTATCCTGCGCGCCCGGATCGAGGAGATCCTGACCCCCGGCACCGGCCTGCTGGCCGGCCTGGCCGGCGAGTTGCGCGGCCGTGTCGCCGACCTGTTGCCGCCCGGCGCCCGGCGGCTCGCCTTCTGGCGCAGCTATTTCACTGACGAGGGCATCGCCGCGGCCGCAACGCGAGGGTCCGCGGACGTTCGCCGCAGGGCGGTCAGGCTCATGGAAGCCGCCCGCAGCGGCGACGCCCGCACCGGCTTCGTCTGGCTGGTGGGCGCCGGCCCCGGCGCGGCCGACCTACTGACCCTTCGCGCCCGCCGTGTCCTCGCCGAGGCCGACGTGGTGGTCTATGACGCGCTGGTCGACAACGACGTTCTCGACGTGGTGCGCCGCGACGCCCGGCGGATCGATGTCGGCAAGCGCAAGGGCCGGGCGCCGGTCGGCCAGGACCGGATCAACGACATCCTGATCGAGGAGGCGGCAGCGGGCCATACGGTGGTGCGGCTCAAGTCGGGCGATCCGATGATCTACGGCCGCGCCGGCGAGGAGATCGCAGCGTTGCGCCGCGCCGGCATCGAGCATGCTGTGGTTCCCGGCATCACCGCCGCTCTCGGCGCCGCCGCCGAGACGGCCACTCCGCTGACCCATCGCGAACATGCATCCGCACTGGTGTTCGCGACGGGCCATGCCGCCCCCGGCGAAAACGACATCGACTGGGCGGATATCGCCCGCGCCGACGCGACCGTGACGCTGTACATGGCGAAGTCGGTGGCGGACGAGACCGCCAGGTCGCTGATCGAGAACGGATTGTCGCCCGACACACCGGTCGGCGCGGTGGAAAATGCCTGCCGGCCTGTGCAGCGCCGGTTCTATGGACGGCTTGCGGACCTGCCGCACCTGGCCGGTCGCGGCGACGTCGGTGGTCCGGTGGTGATCTTCATCGGCCGCGCTGTCGCCGAGGGCGACTGGGGCGGGGCGGAAGCCTTCGCCGATGCGGGCATCCTGGCGGCCTGAGGAGCGCAAAAGATGGCACGGAATTCCAGCGCATTGCGGGTACTGACCGCGAACCGGCTTGCCGACGGACGGGTGGTCTATCTGGGTGGCGACGGCTGGACCCAGGATCTCGATCTCGCCCGCCTGGTCGCAGACGACGAGGCGGCGGCCGCCGCCGAATTGCAGGGGCAGCAGGATGTCGCCGCACGGCTCATCGTCGAGCCCTACCTGATCGATGTGGAGGCGGAGCAGTCGGGCGTGCAGCCGATGCGGCTTCGCGAGCGGATTCGCGCCACCGGCCCCACCACCGGCAACTCCCACGTCGCAGCCGCGTAAGGAAACAGACCGATGTACCGCTACGACGAATTCGACCACGCCTTTGTCCGCGACCGCGTCGCCCAGTTCCGGGACCAGGTGGAACGGCGGATCGCCGGCGACCTGACCGAGGAGCAGTTCAAGCCGCTGAGGCTGATGAATGGCGTCTACCTGCAGCTTCACGCATACATGCTGCGCGTCGCCATTCCCTACGGCACCCTGTCGTCGCGGCAGATGCGCAAGCTCGCCCATATCGCCCGCAAGTACGACAAGGACTACGGGCACTTCACCACGCGCCAGAACATCCAGTACAACTGGCCGCGGCTCGAGGACCTGCCGGACATCCTGGAGGAACTCGCCGAAGTCGAGATGCACGCGATCCAGACCTCCGGCAACTGCATCCGCAACGTCACCACGGACCACTTCGCCGGTGCGGCCGCAGACGAGGTCGCCGATCCGAGGCCGTGGGCGGAGATCGTCCGCCAGTGGTCGTCGCTGCATCCGGAATTTTCCTTCCTGCCGCGCAAGTTCAAGGTCGCGGTGACCGGCGCGGCGCGAGACCGTGCTGCGATCCGCGTCCATGACATCGGCCTTGAACTGAAGCGGGGCCCGGATGGAGAACTCGGCTTCAGGGTCTTCATCGGTGGCGGCCAGGGCCGTACCCCGATGATCGCCAAGCAGATCCGGGACTTCGTCCCGGAGCACGAACTGCTCGCCTATCTCGAGGCGATCATGCGCGTCTACAACCGCTACGGCCGGCGCGACAACAAGTTCAAGGCCCGGATCAAGATCCTCGTCCACGAACGTGGCGTCGAGACCATCCGCGACGAGGTGGAGGCGGAATTCGAGAATCTGCGAGGCGGTGCCCTGGACGTGCCGGCGGAAGCACGCGAGCGGATTTCGGCCTATTTCGCCCCGCCGGAGTTCGAGGCGCTACCGGCACGCAGCGAAGCGCTGGAGGCCGCATGGAAGGCGGATCCGGCTCTCGGCCGCTGGGTGACCCGGAACACCCATCCGCACAAGCAGCCTGGCTATACGTCGGTGACGATATCGCTGAAGCCCGTCGGCGGCGTGCCGGGCGACGCCAAGTCCGCGCAGATGGATCTGGTGGCCGATCTTGCCGAAAGATACAGCTTTGCCGAGATCCGCGTCAGCCACGAGCAGAACCTGATCCTGCCGCACGTCCGCAAGGACGACCTGAGCGCGCTCCATGCCGAACTGGTAGCCGCAGGACTGGAGACGGCGAATGCCGGTCTGATCACCGACATCATTTCCTGCCCGGGCCTCGACTACTGCGCGCTTGCCAATGCGCGGTCCATCCCGGTGGCCCAGCGCCTGTCGGAGCGCTTCGCCGATCCGCAGCGGCAGGCGGAGATCGGCGACCTCAACCTGAAGATATCCGGCTGCATCAATGCCTGCGGGCACCATCATGTCGGCCACATCGGCATCCTGGGCGTCGATCGGAAGGGCGAGGAATTCTATCAGATCACGCTGGGCGGCGCGCCGGGCGGAGCCAATCCCGGCGGCGAGGATGCGTCCATCGGCGAAATCGTCGGCAAGGGATTTTCGACCGACGAGGTCGTCGACGCGGTCGAGACCATCGTGGATACGTACATCAAGCTGCGCGGAAGCCCCGAGGAAGCGTTTCTGACGACCTACAGACGTCTCGGGCGGGATCCCTTCCAGGAGGCGCTCTATGGACGGTGAACGGGTATTGATAAATCGGCTGTCTTCGGGCACCACGGGGCCGGGCAGGAACGCTTCGGGGAAAAACACTTCGCTCACGGGAAAACCGGGAATGGGGAACGAGGTCGTGTGCACGAAGGAATCCTGGCCCGATCCGGCCGTGCTGGATCGTCTGTTCACAGGTGCGTCTGCCCAGGACCTGATCACCTACACCCTGAAGGAACTGGCACCTGGGCGCACCTCGGTGGTGTCGTCCTTCGGTGCGGATTCAGCCGTACTCCTGCACCTGGTTTCCCGGATCGCGCCCGACACGCCCGTGATCTTCCTGGAAACCGGCAAGCACTTTCCGGAAACCCTGGCCTACCGCGAGGAACTGGTCGAACGGCTCGGACTGACCGACGTTCGCATCGCGCGGCCGGAACCGGCACGTCTGAGGGCTCTGGATCCTGGCGGCAACCTGTTCGACCGGAATTCCGACCTGTGCTGCGCTATCCGGAAGGAGGAGCCGCTGGAGAAGGCACTGTCGGGCTTCGGCGTCTGGCTGACCGGCCGCCGCCGCCACCAGACCGCAGAGCGGGAGGCGATGCCGCTCGTCGAGCGCGACGGCAGGCGCCTGAAGGTCAATCCGCTGGCTGACTGGGACACCGGCGACGTCAGCGCCTACCGGACGATTCACGAACTGCCGCGCCATCCGCTCGTCGAGTTCGGCTACCTGTCGATCGGCTGCGCGCCCTGCACCAGCCCGGTCGCGGAAAACGAGGACGTACGCGCCGGACGCTGGCGCGGATCGGACAAGGCAGAATGCGGCATCCACATCACCCGCAGCGGCGAGACCGTCCGGATCATCCCGGCAGGTGAGCAATGAGCGATCCGGTCTCGATCTGGTGCCGTGACGGCTTCGTCGACGACGCGTGGCGTGAGGTCGCCGACGACGAGAGCCTGCCGGAGGACGGCAAGGTGCTCGTTTCGGCCGCGCGCTGGCGGGAGATGCGTGAGGGCAACCTGCCGAATGACCGGCGGATCGGTGTTTCGCTCGCCGCGGACGACCGGGTCGAGGACCTGTCGCCCGATCTGGACCTGTTCGATCTGATCGCGCTCGATTTCCCGTCGTTCACCGACGGGCGCTCGTATTCCGCCGCGCGCCTGCTGCGCGAACGCTACGGCTATGCGGGCGATCTGCGGGCGCGGGGCGATGTCTTGCTCGACCAGATTCCTTTCATGCTGCGTTGCGGATTTTCATCCTTTGCCATAAGTCACGGTCCGACACGCCGCGCTCTCGCGGAAGGACATCTGCCCGAGGTGCCGATCTACCTGCAGCCCGTCGGCGGGCAGGGGGAGACGCCGCTGGGCAACCGGCCGTGGATGCGTACCCGCGCCTGATCCGAGGCGCTCGACCAGGGACAGACGAATACCTTCATGACGGAACCCATTCGTACCGACGTCGCCATCATCGGTGCCGGGCCGGTCGGCCTGTTCGCCGTGTTCGAACTCGGCCTGCTCGACATGAAGGCGCATGTCATCGACATCCTGGACAAGCCCGGCGGGCAGTGCGCCGAGCTCTATCCCGAGAAGCCGATCTACGACATTCCCGCCTGGCCGGTCATCTCGGGCCAGGACCTGACCGACAGGCTGCTCGAGCAGATCGAGCCGTTCGGTCCGACCTTCCACTACGGCCACATGGTCGAGACGCTCGAGCGCCGGGCGGACGGGATGTTCGTGCTGGGCACCGACCAGGGGCTGATCCTCGAGGCGCCGGTCGTGGTGATCGCCGCCGGCGGCGGCAGCTTCCAGCCGAAACGTCCGCCGATCCCCGGCATCGAAGGCTACGAGAGCACGTCCGTGTTCTATTCGGTGCGCCGGATGGAGGATTTCCGCGACAAGGATCTCGTCATCGTCGGCGGCGGCGACTCCGCGCTCGACTGGACGTTGAACCTGCAGCCGCTGGCCAGGCGTGTCACGCTGATCCATCGTCGCGACGCCTTTCGGGCGGCGCCGGATTCGGTCAACAAGATGCGTGCCCTCGTCGATGCCGGCGAGATGGACCTCGTACTCGGTCAGGTCTCCGCATTGCGCGGGGAGGGTGCACGGTTGACCGACATATCCGTCACCGACCTGGAGAAGAACGAACGGGTCATCGCCTGCGATCGGCTGCTGCCGTTCTTCGGCCTGACCATGAAGCTCGGACCGGTCGCCAACTGGGGCCTCAATCTGGAAGAAAACCTGATCCCGGTCGACACCGAGAAGTTCGAGACATCGGAGCCCGGCATCTTCGCGATCGGCGACATCAACTGGTACCCCGGCAAGCTGAAGCTGATCCTGTCGGGCTTCCACGAGGGCGCCCTGATGGCGCAGGCCGCCTACAGGATCGTCTATCCGGACAAGCGGCTGGTGTTCCAGTACACCACTTCCTCGACCAGCCTGCAGAAGAAGCTGGGCGTGGCCTGAGCCACACGGGCCCGCAGCAGGGAGCGACATTGGCCGTCTACGTGGACGAAGCGATCTGGCATTGGCACGGCCGCAACTGGTGCCATCTGCTGGCCGACAGCGAGGACGAGCTGCATCGATTCGCCGCGCAACTCGGCATCCACCGCTCGTCCTACCAGGGGCCACCGAGGACCGCGAAACCGCACTACGACCTGACGGCGTGGGAGCGGCGGCTGGCGCTGTCGCGCGGAGCGGTCGCCTGCACACGCCATGAGATCATCGCCGTGCTCAGGAGCCTGCGCGACGCGCGCGAGCGCACCGCCGAAGCGGCGTGACGTCCGAACTCACCTCACCGGAAAGTCGAAATAGGTCTCCGGATAGGGTTCGTCGGCAAGCGTGAAATGCCACCACTCGTATTCGTACGGCTTGAATCCGTGGCGTACCATCACGCTTTGAAGAAGGAGCCGGTTGGCGCGGGCCTGTGACGGCTGGTCGGGATTGTCCGGCCAGGAGCGCTCCGAAAAGAAGTCGTACCCGGTTCCCATCGGAAGTTCGGACTGGAACGGCAGGTAAACCAGGGTCAGATCGACCGTCGAACCGCGCGAGTGACCCGAACGCTCGGCGATATAGCCCTGGGGGAAGAGCTCGCCTTTCTCCAGAGTCGGATAGTACTGGGCCTTCATCTTCAGATCGTCCTCGTCTTTCGACCAGCGGACGAATTCGGCCACCGCCCGGGCGGGCCGGTAGCAGTCGAACACCTTCAGGCCGAGAGCGAAACCGGCAAGTTCGGCCTGGATGCGGGCGAGTGCCTCGGTGGCGGGACGCGAGAGAAGGCAGACGGGAGATTCGTATCCTTCGACCGGCGCGCCGGTGAAATTGTCGGAGCCGAAGTACCGCATGTCGACCACCAGTCCCGGAACCACGGTCGAGACGTCCGCGAACCCCTCCGGCACCTCCTCGGCCGACGCGATCGCCGGCAGAAGCAGGGCGAAAACGATGGCCGTTGCGCAGTTTTTCATCGCGCGCTCCTCTTCAAGGCGCAGCGGCGAATGGAGCCTGCTGCGTCACAGAAAGTTTAACCGGTTGTTCAGCGTGTTCGCAGCGGCTTTGGAACCAACGCCCCGATTCGCCCATTGTCTGACCGGAATTGTCCAGGTTTGGGAGCCCTATCGTGGCCGTACCGCACATATTGATCGTCGAGGACGACCTGATAATCGCGCTCGACATCGAGTGCATCGTACTCGAAGCGCTCGACGCGAAGACCACGGTCGTATCGAGCGTGGAGACCGCTCTTCCGCATCTGGACGAGGAAATAGACTTCGCCTTTCTCGACATCGACGTCCGCGACGGCAAGACCTTCGGCCTGGCCGAGCGGCTCCAGGACCGCGGCATCCCCTTCACGTTCGTATCCGGGTCCAATCGCGCACGCCTTCCGGACATGCTGCAGGGCAGCCCCTTCATCGCCAAACCATACGTCCCGAATGCCATCATGCAGGTGCTGGACGAGGTCGTGCCCCCGGAGAAACGGGCGTCGGCCTAGACACCTTAGACGTTGAGCAGCAGATATTCGCGTTCCCATCGTGAAATGACGCGGTTGTAGAGCTGCCACTCGAGGTTCTTCACCTCGATGAAGGCGTCGACGAAACGGCTGCCGAGGACATCGCGCAGCTTGCTGCTGCTGCCCAGCATCTCCAGCGCCTCATGATGATGCAGCGGCAGGCCGAAGGGGAGCGTATGGGCATCGATCGTCACCGCCGGTTCGGGGGCGATGTTCTCGTCCAGACCCAGCAGGCCGCAGGCGAGCGTCGCCGCGAATGCGAGGTAGGGGTTGGCGTCGACGCCCGGCACCCGGTTCTCGACGCGGCGTGCCGCCGGCGGCGAATCCGGCACCCGCAGGCCACAGGTGCGGTTGTCCCGCCCCCAGTGGACATTGATCGGCGCGTCGGATTCCAGCCTGATACGGCGGAACGAGTTGACGTTGGGGCAGAACAGCGGCATCGCGTCCGGCACGTGCCGTTGCAAGCCTGAAATGTAGTGGAAGAGCGTTGCTGCATCGGCACCGTCGGCATCCACGAAGATGTTGCTGCCGTCGGCGGCGCGGACGACCGACTGGTGAACGTGCATCGCCGACCCCGGCTCGTTCTCGTGCGGCATCGCCATGAAGGTCGCGTACATGCGATGCTTCAGGGCCGCCTTGCGGACCGTCCGCTTGAACAGAAAGACCTGGTCGGCGAGCTCGAGCGGGTCGCCGTGATTGAAGTTCATCTCGATCTGCGCCGGCCCTGCCTCGTGCGCCATGGTGCCGATCTCGATGCGCGAGTCCTCGCAGTAGGCGTAGATTTCCTCCACGACCGGATCGAATTCGTTGGCCGCTTCGATGCCATAGGCCTGCCGTCCTGATTCCTTGCGGCCCGAGATGCCGACGGGGGTCGTCAGGGGCATGTCCGGGTCGGTCGAGGTCTCGACGAGATAGAACTCCAGTTCCGGCGCCACGATCGGTCTCAGCCCCTTCTCCGCGTACAGGCCGATGATCCGCTTGAGAACGGAACGGGGGGCGAAATCGACGGGCGTCCCGTCGTTGAACGTGGTGTCGCAGATGATCTGGGCGGTGGGCTCCTCGTACCAGGGAACGATCCGCACCGTACCGACGTCGGGGATGGTGCGGATGTCCTGATCGGTCTCCGACTGGATTCCGCCTTCCTCGGCGGGGTCCCCGGTCACCGCCTGCAGCAGGATGGTCTCCGGCAGGCGGAGACCGGATTCGATGTTCCTGATGAAATCCTCGCGCGGAATGATCTTGCCGCGCATCATCCCGGTCATATCCGGAACGAGGCACTCGACCTCGTCGATGTGGCGCGTGCGCAGCCAGGAGATCAGGTCGTCCCGACTTGCCGGTGGATCTTCGCTTTCGGTGTCCATGTGTTGCTCCGCCGCCTGGGCGGCCGTGATTCCGTCTGATCGCGATACTCTGCGCGGGGATGGGACGGAATGTCGAGACACGAGCGCCGATCGCCGCCAGGGGACGAGTTCGGCGGGCCAGAAGCGGCAGGCTCCACGGGCGCCGCGGCCTCCAGGCGGGGTCAGGTGATTGGAAGAATTTGCTATTCAGCTCGACATGCGGGTATGGATTGCCATTTTGGTAAGTGATATCTTCGCTTGGTAGAATTTCATTCCAAGGATGTCCCGTGTGCTCGACCGCATCGACCGAAAGATCCTCGCTATCCTCCAGGAGGACTCGACCGTCCCCGTCGCCGAGATCGGCAAGAGGGTGGGCCTGTCGACGACGCCATGCTGGCGCCGGATCCAGAAGCTGGAGGAGGAGGGCGTGATCCAGCGCCGGGTGGCGCTGCTCGACCCGAGGAAGGTGCGGGCCGGCGTGACCGTCTTCGTCGCCATACGCACCAACCAGCATGCCGAGGACTGGCTGGCCAGGTTTGCCGAGGCGGTCAACGACCTGCCGGAGGTCGTCGAGTTCTACCGGATGAGCGGCGAGGTGGACTACCTGCTGCGCGTCGTCGTGCCGGACATCGAACGCTACGACCAGTTCTACAAGAAGCTTATCTCCCGCGTCGCGCTGACCGACGTGTCGTCGAGCTTTGCCATGGAGCAGATCAAGTTCACTACGGCCCTGCCGCTGGAGTTTGCCGCGGACGACGCCCGATAGCCGGCGTGGCGCGGGTGCCGTCCTACGGATCGAAGATCAGGATGATGTAGACCGCAAAGATGGTCAGCAGCACGACTCCCTGGAGGACGTTCGTGCGCGGGCCGCTGAAAGTCATGATGCTGATGACCGCCGTCAGCGTCAGCATGACGAGTTCTGCCCGCTCAAGGCCCAGCACCAGGTGCGTGCCCGTGTAGAGTGCGATGATCACCACGGCGGGAACCGTGAGACTGATCGTCGCGAGGGCCGAGCCGAGGCAGATGTTGACGGCTCTCTGCAGGTGGTTCGAAGAGGCGGCCTTGAAGGCCGCCAGTCCCTCCGGCGCGAGAACGAGCAGCGCGATGACCACGCCGCCCAGTGCCGGCGGTGCGTGGAAGAGCTCGATCGCGCCCTCCACCAGGATACCGAACTTCTTCGCCAGCAGCACGATGGTGACGAGGGTCACCAGGAGGAGGCAGGCATGGTAGGCGAGCGAGCGCGTTGTGATCCCCTCGGGATGCTTGCCGTGCTCGGGGACCATGTCCGTGCCGAGCGAGCCGGGCTCCATGAAGAACGTGCGGTGCCGGACGGTCTGGATGGTTAGGAAGGCGCCGTAAAGAACGATCGTCGCGGCGCTGAACAGCATCGCCTGCTGCGGCGTGAGGCTCGGATCGTCCGTGGAAACGGTGAAGGTCGGCAGGACCAGCGAGATGGTCACCAGCGTGATCAGCACGGACAGGAAGGTTCTGGCACCCTCCAGGTTGTAGTTCTGCTGCCGATACTTCCGGCCGCCGATCAGCAGCGAAATTCCGACCATCGCGTTCAGGACGATCATGAGCACGGCCAGCATGGTGTCGCGGGCAAGGGTCGGCGAACTGTCTCCCGCCAGCATGACGGCGGAAATGACCGAGACCTCGATACAGATCACGGAGAGTGTGAGGATCAGCGTGCCGTAGGGTTCGCCGAGCATCTCGGCGAGGCTGTCTGCGTGGCGTACGGCGGCGAACGCCGCCCATATCATCACCGCGAAAAGGACAATGAACTGGATGGCGAAGACGAGTATGGGCTGGCCCTGCAGCCAGTCCTTGTCCATGGAATAGACGAAGGCCGCGGCGGCGATCGCGACGACAATGGCGCCTTCCGCCTTAGCCGTCGCCACCAGACCTCCCGGCGCGCCGTTTGCGGCCGTTTCAGATGACTTTCCCAATCCCCAGACCCCCGCTCCGCGACGCGATGTGTCGTGTGCGTCACAGTATCGCGGCGAAGGGAGACCGCAGGCAAGTCCAAGTCATCGGGACCGTCCGGCAAAGTATTTTCCGGGAACCGAATTTCGGAATGGCGTCAGGAAGACTGGAGGGCTGTCTGGGGACTTTCCAGTTCCTCGCAGCGGGCGGGTCGATACCTCTTTCGACTTGCCGACGGCCAGGATTAGCTTTCGAACCCGTAGGGGGCCGTGAATGCCGTATCGGCTGCGTTCTGCGCGGAGTCCTCAGGCCGTTCGAGCGATTGGCGGGCGAAGCGTCCGAAGCGCCCGTCCGTCGGATCGAAAAGGCGCTGGTGGTGAAACGGGTCTACCAATGGTTGCCGGGGCCGCCTCACGTCGTCACGCGTCGACGGCGGCCCCGGGAAATCAGCCGATCATTTCTCCAGGCGCGCGATAAGGCTCGAGGTATCCCAGCGCTTGCCGCCCATCTCCTGGACGTCGGAATAGAACTGGTCGACCAGCGCGGTGACTGGCAGGTGCGCGCCGTTGCGGCGGGCCTCGTCGAGGCAGATCGACAGGTCCTTGCGCATCCAGTCGACGGCGAATCCGAAGTCGAACTTGCCGGCGTCCATCGTCTCCCAGCGGTTTTCCATCTGCCAGGACTGGGCGGCGCCCTTCGAGATGACGCCGATCACCTTGGCCACATCGAGTCCGGACGTCTTGGCCATGTGAATCCCTTCCGAAAGGCCCTGGACCACGCCCGCGATGCAGATCTGGTTGACCATCTTGGTGAGCTGACCGGCGCCCGCTTCGCCCATCAGGCCGACCATCTTGGCGTAGCACTGGATGACCGGCTCGGCACGCTCGTAGACGTCCTGGTCGCCGCCGACCATCACTGTCAGCGCGCCGTTTTCCGCACCGGCCTGACCGCCGGAGACCGGGGCGTCGAGCACGCCGAAACCGCCCTTCCTGCCGGCCTCGTACAGCTCGCGTGCCACATTCGCGGAGGCTGTCGTGTTGTCGATGAAGATCGCCCCGTCCTTCATGCCCCGGAAGGCGCCGTCCTCGCCGACGGTGACCGAGCGCAGGTCGTCGTCGTTGCCGACGCAGCAGAACACGAAATCGCAGCCTTCGGCGGCTTCCTTCGGGGTGGCCGCGGACGCGCCGCCGTACTCTCCGACCCATTTCTCGGCCTTCGCGGCGGTGCGATTGTAGACGGTCACGTCATGGCCGCCGCGGGTCTTCAGGTGCCCGGCCATCGGGTATCCCATCACCCCCAAGCCGATGAATGCCACCTTCGCCATGTCGGATCTCCCTTTTCCCTCGACTTGTTCGCGGATGCGAGTCGGCGGCGTTCTAGCCGATCGCCGCCATCTTGTCAGTGATGGGTAGGCTCGTTATCGCATTACCGAGGCTTTCGCTAGGATCGGCCAGTCAAAACAGTTTTGGAGGTGACCATGGCGGCGGTTCAACCCTGGAATGTGGTCGCGGCGCGGCTGATTGACGTTGCGACCGGCAGGAGCCCCGCGGACCTGGTGGTGCGCGGCGGGCGCTGGGTGAACGTGCACTCGCGGGAAGTACTGCCGGACCAGGACGTGGCGATCGCCTCGGGCAGGTTCGCCTATGTGGGGCCGGACGCCAGCCATACGATCGGCGAAGCGACACGGGTGATCGAGGCGGACGGCGCCTACATGGTGCCCGGCCTGTGCGACGGTCACATGCATGTCGAAAGCGGCATGGTGACGGTTACAGAGTTCGTGCGGGCCGTGCTGCCGCACGGCACCACCACGATGTTCGTCGACCCGCACGAAATCGCCAACGTGCTCGGCCTGAAGGGCGTCAGGCTGATGCATGACGAGGCCATGGCGATGCCCGCCAACGTTTTCGTGCAGATGCCGAGCTGCGTGCCGAGCGCGCCCGGGCTCGAAACGGCAGGTGCCGAGATCGGGCCGGCCGACGTCGCCGAGGCGATGGCCTGGCCGAACATCGTCGGCCTGGGCGAGGTGATGAATTTTCCAGGCGTCGCGTCCGGCGACGAAAAGATGCTGGGCGAGATTGCCGAGACGATGGCCGTCCACAAGACCGTCGGCGGGCACTATGCGTCAGCGGATCTCGGCCGGATGTTCCATGGCTATGTCGCCGGCGGCCCGGCCGATGACCACGAGGGTACGCGGCTTGAGGACGCCATCGCGCGCGTCCGCCAGGGCATGCGGGCGATGCTGCGTCTCGGCTCGGCGTGGTATGACGTTGCGAGCCAGATCAGGGCCGTGACCGAACTCGGCCTCGACCCGCGCGGTTTCATTCTGTGCACCGACGACAGCCATTCCGGCACGATCGTCAATGAAGGGCACATGAACCGAGTGGTCCGCCACGCGATCGCCCAGGGCTGCAACCCGCTCGTCGCCATCCAGATGGCGACGATCAACACGGCATCGCATTTCGGCATGGAGCGCGAACTCGGTTCGATCGCGCCCGGCCGCCGCGCCGACATGATCCTGACCACCGATCTGCCGAGCCTGCCAGTGGATACCGTCATCGCCCGCGGCGAGGTGGTGGCGGAGGAGGGCACGCTGACCATCGACATTCCCGCCTATCGCTATCCGGACTTCGCCTTAAATTCGGTGAGGCTTGGCCGCGAATTGCGGGCGATGGATTTCGACATACCCGCCCCGGCCGGCGCCAACGAGGTGACCGCGCGGGTGATCGGCGTCGTCGAGAACCAGGCTCCGACCAAGGCGCTGGAGCGGACGCTCGCGGTCAGTGACGGCCTGGTCGTCTCCGACGTCGCCCAGGACGTCTGCCAGATCGCGCTGGTCGAGCGGCACCGGGCGACCGGGGAGGTGGCCAACGGCCTCGTCTCGGGATTCGGCTACAACGTGCCCTGCGCCGTAGCCAGCACCGTTGCACACGACAGTCATCACATGATCGTGGTCGGCACCGACAAGGCCGACATGGCGCAGGCCGCCAACCGCGTCGCCGAGGTCGGCGGCGGCATCGTGGTGATCTCGCGGGGCAGGGAACTGGCGCTCGTGGAACTGCCGATCGCCGGGCTGATGTCGAACGAACGCGCGGAGGTGGTCGCGGAGAAGGCGGACCGGATGGTCGAGGCGATGCGGGCCTGCGGATGCACGCTGAACAATGCCTACATGCAGCATTCGCTGCTGGCGCTCGTGGTGATCCCGGAGCTGAGAATATCCGACAAGGGGCTCGTCGACGTCACGAGGTTCGAAATGACCGATCTGTTCGTTTAGGCGAGCAGCAGCTATGAGCGGGCAGGGGCCGCAGGTTTTCCCCGCGGTCCGCGCCCCGACAACCGCCGAACGAAGCGTTTCCGAATTGCGTTTGCCTCGTGCTAGGGTTTGCAGGGGCCGGGTTGCCGATTTCCGCTGAGGAGTGTCGAATGAAGTTCTGCCGCCGCCAGGTGCTGACCGGGGGTGTCGCTGGAGGCATGGTGCTTGCCGGTTCCCTCCTGGGCGCGCGTCCGGTCGCGGCAGCGCAGGCGCTGGCCGGACGTCAGGTGCCCGGCATTTACCGCCTCGGCGTGGGCGATATCGAGGTCACCGCCATCCTCGACGGATATATCGACCTGGGAATCGAGCTCTTTCCCTCGGCCGATGCGGAGGAGGTAACGCGACTGCAGCGGGCGAACTTCGTCCCCGTCGGCCCCTCGGTGCGCGGTGCGGTCAACGCCTTCGTGGTCAATACGGGCGAGAAGCTCGTGATCGTTGATGCAGGCGCGCGCGATCTCATGGGGCCCACGCTGGGCCAACTGCCGGCCAACCTCGAAGCCGCCGGGATCGATCCCGAAGCCGTCGACGTGGTCGCGCTGACCCACATGCATCCCGACCATATCGGCGGCATCGTCACGGCCAACGGCGCGGCCGTGTTTCCCAATGCCGAGCTTGTGGTCCACACCGACGACTGGAATTTCTGGATGAGCCCGGAAATCATGGAAAAGGCCAACGAGCAGGGGAAGATGTTCTTCCAGGCCGCCCAGGCAGCCGGGACACCCTATGCCAAGCGGCTGCGCCAGATCGGCGACGACGCGGAGGTGGTGCCGGGCATCCGTTCGGTCGCGCTGCCTGGACATACTCCCGGCCACACGGGATACATGATCTCCTCCGGCGATCAATCGCTGCTGATCTGGGCCGATATCGTCAATGCCGCGATCCTGCAGTTCCCTCATCCCGACTGGGCGATCGCGTTCGACATCTCGCCCGAGGTGGCGATCGCGACGCGGCGGCGGACCTTCGAGATGGCGGCGACCGAGCGGCTGATGATCGCGGGCATGCACGTGCCGTTTCCGGGAATCGGGCACGTCGTTCGCGACGGCGGCTTCCGGTTCGTGCCGGTGTCGTGGAACTACGAACTGTAGTCGCCAACTCCTCTGGAGGACCGTTTCCATGTTCGAACGCTTTTCCCGGAGCTGGGCCCTGGTCAAGGCGAGCGCGGCGGTGCTGAACCAGGATCGCGAACTGCTTGTGCTGCCGGTCGTGTCGGGCGTCTGCACGATCCTCGTCACGGCGGCGTTCCTCTATCCGGCCTACGTCACCGGAATGCTGGAAGCGGCGATCGAGGCGGCCGATTCCGGGCAGGACGCCGACGACGCGATGACGGTGCTGGGCTACGTCTGGATGTTCGCCTTCTACCTGGTGCAGTACTTCGTCGTCATCTTCTTCAATACCGCTCTCGTCGGCGCGGCGATGCAGCGCATGGACGGCGGCAATCCGACGCTCGGGAGCGCCATCGGCATTGCGTCGAGCCGTGTCGGCACGATCTTCGGGTACGCCCTGATCTCGGCCACGGTCGGGGTGATCCTGCGCTATATCGGCGAGCGGTTCGGCACGATCGGACGCATCGTCGAGTCGATGCTGGGTTTCGGCTGGTCGATTTCGACGTTTCTCGTCGTGCCGATAATCGTCGCCAGGGGCGTCGGGCCCGTCGACGCCGTCAAGCAGAGCGCCTCGCTGCTGCGACGGAGCTTCGGCGAGAACATCATCGGCAACGCCGGAATCGGTCTCGTGTTCGCGCTTCTGTTCATGGCTGCATTCCTGATTGGCGGGGGCGTGAGCCTCGCGGTATTCGACGCGACGGACAGCCTGCTCGTCACCGCCGTTCCGATCGCCGCGACGGTCGTCGTCATCGCCGGCCTGATCGTCTTCGCGGCCGCGCTCGGCAGCGTCTATTCGGCGGCCGTCTACCGCTACGCGGAGGGACTGGCGCCGCCGCCGAGGATGGATCCGGCGCTGCTGGCGAGTTCCTTCCGCGCCAAGAAGGCCTGAACACCGCCTGCCCCTCAAGGCGAGGGCAGGCCGACCTCGCTGAATGGCAGGAAGCGCACCGGATCGCCTGATGCGACCGCCGTGACGTCCTCGGGTATCTCGATCAGCCCGTCCGCCTCGCGCAGCGACGTTATCAGACCCGATCCGTCGCGGGCGAACTTGGTCACCCGCCGTGTTCCGCGATCGTCTTCGACCAGCACGCCGCGCAGGAACTCACGGCGGTCCGCCTTCTTCCGGGCGATCTCGAAGTCCGCCTGCAGCACGTAGCGGCGAGGCTCGCGCCAGGCGGCTCCGCCAAGCGCCAGGATCGCCTGTCGAACGTACAGGACGAAGCAGACGAAGGCCGCCACCGGGTTGCCAGGCAGGCCGAGCACGACGCTGTCGCCGATCTGGCCGAACGTCATCGGCCGGCCCGGCTTGATCGCCAGTTGCCACATGTGGCGGCGGCCCAGGTCGGACAGCGCCGCGATCACGTGGTCCTCCTCGCCGCGGCTCGCACCGCCGGTGGACAGGATCGCGTCGTGCGTGGCCGCGGCCTCCGTCAGCATCGAACGGACCGCTTCGGGGCGATCGGCGACGATGCCGAGATCGGTGACCTCGACGGGCAAGGTTGCCAGCAGCGCGGAGAGCAGCGGCCGGTTGGAATCGTACACCGCGCCGGGCCGAAACGGAGCGCCGCTGCCAAGGATCTCGTCACCGGTCGACAGGACCGCGACCTTCAGCGGTGCGAAGCAGCCAACGCTGGCGGCGCCGGTCGAGGCGATCGCGCCGATCTCCTGGGGCCGCAGAACGGTCCCGGCTTCGACGATGGTCTCGCCGGCCATCAGGTCCTCGCCGGCCTTGCGGCGATTGGCGCCGGGCTTCAGGCCGGGTGGAATGACGACGAACTGCCGGCCGTCCTGCTCGTGGGGTTCGCAGTCCTCCTGCATCGCCACCGTATCGGCGCGGCCGGGAACCGTCGCTCCGGTGAAGATGCGCACGGCGCCACCGATCGGCAGGACGTCGCTGCTCGGATGGCCGGCGGCGATGCGGCCGGTGACGGGAAAGAACCCGCCGGTCGCCTCGTAGTCGCCGTGCGCGAAGGCATATCCGTCGACCGCCGCATTGTCGGCTGCGGGGACCGGCCGCGGCGCCGTGACGGCCTCGGCGCAGACGCGGCCGAGGGCATCCGCCAGCGCGACCGGTGCGATGCCGGCGACGGGCGAAAGCCGCTCGCGCAGGATCGCGAGCGCCTCGTCGTGGCGAAGCCGGTCCTTGTCGTGCAGGAAGCAGTCGTCAAGCAGTCTGCGGTGCGGCATCGGCGGTCTGGCGGGCTGGCGCCGGCAATGCAAGCTGTGCGGCGATGAAATCGGCGATCGCGGCGATGTCGTCGAGAGCGAACCTGGGCAATCCGCCGGTCTCCGCCTCGAAGTCGGCTGCGACAGCGACGATCATCAGATCGGAGGCGCTGAGCGGACGGTCTCTCATGGTCGCTTCGCGCCGGCACTCGATCTTGGGGTGGTTCTCGCGCTTGTAGCCTTCGACGAGAACGAGGTCGGCGGGGGACAGCCGTCCGACGATGTCGGCCATCGCCGGCTCGTCGTCGTCGCGCAATTCGTGCATCAGAGCCCAGCGTGCACCCGAGACCACCGCGACCTCGCTCGCTCCGGCCTCGCGATGCCGGAACGAATCGGTTCCCGGCACGTCGATGTCGAAGGCATGATGGGCATGCTTGACAGAGTTCACGCGGTAGCCGCGACGGGTGAACTCCGTGATCAGCCGCGTCACGAGGGTCGTCTTGCCGGAGTTCTTCCACCCCGTGACGCCAAAGAGCGGCGGGGGAGTGCTCATGCCGGCAGTTCCTCCGCCAGCGCCTCGGCGACTTCCATGTCCTCCGGCGTATTGACGTTGAAGAAGGGATCGATCTCCGTGCCGTCGATGACGGGGCCCGAGAAGATCACCTCGACATGCGGGTGCCGGTGCACCCAGACCAGCACCTTTCGCAGTTCCTCGTCCCGGATCGCCGCCTCCAGATCGTCGGCGAGCGCGACGGGCCATAGGCCGAAGACCGGATGAACGCGATCCCCGGACTTGGCAAGAGCGATCATGGTCTCGTGATGCCCCGCCGCGCCAACGAGCCGCGTCACCAGATTGGCCGGAAAGAACGGCGTATCGGTCGCGACCGTGACGACCCAGCGGGCCTTCGGCGCGTGCCGCTCGGCCCAGCGCATTCCGGCCAGAACGCCGGCGAGCGGACCGGCGAAGCCGGGCACGGGATCCGGTGTCACGGGGGCACCGAACGCAGCGAAGCGGTCGGGATCGCCGTTGGCGTTGATGACGAACTCCCCGACCTGCGGCTTCAGCCGGTCCAGGACGCGGGCCAGCATGGGCTGGCCGCCGAGATCCCGGAGGCTCTTGTCGCCGCCGCCCATGCGCCGCGACAGCCCGCCCGCCAGCACGCAGCCGACCGTCAGCGACGCCCATCGCGCGTTGTCGTTGAGAAGCGTCTCGTCGTGACCGGTGACGTTGTTCACTCCCGTACCTCCGCAAGGCTGGCCTTGCGACGGTGCTTCGGGGCTTCCTCCTCGACGGTTTCCGGATCGAGATCGAACACGATCCGCTCGGTCCCACTCAGTGCCAGAAACCGCTTGCCGCGGGCGCGGCCGATCAGGGTAAGGTTGGCCTGTCGGGCAAGCTCGACGCCCCAGGCCGTGAAACCGGAGCGGGAGACCAGGATCGGGATGCCCATCATCACCGTCTTGATGACCATTTCCGAGGTGAGGCGGCCGGTCGTGTAGAAGATCTTGTCAGCGGCAGGGATGCCGTTCAGGAACATCCATCCGGCGATCTTGTCGACGGCGTTGTGGCGGCCGACGTCTTCCATGTAGACGAGCGGGCGGTCCTCCTCGCAAAGCACGCATCCGTGGATCGCGCCGGCGGCGAGATAAAGCGACGGGGCGGTGTTGATCTTCTTCGTCAGCGCGTAGAGCCACGACGTTCGCAGAACGGCCTTTCCGGGCAGGCGGACCGTGTCGAAACTCTCCATGACGTCGCCGAACACCGTGCCCTGGGCGCAGCCGGACGTGCGGACCTTCTTCTTGAGCTTCTCCTCGTAGTTTGTCCTGCGCGCGGTGCGCACCACCACCAGATCGAGATCCTCGTCGTGGTCGATCGAGGTTATCTCGTCGTCCGCGCGCAGCATGTTCTGGTTTCGGAGATAGCCGACGGCGAGCAGGTCCGGCCGGTCGCCTATCGTCATCATCGTGACGATCTCCTGGCCGTTCAGGAACAGCGTCAGCGGCCGCTCGTTGACGACGCGGGTCTCGACGACGGCGCCGGCCTGGTCGATGCCGGTGACCGGGGTCGTCAGTTTCGGGTCGTCCGGATCGGGCCGGACCAGAAATTCGTCGCTCACGCGGATCTCCGCAGGAACCTCACCAGACTCACATACGCGTTCAAGCGTCGGTTTCAAAGCATCGCCGCCAAGCCATTTGACGTGGTTGCCCCTCCGCTTACATAACGCGGTCAACGCCGCAAGGCGAAGGCAACGAAGACAAACGCGGAAGGACGACCCCATGCCAGTCACCAAGGAGGCGGTGCTCGATGCGCTCAAGCGGGTGAAGGGACCCGATCTGAGCAACGACATCGTCTCGCTCGGGCTGATCTCGGAAGTCGTCATTCACGGGGGGCGGGTGTTCTTTGCGATATCGGTCGATCCGGCGCGGGCGCGCGAACTGGAGCCGATGCGCGAGGCGGCCGAAAAGGTCGTCGCCGAACTGGACGGTGTGGAAAAGGCGATGGTGACCCTGACCTCGGAGAAGAGCGGGGGAGGGGCGGCACCGGCGGCCGCACCGGCACCGGCGGCACCGCCGGCTGGCGGAGGCGGACCCGCCGCGGGCCGGCCTGCCGCTGCGCCCGGTCGCGGACCGGGAGGCCCCGGAGGTCCCGGCAGCCACGCACCGCGGCCGGCGCAGAGCGTACCGGGCATCAGCAACATCATCGCCGTAGCCTCCGGGAAGGGCGGCGTCGGCAAGTCGACGACCGCGGTGAACCTGGCGCTCGGGCTGCAGACGCTGGGATTGAAGGTCGGGATCCTCGATGCCGACATCTACGGCCCCTCGCAGCCACGGCTGCTCGGCGTCTCCGGCAAGCCTGAACCGGTCAACGGGCGGATCCTCAGGCCGCTGGAGGGCTACGGGATCAAGGTCATGTCGATGGGCTTCCTCGTCGAGGAGGACACGCCGATGATCTGGCGCGGTCCGATGGTGATTTCGGCCCTGACGCAGATGCTGCGCGAGGTGGAGTGGGGCGAACTCGATGTCCTGGTCGTCGACATGCCGCCGGGCACCGGCGACGCGCAGCTGACGATGGCCCAGCAGGTGCCACTGGCGGGTGCGGTGATCGTCTCCACCCCCCAGGACCTCGCCCTGATCGACGCGCGCAAGGGTATCAACATGTTCCGACGTGTCGACGTGCCGATCCTCGGCATCATCGAGAACATGAGCTACTTCCTTTGCCCGAGCTGCGGCACGCGCTCCGACATCTTCGGCAACGGCGGCGCGGAGCGGGAGGCGGAACGCCTGGGCGTGGAATTTCTCGGCGCGGTGCCGCTGCACATGGACATCCGCGAGCGGTCGGACACCGGCCGGCCCGTCGTCGCCTCCGATCCCGATGGACCTTACGCGGCGATCTTTCGTCAGATCGCCCAGAAGGCGTGGGCGGCGATCGGACGCAACAGTCAGGCAGCGGTGCGTCCGGCCCCCCGGATCGTCATCGAGACCTGAGCAGGCGGATCGGCCGGACTTGCCGGCCGGCGGTGACGTCAGGCCAACCGGGCGCGGATCGACATGCGAAGGGCCTGCGGCATCAGGCTGAACACCGCCTTGGCGCTGCGGGCCCCGTAGCTCGTCCAGAGAGCCGCCGGCAGACCGGCGTAGGACAGCACCGTCGAATAGTCCTGGACATCGACCGCCGTCGTCCCGAGTTCGCACTTGTAGGGATCCGCCGGGGCCATCAGGTCGTAGGCCGTGGCGCCGTCGGCAATGCAGCGTTCGATCGTGTCCTGCATCTGCACCTGTCCCGGGCTGTGGCGGGACCACTCGGATTCGAACGCGCCCATGAAGGCGCAGTGCCGGCCGTTGTGGCGGAATGCGTATTCGATCGAAGCCGGCCGCCCATCGATTTCCAGGCTGCAGATCACCGCGCCGTCGGACGTCTCGCTGTCGCCGGGACTGCGCACCAGCGCTTCCAGGCACGCCTGCATCCGGTCGTCGGAAAAGGCGCGGCCCATCAGACCACGCTCCTGAAGCCAGACCTTCTTCATCTCGACGGCCTGCTCGACGAGCCGGACCGCCTCGTCTCCACTCTTCACGACCCGCAGGGCGACCTCGCCGATCTTCTCCAGCTTGCGGCGACGCTTGCGGTTGCGCGCCGCCCGGCTGGCCCGCGCCCTGGCGAAATCTCCCTCCTCGGAAAAGCCCGACAGATCGATGCTGATGGCCTGCTCCGGCGCGCCGATCGCGAACATCCGCGCGTCGCACCAGGCCGCGACGGCAGAATCCGCGCGGACCCGCGTCAGGGAAAGGACGGAAATGCTGCCGTCTCTTTTCAGGGACGCGTAGGCTGCGTCCATCCACCGCATCGTGTCTCCGTTAGGGGAGCAGATGGCATCGCCGTACTGGATCAGCGGATCGCCCATCCAGGTTGCGACGTTGCCGAGCGCCGTGCGGCGAACCGCCAGCGGCAGCACAAGCACGAGATTACCGTTCGACCGCACGGTGACGACTCGGAAGGACACATCGGCATCAACGAAATGACGCACCCATTCGCGATGAAAACGGTAGGTCTGGAACGGAGTCGTCGTCGAGCCTTCCGCCCTTTCCAGCGCCAGCCATTCGGTTTCCAGCGCCTCCAGGCCCGCGATCGAGTCCGTAGTCGCTACCGACACGTCGCCGATGGAGATTGCGGACCGCGACCTGCCGTGCGTCCGAGGTGCAACGCCGAGGACGCCGCTCAGCACCGGTAACGCGTCAGCAATCAGGGCCTGCATTTCAATTCTCCTTTGGCTTCGGTGGACCATGCCGCCGATCCGGGCCGGGTGCCTACCCCATGTGGCAGTCGGCCAGATCCGACAGAGGTCGTCTGTCGGAGGCGGGCAAGGCGGACGTTACTTCCTTGTCTGTCCGGCCGCAAATACCGCGATCTTGTACGGACTGAGAAGCGCGATTCGGCGCCGGATCGGCGCGGGCAGATCGATCGGCCGATAGGTGGCGCTCTGCCGGAAGGCCATCAGCGAGCGCGGGGCCACCAGCACGATCGTCACTTTCCAGCGATTCGCGTGCTCGGCGAGACGGGCAGCCATTCGCGTGAAGAGCCGTTCGGGAAACGGATCGAACATCCAGACCACCAGGTCGGCTTCGGGCAGCGGTTGCTCCAGGGCATCTCCCAGGACGAGGTCGATCTCGCGGCAGCGCATCTGCGCCCGTGGCCAGTGGCGAAGGTTGAGTGTGGCGGTCTCGTGCAGCGGCTCAACGCATTCGATGCCGACGATCCGCTGGAACGGGTAGCGGGCAGCCTCGAAGACGACCCGGCCACGTCCCGACCCGATGTCCAGGAATGTGGCCTGTTCGAGCCGCTCGGACAGGCCATCCAGTACCCATCGGATGAGCTTGCGCGGCGATGCGCGGTAGCCATGGGCCTGCGACCGGCCGGCGTCGGCCGATCCGAGCGCGTCCGCCGGCGCCTGCGTCGCCGTCGGCGCCCGTTCGAGTCGGCTTGCCGAACGATCCCACGTCAGGCGATGGATCAGCAGAAGCCCGGTCCGGTAAAGCGACAGCGGCGGCGCCTCTGACCTCCCCCGGGTCGCGGGCGGTGTGGCAGGCGGCTCCGGTGCGGTCGCTGCTGCTCTGGCAGTGGCGTCGGCGACAGGCGTACCGGCCGGCGCCTTCGGGGCCGACGTCTTGGACCGGGCCGTAGGCTTCGACGCGGATCCGGATTTCGCCTTCGACGCAGCCGGAGACGTCTTGGCGCGGCTTGCCGGTTTGTCCACGCTCCCGGACTTGGGGGCGGTTTTGGTTCGAGCTTTTCCGGCGGAACGTTTGGAGGCCCGGGTTTTCCGGGTTGACGTTTGGTCGGCGTCCGTCGCCTTACCCGATGGGGCTGCAGGGGATCCGGACTTGCGCGAGGCCGGCTTCCTGGCGGCGGCATCGGTGGACCTGGCCGACTTGCGTGCCGGCGACTTGCGGGGCTTCGCCCGCGTGTCGGTCGACGTTTCAGAGGACTTCTCAGGGGCGGGCGCTGCGTCGGCGCCGGCCTGCGGGAGCGTCTCGTCTGCGACGGCGTCCGAGTTCTTGGGGCGTGGCTCCGTCATGCCCGGCTCCACGAGCGCGTGAAGGGGACCTGGAGCTGTACGGCGACACGGCTGGGATAAGGTGAGGAAAACAAGGTTCAGTCGGTCTGCGAGCTCGGGTGATGCGGATGACGGGTTCGACTCGCCAACGCGTCGTCAGCGCGCGAGTTCCCGCATCGCATCATCGATGCCCTCGATTGGACGAGATCTGATAGATCAGCAAGTCGGCTATCGGAGTGATTAAATCTCCTAAGATGGGGATTTTGGCAAAAGTATAAAAACGATCAGAACTCCAAACAGGCACAAGGATATCGCAAAAATTATATATCGAAATCCACTTACTTCCCAAAATCGTCCATCCGTCATTTTATAGTCTGCCTCACTATAAATTATAGATTTAACATTATTATTCACATTTGAAACAAGGAATGCTATGGATTCGTAAAGGCTGTCCAATTCATCCTGCTCTATCTGAATGGACGTGGTGGCAGAGTTCGATATAGAAGCAAGATTGTTCTTTATTTCTCTATATTTTGATTCATATTGTTTCAATTTATCGCCCGAAGATGAATTATTAGGCTCCGAATTCTCCAATAAATCCATTTCCAATGTTTGGAGTTGTTCAATTTTCAACAAAATCATACGTGATAAATCAGCTATTTCGCCACCCTTAATTCTTCTATCATCAGCATCGGTGTCGCCAATAATGTTAAATTCATCCGCGCGAATTCGGACATCTTGAAGAGATAATATTGTATCTCTAGCAATATCCAAATAGTAATTTGATATTATGTTTGCTGTCTCTAGGGCTTTGTCGCGAATAGACGCTCGTTCAGAAATCGAATTTTTCACCTGCTCAAATATCAAAAAAGAGAATGTTGCAAATAGGATGCCTATTACTAATTTCTCGCCAATAGAGTGAATAAATTCGCTTCTATCTTTCGACATTATCTTGCCGATCCAGACAAGATGCTTAAAAGCGCATTTTCTATAGCGTTCCCCACTCTCAAATGTTCTGATACAGCAGTGCCCACGGTATTAGATTTAGCGGAGCCGCCTAGAAAATCTAATAGTGAAGACGGAGGTCGCCCGCCCCAACTGTATATTAAATTGCTATTCCTGTTGAATCTAAATGTCCAACTTATTTCCCCAGGTGAGTGCAGCTTGTTAAGCGGGAAATGAAATATAAAATTATTTCCAAACAATTCCTTTTGGTATTTATATTCCATTAATGCATTTTCACTTGAAATATTATATCTGTATATTTCAGCAAAAGAGGGTGTGTTATCGTCCCATTCGAAATAAAGAACTGCAGATAGTCTATTCTTTGCCAAAATTAGATCGTGATCGTTGTTTTCCAATCGCAAATTGTAATCGCGTATGGCAATCTTCAAATTCCTGCTCAACGATAAATAATCCGGAGAGATATTGCCACTTTGCAATATGGGGTAACGAGTTCTTGTTAAGAGCCGGAATTGGTCTAAAGTTAACTCGGTACAGCTTTCATCTTGGTATCCGTTAGCTCGCCCGCACGCATCGTCCTCAGAAAAAACAGCTATTTGAAGTGTCCCGGATGGCAATACGTCAGCCGAGCCGTCACAAGCAGACGCTTGGAGTAAGATAAAAAAATACCCCGCTAAGCTATATCTGATCATTACAATGCACCCCAAGTTGTGCGCCTAGGTAGGGTACACTAACGGAACTCATCGTCAATTCAGCGCGCGAGTTCCCGCATCGCATCGTCGATGCCCTCGATCGTCAGCGGATACATGCGATCGGAGAACAGTTGCCGGATCATCGATATCGACGGCGTGTAGTCCCAGTGCTTCTCCGGCACCGGATTGAGCCAGACGGCGTGCTCGTAGACGCCGAGCAGCCTGGTAAGCCAGGCTGCGCCCGCCTCCTCGTTGAAATGCTCCACCGAACCGCCGGGCATCGTCACCTCGTAGGGGCTCATCGAGGCATCGCCGACGAAGATGATCTTGTAGTCGGACGGGAACTTGTGCAGCACATCCCAGGTCGGGGTGCGCTCCTGCCAGCGCCGGCGGTTGTTCTTCCACACCGATTCGTACAGGCAGTTGTGGAAGTAGAAATACTCCATGATCTTGAACTCGGTCCGGGCGGCCGAGAACAGTTCCTCCGATATCTTGATGTGCCAGTCCATCGAGCCGCCCACGTCGAAGAACGCGAGGACCTTGATGGCGTTGCGCCGCTCGGGGCGGAACTGCAGGTCGAGCCAGCCCTTGTTGGCCGTCTGTCTGATCGTTCCGTCGAGGTCGAGCTCGTCGGCGGCCCCGGTGCGGGCGAACTTGCGCAGGCGGCGCAGCGCCACCTTGATGTTTCGCGTGCCGAGTTCGACGGAGTCGTCGAGATCCCTGAATTCCCGCTTGTCCCACACCTTCACCGCACGCGAGTGGCGACCTTCGTCCTGGCCGATGCGGATGCCTTCGGGGTTGTAGCCGTAAGCTCCGAACGGTGAGGTGCCGGCGGTGCCGATCCACTTGTTGCCGCCCTGGTGGCGACCCTTCTGCTCTTCGAGACGCTTCTTGAGCGTCTCCATCAGCTTGTCCCAGCCGCCGAGCGCCTCGATCTCGGCCTTTTCCTCGTCGGTGAGATATTTCTCGGCCAGCTTGCGGAGCCATTCCTCGGGAATGTCGGCTTCGAGCGTCTCCGACATCAGCTCGAGCCCCTTGAACACGTGGCCGAAGACCTTGTCGAACTTGTCGAGGTTGCGCTCGTCCTTCACCAGGCACGCGCGCGACAGGTAGTAGAAGTCCTCCACCCGCTTGTCGGCGAGGTCGAGCTTCAGCGCGTCCATCAGCGTCAGGTACTCGCGCAATGTGACCGGGACGCCGGCCTGCTTCAGCTCATGGAAAAAGGTAATGAACATGACGCTCCCGGGTCGGGTGATCCGGGCGAACATATAGGGCAGTGCGCCGTCATCCAAGGCGCCGGCGAACCGGGATCGGGAAAATCCGATCCCGGCTGCGGGCAGGAAATCTGCTAGTCGCGGACCTCGACGACGTCGAATACCACATGCAGTTTCGCTCGCCACGTCTTGTCCGCGGCGATGAGGTGCAGAACGACATCGAATTCGCCGGGCGGGAAATCCGCCTCCATGTACGATTGCTGTCCTGGAGCGTCCGGATCGGCGTCGATGAATTCGTCATAGAAGGCCAGGTTCTGCGAATTCTGTGTGACGACGTTGGTCCCCTCATCGTCGGTGATGATGAAATCGCCGTCGTATTCCCAGCCGTAGCCGTTGTATTGCCCGACAGGGAATTCGTCCTTCACCGCGAGGTCCAGCTTCAGGAAGTCGGTCTTTCTGGACGGATCGACGTCGACGAACAGTCGTGCGGTGAAATCCTCCAGCGTGTATTTCTTGGTGCGGAACCCGGTGTCGACCGAGAACGTGAAGTTCCACTTGGCACGGTTGATGTGTTCAATCGGGGCCATCTGGTGTCCCGCCGGCACTTCCACGTGCAGGATACCGTCGGTATCGACGTAGGAGGGAAGAAGATCGGCGCCCTGGCGCAGATGAACCTTGATGGCGAGTTCGACGCCCCGGCCCGCATACCGCTGCAGGATGAAGTTGGTCGCCGGGATACCGGTGCCGACCCACAGCGTGCCCGGCGCCGCCGGATCCTCCCCTTTCCAGAACGGAGCGGCCAGAAGGACTGTCCGTTCCTCGAGCAGTTCCGCTCTCGCCAGCGCAGTTGAAGGGTGCAGTGCAACACAAGATGTCACAGCGACGATACAAGAAAATATATGTCGGCCTCTCAATTCAGCCTCCCAGACTGTTGTTATTTTGGCCGGGGGACTTGAGTTACGAGCTTCCGTAGAGTCAAGTTTATAATTCTCGAGCTCGATTCCGCTCGATGTTCGAGTTGGTTAACCCGATTGACCTGCCGCTGTTATTTAACCGGCATCAGAAATTTATTTGAAAATGACGCAGATACCTCGACGGAAGCGGGGGCGCCAACTGTCGCCAATGCCGGGGAGTAGCGGGCGCGAGGCGACCGCCCGCGCCGTTGTGCGGCGCGGTTCTGTCACGTGATGTGTCGGGGAGGCGGAGGCCCTGCGGAGCCAAGCCGGAGCGGAACTGGAAGCGTCAGCCCTTCACGAATATGAGGTCGGCAGAGACGAAGTCCTCAGTCCCGGCGGCCGGCAGCGTCCGACCGACAATGCGGAAGCGGGACGCTTCCGGATCGACGATCAGCGTCGAAATCGCCCGGCCCTCGGTCTCGAAATCGTTGTGCCGGACCCGGAACACGAGGCGGCTCCCCGAACGCAGTCCCGTCAGCGGCGGGCTGACCGAACCCAGCGAATCGCGCCAGACTGCCGAATATGCCTTGGCATACTTGTTGTAGGTGAGCGAGACGCGAAAGGTACCGGTAAACCGCTCGCCGCCGCAGCGGCCGCTCAGCTCGAGGGCGTCGCCGCTGTCATCGAGTTCGCCCTCGACCCGGCAGACCAGCTTCTCGGGTTCGCCGTCCTCCGTGGTACGCACGGCGCCCGTGCCGCGCCATTCGCCGGTGAAGCCTTCGAGCACGCCGTTTTCGTCCGCCGAAGCGGTCGGTACGACGGCAAGCGTGACGCCGCACCCGAGGGCGGCGACAAACGCGAATCTGGCAGCGCATCGCAACATACGGGACACCTCGTTCAGGCTCGCGGCGTTTTTGTGGCGAACATTTCTGAATGTGTCAGCGTCCGACCCTTCCGCAACCGTTCATGGCCCGATCCCGAGCGAATCGTCAATCGCCTTTCTTGGCCTTCTCTCCGGCAGCCCTGGCGATTACCGACATGACGTCGGAGAGGCCGGGCGGCTTGTTCTCGAGCCAGGGAAGGGGCCTGCAGACGTCCTGCGCGGCAAGACCGATACGCGCCGTCATCATGCCGTTTACGACACCTTCGCCGAGGCGGGCCGACAGGCGTGCCGCCAGTCCATGACCGACGAGTTGCTGGACGAGGCCGTCGGTCATCGCCACGCCGCCGGTGACCGCCAGATGGGCGATGGCGAGCCGCAGCAGCCGAAGCAGTGCCAGGCCGGAGGGGCGGCCGCCATAGACCATGCCGATGCGGCGCACGAGCCGGGTCGTCTCGATCAGCACGTAGGCGATGTCCACGAAGGCCCGCGGACTGATCGCAGTCACGACGGAGACGCGCCCCGCCGCAGCCGTGATCAGCGCTTTCGCCTCCATGTCGTAGCGCGTCATCAGGTTGCGCTCGGCAAGCCGCAGCAGGTCCCGCCCGTCGATGATCTCGCCGGCATGGCCGGCGACCTCCGCACGGCCGCGCGCGGTTTCCGGCCGGGAGGCATAAAGCGCGACGGCTTCCCGGGCGATCCGCCTCGCCGCTTCGCGGTCGTCGGAGGCCGCTGCCGCGTCGGCGTCGGTCCGCAGCTGGGTGACGCGGGCAAGGCGCATCAGTCCCGCCGCCTCGCGTGCGACCAGCGCGAGCAGGGCGATGCCCGTCAGGCCCGCAAGGGCGAGCGCGATCCAGCCGAGTAGATCGTTGCGCTGAAAGAGGGACGTAACGAAATCGGTGATCCAGATGCCGATCGCGAAGGAGGCGAGGGCGCCGGCGGCGCCGAAGAACAGTTTGCCCCAGCCGATCCCCCTCCTGCGCCGTGGCGGGCCCGCGATCAGTTCGGCGACCGTCTCGGCCGCAAAAGGGTCTTCATCGTCGCGTGCAATGCGTGCCTTCGGGGCCGTTCGGCCGGGGACGGGCCCGACGGCCCCGTCGTGCTGTGCGGCGGCCTCCTCGACCAGCACAGCGGGGTCGGACAGGCGAAAAGCCGCCGGCGATCGGTCGGGTTTCCTGGTCATGCGAGGCGGTCTCCAAGCAGGAACTGCAGGGTCCGGTCGAGCCGGATATGCGGCAGCGACAGCGACACGCCTTCTGCCGTCCGCTGTAGGGGCGGCGGCCGGAATCGGACGAAGCGATAGGCCTCGGCCTCTGCTTCAGAAACTGAATCAGGTACTTCAAAAACTGATTCAGGGTGTTGAAAAGCGGATTCCGGATCGGCGGGCAAGTCACCGGGAAATATGGCAATTTCCTCGTTGCCGTCGAAGATTTCCCCGGCGACGCGCTGCCCCGCCTGCGGGGTGCCGACAATGCAGTCGAGCGTCTCGCCACCGCGCTTTACGCTTGCCTCGCGCGTGGCACGCACCGAGGCCAGCGCCACCACATCCACCTCGGTGCCGGCAAACGAGGCCCGCTCGACGGCGTTGCGGACGATGCGCGCCAGAATCGCCTCCAGCCTGTCGTGGCTGCGGTGATGCAGGTGGTCCGCCTTGGTGGCGGCAAAAACGATCCGGTCGACGCGCCGCGTCAGGATCCGCGACAGCCAGCTCGACCGGCCCGGCCGGAAGCACGCGAGGATCTCCGTCAGCGCGGATTCCAGATCGCCGATTGCCGAGGGGCCGGCGTTCAGAGCCTGCAAAGCGTCGACGAGCACGACCTGGCGGTCGAGCCTGGCAAAATGGTCGCGGAAGAACGGTTTGACCACCACGGACTTGTAGGCCTCGTAGCGCCGCTCCATCATTGCCGCCAGCGAGCCGCGCCGGGACGGGGAGGCCGGCGAAAGGTCGAGCGGCGCGAAGGTCAGGGCGGGGGAGTTCTCCAGATCGCCCGGCATCAGGAAGCGGCCGGGCGGCAGGGCAGACAACGAAAAGCGCTCGTCCCGGCAGGCACGCAGGTAGGCGGTGAACAGGCGCGCCGATTCACGCGCCGCGCCCTCGTCGCCGGGCGCCTCGGGGTCGAGCGTCGCCAGGTAGGCGTGCCAATCCCGTGCCAGCCTCGCGCGGGGCTGGGCGCGCGACAGCGCGACGGCCCGGGCAGACCACTCGGCGTAGCTCCGGCCGAGCAGCGGCAGGTCGAGAAGCCATTCACCCGGATAGTCGACAATGTCGAGATGCAACCGGCCGGAGCCGACGTTTCGGCCCCAGAAGGTGGCCGATTCGTACTCGATCGTGACCCGCAGTTCGCTCACCTGCCTGGTCGAGTCGGGCCAGTGCCGGTCGGGCCCGATCAGCGCATCGACGTGGGCCTCGTAGTCAAACCGAGGCACATCGTCGTCGGGCTGCGGGTCGAGACGGGCGCGTGCCAGTCGGCCTTGCGCCATCACGTCGAATACCGGGAGCCGGCCGCCCTGGACGAGATTGTGCACCAGTGCGGTGATGAACACCGTCTTGCCGGCGCGCGACAGGCCCGTCACGCCGAGCCGCACCGATGGAGTCACAAGCCCGCTTGCGAAATCGGCAATATTGCCGACGGCGAGCCGCGCCTCGTCGGCGATGGATGTCATCGTCAATTGCTGCTCACCGCCCGTTGGTTACGGGGGCAATGTAGGAAACGGGGATGCGTTTCGGAATAGGAGCCGGCTTGTGCCGTTCGGGCCCGTTTCCCGGCCCTCGCAAGGGTGCATCCGCCCATGCTGTGTCTTTGCGGGCGATTGCACAGGTGCCATTCGCGCCGCGGGCACTCCCGGCCCGGCCGAAACGCTTCGCTACTCGTCGCCACCGATCGACTTCGGTGTATGGAACGCGATCAGGCGCCCGGCGCCGGGGCCGACATCGCTCCAGCGCGGGCCGTCGAAATCGATCACCGCGAGACCGGCCGTCGGAAACTTTTCATGCATTTCGGCGAGCGCGACGGCATCGCCGACGGGGGCGAGCAGGCCGGCGACGTCCTCCATCGCGGGATTGTGGCCGACCAGCAGCAGCGATGCTGCAGTCCCGCCGGCTTCTCTCACGGCCGTCAGATAGCCTTCTCCGTCGGCTTCGTAGAGTCGGCGCGACAGGATGATTTCCATGTCGGCGGAGATCGGCGGCAGCACCAGTGCCAGCGTTTCGACGGCGCGAAGGGCCGCAGAACAGACGATCCGCTCTGGCAGCAGGCCATTTTCCGCCATGTAGCTTGCCATCCGCGGTGCAGCAGCGCGGCCGCGCTCGTTGAGCGGGCGATCGAAGTCGGCCTTGCCCGGCACGTCCCAGGACGATTTCGCGTGGCGCAGCAGCATCAGCCGGAGCATCGGGTCATCCTGTCTTCGAGAAATCCGGCGCGCGCTTCTCCATGAACGCGGTAAACGCCTCGCGGGCTTCTGCGGATACGAGCTGGCCGGTAAAGATGCGCACCTCCTCCATGATCCGGGCCTCAAGGGCATCGGGATCGCCCTTGAGCAGGCGCTTGGTCTCGCGCATCGCATTGGGCGGCATGCTTGCCAGCCGTGCAGCAACGTCCCCGACATCGGCCTCGAGGGCATCCGGTGCGACAACGCGGGTCGCAATGTCGAGTTCCACCGCCCGGGCCCCGTCGAAGGGTTCGGCGAGCATGATCAGTTCGGCCGCCCGCGTGTAGCCCATGATCTTCGGAAGCAGCAGCGTGGATCCGGCTTCGGGGACGATGCCGAGGTTGACGAAAGGCAGGCGTAGACGGGCGCGCGCCGTGATCAGCACGATGTCGCAGTGCAGCAGCATGGTGGTGCCGATCCCCACCGCGTCGCCGTCGACGCCGGCGACCAGCGGCACCGTCGAGCGGGCGAGCGCTCTCAGGAACCGGACGACCGGCGCGTCTTCGGCCTGCGGCGGGCGTGCGAGGAAATCGCCTATGTCATTGCCGGCGCAGAACGTTCCCTGGCTGCCGAGGATGGCGACGGCGCGGACGTTGCGGTCGCTCTCGGCCTTCTCCAGCGCATCGGCGAGCGCCGAATACATGTCGACGGTCAGCGCGTTCTTCTTGTCCGGCCGCGCGATGCGAAGGACAAGCACGTAGCCCTTCCTGCTGACTTCGATGTGTTCGCTCATGTGCACGTCCCTGGGCTCGTGAATTGCCGGCAGGGGCGGCGACATGCCGCTTGCGGGCGCTCCGTCCATAGCATAACCACCCGGCCGTGCGACGCCAGCCGGCGCTGCCCGACGTTCATTCACCGAAGTCCGCTCATGAAGCCCGAAACTCCTCCCGGCCACATAGACAGTTTCTATGCCGCGACGATGCCGCCGGTGGCAGTGCGGCCGCCGCTCCAGGGCCATGTACAGGCGGACACATGCGTGATCGGCGGCGGACTTGCGGGCCTGACGGTGGCGCGCGACCTTGCCGGGGCCGGGCAGGCGGTGGTGCTGCTCGAGGCGCAGCGTATCGCCTGGGCTGCGTCGGGGCGCAATGGCGGCTTCGTGTCGCCGGGCTATGCCGAAGGCATCGAGGCGATCGAGCGCAGGGTGGGCCCCGACGATGCACGGGCGCTCTGGGGCCTCTCGGTGGCCGGCGTGGAGTATGTCCGCGATACGATCGCCGAACTGGATCCGGCAGGCGTCGCCCCGGTTCCGGGATGGCTCAAGGTGCTGCGCTACGACGATGCCGAGGGGCTGAGGCGGCGCGCCCGCATCATGGCGGAGGAGTACGATCATCCGCGCGATTTCTGGCCCGTCGAAAGGGTGCGGGAGACGTTGCGCACGACCACCTACTTCCAGGGGCTGCACGACGCTTCCGCGTTCCATATTCATCCGCTGAACTATGCGCTGGCGCTCGCCGAGGACGGTGTCAGGAAGGGCGCTGTGATACACGAGATGAGCCCGGCCACGCGAATCGATCGCAGCGGCGGCGGCTGGGTGGTTCAAACGGCGAACGGATCGGTTGCCGCGCGCCAGGTCGTGCTCGCCGTCAGCGCCTACGGCGCCGGCCTCTGGCGTCCGCTCGAACGCGCGATCCTGCCGGTTGCGACCTATGTCGTGGCGTCGGAGCCGATGGAAGACCGGCTCGCCGAGGCGATCCGTTTTCCGGGCTGCATCGGCGACACCCGGCGCGCCTCGGACTATTACCGCATCGTCGGGGGCGGCCGGCTGCTGTGGGGCGGGCGCATCACCACGCGCCGCTCGGAGCCGTCGCACCTGGCCGACAGCCTGAAGCGGGATATCCGCGCCATCTATCCGCAGCTCGGCGACTTCCGGATCGAGCACGCCTGGGCGGGTCTGATGGGATACGCGATCAACAAGATGCCGATCATCGGCCGGGTCGGCGACGGCATCTGGGCGTGCACCGGGTTCGGCGGGCACGGGCTCAATACCACGGCTATGGGCGGGTCGCTGATCGCGGCGGCGATCGCCAATGGCGACGATCGCTGGCGGCTGTTCTCGGCCTGGGGGCCGCGATGGGCCGGCGGCCCGGTCGGCCGGGCCGCAACCCAGCTCGTCTACTGGAAGCTGCAGGTGCGGGACCGTATCGAGGAGCGCCGAGCGCGGCGTAACGACCGGGCAGGAGCCTGATCGCGGCGCCCATTACGAGGGTTTACTGGCAGAAGCGCTGCTCGCCGCCGTAGGTCGTGTAGTAGCCCGTCTGCGGGTTGAACGACCGGTATTTCGACGAACAGTACTCGAACCAGGGCTGGGTCCAGGGCTGAAGGCCGCCGACGGGCTGAGGCTGGGCGGCCTGCTGGTTCATGCAATAGGTGTAGGCGTAGTTGTAGGCGTCCTGGTAGTTGCGGGCGTGCGTCGCGGCACCGCCCACCGCGCCGGTGCCGCCGCCGATCAGCGCCCCCGTGCCGGCTCCCTTGCTGCCGCCGATGAGGCCGCCGATCACGGCACCGCCGATGGCGCCGATCGCTGCTCCGCCCACAACCTCGGCGCCGCTCGACACCTGCTTTGCATAGTTCTTGGCATACTGGTCGCACGCTGCGCTGTCCTGCGGGGCTGCCGCGGCGGCGGAGGCGATCATAACGATTGCGGTGAATGCGACCGTCGCTAGTTTCATTCCCATGGTGCGGCTCCCGACACATCTCCCGCGCGCCCGATCTATGGGCCGCGAGTGGTTGGAAATAACGGTGCCTCCGGCACCACGTTCTGCAATGCGCGGGCAGTCTAGACCAACATCCGCATCGTTCAAATCCAATCGGATCCGATGCCGGTGAAATAGCGACTGAGGCCGGCGGCCACGACTCCCGGGTCCTGCCGGGAAAAGCCCGGTCGCATATGGAGCAGCGACCATGTGGCGGCCGATCGATCGCGCCTCAGGAACTCCGAATCTGCTTCAATTGGGCAGGCGAATGCCATTGGAGACGCGGGTGTCCCCGTCACCCCGTCTACCTGATCGGGCCGGCTGCAGCAGCCGTCACTCGCCTGCGCGACGGCGCGGGTCCATGCGACGGAACGTTTCGAGGATACCCCAGGTCTTGCGCCTGGCATGCGGCACTGCGTGGCGCTCGTTGCGAACGTTGGCCTGGTCATTGCCCTGGAGGCGGTTCTCGCCCTTGATCTCGTTCTGGAAGTCGTCCTGATCCAGCGCCTCGTTTGGATCTGTCAGTCCGACGTGCTGCTGACCCCGGGGGCCGCCCTGGCCTGCGCCCATCTGCTTTCCTGCGTTGGCCATCGTTGTCTCCTTGCCTTGACTGTCTGCAAAGAAAACGACGCGGCGCCGGAGAAAGTTTCAGGGGAATTCCTACTTGGACGGGTGCTTGTGCCGGGGCGGAATCAGTTGCCGCCGCGCCTCGTCATGAAGGCGAGCCGCTCGAAGAGGTGGACGTCCTGCTCGTTCTTGAGCAGCGCTCCGTGCAGGGGCGGAATGAGCTTGGTGGGATCGCGCTCGCGCAGAACCGATTCGTCGATATCCTCGGCAAGCAGCAGCTTGATCCAGTCGAGAAGCTCCGACGTCGAGGGCTTCTTCTTCAGACCGGGGACCTCGCGGATATCGTAGAAGATCGACAGCGCCTCGCCGAGGAGCTGCTTCTTCAGGCCGGGGAAGTGGACGTCCACGATGGCGCGCATCGTCTCTGCGTCGGGAAACCGGATGTAATGGAAGAAGCAGCGGCGCAGGAAGGCGTCCGGTAGCTCCTTTTCGTTGTTTGAGGTGATGACGACGATCGGGCGGTTGCGCGCCGTGATCGTTTCCCCTGTCTCGTAGACGTAGAACTCCATCCGATCGAGTTCCTGCAGGAGGTCGTTGGGAAACTCGATGTCGGCCTTGTCGATCTCGTCGATCAGCAGGACCGGACGCTGCTCGGCCGTGAAGGCCTCCCAGAGCTTGCCGCGGCGGATGTAGTTGGTGATGTCATGTACCCGTTCGTCGCCAAGCTGGCTGTCGCGCAACCGGCTGACGGCGTCGTACTCGTACAGCCCCTGCTGTGCCTTGGTCGTCGACTTCACGTGCCATTCGAGGAGGGGTACCCCGAGGCCGTCCGCCATTTCCCGGGCGAGCACGGTCTTGCCCGTGCCCGGCTCGCCCTTGACCAGCAACGGGCGTTCGAGCGTGATCGCTGCGTTCACTGCAACGCGCAGATCCTTGGTGGCGACGTAACTTTCAGACCCTTCAAAACGCATGCGTGTCGGCTCCCGTTGGCTGGCAATGCTCTAGCGCAGTTGCGGCTGGCCTGCCAACCAGCAGCACGGCAATTTGCCGGATGACTCCCGATGCGAGACGCGGGCTCGAAACCGACTCGCCGCCCCTGCGCTTCTCCGCAGGCCGCGGGGGCCGGACGGTTGCCCGAATAGGAGGGCGGAGGCCGGCGACAGGGACGCGAGGCGGCCGGAGGCCGGTCCCGGCCCGACCGCAACGTTTTGATGTCGTTGCGGATTCAAGCGCGCCGCCGTCCCGGTTCGTCCAAAAGGTTAACATTACAATCTTGTCATTCACTGGTTGTTGTAAGCCTCTCGACCTCCGGTTATAAGGGCGCCCGTAATCGACGGCCCCAGCAGGGAATCGCCGATGGTTGGCGTTAAAGACAAGTATCGACCTACTGACGACGAGCCCTTCATGAACAAGCGTCAGCGCGAGTATTTTCGTGCGAAGCTGCTTGTCTGGAAGGAAGAGATCCTGCGGGAGAGCCGCGAGACGCTCAATCAGCTGCAGGTCGACAATCAGAACTTACCGGATCTCGCCGATCGCGCCTCTTCGGAGACGGACCGGGCAATCGAGCTTCGCGCCCGCGACCGTCAGCGCAAGCTGATCTCGAAGATCAATGCCGCCCTCAAGCGCATTGACGAAGGGACGTACGGCTATTGCGAAGAGACCGGTGAGCCGATCAGCCTCAAGCGTCTGGACGCGAGGCCAATCGCGACGTTGTCGATCGAGGCTCAAGAGCGTCACGAGCGGCGGGAGCGGGTGTACCGCGACGATTGATTGCCGCAGCGATCAGCAGACCTGCCGAAACGCCCCGGGAGATCTCTCCAGGGGCGTTTCCTTTTCAGGGTTCCGATGTCGGGGCGAGCGCGCGTCAGCCCGCCGCCCGGTCTTCGACCTTTACGCCGCGCTCTGCAAAGAGCTGCTGCAGTTCCCCGGCCTGGAACATCTCGCGGATGATGTCGCAGCCGCCGACGAACTCGCCCTTGACGTAGAGCTGCGGGATGGTCGGCCAGTTGGTGTATTCCTTCACACCCTGGCGCAGATCGGCGTCCTCGAGGACGTTTACGCCCTTGTAGGGCACGCCCAGATAGTCGAGGATCTGAACCACCTGTCCGGAGAAGCCGCACTGCGGGAAGGTCGGTGTCCCCTTCATGAAGAGCAATACCTCGTTGCCCTTCACTTCCGCGTCGATCCGGTCGTAGGCAGTGGTCATGTCAATCGGTCCTTTCGGTTGTCATCTGGTTTCGCGGCGCTCCCGGCGAGACCACCGGACTAGATGGCGTCCTGAGCGCCAATGTCCAACAAAAGCGGCAGTCTGACCGGGTCGGGCCGGGTACATGGAATTCCGTATGGCTCAGTTTTCCGGGGCACTGGTCTGCAGCGCCAGTGCGTGCAGGGCGCCGCCCATGGAGCCGCGCAACGCCTCGTAGACCATCTGGTGCTGCTGCACCCGGCTCTTGCCGCGAAACTTCTCCGAGACCACCGCGGCCGCATAGTGATCCCCGTCGCCGGCCAGATCACGGATCGTCACCGTGGCGTCGGGGATATGGGTCTTGATCAGGTTCTCGATCTCGCGCGCATCCATCGGCATGTTGCCGCCTCGTCGTTCAGTCGGTGGTTGTGGATCCGGTCGCGATCCGTCCTGCCATATAGTCGGGCAACCAGCCTTCATGGCAAGAGCGAAGCGTGTCCAGATAGATTGGGTCTTCGCCGGGAAGCTTCAATGCGTCGCCGCCGGTGCTGCCCAGGGCGGCGGCGGCCACGCCGGAGTCGCGTGCCTCGGCCAACAGCCGCTCGACGCCGCCGGCCGCGAGCGTGACGACGTAGCGGGCCTGGTCCTCGCCGAACCAGTAGGCATGGGCCGGCAGGTCGTCCGGCGCCGTGTGGATCGACGCGCCGATGCCGCCGGCCATCATCATCTCCGCGAGCGCCACCAGCAGCCCCCCGTCCGAACAGTCGTGGACGGCGCTAACCCGGCCCTCCGAGATCAGTGCGCGCACGAAATCGCCGTTGCGCTTCTCCGTCTCCAGATCGACGGGCGGCGGCGGCCCGTCCTCGCGCCCGGCGATGTCGCGAAGGTAGACGGAGCGGCCGAGGTGGCCGGTCGTCTCGCCGATGACGAGGATCGTTTCGCCCTCCGCCTTGAAGCCGATCGAGGCGGACAGGGCGAAATCCTCGAGGAGCCCGACGCCGCCGAGCGCCGGGGTCGGCAGGATCGCCTCGCCGGAGGTCTCGTTGTAGAGCGACACGTTGCCCGAGACGATCGGGTATTCGAGGGCGCGACAGGCTTCACCGATGCCCTGGATGGCGCCGACGAGCTGGCCCATGATCTCCGGGCGCTCCGGATTGCCGAAATTGAGGCAGTCGGTGAGGGCGAGGGGGGTGGCGCCGACGGCGGTGAGGTTCCGCCATGTTTCCGCGACCGCCTGCTTGCCGCCCTCGACCGGATCGGCCTCGCAGTAGCGCGGTGTCACGTCGAGGGTGAAGGCGAGGCCCTTGGGCCCGTCCTCGACCCGCACGACCGCCGCGTCGCCACCAGGCCGCTGGATCGTGTTGCCGAGGATCAGGTGGTCGTACTGCTCCCAAATCCAGCGCCGCGAGCACATGTCCGGTGAACCGACCAGGCGCAGCAGCGCATCGCCGATGGCATTCGGTGCCGGAACCTCGGACGGATCGACGGGCGCGGCCGGCTCCGCCGGAATCCAGGGGCGGTCGTACTCGGGAGCCTCGTCGCCGAGTTCCTTGATCGGCAGGTCGGCCATCACCTCGCCGTGTCGTTTCACCACGAACCGAAGGTCGTCGGTGGTCCTGCCGATGACGGCGAAATCGAGATCCCATTTCTCGAAGACCGCCCGCGCGACATCCTCCTTTCCGGGGCGCAGCACCATCAGCATGCGCTCCTGGCTTTCCGACAGCATCATCTCGTAGGCCGTCATGCCGTCCTCGCGGCACGGAACGTGATCGAGATCCAGTTCCACGCCGAGGTCGCCCTTGGCACCCATCTCAACGGCCGAACAGGTCAGGCCGGCCGCGCCCATGTCCTGGATCGCGATGACGGCGTCCGTCTGCATCAGTTCGAGGCAGGCCTCCAGCAGCAGCTTTTCGGAGAACGGGTCGCCGACCTGCACGGTGGGACGCTTCTCCTCGGCATCCTCGCCGAATTCCGCCGAGGCCATCGTTGCGCCGTGGATTCCGTCGCGGCCGGTCTTGGAGCCGAGATAGACGATCGAGTTGCCGACGCCGGTGGCCGCCGCATAGAAGATCTGGTCGGTTCTGGCGATGCCGGCGGCGAACGCATTGACCAGGATGTTGCCGTTGTAGCGCCGGTGGAAGTTCACCTCTCCGCCGACCGTCGGCACCCCGAACGAGTTTCCGTAGCCGCCGATGCCGGCGACGACGCCGGAGACCAGATGGCGGGTCTTCTGATGGGCCGGATCGCCGAAGCGCAGGGCGTTCATCGCCGCGATCGGGCGGGCGCCCATCGTGAAGACGTCGCGCAGGATGCCGCCGACGCCGGTCGCCGCCCCCTGGTAGGGCTCGATGAAGGATGGGTGGTTGTGGCTCTCCATCTTGAAGACGACGGCCAGGCCGTCGCCGATATCGACGACGCCTGCGTTCTCGCCGGGGCCCTGGATGACCTGGGGTCCTTCGGTCGGCAGCGTCTTGAGCCAGCGCTTCGACGACTTGTACGAGCAGTGCTCGTTCCACATCGCCGAGAATATGCCGAGCTCGGTAAAGGTCGGTTCGCGGCCGATCAGGTCGAGGATGCGCTGGTATTCGTCCGGTTTCAGTCCGTGGTCGGCGACGAGATCGGGCGTTATCGGTATGTCGTTAGGGATCGACATGTCACTCCGGTGTCCGGGCTCCGGGAAGAGGCACTCGCGGATACGACGAGGCGCAGTGCAGGTCAATCGATGAGCGCATCCGTCCGCAGTTATTGCGGGTCGCGCGTTCCCGCCGAGACGGTTCGCCAGCTGTCGCGTTCGCTCATCGTCGACCACCACTGCGACAGGCCGGGGTGCGCGGACATCAGCCCCTCCGACTCCGGAACGGTGGTGAAGTAGCCGAACACCGGAGCGACGTGCAGGTCGGCCAGCGACACGGTGGCGCCGCCGAAGAATTGCTTGCCGGCAAGCAGCCGGTCGAACTCGCCCAGGCAGATCCTGGCCATGGGCAGGGCGCTCGCGATCCGTTCGGCGTGTTCTTCGCTGTTGCTCTTCTGGCGCGCAGTGTGGGCTACATAGATGTCCCAGACGAGAGCGGCGTAGGCGAAGGAATCGACGATCCCGACCACCTGTTCCATGCGCGCCCGGGATCCGGGACTGGAGGGCTGAAGCGAGGGCCCGTCGAACGATTCGTCCACATACCGCGCAATGGCTCTGGTTTCGTAGAGCACGAAGTCGCCGTGGGCCAGCGTCGGAATCTTGGCGAAGGGATTGAGCTTCCGGTAGGCCCTGGTCTCGTCGTTCTGGGTGAAAATGTCGACGGGGTCGAGGACGTAGGCGACGCCCTTCTCCTCCAGCGTCATCCGCACGATCCGTACGTAGACCGAGTAGGGTGCGCCGTAGACGGTGAGATCTGAATCCGCCATCAGGCCGTTTCCAACGCTGCGACCATGCTTTCGAAGATGCCAAGGCCGTCGGTGGAGCCTTGCGCCAATTCGATGTGATCTTCGGGATGCGGCATCATGCCCAGCACATTGCCGCGCGCATTGAGGATGCCGGCAATATTGTCGATCGAGCCGTTGGGGTTGGAGGTCTCGTCGATGTCGCCGTCTGCGCTTGCATACCGAAAGACCACGCGCCCTTCGCCTTCCAGCCGTGCCAGCGTCTCCGGGTCGGCGAAATAGTTGCCGTCGCCGTGCGCGACCGGAGTCCGGATGGTCTGGCCCTTGCGGTAGCGGTTGGTGAAGCGCGTATCGGTCGTTTCCACACGCAGCAGCACGTCCTTGCAGACGAACCTGAGGTCGGCGTTGCGCATCAGCGCACCGGGCAAGAGCCCCATTTCGGTGAGCACCTGAAAGCCGTTGCAGACGCCGAGGACGGTGACGCCGGCCTCCGCCTTGGCGATGACGTCGCGCATGATCGGCGAGCGGGCCGCGATCGCGCCGCAGCGCAGATAGTCCCCGTAGGAGAAACCCCCGGGGATCACGACCAGGTCCACCGGCGGCAGCTCCGTGTCCTTGTGCCACACGATCGTCGGCGCCATGCCGCCGGCGCGTTGCAGCGCCCGGGCCATGTCGTGTTCGCGATTGATGCCGGGAAAGAGAATAAGTGCCGATTTCACTGCGGGGCCTCAGTGCTGAGCAAATAGCGTTCGGGAAAGTTGCGTTTCTATATCAGACGGCGAGGGCGAGGCGAAGCCGACTGATCGTCACATGCGTTCTTCGGGGCCATCGCCGATACAGGTCCTGTGCGCCGGAACCAAACAGTTCTGCCAATAGTTTAGACGGTGATTTGGTTCCACCAAAATTTGAAAGGCGCGGCCAATGCGCATCCGCATCGGTTTCGATATCTCGATCCAGTGCGCCGGCCCGACGCCGCTGCTGCTGGCCCTGCATCCCCATCCCGATGAAGACCATCGGTTGATGGGAACATGCGAGATCGTAACCGATCCCAAGCTCGCGACCGAAGTGTTTCTTGACGAGTTCGGAAACCGCCGGGCGCGTGTCGTCGCTCGGCCCGGCGTGCTGAGGCTGCGTGCCGATTGCGTCGCGCAAGACGCCGGCGAGCCCGACGCCGTCGTTGCCTGCGCGGATCAGCACGCCGTCGAAGACCTGCCCCTTTCCACTCTCGGTTTTCTGTCCTCGAGCCGCTACTGCGAAGTCGACGAGATGTCGGCCAAGGCCTGGGAACTGTTCGGTCATACCGAGCCCGGCTGGGCGCGCGTGCAGGCAATCTGCGATTTCGTCCATCACCACGTCACCTTCGGCTACGGCTACGCACGCTCCACGAAGACGGCGTCGGATACCCTGCGGGAGGGGCGAGGGGTGTGCCGCGACTTCGCCCACCTGATGATCACCCTGTGCCGGGCGATGAACTTTCCGGCCCGCTACGTGAGCGGATACCTGGGCGACATCGGCGTGCCGCCGGCCGGGCCGGGGGACTTCTGCGCCTGGACCGAAGTGTTTCTCGGCGGGCGGTGGCATACGTTCGACGCCCGCTACAACATTCCGCGCATCGGCCGGATCGTGATGGTGCGCGGCCGCGACGCGGCCGACGTTCCGATGATAGCTGCCTTCGGCCAGTACAGCCTGAAGGCCTTCGAGGTCTGGACCGACGAGGTGCCCGCGACGAACCGGCCCGCCCGCATCGGCCGGCCCTCCCTTGCGTCGCACAATCGCATGCCGACACCGCTGGCCCCGCTCCTGGCGGGGGAGCCGGATGTAAAAACCCTGGGATCGAGGCAATCACAATGACGCCGTCAATCATGTCGCTGTTCATGAATTCCGCGTTTCTGGCCATGGAGGCGCAACAGGTCGTCTGGCTGAGGATGATGCGCGTCGCCGCAGGCGGCGCGAGTGCCGATCGGGAGCTTTCCCGGATGGCGACCGAAAAGATGCAGGCCGCCATTCAGCTCGGTACGGCGGCGACGCTCGCCGCCGTCGGCGGCAACAGCAGCGAGCGTATCGCGGCAAATGCCATCCGCGGCTACCGAAGCCGCGTGCGGGCGAACAGGCGCAGGCTTACGAAGTAGCCGACAGGCTTCACTGCGTCGGGGGGCAAGTCCGCCGTCGGACGAATGGCGTAGAACGCCTGGACCCCGCTATCGTGCTTCGACCTCGGAGAACGTAGCGGGCACCGGCAATGAGCATTCTCGTCATCCACTATTTCTTCTTCGTCGCGATCACGGTCGAGGCGATGACGGCGGCGCTGTCGGCGGGCCGCAGGAGCATGGACTGGTTCGGCGTCGCGATGCTTGGAAGCATAACCGCCCTTGGCGGCGGGTCCATTCGCGACGTGCTGCTCGGCCACTACCCGCTGACATGGGTGGCTCACCCGCACTACCTGTTCATCACCTGCGGCGCGGCGCTCGCGACGATCCCGCTGGCCCGCTTCATGCCCCACCTGCGCCGCCTGTTTCTGCTGCTCGACGCAATCGGACTGGCCGTGTTCACCGTGATCGGCTGCAACGTGGCGCTGGAAATGGGGCAGCCGGTCATCGTCGTCATAGTGGCAGGGATGATCACGGGATGCTTGGGCGGCGTCCTCCGCGACATCCTGTGCAACGAGATTCCGCTGCTGTTTCGGAGCGAACTCTACGCCAGCGTCTCGATCGTCACCGGCGGGCTGTATCTCGGCGGGCTCCAGGCCGGGCTGCCGCACGATCCCGTCATGCTGGGAGCTATGGCAGTCGGCCTGACGCTGCGTCTCCTGGCGCTGCGGTATGGCTGGAACATGCCGAAATTCGTCTATGCCGGCGATTTGCACGCGCGGGACGGGAAGTAGTGCGAAACGGCCCCCGAATCAGTCCGCGATCTCGATCGAGTAGTTCTCGATCACCGTGTTGGCGAGCGGCTTCTCGCACATCGCCACCAGGTCGGCCTTGGCCTGCTCGCGGTCGCGGCCCTGCAGTTCCAGTTCGATGACCTTTCCCTGGCGCACGTCGTCGACGCCTTGAATACGGGCGCGCCAAAGGTGCGGGTCTTTGTCGTTGAAGCAATGACTAGTGGCCATTCCCGTCGACCTCCGGAAGGAGGTTGAGAACCGCAAATCCGTCCAATTCGCTATTGCCTGCGGCTACCAGCATGCGGAACAGGGTCAGCGCCTGGGATGTCATCGGCATGGCGAGATGGTAGGGCCGGGCGTCCTCCTGGACCATTTCGAGGTCCTTGAGCACCTGTCGGGCGTAGCCGCGCGGGGCGAAGTCGCGGGCGATCATGCGTTCGAAGGCGACCGGCAGCAGGTTCGAGCCGGCATAGCCGGACGAAAGCGCATCGGGGATCCGTGATGCGTCGACACCGTGCGCCTCGGCCAGCCGGAGCGCCTCCGCCAGGACGCAGAAGTTGGTGAGGACGATCGTCTGGTTGACCAGTTTGGTCGCCTGCCCGGTGCCCACGGCGCCCATGTGCGTGAGCTTGCCCAGGTGCTTCATGAGCGGGCTGATTCGAGCGATCGCGGCGTCCGGTCCGCCTGCCATGATTGCGAGCGTGCCCTCCCGTGCCGCTTGCGGCCCGCCCGAGACCGGCGCGTCGACGAAGGCCATGCCGGTCCGGTCTTCGAGGAGAGACGCGAGCCGGGTCGTAGCGGCGATCTCCGTGGTGGAATGGTCAATCAGGACCTTTCCGTCGAGCCGCCCGGACGAGACGATGTCGGCGACGACGTCCTCGACCGCCCGTGTATTGACGACGCAGAGCAGAACGATCTCCGCGCATTTCGCAACCTCGGCGGGTGAGGCGGCGACCTGCACCCCCCAATCGGAAGCCGCCGAATTCCTCGCCTCGTTTATATCGTACCCTGCCACCGTGTATCCGGCATCCATGAGCCGCCGGGTAAACCCTTCGCCCATCAGGCCCAGTCCTATGAATCCGATCGTCTCGCCCATCGCCGCGACTCCTCCCGTCGTTTTATGTATGCATTACCGGTTATCCGGTCCGGGATGGCAACGGGGAGAGACCGAATGTCAGAGGGCATGTCATGAGCAGGGCAACCGACACCGGAGAAGATGGCGCCACCAAAGGCGACGGCATGCCGATCGTCGACGCCCACCAGCATTTCTGGGACCTCGACCGGAACTACTATCCCTGGCTCTGCGACCCCAAGTTGATTCCCTTCCGGTATGGCGACTATTCGGTATTGAAGCGCACATATCTGCCGCCGGACTACCTTCAACACGTCGGCGCGAACCGTATCGTCAAGACGGTTCACATGGAGGCCGAGTGGGACCGGGGCGATCCGGTTGCCGAGACCCGCTGGATCGAGGGGATTGCGGCGAAATACGACTTTCCAAGTGCCTGCATCGGACACGCCGAGCCGGATCGCGAAGACATCGAGGACGTGCTTCGCGGCCATGCCGCCAGCCCGTTGGTCCGCGGCATCCGACACAAGCCTGCGGCGTCCGGGCGTCCGCAGGATGCCCGGCGCGGGACTTCGGGCTCGATGGATGATCCGAAATGGCGGGACGGATATGCGCTGCTCGAGCGTTTCAGTCTTTCCTACGACCTGCAGACGCCGTGGTGGCACCTGGACGCGGCAGCCGAACTCGCCGCAGCCTTTCCCGCAACGACAATCATCGTCAACCACACCGGGTTGCCGTCGGACCGGTCTGAGGAGGGGCTTGCCGGTTGGAGACATGCGCTCGAGACGGTCGCCGCACAGCTCAACGTCGCGCTCAAGATTTCCGGTCTGGGGCGGCCGGGATTGCCGTGGACTGTGGAGGCCAACGCGCCGGTGATCCGCGACGCCGTCGCCATCTTCGGGGTGGATCGGTGCATGTTCGCCAGCAACTATCCGGTCGACCGGCTGGCGGGACCGTTTACCACGATTTACGACGGGTTTCGGGAGGCGGTGGCTGATCTCCCGGTGGCGGACCGGCGCAAGCTGTTCCACGACAATGCGGTGCGGATCTACCGGCTTTAGCAGTCGGTTCCGAATATCCGCTGTCGCGAGACGAATGGCCCTCGGTTCCCCCGCGCGCCGGAGACTGGCAGGTTCCGGCCGCGAGGAAATGGATCGAAGGTCCTACACAAGCTCGATCGAGTAGTTCTCGATCACCGTGTTGGCGAGCAGCTTCTCGCACATCGCCACCAGGTCGGCCTTCGCCTGCTCGCGGTCGCGGCCCTGCAGCTCCAGCTCGATAAGCTTTCCCTGACGCACGTCGTCGACGCCGTCGAATCCCAGCGAGGACAGGGCATGCTGGATCGCCTTGCCCTGCGGGTCGAGGACGCCGTTCTTCAGCGTCACTGTCACGCGTGCCTTCATGCCGTGCCGGCTCCCTTATTTCACCAGCACCGGCCCGCGAGGGATGTTCTGCTCGTTTCCGACCATGATGCCGAGGCGGCGGGCGACTTCCTGATAGGCTTCGACGAGGCCGCCCATGTCGCGGCGGAACCGGTCCTTGTCGAGCTTGTCTCCCGACTGGATGTCCCACAACCGGCAGGAGTCCGGGCTGATCTCGTCGGCGACGACGATGCGGACCATTTCGCCCTCGTAGAGGCGGCCGAACTCCAGCTTGAAGTCGACGAGCCGGATGCCGACGCCGAGGAACAGGCCGGTGAGGAAGTCGTTGACACGCAGCGACAGGGCCATGACGTCGTCGATTTCCTGGGGACTCGCCCAGCCGAACGCGGTGATGTGCTCCTCGGAGACCATCGGGTCGTCGAGTTCGTCGTTCTTGTAGTAGAACTCGATGATCGAACGGGGAAGCTGCGTGCCCTCGTCGATGCCGAGGCGCTTCGACAGCGATCCGGCGGCGACGTTGCGGACGACCACCTCAAGCGGAATGATCTCCACTTCGCGGATCAGCTGCTCGCGCATGTTGAGCCGCCGGACGAAATGGGTCGGCACGCCGATATCGTTCAGGTTCTGAAAGATGTGCTCGGAAATCCGGTTGTTAAGCACCCCTTTGCCCTCGATCTGGGCATGCTTCTTGTTGTTGAACGCCGTGGCGTCGTCCTTGAAATGCTGGACCAGCGTTCCCGGTTCCGGACCTTCATAGAGGATCTTGGCCTTGCCTTCGTAAACTCTGCGGCGGCGGTTCATTCTGATCAGACCTGTCATTAGGAATCCTGGCGCCGGGATAGCGGGCGACACCGGCCCTTAGGCTTGCATGCATCCCGCGGCGTGCCGTGCTTGGCCCCGGCGCGAGACTCACATCGAGTCAGGATTCTCCCGAGAATTCCGGCGCACACTATCCGATCCGTCAACGCGATACAACGCGGCCGGAGATCCCGCGAGGATGCCGCATTTTCTAGCCTCAAGCGGGTGATCGGCGCCATCTATCGGGCTGTTGATTTGGGGTGTCCCGGCTTGTATGCAAGTCGCGAAAATCGACCTTCAGGCGCGAGCACGCGCCTGCCACGAGGAGGCGGAGATGTCGGAATTCGAGCGGCGCAAGAAGGGCTTCGAGGAGAAGTTCGCGCATGACGAGGAAATGCGCTTCCGGGCAGGCGCGCGGCGAAACAAGCTGCTCGGCCACTGGGCGGCGGAGAAGCTCGGCATGACCGGCGAGGCGGCCGACCAGTATGCGAAGGACGTGGTCCGAGCCGATTTCGAGGAAGCCGGCGACGAGGACGTGTTCCGCAAGATCCGCGCCGATTTCGATGCCGCCGGCGTCGACCAGTCCGACCACCAGATCCGCCGGACCATGGACGAGATGATGATCGCGGCGATGGAGCAGCTTCAGCGCGAAGGCTGACTGCGACCTCTACCCGCCCGGGCCGAACACCCGGTCGAAGATCGCATCGACGTTCTTGAAGTGATAGTCGAGGTCGAACAGGGCCTCGAGGTCCGAAACCTGAATCGCCTGAGTCACTTCCGGGTCTTCCTTCAGGAAATCCAGGAACTGGCCTTCGCCGTTCCAGACCCGCATGGCATGGCGCTGCACGGCCGCATAGGCGTCCTCGCGGCTCATGCCGGCCTGGGCCAGTGCTAGCAGCACCCGCTGCGAATGGATGAGACCGCCCAGTCGGTCGAGATTTGCCCGCATGCGGTCGGGATAGATCACCAGATTGTCGACGACGCCCGTCAGCCGCGACAGCGCGAAATCCAGCGTCACGGTGGCGTCGGGACCGATCATCCTCTCCACCGACGAATGCGAAATGTCCCGCTCGTGCCATAGGGCGACGTTTTCGAGGGCCGGGGTGACATAGGCGCGCACCATTCTGGCGAGGCCCGTCAGATTCTCCGTCAGCACCGGGTTGCGCTTGTGCGGCATCGACGACGAGCCCTTCTGGCCCGGCGAGAAGTATTCCTCGGCTTCCAGCACCTCGGTGCGCTGCAGATGCCGGATCTCGGTCGCCAGCCGCTCGATCGACGAAGCGACGACGCCGAGGGTTGCGAAGAAGGCGGCATGCCGGTCGCGGGGGATCACCTGGGTGGAGACCGGCTCCGGCGTCAGGCCGAGCTTCGCTGCGACCATTTCCTCTATGCGCGGATCGATATTGGCGAACGAGCCGACCGAGCCGGACATCGCGCAGGTGGCGATCTCCTCGCGGGCGGAGGCGAGGCGGCGGCGGTTGCGCTCGAACTCGGCGTGGAATCCGGCGAGCTTCACGCCGAAGGTGGTCGGCTCGGCGTGGATGCCGTGACTGCGGCCGATGGTGGGAGTGAGCCTGTGCTCGAACGCCCGCCGCTTCAGCGCCGCGAGCAGGGCGTCGACGTCGGCGAGCAGGAGGTCGGCGGCCCGGCTCAACTGGATCGACAGGCAGGTGTCGAGGACGTCCGACGACGTCATGCCAAGATGGACGAAGCGCGACTCCGGTCCGATGAACTCGGCCAGGTGCGTCAGGAAGGCGATGACGTCGTGCTTCACCTCCCGTTCGATCTCGTCGATGCGGGCGACATCGAATTCTGCGGCATCGCCCTTTTTGCGGATCGTGCGGGCGGCGTCGGCTGGAATCAGGCCGATGTCCGCCATCGCTTCGGCGGCGGCGGCCTCGATCTCGAACCAGATCCGGAATCTCGTCTCCGGCGCCCAGATCGATGCCATCTCGGGGCGTGAATAGCGCGGAATCATCAGCTTGTCGGGTGTTGCGTGACGGAAGCGGCGTCTTTAGCAGAAGGCCGCTCCGTGCTCAATGTCGGGTCGGCTCCTGCGGCGAACCGATCAGCCGGTCGATCACCGGCTTGGTCAGCCAGGGCAGCAGATAGATCGGCACCTGGGCGACGGCGAAGAACGTCCAGCTCGCATCGGGGATGACACCTGCCAGGGCCGCGGCCATCAGCGCCATGTTGCGGTTGCCGGCGGAGATCGCGATGGTCAGCGACTGCTCCAGGCCGGCGAACCGGAAGACCAGCGCGGACACCACGATGAACGTCAACGCAAATCCGACCGCTGCCGCCAGCAGGCCGAGCACGAACAGCGGCTCGGCGACGAGGCGCACCGCGACGCCGTCCATGATCGCCACGGCGAACACGAACAGCAGCACGACATTGGCGCCGTCGAAGATGCGCCGCGAGCGCTCGATGCGTTCCAACCCGATCAACCGCCTCAGGACGAGCGCAGCGACCAGCGAACCGCACAGCAGGACGGCCAGTCGCAGGCCCATGTCGAGAGCGGAAATGGGCAGGGCATCGCCGACCAGCAGGCCGGCGATCAGCGGGCATAGCACCGGCGTGGCGATCATCGCGGCGACAAGAACGGTCAGGCTCAGCGCGCCGTCAAGGTTGAGCAGATAGGCAAAACCCGGCGTCGACATAATCGGCGGGGCGATCGCCATGACGATGAATGCGACCATGACGCCCGGCCGCCAGGTCTCGGCGCCGATCGCCAGAAGCGGCAGGCCGAGCGCCAGCGGCAGCACCACCATCATCCAGCCGACCACCGCAATCACCAGCCACGGCCGCTTCAGGCGGTGCGATACCGCATGGGCGTCGACCCGCAGGAAGGCGATCAGCAGCAGCACGAACACGGCCTGCGGGATCAGCGGCTTCAGCACCGCCGACAGCGGCGGCAGCACCATGCCGAGGACGAGGCTGATCGCGATCGCCCGGGTGCCCTGCCGGCCGAGCCAATCCAGGACTTTCAGGATCTGGGCGATCATAGGTCGGGTCGTTGCCCCGTTGTCGGGAGCGCGGGGAGTGCGCTACAGGTGGTTCCCCGCCTGCTTATGCGAAGTCAACCGAACGGGAAAGCATCGTGACGGCCGAGCGAGACATTGTGGTGATCGGCGCCGGCATCGTCGGCGTTTCCGCGGCGATCCATCTGCAGAAGCGAGGCCGGTCGGTGACACTCGTCGACCGGCGCGATCCGGGCGAGGAGACCTCCTACGGCAACACCGGCGTGATCGAGGGCGGCACCTATGTGCCGATCGCCATGCCGCGCGACGTCCGCTCGCTGCTCCGATACGCCCGCAACATGCAGCCGGAGATGCATTTCCACTGGGGCGCGATGCCGAAGGTCGCGCCGTGGCTGATGCAGCTTGCCGCCAATTCGAGCGAGGCGAAGCTGCGCGCCAACGGGGGTCACGTCATGGCGCTGCTGGCCCATGCTATCGACGAGCACAAGGCGCTGCTCAGCGCGGCCGGCGCCGAACGCTACCTGCGCGAGACCGGCTGGATCCGGATCTACCGCAGCGAGGCCGCCTTCCAGGCCAACGCCCTTGAACGGAGGATCGCCGACGAGGGCGGCTTCGGCTACGACGTGCTGGACCCCGAGGAGGTCCGCGAGCTCGAACCGCATCTCAACTCGGTCTTTGCCAGGGCCGAGCACTGGCACGACGTCGCCTCGCTGAGCGATCCGGGCGCGGTCACCAAGGCCTACGCCGCGCAGTTCGCAGCCGACGGCGGCAGCTTCGAGCGGACCGCGACGCGGCGGCTGACGCCGTCGGGCGCCGGCTGGACGATCGAGACCGACGGCGGCTCGATCGCTGCCCGCGAGGTGGTCGTGGCGTTGGGGCCGTGGTCGATGGACCTGTTGACGCCGCTCGGCTACCGGGTGCCGTTCGCGGTGAAGCGCGGCTATCACACGCACTACCGGCCGAAGGGCAATGCCAGCCTGGTGCGGCCGATCGTCGACGTCTCCTACGGCTATGCGATGTCGCCGATGACGCTGGGCATCCGGGTCACCACCGGCATCGAGTTTGCCGACCGCGACGCGCCGCCGACGCCGGTGCAGGTGTCGCGCATCGAGCCGCATGTGCGCGAACTGATACCGCTCGGCGAGCCGGTCGAGGACAGTCCCTGGATGGGCCGCCGCCCGTCCTTCCCCGATTCGCTTCCCGCGATCGGCCCGGCGCCGAACCATGCCGGCCTCTGGCTCGACTTCGGCCACGCCCACCTCGGCCTGACGCTCGGCCCGGTCAGCGGGCGGCTCCTGGCGGAGATGATCTGCGGCGAGGCGACGGTTGTCGATCCCGCGCCGTATTCGGTGACGCGGTTCGGGTGAGGGGGCTGCGGGATCGTCGCAGTTTCCGCCTGTCGGCTGCATGATTGGCCTATGAATCCGCGGTTCGGCCGCCGCGGTCCGCCGGCATCGAGCCGGCGGCCCGCGCACCCCCACCCCGACCCTCCCCCATCAAGGGGGAGGGGA